>JBBSAM010000002.1:0-281668 GCA_038252255.1 Acidimicrobiia bacterium | reverse complement strand
TGGCGCATCGACTACAACACCCGACGGCCGCACTCCAGCCTCGGCATGTTCACCCCAGCCGCGTACGCTGCGCGCTGGACCAATCTCCAACCCGAACCAGCACTCTCATAGCGAGCGGACCACCAATCGGGGTCAGGCCACTGACGTGGTGGTGGGTGCCATCCACTGACCGCTTCAACTGGCCGAAGAAGCCCTCGACCTGGTTCGTGGTCACGGTGCCGCGGGCGTACTCCTGGACCGCGTGCTTCACGGTCTCGTGGGACTGGAACTTGAAACCGACCTTCCGGTAGCCGGATAGCTCGTCGGTCTCCAAGTGCGAGTTGGCCATGTCGACCTGCTCCGAGATCGCCTTGCGGAGCGTCGCGCCGGTCACCTTCGGAAGCACCTGCGACCGGACTTCGCCGGTCTCGCGGTTCACGAGGGAGAGGACCGGCGTCTTGGTGTCCACGTACCGGTCGCGCTGGTACAGGGACTTCATGCCGCCGTGGCGGTTCTTCGGCTTGCCGCCGATGTAGGTCTCGTCCGCAATGATCGTGCCGGTGAGGAGACCGGCGAGCGGTTCGCGCTTCATGGCTTCACGGATCCGCTGGGTCATAAACCATGCCGTCTTGGGCTTGACCTTGTAGCGGCGCTCGATCTCGCGAGCTGCGATCCCGTTCTTGTTCGAGCACATCTCGAAGATGACGAAGATCCAGGTCCGCAGCGAGACGCGAGTGCCGTGGAAGATCGTGCCGACCAGGACGGTGAACTGCTTGCGGCAATCCCGGCACTTCCAGACCCGGCGACTGGAATAGTTGCCGGTGCGGGTCTTGCGGGCACCGTTCTTGGGGGTCAGGAAGTAGTGGTTCTCCGAGACTGACCCGCAGTGGGGGCAGACTGGACGACCGGCCCAGCGCAGGTCTTCCAGCATCTTGTATGCGCTGGTTTCGTCGGGGATCCGGTCTGCGAGGGAGAGCATGTCCATGCCCAATACTCTATCTCAGATCATGGGTTTGTCAAGTAACACATCTCCGCAGATGCGCCACGAAGCGGCTAGATTTCCTGCATATGCCGTCTTTTCGACCGGGTCAGGCCGCAGAGCTGTTGGGCGTCAGCGTCGACACCGTGCGCCGGTGGGGTGACGAGGGCCGGCTGAAGACCGTCCGCACTCCGGGTGGGCAACGCGACATCGACGGCAAGGACCTCGCCCGGTTCCTCACCGAGAACGCCAAGCGCTTCGAGCTCGACGGCATGGTGCAGTCGGCGCGCAACCGCTTCGTCGGCGTCGTCACGCGGATCGAGCTGGACACGCTCACCGCGATCGTCGAGGTGCAGTCCGGTCCCCACCGCGTCGTGTCGCTGATCACGCGCGAAGGCGCCGAGGAGCTCGGCATCGAGGTCGGGGATCTCGCCGTCGCAGTGGTGAAGGCCACCAACGTGATCATCGAAGTGCCGCCGGGCGACTAGCTCGCGGCACCAGGGAGGGCGCCGGTGCGCAAGCACGTGAAGCTGTGGCTCGTCGTCGCCGTGGTGGTGGCACTCGTCGCGGCGGGTTGCAGCAGTGACGGCTCGGGCAGCAGCCGCGGTGCGTCGTCGACGCGCACCACGACGGTCTCGCAGTTGGACGGCACGATCAACGTCTCCGACGCCGCGTCGTTGACCGAGGCGTTCGGGAAGATCGGGAGGGACTTCACCGCGGCGAACGCCCGCGCGACCGTGACGTTCAACCCGGGATCGTCGGGGACGCTGGCCCTGCAGATCCAGCAGACCAACGGAGCCGGGATCGACACCTTCGCCTCGGCCGACGAGGAGAACATGAACAAGCTCGTGGCCGCGAGGCTCATCGACGGGGCACCCCGGATCTTCGCGAAGAACAAGCTGATCATCGTGACGAAGCCCGGGAACCCGAAGCACGTCAGGACGTTGGCCGATCTGGCCGGCCTGGGCACCGTCTCGCTCTGCGGTCCGACGGTCCCCTGCGGGACGTACGCCGCGCAGGTCCTGCGGGCCGCGGGGGTGACCATCCCGGAGACCAAGGTCACGCGGGGTCTCGACGTGAAGGCCACGCTCGCCGCAGTGACGACGGGCGACGCAGACGCCGCAATCGTCTACGTGACGGATGCCGCGACGGCAGGCAGGACCGTCGGCAGCGTGACGATCCCGGACCCGCAGAACGCGATCGCGACGTATCCGATCGCGACGCTCCGGTCGAGCGCGAGCAGGGCCACCTCGCAGGCGTTCATCGACTACGTCATGTCCAGCCGGGGCCAGGCGACCCTGCGCTCGTTCGGGTTCCTCGCGCCATCGTGAGCCGGCGCGGGCGGCGGACGCCGTGGTTGGCGGTGCTCGTCGCGCTCATCGGGTTCGCGTTCATCGCGCTCCCGATCATCGGTCTGGTCCAGCAGGTGCCGTGGAGACGCCTCTGGACGGACCTCGAGACACCGGAAGCCACCGCGGCGCTGCGACTGTCGCTGATCTGCTCGCTGTGGGCCACCGCGCTGTCCGTGCTCTTCGGCGTTCCCCTCGCCTGGGTTCTGGCCCGGGTCTCGTTCCCGGGTCGTTCCGTGGTGCGAGCGATCGTCCTCTTGCCGCTCGTGGTCCCGCCCGTCGTGGGCGGGGTCGGGTTGTTCTACGCCTTCGGTCTCCAGGGCCTGGTCGGGCAGTACCTGTACCGGTGGTTCGACATCCAGCTCACGTACTCGACGGCCGCGGTGATCATGGCCGAGACGTTCGTGGCGATGCCGTTCCTCGTCATCACCGTGGAAGCCGCGTTGCGCTCGATGGATCGACGGTACGAGGACGCGGCGGCGACGCTCGGCGCGGGACCGCTCACCGTCGCTCGGCGCGTCACGCTGCCGATGATCCTGCCCGGGCTCATCGCGGGCGCCGCGCTGGCCTGGGCGCGTGCACTGGGAGAGTTCGGCGCCACGATCACGTTCGCCGGCAACATCCAGGGCCGCACCCAGACCACCCCACTCGCGGTGTACCTGTTGCTCCAGTCGAAGCCGGAGGTGGCTGTCGGTCTCAGCGTCGTGCTGCTGGCGGTGTGCGTCGCCGTTCTCGCGCTCTTGCGTGAGCGTTGGCTCGGGGCCGGATGAGCCTCGCCGCACGCATCGTCCTGCACCTCGGGTCCCTGGACCTCGACGTCGAGCTGCGCGCCGACGACGGCGAGACCGTCGCGATCCTGGGTCCGAACGGGGCCGGGAAGACGACGCTGCTCCGCGCGCTGGCCGGGCTCCTTGCGATCGACCGGGGCCTGATCGAGCTCGACGGCACCATCGTCGACGACGGTGCCCGCACCTTCGTCCCTCCCGAACACCGACCCATCGGCGTCGTCTTCCAGGACTACCTGCTCTTCCCGCATCTCTCGGTGCTCGAGAACGTGGCGTTCGGCTTGCGGAGCCGGGGAACGCGACGAGGAGTCGCGCGCCAGGCCGCGGCGGCATCGCTCGCGCGCTCGGGTCTCGCGGACCGGGCGGGCGGCAAGCCCCACGAGCTCTCGGGTGGTCAAGCGCAACGGGTCGCGCTCGCCCGCGCGACGGCAACCGAGCCCCGGCTCCTGCTGCTCGACGAGCCGCTCGCCGCGCTCGACCAGAGCGCCCGCGGCGCCGTACGCCGCGACCTGCGCGCGCAGCTCGCCTCGTTCGCCGGGATGCGCCTGCTCGTCACCCACGACCCGCTCGACGCGGCCGCGCTCGCCGACCGTCTGCTCATCCTCGAGCACGGCCGGGTCGTCCAGACGGGGACGTTTGCCGACGTCTCCGCGAAGCCGCGCTCGCCCTACGTCGCGGAGCTGGTGGGGGTCAGCCTGCTGCGTGGCATCGCGCGCGGCGATCACGTCGAGCTGCCGAGCGGCGCCTCGCTCATCGTCCCGGACGCGGGAAGCGGTGAGGTGCTCGCCGCGGTTCATCCCCGTTCCGTGTCGCTGCACCGGGAGCAACCGACCGGGAGCCCACGGAACGTCACGATGGGTCGGATCGACAGCATCGAGCAGCTGGGCGACCGGGTTCGTGTGCGCGTCGCCGGCGCGGTCCCATTGGTCGCCGAGATCACTCCCGCGGCCGTGCTCGAGCTCGAGCTCGTCGAAGGCACGGAGGTGTGGACGGCGGTGAAGGCGACGGACGTCACCGTCTTCCCGGTATGACCCCCGACTCGAAGGCCGCCGCCGGGTCCACGTAGGTCTTCAGCTCGATCACGTTGCCACTCGGGTCGAGCAGCTTCGCCTTGGTCTGCTCCCGCGGCGTACCGGCGTAGTCGGTGCACACCGGGCTGAGCCACTCGACGGCATGCGTGTCGAGCCGGGCCAGGAGCGCGGTGAGCTCATCGGCGCCGAGCGCGACGCCGAAGTGCCGGTTGCCGCGTTGCTCGTCGTTGAGCAACTGATCGGGGTGCTCCTGCAGCGTGAGCTGCAGCCCGTAGAACCAGACGTCGATGAACGTCGGGCGTTCGCGGCCGATCTCACACCCCAGCACGTCGACGTAGAACGTACGGATCTCCGCCAGATCACGGATCGGAAGGGACAGATGCAGGATCGGCGGCACGCCGTCCATCTCAGCACGCGCGCCACGCGAGACGGGCCGGGTTTCGGCGGCTCAGCCGGACGGTCCGAAGCGCTCGACGCGGATCGAGCTCGCCGGCACACCCGAGCCGATCAGGATGTCGGTCGCCGTGTTGGCGAACCCGTCGGAGCCGCACACGTAGGCGACCGTGGCCGGATCGAGCGAATCGGGGAGATCGGAGGCGACGAGCCGGCCGGCCGGGCGCGCGAGATCGGGTGGGTTGGTCCGCGTGTAGACGATGGTCGTCTCCGGTCCGGGCAGCTCGGCCGCGTAGTACAGGTCCTCGGGTGATCGGGTGGAGACGACGAGCCGGACGAGGTGCGAGCGACCGGTGCGGCGGGCGAGGCGCAGCATGGCCATGAGCGGGACCACTCCGGATCCACCACCGATCAGCAACGCCGGCGTCTCGCCCTCCCAGACGAACCAACCACCGATCGGCCCGCGCACCTCGAGCTCGTCACCCGGCTCGGCGACGTCGTGCAAGAAGGTCGAGACTTCGCCGTCGGCGAGGCGCTCGACGGTGAAGTCGAGCTCCGCCGACCCGTCCGGCGCCGAGGCAACGGAGTACGAGCGCGACGCGGTGTAGCCATCGGGTGCCGTGAGCCGGATCACATAGTGCTGACCGGCGCGGTGCGGTGTCGGGCGCTCGAGCCGGAGCGTGAAGGTCTTCGCGTTGCCGGTCTCCGGCGCGATGCGCACGACCGTCGCGGTCTGCCACGTGGATGGCGTGGTGGGGTCGACCATGCGGTCAATCGCCCTGGTAGCGCTGCTCGAGCCAGGGGTCGCCGCGATCGTGGTACCCGTTGCGCTCCCAGAAGCCCGGCTCGTCGTGGTCCATGAGCGTGAGCCCGGCCACCCACTTGGCGCTCTTCCAGAAGTAGAGGTGCGGTACGAGCAACCGCGCCGGGCCCCCGTGATCCACCGGCAGCGTCTCACCGTCGACCTCCCACGCGACCCACGCCTTCCCGCCCGTCACGTCGGCGAGGGGCAGGTTCGTGGTGTAGCCGGTGTGGGAGAACGCCATCACGTGGGTCGCGGTGGGCAACGGCCGCGCGATCTCCAAGAGCGTGTCGACGGAGACACCGGCAAACATCATGTCGAACTTGGACCACGTCGTGACGCAGTGAATCGCGCCGTCGTACGTCGACGGCGGGAGCGCGTGGATCTCGTCCCAGGTCCAGGTGGTCGGCTGCTCGGTGAGCCCTTCGACGGAGAACGTCCAGTCCGCGGTGGAGAGCTTCGGCGTGGCTTCGGCGTTCAGCACCGGCCAGCTGCGCCCGGCGTCGTACTGGCCCGGTGGCAGCCGAGGATCACGCGTCCCCCGGCTGCGCCCCATGAACCCGCGAGTGAGCTTCGACATCACGACCTCGTTTCGGCGGCGGTCTCTCGCAGCCGCGACGTTATGCAAGCAGGTGGAGCCGTGCCGCGCCGACGATTCTGCCCGCCGGTCGACGGGTACGCTTCGGCGACGAGCGAAAGAGGTGCTCATGCCGGTTGTGGACACACCTGCGGTGCCGTATCACGAGCTGACCGACGACGAGCTCTGCGCCCTCGCCCTCGCCGCCGATCCCGACACCGAGCTGGACGACGATGCGGTGAGCCTCTGGGATCTGGTCGGATCCGGCTCGGACCACGCGCTGCCCGAGTGGTACATGCCCGCCCCGATGGGCGGCCGCCGGCTCATGCGCGGCTGGCACCGCATCCCCGTCGCCCTCATCATCGCCTCGTTCCTGGCCATCAACGCGTTCGGCCTCTGCAACACGTACGGGCAGCTCGGGTTCAGCTGATCGGGTTTCTCCCCGCGCCACACGTGGGTACGACCCCTCGACCTGCATCCGATCCGACTGACGAGGTTGAGCCGATGGCCACCGACGACGCCCCGACCGGCCACGACGAGCAGGACACACCGAGCGTCCGGCAGCTGTTGCACGCCGCGACCGGTGACCGCGACGCAGAGGCAAAGGCGCTCGCCGACCGGGCCGATGCGAACATCGCCGAGGAGGACGCGGAGCGGGCGGTGAAGCGGGCCCACGGCGACCAGGTCGGTGAGCCCAGCCCGGACCGGGACGTAGCGAGCCCTGAGGACGCCGAGGCGGTCGCCCGAGCCCGGGAGCCCTGAGCGGCGCGGATGCGGCTCAGTTGGAGCTCCTTCTCCGGGCGACCATCGCCCCCCAGCTGACGCCGGCCAGCGTCGCCACCGCGACGAAGGTGGAGAGGTGGGCAAGGCCGCTCTGGTGCGTCGCGCCGGAGAGGCAGAGGCAGCGCGCCGGCTGCCCGTCGGCCCAGGCGACGAGGAGCCCGACGGCGCTGAGGGTGAGCAGGGCGGAGACGAAACCGGCCGCGACGCGACGGGTAGCCCGCACCACGACGAACGCCACCAGCGCGAGTCCGACACCGGCCAGCGCGGCGAGCACCAACGTCGCGACCGTCGACGGGAGCACGGCCGCCAGCCCGACCTGGCGGGCCGACGCGCCCGGGTCCCGCAGCGCCGAGATGCCGGCGAGCCCGAGGAGCATCGCGATCACAACTTGGAACGCGGCGACGCTCGCCACCGGGCGCGCGCGTGCGGGGGAGCGAGCTGTCCGCTCCCCCGCCCGCCTCACCGAATGACTATGACTGGTCGTCCGGAATGATGGCGTACGTCCCGAAGCACATCTCGTCTTCGGTGCCCTCGGCGAAGACGATGTACTTCGGTGCCCGGTTGGGATCGAGCGAGCGGTCCCAGCTGCACTCCATGCGGACCGTCTGGCCGGCCTCGACGTGGATGGGCTTCTTCAGCTCGTAGTTCATCTGCCAGTCGAAGTTCCACACCGGGATGTCGAGCAGCACCGTCGGCTTGGGCGAGTCCGGATCGATGGTGAACCGGAAGCTCTGGCCGAGCGTGTGCATGTGGCCGAGCGTGCCGACGATCGTGCCGGACATGGGCACCTTGGTGTCACAGCTCGAGTGTGCGACCCCGTCCTTGAAGGTGGCCGCGAGCTGCTCCGCGGTCTTGCCGCACAACCCGAGCAGCCCGGGCTCGATGAACGAGCCGGCCGGGCCGTAGAGGCGAGCGGCTTCCTTCAATGCCGCGTCACGGTTGCACAGCGGCGCCGTGACTCCCGGCATGCACGGGATCTCCACCGGACCGATGGGGTTGATGATCTCGAGCTTCTTGATCGGCGCCGTCCCCGGGTCGAGCTGGATGGCGACGGTCGAGCGGTCGGGCTTCGGCTGCTTGTCGTAGTGGTAGTGGACCTGGAACACGAGTGCGTCGCCGGGCTGCATCAGGATCCCGGAGTGCATCGAGTAGATGACCGGGTCCTGGCCGGGCACCCAACCCGCGATGAGGCCGGGCTGACCGGTGAATCCGCGGCGCGTGCGCGGCTTGGGGGTGTTCGGTTGGATCGACGTGCGATCAGGGCCTCGATCCGGAAGCGACGGTCCGGTGTAGCAGCTCCAACCCGGCTTCCCGTCCTTCCCGCTGATGTTCGCGCTCGCCTGGACCTGTGCCTGGTCGATGTGGAAGATCTGCACGTGGTGGATCTCGTCCCGGTTCCCCGGAGTGACCTCGTAGCCGGTCATGAACATCGGCTTGGTGATGTGCGGATCGAGCACGAAGCAGCGGTAGTCGTTCGGGTTGCTCAACGAGCCCGTGTACGCCTGGGGCATCTTCATCACGACGTCCCGTCGGGGCGGAGTGCCGGCCGGTCCCTTCGTGGCCGTGATCTTGGTCGACGCGGGCACGTCCAACGGACCCCCGGCGGCCGACCACTTCACGATGGCCGCAAGCGTCTTCTGATCCAGCTGCTTCGAGTGGTTGAGGGGAACTCCGACATCGGATGCGGGCCAGGGCGGCATGTACTTCGCCCCGACCACGGTCCCGATGCCGTCGGACACCTTGGCCGCGTCGCCGGCGGTGTCCAACTTCCAGTGCGCAGCGCCTACCTGGCCCGTGGCGTGACACGAAGCGCAGTTCGCCTGCAGGGCCGGCATGACCACTGCTTTGAACGACGGGCTGTTGCCGCTGCGGGGTGCGTCGGGCGGCGCCGCGATCGCGTTCGGCACCGAGTACTTCGACGGGTCGAGGGCGGTCAGCTTGATCGTCAGCGTGACGTCGTCAGCCGTGCTCACGAGCCCCGCGACGCTGATCGGGCCGATGCCGAACGTCGACATCTTCACCTTCGTCGTCGCCGTGGCGGTGAGCTTGCCGTCCTGCACCGTCGCCTCACCCTCCCACCTCACGGGGGCGGGGGTCTTCTTGATCGTCAGCTGGCTGTCGATCGTGAAGTGGTTCGGCTTGCCCGGGATGAGCGTGGCCGGCATCCCGCTCAGCTGCGACACGGTCAGGTAGGCGAGCGGGTAGTCGTGCGAGCTCAGGTACCCCGACCGCAGCTGGGCGTCGCGCAAGTTGTTGTCCGAGTGCAGCTGCTCGACGTTGACCACGATCTGGCCCACGCGGCTCGCTTCCGGGTTCGCGGCGTTGAGCGCGATGTCGCCCGCGATCCCGCTCGTCGAGCCCTCGGCGTGATGGGCGTCCTGCCCGAACAGCTTCTCCTCCACCCCGTAGGTCAACGACGAGTGGGTAGGGTCGATCCGGTAGACGGTCTCACCCTGGCCGGCCACGAGCTTCGGTGAGGACGGCACCGAGTAGTTGATGACGTTGTACTTCGACGACGTGAGGTGCCGAACCTGGGCCCACACGTAGAGACCGGTGCCGGCGAAGACGAGCACCACCACGCCCACCACCCAGAAGGGCCAGCGCCGGCGGCGGCGCTCGGTCTCGGTCGAGACCATCTCGTCGGGTCGGGAACCAGGCCAGTTCATGACGCCTCCGCGTTGTGCATCTGGTCGACCAGGCTCGCGATGACCCTCTCCCAGTCGTCACCCGGTGGAGACGGGAGGTCGATCGCACGCGAGACGACCGCGCCGAGTGCGAGCAACATGCAGAGCCGGCTCACGGCTTCCGGCGCCACCGCCGCCGAGATCTCGCCTGACTCCTGGCCGCGGCGGATCAGCTGGGCGAGGCGCTGCTCGCGCGCCTCGATGCTGTCGCGCAGCACCTCGGCGATCTGCGGCTCACGACGGCTGGCCGCGAGTGACTCGATCAACACGTCCCCCTTGATGCGAGCCCGACCGGTTCGCCGCCCGGCGACGAGTCGCGCTCCGAGGAATTTGAGCGTACTGCCGACGGATCCGGCCGTCCCCGCGTCCAGCAGGCCGGCGACGGCATCCGGGCCCCGACGGTTGATCGCGGCGCACAGGAGATCGGCCTTGCCCTCGTAGTGCGCGTAGATCGCCCCGGTGCTCATCCCGGCTTCCGCCGCGATCTCCGAGACCCGCGCGCCTTCGTACCCACGTGCCGCGATGACTCGGGCAGCTGCGTCCAGCAGCTGCTCCTTCGTATCCACGGTGGTGCCCCCCGGCCTCCGTCCCAAGGATCCGAAGCGTAACGAACGTTCGTTCTGTTGTCCACCATGCGACGGTGGGCGCGGAGCGCGGATCGGGAACGGGAGAAGGCGAGCCCTCGACCTCCCCGGCGCGACCCGGGTCCGTAGGATTCGGCCATGCCGGCGTCACGAGCCCACAAACGCCCGGCCGGGGCGTGCGTCCTCATCCTGCTCGTCGTCGCGCTCGGGGCATGCTCGGGATCGTCCTCGGGCCGGCCGGAGACCCCGGCGACGCTCCAGATCGTCTCCCCGGCCCCCAATTCGGTCACCGGCCCGAACGTGGACCTGCGCCTCCAGCTCCACCACGCGCGCGTGGTGCCGGCCAACCAGGTCGGGGGGAAGGTCCGACCGGATCGTGGGCACATCCACGTGTCCGTCGACGGCCAGATCACCCAGATGTTCTACGGCACGCATCAGGTGGTACCCGGCCTGAGCCCGGGCAACCACATCCTCCAGGCCGAGTTCGTCGCGTCGGACCACGCCCCGTTCGCGAACCGGGTCGTAGCGGCCGTCACCATCGTGGTCCGGTGACCGCCACCGCGGCGCGCCGGGTTCCGACGGCGTCAACGATCGGACCGGCGCGGACACGCTTGCTCGTCGGAGCAGTCGCAGTGGTCGGCTGCGGGCTGCTCGCAGCACGACCCGCGCTCGTCGCCGCGACACCGTCCCCGGTCCTCACTCTCGGCCTGCTCTTCGCCGCGTTGCTCGTGCTCGGCGCGTTCCTGCCCCTGCCCGCCCTCCTCCCGCGGCAGTCGCTCGCGCGGACCCGATGGACGACGCTGCCGGCAGTCGCGCTCGGGGTGCTCGCCTTCGGGATCGGGCGCGCGCTGGTGGGCGGGCACCCGCCGACGTCCGCCAGCGCGTTCCTCATCGTGACGAGCACCCTCGCCGCAGTCGCCGAGGAGGCCTGGTTCCGGAGGCTCTGGTTCGGGCTGCTCGAGCCGGCGGGCACGACGATCGCGGTCGTCGGCTCCGCCGTCCTGTTCGCCGCGGTGCACGCTTCCATCTACGGCTACTGGGTCTTGCCCCTCGACCTGGCGGCGGGCCTGCTGCTCGGGTGGCAACGATCCGTCACGGGTTCGTGGAGGGCGCCGGTCATCACCCACGTGATCGCGAACGTGCTCGTGGTGCTGTAGGCGTGCGTCGCCGTTGGCGCCCACCGGTCGCGGGGCTGAGGATCGGCGTGTTGGTGCTCGTGACGTACCTCGCCGCGCTGGCCGTGACGGTAGGCCTGCGAGACGATCACGTTCGACCGCTGTACGACGGCTTCGCGACTCCGGCGCCGTACCGCTGGGTCGATCCGCCGGCGTTCTTCGCGTCCGACAACGTCACCCCGGCCGCGACCACCACGACGATCGCCCTTGCGTCCGGGGGTTCGGCTGCGGCCGGGATCGCGACACCGGACGGGCAGTTCGTTCTCAGCCTCGCTCGGGGCGCCGTCGCGCCACGAGGCGGCCAGCGTCATGTGCTCGTGAGAATCACCCCGGTCGATCCCAACCAGCTCGCCGCGGTCCCGGCGGGCCGGCCGAACGGCAACGCGTACAGGGTCGAGATGTCGTACCAACCGGGGGGTGCCGCGGTGCGAGCGCTCGCACGTCCCGGCAGTCTCGTGATGGAGATCCCCGAGATCGGCTCCGACCTCTTCACCTCACCGAGTGGCCGGCGATGGTCGAAGCTCGACGCACGAACCGTTCCCCCACGCCAGCTCGGTCTCGCCACCACGTTCGCTTCCCCGGGCTACTACGTCGCGGCAACGAACCTCCCGGAGCTCGTCGCGGCGACCGCTTCGTCATCCGACCACTCGATCGCGATCGGAATTGCCACCGCGGCCGGAGCGCTGGCGCTGCTCGTCGTGGCCTTCCTCTACGCGCGACGCCGGCGGCGGCGCGCGATCTGAGCCTTTCCCAGCCGCGGAGGTCACCCCACGGCTTACTGTGGCGATCCGTGATCGGGCTCGCGGTCGTCAACGTCGGCACACCGAGTGTCTTGGCCGACGGGCGCGGCGAGAAGGTCTGGAGCGGCATCCGCAAGCAGCCGGTACCCGCATCGGCAGCTCTCTGGCTGTCCCTGCTCAACCTGGCCGGCGACGGGCAAGCGGATCTGATCGTGCACGGCGGCACCGACAAGGCGGTATACGCGTATCCGTCCGAGCATCTCGGCCCGTGGACCGAGGAGCTCGAAACCGATCTCGGGCCCGCGCCCTTCGGCGAGAACCTCAGCACCGTCGGCGTGCTCGAGCGCGATGTTCGGATCGGCGACCTGTGGTCCTGGGGTGATGCCGTGCTCCAGGTGACCCAGCCCCGATGGCCGTGCTTCAAGCTCGCACTGCACCGCGGTCGCGCAGACATCCAAGCGAAGATGCGCACCTCGGGTCGCACCGGCTGGTACCTGCGTGTGCTCGAGCCGGGTGCGGTTCCCGCCGCCGGACCGATTCGCGTCGCAACCGAGGATCCGCGCGGCTTGACCGTCGAAGACGCGCACCTCGCGATGAGCGACCGCCATCTGCTCACACCCGAGCTCGTGCGGGCGCTGGCCGAGCACCCGGCGCTCGCCGACGAGTGGCGCGCGCCGCTGGTCGAGCGCCTCGGTCGCTGAGGCGACCGCACCCCACGGATGCTCGGAGATCCGCGGCTTCCCCGCCGGCTCCTCCTGATCACCACAAGCCGGCGAGT
The DNA here is from genome assembly GCA_038252255.1 of Acidimicrobiia bacterium. Taxonomy (GTDB): domain Bacteria; phylum Actinomycetota; class Acidimicrobiia; order IMCC26256; family JAENVU01; genus Chersky-806. Next base: position 269,029 of record JBBSAM010000002.1, on the reverse strand, counting down.
AGCCTGGGGTCATGTACATCGGATGGATCCTCTTCGCGGGCGTCGCGGTGGTCTGTCTCGTAGTCGGCGCCATCGCCGTCAAGCGCCGGAGCGACTACGGCAACAGTGAGCCCGACGACGACTTCGATTTCGACGCCTACGAGGGCTTCGACAAGCAGTAATCGGGTTCGTTCGCCCTATGGAGAAGCCGGGCGAAGCGTGTTCTACTGGGCACGAGCGGTGCCGCTGCGAAGCAGCGCACGCAACTACCCGAGAGACAAGTCACACCTCAGGGAGGCGTTGATCCGCAGGCGATCACCACTGGTCGCATGAGCCTGCGGGGAGCCAATGCGAAACCGGCCCCGGCACGACGGGGCTTGTTCTCGCGACTCTCCTGCGAGGTCTCATGCGATCAAGGTCGCGCACCACGCGCCGGCTCGTCGTCGGCGCGTCGGCCGTCGTCATCGGCGCCGTCGTCATGCTCGGGCTGCACGGGCTGCTCTCGAGCAGTCAGCTCACGCCGGTCTCCGCCGGTGCCGCGAGTACGCCACGCCACACCCCGGCCACGTCCACCACCTCGACGACGATCCTCCCCGTCGTCGTGCCACCGGCTCGGGTCTTCGCCACCGGGAACGCGCAGCTCGACGCGCTGCTCCCTACGCTGCCCGCCGTGTTGTTCGAGGGTGGGGCGACCGTGCACTACGGCTGGAACCCTCTCGACACCTGTTGCCACGCGGGCGGCTACAACCCGGGACCGAACGACGTATGGGTAGGTCAGAGCGCGTTCGCCAGCGCCGCCCGGCTCACCTACGTCGCGGTGCACGAGCTCGCGCACAGCATCCACCTCCAGACCAGCCGCTCCGCGGCGCTCACCGCCGCGGTAGCGGGGGCGCCGGTGGTGCGGGCCGGCCCCTGGGACGACTCCGAGAAGGTCGCGGACTGCGTGGCCTGGGCGCTGTTCCCGGCGGAGACCGCCGCCGGCGGGATCACCTATTGGGGCTGCCCGGATCCCTGGCGCAGCCAGGTGCTGGCCGCCCTGCAATAGCGCGCTATTCGACGACGAGGTCGTCCGCGATCAGGGTCGTCGGTGCGGTGAGCAGCGCCACCGAGAGCTCGAACAGCGCACCGCGCAACGCTTCGGTGCTGGTGACCTTGAGCGCCGGGCCGGGGTTCCCGGTCAGGATCTTGGCGGCACGTCGCGAGATCAGCCATTCGACCATGCGGATCATGACGAGGTTCCGGCCGACGGCCACGATCGGCGGGAGGTCGGGAAAGGTCACCTCGATCGCCTTCTGCCAGTCGATCGCCATCGGGTGACCGCTCGCCAGGAACTCTTCGAATGCGTCGGGGTGCAACACGCAGTCGTACTCCCAGATGATCCGGGCGAGCAGACAGCCGCGCTCGGTCGAGACGAGCTGGGCGGCGGAGTCGGCCGCCACGCCCGCCCACTCCTCGATCTTCGGCGTTCCGCACGCCACCAGGTCCACCTGCATCTGCACGAGTGGCCACTCGCGGGCAAGGACCTCCGTCACGAGGTCGTCGACCAGGCCGGCCTTCGACCCGAAGTGGTAGCTGATCGCCGACGGGTTGCGCAGCCCGGCCGCGTCGAGGATCGCCCGCGTGGAGGTGCCTTGCACACCACCGCGGCCAAACAGCTCCAGTGCCGCGTCTCGAATCCGGACGCGAGCATCACTCGCAGCCATCTCCTGCCTCCGATCGGGGCAGACTAGGTGATTTCGCCCCGGCTCCCGGCTACGAGCGCCACCGGGTCGAGGTGGGGCGCCCAGAGCCGCCGGGTGGGCTGGTGCAGATCGACCAGATCCCCGCGTCGATCACCGCGGCTCGCTGCGCTCGCGCTCATCGCCGCCTTGCGGTCGGCGTCACCGCTCCAGGTTCGAGCCGTTACGACTTCCCGGTCGTGCGGGCCAGGTCATGCGGTCCCGCACCCGGATACCCGCCGGCCGCCTTGACCGCCTCGCCCCACAACCCGAGATACGCCACCAGCTCGTCGAAGTCGTCGCCCAGCGCTTCGATGATCGGCCGGCAGAGCCGATCGGTCACGACCTCGACCTGCTCGCGGGCGGCGCGACCCTCGGCGGTGAACGCACCGTCGGCAACGAGCCCGCGCGCGACGAGGCGGGCCTCGGCTTCGTCCAGATCAGGCTCGCTCCACGCCCGGGTCCGGATGTAGGTGCGCATCGGCAGACCCCAGTAGAGCTCGGTGAGCAGGCCGATCTCCGTCGCGTCGAAGCCTGCGCCACTCCACGCCGCGATGTGTGCGTCGCCGCGGTACTCGCGTAGGCGATCGGCGAGCCGCCACATGTCGCCGAGCGGATCTCCGGGGAGGCCGAGACCGAGCAGCCCGGCGTACAGCGGACGGCCCTCGGGCCGCAGCGGGTCGTTGGCCTGCTGCAACAGCTCCGTGGCGCGCTCCAACCCCTCGGGATGCTCGCCGAGAATTCGCTCGAGCTGGCTCACGGCACCTTCGGTCCGGGCCGCGCAGATCGTCTCCGCGGTGGTGAGCGCCCAACCCGTCGCGACGAGCGGCACGACGACTGCCGGGTTGAACACACCGAACGTCGCCGCGACGAGCTCACCCGGCACCTGACCGAGGATCGAGCCGCGACTGGCGAAGTACGCGGCCCCGTCCGGCAGCTCCACCCCGCCGATCTGCGCCGGGCTCGGCGAGAAGCCGAGTGACTCGTACGCCCGGTGGCACTCCGGCGAGAAGTACACCTGGCCCGCGACGGGCTCGATCGCGCCGCCGAGGGCCCGGGCGCGAGCACTGAGGACCTGGTCGTCGATCATGCCGGCGAGTGTCGCAGACCCGTCACCAGGTGTCAGATGCGTCCCAGGCCGGAGGGAGGTCTGCGACACGCGTCATCCGTTCCACCGCGCGGACCGTGAACGGCGACTTGGCCATCGTCCAGACGTGGCGGTCCTCGTAGCGCCACGCGTAGACCGGTGCACGGTCGCGGATCAGCTCGAGCAGGCGCGGCTCGCTCAGGTCCAAAGCTGCGAACCCGTAGAGCGCGTCCGCGCGCGGCCCGATCACCGCGTAGTCGAGAAGCCGCCCGACCCGGTTCTCCCGTTGCAGGATCTCCTCGACCGAGAACCCGTCGAGCGGATACCGGTCCGGCATGATCCGCCGGAGCGACAGGAACACGTCGGCGACCCGCAGGCGAGGATCGCCGAGGAAGCGTCCGATCGGCGCGAGGCGCCCCAGCGCCAACCAGGGTGCGGCGACGAGACTGTGCGCGTACAGCACCCGTAGCAGGGCGACATCCATGAAGAACCGCTCGGCCGGGAGCTCGAGCTGCGCGAGGTCGCGGTGTCCCAGGTAGGCCGCGACGATGCTCGCGTTGTGGGCCCGGTACCAGTTGTGCGCCGACGGCTCGCGCAGGAAGCACAACCAGTGCGCCACGCTGGCTCGGGTGGGTGATCCCCCACGGCCGCGGTCCAGCAGGTCCGCTTCCCACGTGTCGCGAATCAGATCCTCGTTGACGGCGCGCCACCACGAGCTTCCGGGCCGCTCGGCGGCCGGTGATGCAAGCACACCCCGGCTGATCTGCCACCGCATGAACGCGACCTCGGCCCGCCGGTACGGCCGGATGCCCGCGCGCTCGGCGCGGCGATCGTAGAGACGCGCGGCGAGGGCCAACCGCCGGCGTGGGTCGTCGCGAACCTCGGCCACCATCTCGCTCGCCTCGGCCGCTGCGCTCGGCGCCATCCCGCAGTTTCGGCCGTGCGGGCTCGGTACGGCAACTACTGCGCCATCCGTCGGAAGCACCTCCGGGTCGGCCTGCCACCACGAGAAACGCCGCGCGCGTCCGCGTTGGTCGCTGCGTCGTGGACCTTCGTCAGGTGTTGGTGGCATCCGGCGGGACGCCCGCCGGGTCGGGCAGCGGTGCCGCGCCCTCGCCCCCACCCACCAGGTCCAGGTGCCGGGCGCCCACCGTGTAGCTGGTCATCGACAGCGACCCGTACGCGTAGCCGTCCACCAGCACGTCGGCGCTCTCGCCCCCCGCCTCGGCCAGACCCGCGACGTACAGCAGCGGGACGAAGTGGTCCGGCGTCGGGACCGCGGCCCGGAAGTCCGGATGGCGTTGCAGGTCGGGCAGGCCGGCAGGTGCCGTGGTCATGTGCTCGCGTGCGGCTTCCTCGAACCGCCGGGCCCAGTCGAACGCCCCGTCGGGCTGGCTCCAGTCGATGCGACCGAGGTTGTGCACGACGTTGCCGCTGCCGACGATGAGCACGCCTCGGTCGCGAAGCGGCGCGAGTCGCGCACCGAGCTCGCGGTGGTACCCGAACGGCTTCTCGGCGTTGATCGACAGCTGGAGCACGGGGATGTCGGCCGCAGGGAACGCGTGAACGAGCACGGACCAGGTCCCGTGGTCGATCCCCCAGCTGTCGTGGTCGAGCCCGATCCAGGTCGGCTTCACGACGTCCGCTATCTCGTCGGCGAGCGCGGGATCACCCGGCGCGGGGTATTCGACCGCGAACAGCTCGTCGGGGAAGCCGTAGAAGTCGTGGATCGTCTTTGGCTGTGACATCGCCGTGACGGCCGACGCGTTGATGTACCAGTGCGCGGAAACGACGAGCACCGCCCGTGGCCGCGGCACGGCCGCGCCGAAGGCTCGCCACGCTTCGGTGAAGCGGTTGTGCTCCAGCGCGTTCATCGGGCTCCCGTGCCCGAAGAACACGGCCGGCATCCTCGCGGCGGTCATCCGCTCAAGTATGGAGGCTCACTCGCCGTGCCGTTTGCTCGTCGGTGCGTGCGGACCGATCGCCACGAGGAGGAGACCTCCGAGCATCGACATGTTCTTGAGGAACTGGATCCGTTGCGCCGCGCGGGCCTGCGGGTCTTCCTCCGCCCAGAAGCGGTGGCCGGCCAGCGTCGTCGGGATCAACGAACCGGCCAGCGCGGTCGCCGCCACGCGTGGGAGCACCCCGCCGGCGAGCATCAGGCCGCCCGCGACCTGCACCGCGCCGTTGAGCCGCACCAGCTGTTCGGTGTCCAGGTCGAGGCCGAGCTCCTCGATCGCGGGCTCCGTCACGACCTCGGCCTTCGGCACCTTCCCCTTCGGCCGGATCAGCGCGTCGAGCCCACCGGAGACGAACATCCCCGAGAGCAGCACGTACGGGAGGCGGCGGGGCAGCTTCAGCAGATGGACGCGCAACTTCGGCTCCTCGGCTCGGGGCTGCCACCCGTTCTACCCGTCCGGGGCCGCATCCATTCCGCGGAGGTCGGCGGCACGCTGCGTCGTCGTCACCACGCGAGTCCGGCCGTGCCGGGCTTCTGCGAATGTTGGTGCAGCAGGTCGCGGTACTCGGGGTGCTCATCGATGAATTCCTGCACGTACCAACAGGTGGCCACGACCCGAAGCCCGCGGCGGCGCAGATCGTCGAGCGCGCCGGCTACGAGCCGCGCGGCGATCCCCCGGCCCCGATGAGCCGGATCCGTGTACGTGTGGTGCATCACGACGTAGCCCGGACCGAGCCGGTAGTCGGCGACCGCGATGACCTCGCCGTCCTCGACGTATTCGTACCGCGAGCGCTCGAGATCGCTGCGGACGGACGCGGTGGAGCTCATAGGAAGGTCGTACCCGGGGCCAAACGGGCGGGAGGGCGGCCGGAGGGATCGAGCTTCGCCCGCAGCCAGTCCGCGTCGAGCACCGCATTCCCTTCGTAGTCGTTGTTGAAGTACGAGTAGACGTCGACGCCGGCGCGGGCCCACTCGTCCAGTCGCTTCGCCGGCCGCCACAGCCGGCGTCCGCCGTACCGGCCGTGGTAGGGCTCGGTCACGGCGTGCGGCCCGTGAAAGCGTACGAAGGTCCATGAGGTCGTGAGCTCCCATGGATGGTGCGGCAACAGGTCGTGGATGCACAACGCGGCGCCGTGACGCTCGAGGACCGAGAAGACGTCGTCGTGCAGCCACGACGGGTCACGGAGCTCGACGGCCCACCTCAGGTCCTTCGGCGCGGCGGCCAGGAATTCGTCGAGCCGCGGCGCGTTGCGCTTCCAGCGCGGCGGGAGCTGCACGAGATTCGGCCCGAGCGTGGTCCCCAACCGGCGCACGCGATCGAGATGGTTCGGCAACCAACGCGGCGCGTCGCGCAGCTTCATCCGGTGCGAGCCGAACGCGCCCAGCTTGACCGCGTACTCGAAACCCCGCGGCGCCTGCACGGCCCACTGCGCCACCGCCTCGACGCTCGGCAGGCGGTAGAAGGTGGTGTTCAGCTCGACGGTGTCGAAGTGCGCCGCGTAGGCCGCGAACCAGTCGCGTTGGCGGAGACGGGCCGGGTACACCACCCCGCGCCAGTCCGGGTAGACCCATCCCGAGCAACCGACCCGCACCCGACCACGCGTCACGCGGGATGGTTCCCATGGGTTCGCACGCGGTGCCGGCTCCTACGCCGGCGGGCGCGTGAAGCGGACGTGGGCGACCATGGGCGAGCTCACGAGCTCCACGCATTCGTAGCCGTGCGGCCCGCCGTCGAGGCGCTCGAAGAGGCGCTCACCCCGCCCGAGAAGCACCGGCGCGATCGCGAGGTGCATCTCGTCGACCAGACCGGCGCGGAGGTACTGCTGGATCGTGGAGACGCCACCGGCCAGGCGGAAGTCGTCGCCCGCGGCCGCGTCGAAGGCCCGGGCCAACGCTTCCTCGATCCCGGCGTCAACGAAATGGAAGGTCGTCCCACCCTCCATCTCGATGGGCGGCTGCACATGGTGCGTGAGCACGAACACGGGGTGGTGGTAGGGCGGGTCCTCGCCCCACCAGCCGGTCCACGCTTCGTCGCCCCACGGCCCGCGGACCGGACCGAACATGTTGCGACCCATGATCGTGGCGCCGATTCCCGCGTCGCCTGCGGTGATGAACGCGTCGTCGAGGCTGGCGTCCACGCCGTCGCGCGCGCCCTGTCCCTGCATCTCGCGCCAGGCCTGGCTCGCGAACGCCCACTCGTGCAGCTGGGTCCCGCCCACGCCGAGTGGGTCGTCCACGCTCTGGTCAGGTCCGGCCCCGTACCCGTCGACGGAGATCGCGAAGTTGTGCACTCGCAGCTTGGGCATGATCCTCCTTGGCGCCGGCCACGTCGACCTCTCCGTAGCTCTGCAGCAGCATGCATCGCAAGGCTCCATCCTTCCTGGTCCGGCGGCGCCCCTGTGGCCTCGCGTACCCACTGGTCGAGGCTGTTCCTCGTTTCTCGACATCCCCCGGCAAGAATCTGGCCGAGCTCCCCCGACCGCGCTTGAGGAGACCTGATGATCGAGGCCCTGATCGAGAAGTGGCACGCCCACCTGCGAGGCGAGCTGGCGGGTGGGCTCGACGAGCTGCTCGACGACGAGGTGGTCTTCTACTCACCCATCGTCTACACGCCCCAGCAGGGCAAGGCGATCACCAAGCTGTACCTCGAGGCGGCCGGCCAGACCCTTCCGGGTGAGGTGAAGGGAACGAGCCCGAAGAGCAGCGACGGGCCGGGCGGCGCGTTCCGCTACACGAAGCAGGTGATGGCCGGCGACACCGCGGTGCTCGAGTTCGAGACCACGGTGGAAGGCAAGTACGTGAACGGCGTCGACATCATCCGCGGCAACGACGACGGTCGCATCGTCGAATTTCGGGTGATGATCCGGCCGCTGCAGGCCATCAACCTCGTCCACCGGCAGATGGCCGAGATGCTCGAACGGATGAAGCCGGCCGACTGAGCTCGCGCTGCGCTCACGCCCGATCCCGAGAAGGTCGCAAAGACGGGTGCGCAGCGTCACGATCGGCAGGTCCTCCGCTCGGCGCCGGCACCCATCAGGCCGGGCAGAGCCAGTCGTCGCGCCCGGGTTCCGCGCGTGCCGGGCGTTCCACCTGATCGCCCGGGGCGGGATACACGACCCGGAAGGTGAACGCGGTCTCGCTCGGGCCGTGCGTCCGGAGGTGCCGGACCCGCGCCTCGGCTTCCCCGGTGGTGGGGCGATGACCCTCCGGTACCCACCACAGCGCGACCGTCGCCTCGCGGACTCGATGGAACCATTCACGCCGACGGCGAAGCACCGCGAGGTGCATGTCCCCGTAGACCCGGTCCGCCAGAGCTTCGACCGACCGCCATACGGACATGTTCACGATCACGCCGACACTCTCGGCGACGTCCCACTCGAATGCCGTGATGCTGGTCGCGTCACCGGCTTCGGTCTGCAACCTCCACACGAAGCCGGGCGCGGTGTCCGCACTCGCGTTGACCGGCTCGAGATTCGCGACGAAGTCCGCGAGCGCCGGCGACTCGAGCGGCGCGAGCAGCCGCGCGATGTTCACCTGGGCAAGCTCGAAGGCCACCGCGCGAGAGTAACCCCGACCTCGCACATCAGGCCGGTGGCACGTTTGAGCTCACGCCGGTGGTCAGAGCGGCGTCATCGCGGGCACGTCCCCTCGTCGGGTCGTGGCGACTCGCGGTGGGCGGTTACCGGTCGGGCCTAGCCGCCTCCGGTCACGGCGCGGCGCGCGGCATCGACGATGCCCGCCGCGGCGTCGCGCCCTTCCCATGCGCCCGGCTCCGTCGACTTGCCGGGCTCGGTCTGCTTGTAGACCGCGAAGAAGTGGGCAACTTCGCGCAGGAGGAACTCGTCGACGTCACCGATGTCGGCGAAGCGGCTCCAGCGGGGATCCGTCGCGGGAACGCAGAGGATCTTGTCGTCGATGCCTTCTTCGTCGCGCATGCGAAAGACGCCGATGACCCTGGCTCGGATGTGGCACCCCGGGAAGGTCGGCTCGTCGAGCAGCACCAGCACGTCGAGCGGATCGCCGTCGTCCGCCAGGGTGGCGGGGATGTACCCGTAGTCGGCGGGGTACTGCGTAGCGGTGAACAGCAGCCGGTCGAGCCAGATCGCGCCGGTGTCGTGATCCGCCTCGTACTTGTTGCGCGAGCCCCGCGGGATCTCGACGATCGCCGTGACTTCCACAGGCGCAGGCTACGTGTGCGGACGTCAGGTTTCGCCCTCCGGGTGAGTGGGAATGCCCCGACGATGCGAATCGACGTTCACGAGCCGGTGGCGGCGGGCCGGCGGGCCGCGAAGCACGCCCGGAAGCAGGCGGTGAAGACCGTGGACGCGGCGCGGGCGGTCGATCTCCACGTCCCGGCCGAGGCCGCCAGGACCGTGGCCAAGCGCGCGGCAAAGCGGACCGCGAAGCAGGCCCGGGTCGCGGCGGATCGGGCGGCCCGCCGCCAGACCAAGCATCGGAGCAAGCACGGGCTGCGGCTGATCGTCGCCGCTGTGGCCACCGGTGCGGCGGTTGCACTGGCCGTGTCGCTGGCGCGCCGCATTCGGGCAGAGTCACCGTTGCCCCCAGCCGATAGCGCACCGGCCCTCGACCTGGACATGGCAGAGGAGCGGGACGCGCTCGACGGCACGCGGTAGCGCCGGCGCGCGACTTCAGCCTGCGACCACGCGCGTGCCGGCGGTGTCGGCGGCGGTCGCGACCTCCGCCACGGTCATGACGCGCAGCGTGACCTTCGGAGGCGCCGGGTTGTCGAGCCAGCGGAGGATCACGAAGCCGCGGTGGCGGCCGCCCGTGTCGATCCAGTTGTCGACCCCGGGGTCCGTGGCGGACGCGATCACGTTGACCATGCCGTTCGAGGCGCGCACCGCGTGCGCGTCGGTGATCGAGCTTCGCCGCCGCCGCGCGTCGATGCACTCGTGCCAGATGTTCTCGAGGGTGATGCTCCAGTACCGCGTATCCGGTGGCTCGAGCTCGATGACGAGCGCCTCGCCGGGGTCGAGCCGGAACGTGCCGATCATGTAGAGGTTGTCCGGCGTGCTGTCGGCCGCGCCGAGCTCGGCCGCCTCGGCGGTCACGAGCTCGTTCGGGCGTTCGAGCAGCTCGGGCTTGATCGTCCGGTGCAGTGTCGCGAGCTTGGCGATCGTCCAGGCCATCGCAGTCAGCTGCTCGCCGAGCGACGCATCGCTCGGCGAATCAGGGAGCCCCGGAGCGTCGAGCGGCTCGATCGCGATCTCGGCGGCGACCTCGGCCGCGCGGTCGCCGATGTACTCGCGCACGACGATCGCCGACGCGTCCGAAGGCATCTGGACCCACGGGTCGCCGTCCAGCTCCTGGTCCGTCGGATGGTCCGCCGCCAGCACGAAGGCGAACGAGCCGTCGCCGGCCAGCTGCAGGTCGTAGTCCGACACGTAGGCCGCCATGCGCCTCGGGGTGAGACCGGTTGCGGCCAGCACCTGGAAGCCGAGATACGCGGTGGTCCCCCGCCGGCCCCGCACCCGGTAGCGATGCCGGCCGTCGATCATGGCCAGGAAGTACTCGCCGTCCGGATTCGGCCCGCCCACGAGTCGGGTCTCGGTGTTCATGCTGAAGAACCACGGCGCGGCGGTGTCAACGTCGAGCGACAGCTCCGAGCACAGCGCGGTGATGCGCCCGAGCACCCGGATCCCTTCGAGCAGCTCCAACTCGGTCTCGGCGTCCGCCTCGACTATCTGGGTCATGTCGTCGAGCATCCGGCGCACGAGCTGCCATGCCTCGAGCGCCTGCGCGCCACCCTCGGAGACCGTCATGGGCTCGCGCTACACGCCGGCAGCCGCGTTGAGCGAGTTCAGGTGCTCGACGGCCTCGAGGTACTCCTCGACCCAGCGCTGAATGACGGCCGCGGTCTTCTCCACCTTCTCGAACTGGCCGACGACCTGACCGACCGGGTTGAACGCGACGTCGACCGACTGGTCCGGGTACCGGTGCGTCGCCGCGACCGCCATGCCGGACACCATGTACTGCAACGGCATGCCGAGCGGGTCCGGGCTGCCCTCGGCCTCCCACGCCTCGGTCCAGTCGTTGCGCAGCATGCGGCACGGCTTGCCGGTGAACGAGCGGCTCCGGACGGTGTCGCGCGAGGTCGCGTGCACGTACGTGTCCTGTTGCACGGGTGTGTTCTCGGATTCCTCCACCATCAACCACTGCGAGCCGGACCACGCGCCCTGGCAACCGAGCGCGAGCGCGGCGGCGATCTGCGCACCGTTGCCGATGCCACCGGCGGCGAGCACGGGAACCGGCGCGACCGCCTTGACCACCTGGGGCCAGAGCACGATGGAACCGACCTCGCCACAGTGACCACCGCCCTCACCGCCCTGCGCGATGACGATGTCGACGCCCGCGTCGGCGTGCTTGCGCGCCTGGTACGGCGAGCCGCACAGCGCCGCGACCTTGCGGCCTTCCGCATGGATGTGCTCGATCATGTCGGCCGGCGGCGTGCCCAACGCGTTCGCGATCAGCATCATCTGCGGGTGCCGCAACGCGATCTCGACCTGCGGCGTCGCGGTGGCCTCGGTCCAGCCGAGCAGCTGCAGCGAGTTGTCCTCGCCCTCGGGCGTCGGGACGCCATGGTCGTTCAGCAGCTTGCGAGCGAAGTCGAGGTGCGCCTGCGGGACCATGTCCTGGAGCATCTTCGTGAGCTCGTCGGTGGACAGGTTCGCGTCCATGCCCTCGTACTTGTTCGGGATCACGATGTCGACGCCGTAGGGACGGTCACCGATGTGCTCGTCGATCCAGTTGAGCTCGATCTCGAGCTGCTCGGGGCTGAACCCGACGGCCCCGAGGACGCCGAATCCGCCCGCCTTGCTGACCGCGACCACGACGTCGCGGCAGTGGGTGAAGGCGAAGATCGGGAACTCGATGCCGAGCTCGTCGCAGATCGGGGTACGCATGGTCTTGGCTCCTGATGCGATGGAAGTTGGGCAACGCCGTCGTCGGCTGATCGGAACTGAATCCGCCGTGCAGAGTAACCAGTCACGGCTGCATGCCTTTCGGCCGGCCCTGCTCGCGGGACGAGGTCCAGCCGGCGAGTTGCACGATCGTCGCCTTCTCGCCAGGCTGGCCGGATGTCGCAGACGCAGCACGCAGATGCCATGACCGGCGCCGACCTCGAGGACTGGGGCCTGCTCGCGCCGCCCCTCGCCCAACCGCTCGGTGATCCCATGCCCACGAGAGGGCTGGAGACCTGGAGCTCGGAGGACGAGAAGACGTCCACCGGGATCTGGGAGTGCGAACCGGGACCGAGCCAGTGGAAGCTCGACGGTGAAGGTGAGCTGATCTACGTCGTGCGCGGCCGGATGACCTGCACCGCGGACGACGGCACGGTCACCGAGGTCGGGCCGGGCGACTCGATGACGTTCCCGCCCGGTTGGTCGGGACGTTGGGACATCCACGAGACCTTGCGCAAGGTCTACGCGATCTTCCCCGGCTAGCGGTCAGCCCGAGGCCGCGGTCTTCCACGCCCGGTTCGCCTCTGCGAACTGACGGTCGACGACGCTCATGTCGTACGGCCGTTCCTCGCGCGGACCCGGGCCCCACTGGCTACGGGGTTGATTGACGAAATCTCCGCCGTAGACGTGGATCGCGCCGGTCAGGCGATCGAGCGGATTGCTGACCGCGTGGATGGTGTCGTCACCGAGCATCAGCACGTCGCCGACCGCGAGCTCCTTACCGCCGGAATCGACGAGCGTGCGTTCACCGGCGCCGGCGCGGCGGTAGAACGAGTTGTCCTCCTGCCCGGTGTAGATCCCGATGACGGCCCACATCCGGTGGTCGTGCGGGAAGAGCCGCATGCCGGGTGCCCAGACGACGTGGATCATCGTGAGGTCCGGCTCGTGATGCAGCAAGGTGATGCCACCCTCACTCGGCCGGAACGCGTCACCCACCGCGTCGGGCCGGGCGAGCGCCCGCTCCAAGAGATCACGGGCCGCGGCGCGCGGCTCCGCCTCGTCACGAACGGCCTGACACCCGACCCGCAGCTCGTCGATGTCGAACATGGTGAGACCTCCCTACGGTCAGCCGACGATCTCGCTCGTCTGCAACACGGGCGCGATCGTCGTGTAGTTCGCGATGTCGGCCAGCACGTTGGCGGTTCCTTCAGCCGCCATCGCCGCGCCGAGCGCGTCGAGCGACTCGAACTTGAAGTGCACCGCGGCCGCGTACGGGCCGTCGATGCCACGGTCGATCTCGGCACCGTCGAGGCCCCAGGTCTTGACCGCCAGCGGCACGTGCCGGTCCCGGTAGTAGTCGTGGTCGAACGTGGCGCCTTCGGTCGTCGGGTAGAAGACGGTGAGACGAATCATGCGGGAACATCCTCTCGGTATAGGCGGGAGATTCGCATTCTGCCCCGTTTTCTACCCGCCGAGTGCCGCGAGCGCGTCGTCGACGAACCAGCGGTGCGCGGCGCGCATCCGCTCGGGCGTCATGTCGGGCCGGCCGTAGTTCGCCCAGTCCGCGGCCCACGCCGAGAGCTCGCCGGCCGGACGGCGCGCCGCCGCCAGGTCCCAGAGCGGCAGCTGCTCGAGGTCGGCACCGGTCCTGGAGAGGTAGTGCTCCGTCAACGCCGCCACCGCGTCACGCCCGAACGTCCACGCACACTCCAGGCGGGTGATCGCGAGGTCGGCGAGGGGATCGCCGACGTGGGCGTTCTCCCAGTCGATCACCGCGACGACATCCGCGCCCGACCACAGCACGTTGCCGAGCCAGAGATCGCAGTGCAGCAAGGACGGGCGGGCGACCGGGCTCGGCGGCCAATGCGCGCGCAGCACCTCGAGGATGCGGCGTTCCCGGATCGAGTCGTCGAAGGGCGCTGAATGCCGCTCGAGCGCTGTGGCGACCCGGGTGTCCCGGCGGGGTAGGTCGGCGAACGCCGGTGCGGCGCCGTCGACCTCGTGGATCGACGCCGACACCTCGGCGAGACGGCGCGCCTTCCCCACCCCGTCGGCATCCGAGACGCGCGGTGACCCGTCGACGTAGCCGAGCACCATGTACGGAGCCTCCGAGCCGGCGCCCGACTCATCGAGGAGCAGCGGCTCCGGGACCGGGAGCCCGCGCTTCCAGAGGGTCTCGAGCAATCGGTACTCGGCGCCAAGGGAGAGCGATCCCCGGGCACGGCGGGCCCGGCGCAGGACGAACCGCCACCGCGAGCCGTCGCCGCGCTCGACCTCGAGCAGCGTCATGTCCGAGGAGAGTCCGCCCGCGAAGGACGTGCTCGCGACGAGGCGGGCACCGGGAGCGACCGCGGCGACGATCTCGGCCAACGGGTTCAGGCCACCCAACCTACGGCGAGGCCGCCTTCACCATCAGCACCCGCCCGGAGCGATGGGGCGACGTGACGCCGGGATCAGTCGAGGCCGAGCCGGCGGGCGGCGGCACCGGCTTCGCCGCGGTTGCTGACTCCGAGCTTCATCAGCAGGTTCGACACGTGCGCGCTCGCGGTCTTGGTCGAGATGAACAACGACTCCGCGATCTGACGGTTCGTTCGCCCTTCGGCCAGCAGACCGAGGACCGCGACCTCTCTCGCGGTGAGGGAGAGCTCTGCCGCAGCATCGGGGATGGACGGTTCGCCGGTATTGATGTCGAGCCGGCCGCGGCGGGCGAGATCGGCGACACCGTCACGCACCCACTGCCAACCGATCGAATCGGCGATCTCGTAGGCCGCGAGGGCCGCCGCCTCGGCACTGCTGCGGTCACCTGTGGCCAGCCGGAGCTCGGCCTCGCGCCAGCGCGCATACGCGGCTCGGGGCACTTGGCCGAATGCCAGCCAGTCGTGCGCGAGGGCGCACCATTCGTCTGGCTCACCGCTCCCTTCGATGACCGCGAGCTCCGCGGCGATCTGGCGCGCGGCCGGCGCGAGGTCGCCCGGGCGACCTGGTCCCCAGCGCGAGCCGTCGACCCACTCTTGGAACCGTGTCGCGAACTCCTGACCCAGCCGGTGGCCCGATCGTGGGTCACCCTCACGCGGTGCCGCCTGCGAGGCGAGCTGAGCCGCCGCTGCCATCGCGTTCAGGGGCACGGCCAAGGACGCCGGCGTATCGGCGCACAGCGGGCCATCGCTCCTGGTGTCCATTCCCTCTTGAGCTCGACCGATCGCCGTGTCGAGGTCCCCCTCCCAGAGCGCGATCTCGATGCCGAGGCTCACCAGCTCGATCTGCCACAGCACGTCGGGCTGGGACCCGAGCAGGCTGCGAAATCGTTCGAGATCCTCTCGGGCTCCCTCGAAGTCACCACGACCGGCTCGCAGCTGCGCCCACAGCCGCGTGGTGCTCCACCCGTCGACGCTGTCCCGCTCGGCCACGATCCGCTCGAGCTGCTGTTCCATCTCGTCCCATCGGCCCAGCACCCAGAGCTCTTCGCAGATGGAGGGGCGGAGGCACATCCCGATCTGACGGCCCAGTCCGTGAAGCCGGGCGATCTCCACGCCCTCGAGCGCAGCCGACAGTGACTCAACGTGCCGACCCGCGCTCGCCAACGCGGAGCACTCGTTCCCGTACGCGCGCGCGACGTCGTCCCAAGCCCGTGCTCGCAGCGCGATCTCTCGGGCGCTCCGCAGATGGGCCAGCCCACCCTCGAGGTCGCCGAGTGCCGCGAGCGAGATTCCGAGAGAGTTGCGCGCGTGGCTCTCGATGGCGGCCTCGCCGGCTTGCTGGGCCAGGCGGATTGCCGCTTCGCAGGGCTCGATGGCCTCTGCGGACCGGCTCGACAGCATCAGCTGCTGGCCACGCGTGGCGAGCACGCGAGCGCGCGCGGAGATCTCCGTCGACGGGACGAGTCTCACCGCGATGTCGACGTGATCCAGGATCTCCTGGTTCCGGCTGCCCACACTCCGCAGGAAGCGGGCCCACCGCTCGTGCAGCAGGCCGGCAGTCACGGGATCCGCTTCCTCGTCGACGAGCGAGGCCGCGGTGCCGATGAACTCGAGCGCGCGATCGGCGCCGCCCGACACTTCGGCCAGGACGGCTGCATACTGCACCACGGCGACATGCTGCATCGAGCACAGGTCTTCGGCACCCGGCACCTGCGGCCACAGCTCGAGTGCGCGCTCGACGTGCGCGAGTGCTTCCGGATACGCGTACATGCGCTCGGCTTCCCGTGCCGCGTCGAGCATCGCCGCGAGCGCGCGCGGCGCGTCGTGGGCCGCGTACCAGTGGCTCGCGAGCTCTCCGGCCAGCGCGCCCGGGCCGCCTTCGCACCACTCCGGATGCTCGCCGAGCAGCTCCGCCAATCGTGCATGCAGCTGAACCCGTTCGCCGGGGAGCAGGTCGTCGTAGACGGCCTCGCGCACGAGTGCGTGCCGGAAGCGGTAGGCCGCGGCGTCGTGCTCGATCACGAGCACCTGGTGCTCGGTCGCCTCGCGCAGGCCGTCCGACAGCTCCAGCTCTGAGGTGTCGGACAGTATGGCGACGAGTCGGTGATCGGCGCGCCGGCCGATCACCGCCACGACCCGCATGAGTCGCTGCGAGGTCTCGGAGAGCGCGTCGATGCGCGCGAGCATGATGTCGCGCAGTGTCACCGGCAGCTGCTCGGAACCGCGGGCGGCAACCAGCTCCTCGGCGAAGAACGCGTTGCCTTCCGAGCGTTCGAACACCATGTCGAACAGGTCATTGGGCGGCTCTGAGCCGAGAATCGACGCGACCATCTCGCGGAGCTCCTCGCGGTCGAACCGCTCGAGCTCGAAGCGCTGCGCAAACCCGGAGCGGTCCAGCTCGGCCAGCACCGCGCGCAAGGGATGGCGGCGGTGCAGGTCGTCGGAGCGATACGTGCCGAGCAACATGATGCGGGCATCGCGAAGGTTGCGGGCGAGGTAGACGACGAAGTCGCGGGTCGAGTGGTCGGCCCAGTGCAGATCTTCGAGCACCAGCAGTGTCGGTACCCGGTCGCCGAGCCGCTCGAAGACTCCGAGGAGCTGCTCGAAGAGAGCACCGGTGCTCGCGCGCTCGGCGCCGCCGTTGCTCTGCAGCTCCGGTACGAGCCGCTCGAGCACGTCACCCGCGGGCCCGATCACCGCCTCCAGCGTCGCCGGGTCGAGCGATCGCTGCAGCGAACGGAGGGTCTGCACCACCGGGCCGAACGGCAGGGCGGGGTTGGTGAGGTCGAGGCACGAGCCCACGAGCACCAGCCCCTCGGCCTCACGCACACGAGCGGCCAGCTCGGCGACGAGCCGGGTCTTGCCGACTCCCGCCTCCCCGCCGAGCAGCACCGCGGTCGCGCGTTCCTCGGCCGAGGCCAGCTTGAACGCTCCGACCAGGCGCTCGAGCTCGGCGGCCCGGCCGACGAATTGGAGGCTCGAGATGCGCGCCGGCACGTCGATCATTGTCGCCCAATTCGTGATCGGCGTGCCGGCGGTGCGATCCCGGACACTCAGGTCACCCTGCTCCCGCAGCCGATCCGGAGGTGGCCTGGCTCGGATCTCCGGTGGTGGGATCGATGATCGCCTGGACCTGTGCGATCGAGTCGGCCGGGAAGCCACCTCGCGTGGCGTGCTCGCGCACCGCGTCGGCATCCTCGGCGAGATACACGCAGTAGATCTTGTCGTCGGTGACGTAGCTCTGAACCCACTGCACCCGCGGTGCCATCTCGGCGAGCACCCCGTTCGAGGTGCAGCTGATGTCGTGCAGCTCGGCCGGCGAGAACGCGCCTGCACCGGGGATGCTCCGCTCGATTACGTACTTGGGCATGGAACTGCTCCTTTTCGTCGTGGTCCCGGACTCCGGAACCGGGTGGTTCACCAGGGCTTGCCCATCCGGGTCAGGGTCGGCGGCGCCGAGTGCACCTGGGTGATCGCGGCGCCGGTGGGCGGGGCCGCCGATGTGTGCTCGGTCCAGGCCCGGAGCCCGAAGCCGAGCGCCAGGGTGGCGGCGAAGGCGATCACCATCAGGACGGTGGCCACGGGAGTGAGGATCCGGTGGGTCGGGAAGGCCAGCCTCTCGTTCATGACGAATCCCTTCGGGTCGTGAATGTCGTCCCGCCCACCTTCGCCTGCCCGCCCCGGATCCACATCGGGAAGATGCCCATATCTCGCGCCCGGCATCACCCGGGCACCAGGGCATCTCCCCCGGAGACCGTCGGGGGCATGGGATCATGCGGCCGACGACACTTCGACCATGGGGGCAACTGATGGGATGGGACTTCTCCAACGAGCCGGAGTTCCAGGAGAAGCTCGATTGGGTCGAGGAGTTCTGCCGCGAGGAGGTCGAGCCGCTCGAGCTCGTGTTCCCGTACGCGGTCCGCTCCAAGGACCCCAAGATCAGGGCCCTGGTCAAGAACCTGCAGAACCAGGTCAAGGCGCAGGGGCTCTGGGCGATCTTCCTCGACGAGGATCTCGGCGGACCCGGGTACGGCCAGCTGAAGCTCGGGCTCCTGAACGAGATCCTCGGCCGGTACCCGTCGGCACCCCAGATGTTCGGCGCGGCCGCGCCTGATACCGGCAACATGGAGATGCTGGCGGCGTACGGCACCGCGGAGCAGAAGAAGCGTTGGCTCGAGCCGATGCTCAACCAGGAGATCTGGTCGGCGTATTCGATGACCGAGCCGCAGGGCGGGTCAGACCCGAACCTGTTCAGGACGCACGCGATGCGCGACGGCGACGAATGGGTGATCAACGGTGAGAAGTGGTTCACCAGCGCCGGGCGCGTGGCGGACATCCTCTTCGTCATGTGCACGAACGGCATGTTCGTCGTGCCCCGCAAGACTCCCGGCGTCGAGATCCAACCCGAGCCGCGCAATCACAACCACATCATCTACAACGACGTCCGCGTCCCCCTGGACCACCTGCTCGGCCCGGAGGACGGGGCCAAGGTGCTCGCCCAACGGCGCCTGGGTGGCGGCCGCATCCACCACGCGATGCGCACCATCGCGCAATGCAACCTCGCCTTCGACATGATGTGCGAACGCGCGCTGAGCCGCGAGTCGCACGGCAAGACGATCGCCGAGCACCAGATGGTGCAGGAGAAGATCGCCGACTCCTACGCCGCCATCCGGATGCTGCGGCTCTTCGTGCTCGAGACGGCGTGGAAGATCGACAACACGAGCACGCAGGAGACTCGGACGGACATCGCCGCGGTGAAGTACACGATGGCCAAGGTGCTGCGCGAGGTCTCGTTCAACGCGTTGCACATCCTCGGTTCGCTGGGCACGACCAACCTCACTCCGTTGCAGGCCATGTACGCCGCGGCACCCACGATGGGGATTGCCGACGGGGTGGACGAGGTGCACAAGGCCACCGTCGCTCGCAACGTTCTCAAGGGCTACCGGCCGCACGAGGGGTACTGGCCCACGGAGTACTTCCCGGCCAAACGGGCGCAGGCGCGGGAGAAGTTCGAACCCCTGTTCCAGGCGGATCCGGAGCTACGAGAGCTCGCGGACGGCTACGCGAAGTACATCGCGAGCCGCGGCTGACGTACCGGCAGTCGAGTGCCGCTCAGCGCGTGCTCGGCTTCGCGGCGGTCACCGTGAAGCGCTCGACGTTGCGCACGTGGCCACCGGTCGACGCACTCACGATGAGGAGAGGGTCGGTCGGGTTCGCGAACGTGGTCGTGCCCGACCACGGGGAATCGGTACCCCCGGCGGTGATGCAGCACACCTGGCCGAGCAGGCCGTTCGCGTGCAGCTGCTGGACATGGACGGTGATGCTCTCGTCGACGCCGGAGATGCGACCGCCGGCGGGCATGGGTGACGTCACCGTTGCGCCATAGGCGGGGTTCGTGATGCTGAAGTCCGTGTCGTCGGTGCCGACGACCTCCCAGGGGATGTCGGACCCACTGCCGTACCGGATGAGGTGGACGACCGCCGCGGTCGTGAGGTTGCCGCTGTCCGGGTTCCGGAACCCGACGGAGACGTGCGCGCCCTGCCCGTCCTCGCGGCTCGTCACGACCTGGTCGGTTTCCGTGTACCCGAGGAAGTGGGCGAACGCGAGCGCCGTCTGCGCCGCGTCGAGGCGCTCGGGCTGGGACCCGCCGGCCCGGTACGCCCGCTGCCACGACGCGGCTTCCTGGAGGTTCCCGAACGGGTACAGGGGCAGGTTCTCGCGGGTGCTGGAAGGCGACGTCGTCGAGGACGTCGACGACGTCGACGTCCTCCTCGTGGTCGAGGTCGACGCCGCCTTGTCCGATCCCGAGCTGCATCCGGCGACCAGGAGGGCGATCGATGCGATCGTGCCTGCCAGCGTCAGCCGGGCGAACCGCCGTTGCGTCATGAGCTCTCGTTCGGTGTGATCACCGCGCGTCCGGCGATGGTGCCGGCCCGCAGCCTGTCGTACGCCTCGAGGGCACGCTCCAACGGGAACCGTTCGACGTTGACGTGCAGCCGTCCGGCACGGGCGAGCGCGAGCACCTCGCGCAGCTCGACCGCCGTACCCCAGTAGGTCGACGCGACCGAGCACTCGTAGGGGATCCCGAAGAAGCTGAACGGCAAGGTTCCGCCGGCAATTCCCACCACGGTGAGGTGACCGCCGACGCGGCTGCAACCCACGGCCAAGGCCAACGTGTCGTCTGACCCGACCAGGTCGAGCACGAGCTCGGCTCCGAGCTTTCCCGTCGCCGAGCGGACGCGTTCAACGGCGTCGTCACCGGGAGCGAAGGCATCGTCGGCTCCGAGCTCGACTGCCTGACGAACCTTGGTCGGCGACGTGTCGATGACGATGATCCGCGACGACGTCAAGGTCCGCAGGATCTGGATCGCGAGATGACCGAGACCGCCTGCGCCGATCACCACCGCGGTCGACCCCGGCACCAAGAGGGAGAGCGAGCGCTTGATCGCGTGGTACGGGGTGAGCGCGGCGTCGGTCAACGGCGCCGCCGCGACCGGATCGAGACCGTCGAGCGGTATCAGCAACCGCTGGGGGACGCATACGAACTTGGCCATCCCACCGTCGTGGCCGATGCCGGCCGCCATCTTCGCGAGCTCTCCGGCCCGTTCGCAGTAGTTCTCCGCGCTGAGCTGGCAGCTCCGGCAATGACCACAGCCCCACGGTCCGTAGACCGCGACGGCTTGCCCGATGGTGAAGACGGACTCACCCGGTCCCTGCGCTTCGACCCATCCCGTGTTCTCGTGGCCGAGGATGAAGGGCGGCGAGAACGGGAGCGCACCCGGCGGGAAGTCCATGAGGTGAAGGTCGCTGTGGCAGGCACCGGCACCGGCCACCCTGATCAGCGCCTCGCCGGGCCCCGGCTCGGGCACCGGCACTTCGCGAAGCTCGGGCGGCTGTTGCCAGCCGGGAAGGACGAGTGCCTGCATCATCGGACGACTCTGCCGCGCCCGGTCGACGGCGCATAGGGTCAGAGGTCCCTTGTTGCGTCCTCCTCGACGCGCGAGAAGTACGCCTCTTCTTCTTGGACGAAGTGCAGCCGGAGAATCGCGTAGAGGCCGTACAGGACGCGTCGCAGCTCCTGGGCATCGGTTCGATCGGCACCGTCGGGGGTGAGCTCGAGCAGCAGCACCCCGAGCCGGCGCGCGAGGTGCGAGATCTCCGCGTGCGTCCGGCTCATGGTGCCCGTCGGGTCCTCGCCACCGAGTGCGTGGTCGAGCACGGGATACAGCTCGCGGTCCTCCGCGGCCTCGTGCGGGAGGATCTGCTCGACGAGGAAGCGATGAACGTCGCGTACGGCCTGGAGAGCGGCTTCGGATGGTGATTCGTCGAGCGCGTCCGCCGCTTCGCGCAGGCGTTCGAGCCCGCTGCGCAGCTGCTCGTGCTCGTAGCTGAAGCGCCGGCTCAGCTCCTCGCCCTCCTCGCCGAGCTGGAGTGAGTCCGGACCACCGGTCGCGACTCGCAACGCGTTCAGGATGACCGCGACGTCGATGGCCTCCTGCAACAGCGCGCCCAGTGCCGCCGGCAACATCCCCACGGCCGCGAACCCCATGGCGATCAACGAGAGCGAGATCCCCGCCACCGCGCTCTCGCGAGCGATCCGGAGTGAGCGGCGGCTGATGTGGATCGCCTCACCGAGGCGTTCGAGGTGATCGACGGTGAGCACGACGTCCGCGGCTTCCGACGACGCGGTGGATCCGCGAGCGCCGATCGCCACCCCGACGTCGGCCGCCGCGAGCGCCGGCGCGTCATTGATGCCGTCGCCGACCATGACCGTGGTTCCACGCGAGCGCTCGATGCGCACGGCCTCGACCTTGTCCGCCGGCGTCCGCTCGGCGAGCACCTCATCGGCGCCGACCACGTACCCGATCGGCTCCGCGGCGGCGGAACGATCGCCCGTCACCATGACCATGCGCCGGATGCCGGACCGCCGGAGCCCCCGGATCGTCCGTGCCGCATCGGGACGGATCGGATCATCGAGGAGGACCGCTCCGGCCGGGACGCCGTCGATGCCCACCAACACGAGGGTGGCGCTCTCCGCTTCTGCCCGATGGCGCACGGCCCGCACCCACGGAGCCCTCTCGTCGCCCGCGACCCATGCGGAGCTCCCGACCGCCACGTCCCGGCCGCCGACCTGACCCCGCACGCCGTGGCCGGTCGCCTCCTCGACCGAGGTCGGCAGCTCGAGCTCGAGCGCGCGTTGCCGGGCCGCCGCGACGATCGCCGACGCGAGCACGTGGGGCGACACCTGGTCGAGCGACGCCGCCATCCGCAGGACCTCGTCCCCGGTGAAGCGACCACCCGGCGGCGTGACGATCGCCGCGATCGCCGGATGCCCGGTCGTGATCGTCCCGGTCTTGTCGAACAGCAGCACCCTCGCCCCGCCCAACCGCTCGAGCACGGCACCGTCCTTCACGATCACGTTGCGACGCGCGCAGCGGGACATCCCCGAGACGATTGCGACCGGCGCGGCCAGCAGGAGTGGGCACGGTGTCGCCACGACGAGCGTCGCGACCGCACGAGTGGCATCACCCGAAACCAACCACGCGAGGCCGGCGACGCCGAGCGCGCCGGCGACGAACCCGAGGGCGTAGCGGTCCGCGAGCCGCACGAACGGCGCCTGATCGGCACGGGCGGACTCGACGAGCCGAACGACGCCGGCATAGGTGCTCTCGGCCGCGGTGGTCGTAGCCCGCAGCTCGAACATCGAGCCGGCGTTCACGACGCCGCTGCGGACCTCGTCGCCCGGCGGGCGGGTGACCGGTAGCGCCTCGCCTGTCAGCGCGGACTCGTCGAGCACCGCCGCGTGAAGATCGACCCGGCCGTCCACCGGAACGACCTCACCCGGCTCGATGAGCAAGAGGTCGCCCGGACGGACGGCATCGATCGGGCAGTCCACCAGTGCCCCGTCTCTCTGCACATGCGCCTGCCGGGGCACTCGGGCCAGCAGCGCCTCGAGCTCGTGCCGGGCGCGTCGGCTGGCGCGGTCCTCGAGCACCCGTCCCGTCGCCAGCATGAGTGCCACGACCGCGCCCGCGAAGAGCTCCCCGACCGCCAGCGTTCCGACGAGAGCGAGCAACGCGATGACATCGACGCCGAGCCGGTGCCTGCGCAGACCACCGATGATCCACGTCGCCGACGCGATCAGTCCGAGCAGTGTCGTCGCCTGCCAGACGACGTCCGCCCCGGATCGCGAACCGGTCGACCACAGCACACCGCCGAGACCCACCCCGACGAGGCACGCCACCAGAAGGGCGGTGACGGCCTGATGAGCCCGGGTCCGCTCTACTCCGGGCGGTGAGCTGATCGGATCAGCCCGCGTCGCGCTGATGCTCATGGTGTACGAGCACTGGACCCCGGGCGTAGGAGCACAGGTGCTGGCTGACGGATCCCAGGAGCAGGCCGGAGAAGCCGCCCCGCCCCCGCGAGCCGACCACGACGAGGTCGGCTTCGTCGCTCGCCTCGACGAGGCGCTGGGCCGCGGAGCCTTCGACGATCCGGCGGGTGACGACAACGGATCCCGTGTCAACGGCCGAGATCGAGCGATGGAGGCTCGCCTCCGCATCGGCGCGGAAGGGGTCGGCGTCGACCGTCAGCATCGTCACCGGGTTCAGCGCGTGAGGGAACTCCCAGGCGCAGAGCGCAATCACCTCGGCGTCACGAAGCTCCGCTTCGGCAACGGCCCACCGGAGCGCGGCGATCGCGTGGTCGGAACCATCCACGCCTACGACGATCTGACCCATGTCTTCCCCTCTCGTATGACCAGGATGCCCGGGGTGGGCGCCCGCTCCCAGGGCCGGAAGTCCCGAGCCGGGGGAGGGCCGTCATGATCGGGACCTTCGCCCCTGTGGGCCGTTCGCCGTTCTCCCTACGGTCAGGGACGTGAGCGACGACTCGGAGCGGCACATCCTCAGGCGGCCCCATCACTGGTCGGTAGCGGTCGGGCAGATCGCGGGAATCAGCCTCCGAGTGCACGCGTCCTTCTTGATCCTGGTCGTGCTGTTCGTGATCGCGGCGCCGGAACCTGGTGTCGCGAGCGCCGTGGTGAGCGTTGCCTGGCTGCTCACCATCTTCGCCTGCGTCGTCGTTCACGAGCTGTCGCACTGCTTCATGGCCCGGTCCCGAGGTGCCCAGGTCGACGAGATCCTGCTGTTCCCGCTCGGCGGCGTCTCGAAGCTGCGGAACCTCCCGGAGTCTCCTCGCGACGAGTTCGCCATCGCGATCGTCGGTCCGCTCACGAGCCTCGGGCTCGGCGTCGGTGCCGCGGTCTTGTGCTGGGCGACCGGCCAGGCGCTGTGGCCGCTCAACTTCGCCTCGGGCGAATGGCTCGTCCGCCTGGCCTGGTTGAACGTGATCCTCGGAGCGTTCAACCTCCTCCCGGCCTTCCCGCTCGACGGTGGACGGGTCCTCCGTTCCCTTCTCGAGCGAACCCGTGACCTCGAGACCGCGACCCGTCTGGCGACCCGGGTCGGCCACGTGTTCGCCGGAATCCTCATCGTCACGGGTCTGCTCTTCGACGTGTGGCTCACGCTGATCGGGTTCTTCGTCTACTTCGGTGCCTCGGCCGAGGAAGCCGGGACGATCGTGCACGCGAGGCTCCGCGGCCATCGCGTTCGGGAGGTGATGAGGGCCGCGGCCGACACCCCGGCATCGCCGGAAGCGCTCGTCGATGCCGACGCCCTGCTCGACGACGACCTGCTGGCGTTGGTGGAAGCCGCACCGGACCACCGCGTCGCCGTGCAGGCGGATGGTCACGTCGTCGGCATCCTTCGCCTCGAAGATGTCGGGCGGCTCGTGGCCCGGCAGGGTCCGGTCGAACCGGCATGAGCGCGGACCGCGAGACGACCGATCGGTTCGTCGCCTGGTTCGACGAGCTCTCCGTCCAAGATGTCGCGCGGGCCGGGGGCAAGGGTGCGAATCTCGGCGAGCTGGCGACCGCCGGGTTGCCGGTTCCCCCCGGGTTCGTCCTGCTCGCCGACGCGTACCTCGACGCGATGGATCAGGCCGGAGTGCGCGGCGACCTGGCGGAGGTGTGCGACGGTCGCGATCCCGACGACCGGGACGGGCTTCGCGAGCGTGCCGCCCATGGCCGTGAGCTGGTGCGCCACGCCGCCATCCCGGACCCCCTGCGCGAGAAGATCCTCGAGGCGTATCACCGCCTGGGTGCCGGGACCCGCGTGGCGGTGCGCTCGTCGGCCACCGTGGAGGACACCGCAGGGACTTCCTTCGCGGGCATGCACGAGAGCTTCACCAATGTGGAAGGAGACGACGCTCTCCTTGCCGCGATCGTCTCCTGTTGGACCTCGCTGTTCGGCGATCGGGTCGTGTCGTACCGCGCGTCGCAGGGCATCACGTCCGAACCGGCCATCGCGGTGGTGATCCAGGCAATGGTCGACGCGGACCGCTCGGGAGTCATGTTCGGAGTTGATCCGGCGACCGGCAACCGCGACCTCGTGGTCGTCGAAGCGGCGTTCGGGCTCGGCGAGGTGGTGGTCGGGGGGCAGGTAGAGCCGGACTATTACGTCGCGGCCAAGGAACCGCCGAGGGTCATGTCGTTTCGCGTCGGGCACAAGTCGTCCGCGATCCGACGGGACGCGGGCGGGGTACAACGGCGTGAGCTGCTCTCCGACGACGAGGCAGACCGCCGGGTGCTGACCGATGCCGACGTGCTCGAGCTCGTGCAGCTCGCGACGCGGGCCGAAGAGCACTACGGCGAACCGCAGGACATGGAGTGGGCGATCAGCGGAGACCAAGCCTTCCTCGTCCAGTCGCGGCCGATCACGACCCTGAGCCCGGCCACCGCGCACGAGCCTCTGCTGCGCGGCCACTCGGCTGCTCCCGGCATCGTGGCCGGGCGCGTCCGGGTCGTGCACACCATCGACGAGGCGGCCGCGTTGGAGGCCGGCGAGATCCTCGTCGCGCCGATGACGAGTCCCGATTGGGTGCCGGCCATGCGCCGTGCCGCGGCACTCATCACGAACAGCGGTGGTGTCACCTGTCATGCCGCGATCGTGAGCCGGGAGCTCGGTCTGCCGTGCATCGTCGGCGCGCGCGATGCCACCGAGATGCTGCGTGACGGAGAGCTCGTGACCGTCGACGGCGCCGCAGGTGTCGTGTACGAGGGCGACTGCGCCGCCGAGCTGGCCCATCCGGATCAGGGGATGCCGGCAGTCCCGGCCGCGGCGCCGCCCCCGACAGCCACCGCGACGGAGCCGCTCGCCACCCGCCTCTACGTGAACCTCGCGCTCGCCGCGCATGCCGACGCGGCCGCGGCGATGGCCGTCGACGGAGTCGGGCTGCTGCGGGCCGAGTTCATGGTCACGGACGCACTCGGTGGTGAGCACCCGAAGAAGCTGCTCGCGGAGGGCCGGGGGTCGGAGTTCGTGGATCGCATGGCGGCCTCGTTGCGTCTCGTCACCCGGGCGTTCGCGCCGCGGCCCGTCGTGTACCGGACCATCGACTTCCGGACGAACGAGTTCCGCCGGCTCGCCGGGGGCGCAGAGTACGAGCCGGAAGAGGCGAACCCGATGATCGGATACCGGGGCTGCTACCGGTACGTGCGCGACCCCGAGCTCTTCGAGCTCGAGTGCGAGCTGCTGGCCAGAGTCCGTGACGAGACGCCGAACCTGCACGTGATGATCCCGTTCGTGCGCACCCGCTGGGAGCTCGAGGCGTGCCTCGAGCTGATGGACCGGAGCCCACTCGGCCACCAGCGCGGCCTGCACCGCTGGGTGATGGCAGAGGTCCCGTCGGTCATCTACCGGATCGCGGAGTACGCCGCGCTCGGCATCGATGGTGTCTCCATCGGCAGCAACGACCTCACGCAGCTGATGCTGGGAGTTGACCGGGATTCGGAGATCTGCGCCGAGCTGTTCGACGAGTCCGACGCCGCGGTGCTCGCCGCGATCGGCGCCATCATCACCGCCGCGCGGGACGCCGGCATCACGTCGTCCCTGTGTGGCCAGGCTCCCTCGACGAATCCGAGCTTCGCCGAGCATCTGGTGCGATTCGGCATCACGTCCGTCTCGGTGAGCCCGGACACGGTCGACTCCGCGCGCACAGTGATCGCCGGAGCCGAGCGGCGCCTCCTGCTCGAGGCGGCCCGATCGACCCGGAGCTGACCGCCGGGCGGAACGGCGCGGCGCGGCCAGTGTCTTTCCGCGGCATCGGGAACATTCCCCGGCCGTCGCGGCGTTGGAAGGCTGGTGGAGACAATCCCTGAAGCTGAGTCGAAGCCCCGGCGTTCGGTCGCGCACGAGGTATTTCGAGTATCCGAATTCGACGAGATCGTCGAGAGCTGGCCGGTCGGCGATGTGCTTCGAGCCAACCTCGAGAGCGCCGAGGCGCAACTACGCCTCGAGCAACGTCGGGCTCGGCGGGCGGAACGGCGCGTGAAGGATCTCTGGCGCGCGGTGGACAACTGGCACGAGCTGATCGACGTCTACGAGCAGGCCACCCACTCGGCGGTGGACGACCGCCGCAACTGAGGCGGGAGACTCGAGCTCAGCTCGCAGCTTCTTCCAACGCGATCCCGTCCGCGCGCAGCGAGACGGTGGTGCCCGCGTCGCCGCGGACGAGCGCCATCGCGTCATGCAGTGAGCCGATCACCGCGTCGCAGCCCGTCTCCTCGGCAAAACGGCAGGCCGCGGCCACCTTGGGCCCCATGGAGCCCGCAGCGAGCTCCATGCGCGTGAGCTCCGCCGGGTCGGCACGCCGGATGAGCCGCGCGCCGGGTGTTCCCCAGCCGACGGAGACGCCCTCGACATCGGTGAGCAGCAGCAGCCGGTCGGCGCCGAGCAGAGCCGCGAGGAGCGCAGAGGACGCGTCCTTGTCGATGACAGCTTCTACGCCGCGCAGTGCGCCATGGTCGTCCAGCACGACCGGGATGCCGCCGCCGCCGGTGCAGATCACGATGACGTTGCCGTCGATGAGGAACTCGATCGTGTTGAGCTCGACGATGTCACGTGGCACAGGAGACGGCACGACCCGCCGCCAGCGGTCCCCGTCGGGAGCAACCGACCAGCCCCGCTCCGAGGCGAGCAGCTGGGCAGCCTCGCGGTCGTATTGCGGCCCCACCGCCTTGCTCGGCCGGTCGAATGCCGGGTCGTCCGGATCGACGACGACCTGGGTCAGCAGCGTCGCCACGTCACGGGTCGGGAGCTCGTTGCCGACCGCCTGGTCCAGGAGATAGCCGATCATCCCCTCGCTCTCGGCGTCGAGGACGTCGAGCGGATAGGGAGCAGTCGCGGCATAGGCGGCGGTCTGCAGCGCGAGCAGACCGACCTGCGGGCCGTTCCCGTGCGTGACGACCACCTGATGCTCTCGCGCCAGCTCGGCGACCGCGTGAGCCGCGGTCTTGACGTTCCCCCGCTGCACCTCGGCCTCCAGCGGTTCGCCGCGCCGCAACAGCGCGTTCCCGCCAAGCGCGACGACGATCAGCACCAGCGCTCCCTTCCGTCCAGCTCGCGGCGGACGAGGGCGTACACCACTGCCTGCGCGGTCGGAAGCCGGTTCTCCGCCTGGTCGAAGACGACCGAGTGCGGCCCGTCGATGACCTCGGCCGCCACCTCGTCGCCGCGGTGCACGGGAAGGCAGTGCATGAAGACGGCCTCCGGTGCCGCCTCGGCAAAGAGCTGGGGGGTGACGCGATACGGCTCCAGCGCCCGCTGGCGATCCGACCGCTCCGAATCCGAGACGCCCGTCGAGAGCCAGACGCCGGTGTAGACGGCGTCGGCATCCTTCACCGCCACTCGCGGGTCCGTGGTCACCTCGACCCACGACCCGGAGACCTCGGCCAGCTCCTCGGCCCGACTCACGATCTCGGGCGATGGCGCGTACGCCGCGGGCGTCGCCACCGAGATGTCGAGACCGGCGAGCGCCGCCCCTTCGAGCAGGCTGTGCACGACGTTGCCGCCGCCACCCACGTAGGCGAGCTTGCGGCCGGCGAAGTGCCCGTAGCGCTCGCGGATGGTCAACAGGTCCGCCAGGCTCTCGCAGGGATGGTGACGGTCCGTGCGCGCGTTGACGACCGGGATCGATGCGTTCTCGGCCAGGACGCGCACGTCTTCGTCCGCGCCGGTGCCGACGACGAAGGCCGCCGCGTACCGGGACACGACCCGAGCGGTGTCCTGCAGGGTCTCACCCGGACCGAGCTGCAGGTCGCTCGGCCCCACGACCACCGGAGTTCCACCGAGACGGGCCACCGCGGCCTCGAACGACAGGCGGGCTCGCGTCGATGGCTCGGCGAAGGAGAGCACCACGATCTGCCCCTGCAGCGCGTCGTGGTGCAACAGCGGATCGCGCTTGCACGCCTCGGCGAGCTCGAGCAGGTGGATCAGCTCGTCGTGACTGAGATCGGCGGTGCGAAGAAAGTCCTTCATGACGCTGACCTCCTCGTGATCGGGCTGCTCCGCCGAGCGGAGAGGTGTCGATGGCTCAGCCTGGGCTGCGAACCGCTACCGCGATCAGGGCCGAAGGTCCCAGACACCGGGGTCGATGTCCCCGTCGTGCGAGCGCCCGGTCGTGCGAGCGCCCGTGAGGACCTTGGGCCCTACCGGCCGGGTGCGTCGCCCCCATACCGTCGGGACAACCGAGCAACACCCGAACGGAGGCCAGGGAGATGAAGGCAGTCATCGTCTACGAATCGATGTACGGGAACACGCATCACGTCGCGAGCGCGATCTCTGCCGGGCTCGCTCCGAGCGCAGAGGTCGTCGTGGTGCCGGTTCACGAAGCAGATTCGGAGCTCTTGGCGTCCGCTGATCTGCTCGTGGTCGGCGGGCCGACCCACGTTCACGGCATGAGCTCGGGCAAGACGCGGGCGGCGGCAGCCGACGCCGCCGCGAAGCCCGGAAGCGACCTCGAGCTCGAGCCGGACTCCGAGGGACCGGGTCTCCGTGATTGGTTCGCCGGCCTCGATCGGATCAATACCCGTGCGGCCGCGTTCGACACCCGCATGTCGGGACCGCCGGCGCTCACCGGACGCGCTTCCAAGGGAATCACGCGCAAGCTCCGGCACCACGGAGCAACCGTCGTCGCCGACCCGCACAGCTTCCTGGTCACCAAGGACAACCACCTGGCTGACGATCAGCAGCAGCAGGCCGAGGCGTGGGGCGCCCAGCTCGGAGCGCTGGTGTCGGAGATCACGACGACCCCGAACGCAAGGTAACGGGGGCGCTGCGCTCGGTCGATCCGCCGCTTTCGCGCGCCGAGCACGCCGCCGATGCCGCGAGAGCGCGATGGACACGGACCTGGAGCAACCGGCGTACGGTGCTCGGATGCGGACGACGACGTAACGAGGATCTCCATGTGCTTCTCGGCGCAGGCCGACCTGGTGACGGGAGTGGCCGTCGGCGTCGTAGGGGTCGACGCGCTCCGCCATGTGAGCAGCCGGCGCGAGCTGCCGCTCGCGTCGCTGCCGATGCTGTTCGCGGCGCACCAGCTCATCGAGACGTTCGTCTGGTGGGGTCTCGACGGTCACGTGGCCTGGTCGGTGGCACGAGCCGCCGTGTACGTCTATCTCGTCATCGCGTTCGTGCTGCCGGTCGTCGTCCCACTCTGGGTGTTGGCAGTCGAGCCGAGCCCGCGTCACCGTGAGGTCATGACGCTCTGCGTCGGGGTCGGAGTCGGAGTCACGGCGGTGCTCCTCGTCGGTCTGGCGCGGGGGCCGGTCAACGCGCAAGACGCCGGGCACCGCATCGCGTATCACATCGGCGGGAGTCCCGGGGTCGCGCTCCTCGTGCTGTACGTGGTCGCGACGTGTGGCGCGCTTCTCGCATCCAGCTCACGGCCGATCGCTTTGTTCGGGATCGCGAACCTCGCTGCCGTGACGGTCCTCGCCGTCCTGACCACCGGCAACATCGCTTCACTATGGTGCGCCTGGGCGGCAGTGAGCAGCGTGGCGATCGCGTGGCATCTGCGCAACCTGCACGGCCGGGCGCGACTCGCTCGAGCCACCGTCGGCGCCGGCGCCGGCGGTGGGAGCGATTGGGGATCCGCGACTGGAGGATCACGATGACCGAGCACCTCTCGAGCCTTCCCGAGGACGAGTGTCTGCGGCTGCTCGCACGCGGTCACTTCGGACGGGTCGGGCTCGTCGACGGCGATCGGCCGGTGATCCTGCCCGTCAACTACGCGTTCGACCAGGGCTGCGTCGTCTTCCAGAGCACCCAGGGCAGCAAGCTCGAAGCGGCCATCGCCGGGCGCTCCGTCGCGTTCGAGATCGACGCGGTCGACCCGATGTACCACGGTGGCTTCAGCGTGCTCGTCTACGGTCGGGCGTCGGTCGTCGAGGACGAGGATGAGATCCGGCACCTCTCCGAGCTTCCGCTGCGGCCGTGGTGGCCGCCGGCACGCGACCGCTGGATCCGGATCCGGGTCGACGAGATCACCGGCCGCCGGCTCCGTTCCGACCCGATGTAGGTCCGGGCCGTCGATGCCCGTTGCACCGCGGGCGAAGTCCTAGCCTCCGCTCGTGGAGAGCGGCCCGCCGATCGCGCCGCCGGGGCTCGGGACAGTCGTACGGGAATGGGGCCGCATCGGCTGCGTCGGCTTCGGTGGGCCACCGACGCACATCGCGCTCTTGCGCAGGTTGTGCGTCGAGCGACGGGGGTGGCTCGGCTCCGAGGAGTTCGAGGACGCGATCGCCGCGTGCAACCTCTTGCCCGGCCCCGCGTCGACGCAGCTCGCGATCTACTGCGCCCGGCGGGTCCGGGGCCGAGCCGGCGCGATCGCGGGTGGGGCCGCCTTCATCCTCCCGGGCCTGGTGATGATCCTGGCGCTCGCGGCGATCTTTCTCTCGGCGTCGCCACCGTCCTGGGTGCTGGGGGCCGGTGCCGGGGCGGGGGCTGCAGTTGCCGTGGTCGCAGTGCGAACAGGCTCGGCGCTGATTCCCTCGAGCTGGCCCCGCACCCGCCGGGCCCGACGGGTCCGTTGGTTCGTCTACCTCGCGCTCGGTGGCGCGGCCGCGGCGACCTTGGGGCCCGCACTGGTCCTGATCTTGCTGAGCTGTGGTGTGGTCGAGCTCCTGGCCCGCCACGAGCATCGCTCCGGATCCTCGCTCGCGCTGGCACGACCGATGCTGTCGCGCGGAGTCGGCGCCGTCGCGTCGGGCGGCATCGCGTCACTCACGTGGGTCGCGTTCAAGGTGGGTGCGCTGTCCTACGGCGGCGGCTTCGTGATCGTCCCACTGATGCAATCCGACGCGGTCGACCGTTACCACTGGATGACCAACGGCCAGTTCCTCAACGCGGTGGCGCTCGGTCAGATCACTCCGGGCCCGGTGGTCCAAACCGTCGCCGTCGTCGGATATGCAGCCGCCGGGATCGGCGGGGGGCTGCTGGCCGCGACGATCGCCTTCGCCCCCTCGTTCGTGTTCATCGTGTTCGGCGCGAAGCACTTCGACCGGTTGCGGAGCAACCGGCGTGCTCGCGCGTTCCTCGACGGCGCCGGACCGGCGGCGATCGGCGCCATCCTGGGTTCGGCGATCCCGCTGTCCCTCGCGCTCCGCACGGCCTGGCAGTACGCCGTCCTCGCCGGCGCCGCCCTCAGCATCTTCCTCTTCCGGCGCAGCATCGTTGCCACCCTGCTCGGCGCCGGGCTGATCGGCGCGCTCATCGTGGCGGCCGGCGGATCGGTGCCCCGTTAGCGCCGTCTCCGAGCGGAGCGGCTACTGGACGACGAGGGCGGTCACCATGCCGAACATCATCCCGTCCTCGTGCTCGGCGTGGCTCAGGATGTGGCAGTGGAACGCCCACACGCCCTTCTGATCGGCGGTCGGCTTGACGAGCACCGTGTAGCGCTCGCCCGGCGCGACCAGCACCGTGTCCTCGAGATGCGGCTGCGGCAAGGGGTACCCGTCCTTCGCCGTGACCAGCTGCGGGATGCCGTGCAGATGCATCGGGTGGATCTGCTGGCCCTCGTTCATGTACTGGATCTCCACCGTCTCGCCCGCCTTGGCGACGATCGGAGCCGTGGCCGGGAACGACTTCCCGTTCAGGGACAAGCCGATGACACCGGAGTCGTTCAGCATCATCGGGATCTCCTGGGTGATCGATCCGTAGCCGGAAGGCACCGGCTCGTCACCGACGATGAGCGCCCCCGCCATGCCGTCGGAGACCTGGTTCAGCGCGTAGTCGTGCGAGTGATACATGCCGACGGCCGGCCCGCGGGCCACGAAGTCGTAGGTGAACGACTTGCCGGGCTCGATCGGATCCTGGTTGATGAACGGCACCCCATCCATGGCGTTGGGCACCTCGAGCCCGTGCATGTGCAGCGCGGTTGACTGCGGGAGGTCGTTCGCCAGCACGATCCGGACGTGATCGCCGGTCGACACCCTGATCATCGGGCCCGGAACCGTCCCGTTGTACGTCCAGGCCTTCACGGTCTTGCCGGGCTCGACCTCCCAGTCCACGATCTTGGCGGTGAGGTCGAACTCCTTGGTGCCGTCCGGGAGGACCTTCGGCGCGAGCGGCTGGTTGCCGACGCCTTTGGTGCTCGGACCCTTCGTGAGCTGCGCGACGTAGTCGGCGATCTGCTTCTTCATCATCACGTTGTTGCCCTTGTCGGCAGCACGCAACGTGGAATCGCTGCTCGAGCCCGAGGCCACTGAGCCCGAGCTCGAGCCGACCATCAACATCGCCTTCATCCCGGCATCCGCGTGGCCCGAGACTTCGCAGATCAGCGGGTAGTCACCGTCCTTCAGGCTGCCGACATCGAGGGTCGCACTCTCGCCGGGCTTCAACATCGCGGTCTTCAGATCCGTGCCCTTCACGGCGAGATCGTGCTCGACCGTGCCGCCGTTGGTGACGGCGATGGAGCCACCACGAGCGACCGTCACCATCGCGGGGTCGATCTTGAACTCGCTCAGCGTCACCTTCGCGCCCGAGCCTCCGACGGCGGCGACCGTCTGCGCGTCCTCGCTCTTGCTCAACGCGTTGCCGGCGAGCGCCAGCGCTCCGAACGCGAACACGATCGCGAAGGACGAGAAGATCCACGCTCCCAGGCCGAACACCTGGCGGTCTTCCTTCTTGAGCCTGAATCGGGGCACGTTTCCTCCTGGCGAGTCACGGATCGTCGCCGGGCATCGTCGACGTGCCGGCACGCGGCTCCCAGGGACCTAAGTCCCGATCCCACAGGACTAGAGGTCTCTGTTGTGGCGGGCGGCCGTCCCGGATCATGGGTCCAGGAGGTGGGGTCTATGGAAGTCCTCGTGTTGGAGTCCGAGCCGGGTGCAGCCGCGGTCGCGATCGC
Organism: Acidimicrobiia bacterium; assembly: GCA_038252255.1. Classification (GTDB taxonomy): domain Bacteria; phylum Actinomycetota; class Acidimicrobiia; order IMCC26256; family JAENVU01; genus Chersky-806. The sequence continues at coordinate 234,701 of JBBSAM010000002.1, read as the reverse complement.
AGACCTGGAGGCCGCCGGGCACCGGGTGAAACGGTGTCACGAGCCGGACGATCGCTCGTTTGCGTGCGCGGGGCTCGATCCGGGACGGTGCCCGCTCGAGGATGACGCGATCGATGTCGTGTTGACGGTGCGGGCCCACGCGGGCCGCCGGCCGAGCCCACTCGAGGACGGAGTCACCTGCGCGTTGCGGCGACGCGTCCCGGTGGTGGTGGCCGGGCGCACGACCATCGACCCCTTTGCCCAATTCCCGGTAACGGTCACCGGGATCGACGATGTGGTGGGGACCTGCGAACGCGTTGCGACCGGCCACCAGCCGCAACACGAGGGTGTCGCCGTGAAGGCGCTCGACCAGACGCTCGGCCTGGCGGGCATTCCCACCGAGTCGGCCGCAGCCTCGGTACGACGGACGGGCGACGGCCTGCAGATCACGCTCCACGTCCCGGAGGAGACCCCCAAGAAGGTGCGTGACGTGGCCTCGGTTCGGGTCGCGGGTGCGGTGCGGGCCTTCGATCCGCACGCACGGCACATCGAGATCGCCTGCGAGGACCTCTGATGGTGCCCACGAGGATCGTCGTCCCACTCGACGGGTCGACGCTGGCCGAGACCGCCGTTCGAGTCGCAGAGCCGTTGGCGCGCCGGCTCGGCGCGGCTGTCGTCCTCCTCAGCGCTTCCCCCGGAGCCGACGTGCCGGCTGCTCGCACCTACGTGGACGGGGTTGCCACGCTGTTCGGAGACACCGAATGTGAGCAGGTCGTCCTCGCCGATGCAGGCGCCGCGGACGCGATCCAGCAGACCGCCAGCGCCCGTCCCGGCAGCATCGTCTGCATGACGACGCACGGTCGGGGTCGGTTGCGGTGGGCCGTGGCGGGGAGCGTCGCGGAGGAAGTGATCCGGGAGTCGCCGGAGCCGCTCCTGCTCGTCGGCCCGCGTGGGGGGCCCACGTGGTCACACCCGGCCGGGCGCATCGTCGTGTGCGCAGACGGAACGATCGCCGGCACCACGGCAACCCGCGAGGCTTGCGAATGGGCCCGCGCACTCGATCTCGAGCTGGCAATCGTGTTCGTCAGCCATCCCCTGGACGTCGAGGACGCGGTTCGCCCGGAGGCGGTGTTCGGCAGCCTGGAGAAGATCGCCCGGGACGAGGGCGTCCCGGTGCAGACCCTTTCGGTCCGGAGCACCTTCGTCGCCGGCGCGCTGACCGATCTCGCCGACGAGCCCGAGACCACCATGCTCGTCATGGCTGCACATCGACATTCCGACGTCGCGCGCGTCGCGCTCGGAAGCGTGACGATGGGCGTGCTCAACAGCGCGTCGTGCCCCGTGCTCGTGATCCCTCCCGTACCGGACTGAGCCTCGATGCCGGCCGTCGTCCCTGGCTCGGTGTCGGATCTCGCCCGAGAGGCGAGAGCGGTGACCGGCCGGGCCGACGACTACGACGGCCTGCTCGAGCTCGTCGGCGGCCGGCGGGTCGTCCTCATCGGCGAGGCATCCCATGGAACGCACGAGTTCTACCGGGAACGCGCGCGCATCACGTGCCGCCTGATCGACGAGCTGGGATTCAACGCGGTGGCCGTCGAGGCGGATTGGCCCGATGCCTACCGGGTCAACCGTTATGTCATGGGACTCTCGAACGACCCGGATGCGAACGCGGCGCTCTCCGACTTCCGCCGGTTCCCGGCCTGGATGTGGCGGAACCGCGATGTCGTGCGCTTCACGGAATGGCTCCGTGCTCGCAACGCCTCACACCGGCACCCGGCCACGAAGGCGCGCTTCTACGGACTGGACCTCTACAGCCTGCGCGCCTCGATCGAGGCGGTCATCCACTATCTGGACCGCGTCGACCCCGTCGAAGCCCGACGGGCGCGCGAGCGATACGCATGCTTCGACCACGTCGGGGCCGAAGGGCAGGCCTACGGGTACGCACTGGCCTACGCCGGTGCGCCGCCGTGTGAGAACGAGGTCGTGGCGCAGCTGCTCGAGCTGCGGCGAAGGTCCGACGCGTACCTGCGCCGGGACGGCTGGATCGCCGAGGACGAGCTCTTCTTCGCCGAGCAGAACGCCCGGCTCGTTCGGGATGCCGAGGAGTACTACCAGCAGATGTACCGGGCGGAGGTCTCGTCCTGGAACCTCCGGGACCGGCACATGGCCGGCACGCTCGACGCGCTCATCGAGCACCTCGACCACCAGTTCGGCCAGGCGAAGATCGTGGTGTGGGAGCACAACTCGCACGTCGGCGACGCGCGCGCAACCGGCATGGGGGCGCGTGGTGAGCTGAACGTCGGTCAGCTCGCGCGCCAGCGCTACGGCGAGCAGTGCCTCCTCGTCGGTCAGACGACCTTCACCGGAGAGGTCACCGCGGCCCGCGACTGGGGTGGCGAAGCGGAGCGCAAGCGCGTCCGCCCCGCGCTCGGCGCAAGCCACGAGGCGCAGCTCCACGACCTCCCGATGCCTTCGTACTGGCTCTCGACCCACGGACCGGCAGCTCGGGTCGCGCTCGCCGATGCCCGCCTCGAACGGGCGATCGGCGTGATCTACCGGCCCGAGACGGAACGGCAGAGCCACTACTTCGACGCGTTCCTGGCCCGCCAGTTCGACGCGGTGATCCACTGGGACGAGACGCACGCGCTCGAGCCACTGGAGCGGAGCGTCCGATGGGACCGGGGCGAGCCGCCCGAGACCTATCCGAGCGGAATCTGAGGAGGGCTCGATGCTGACCCAATACTTCCGCGACCGTCGGGATGCCGGCCGGCAGCTGGCGGCTCGGCTCGCTCACGTGGCCCGCGAGAAGCCCGTCGTGCTCGGGCTTCCCCGCGGTGGCATCCCCGTGGCCTACGAGGTCGCCCGTGGACTCGGTGCGCCGCTCGACGTCCTCATCGTGCGCAAGCTCGGTCTGTTGCAGCAGCCGGAGCTCGGGATGGGCGCGATCGGGGAAGGCGGCATCCGGGTGCTCAACCGGAGCGTGTTGTCGGCAGCCCGCGTCACCGACAGGGAGCTCGCGACGGTCGAAGCCCGCGAACGCCACGAGGTCGAGCGACGCGCCCAGCGTTACCGCGGCAACCGGCCGATGGTCTCGTTGCAGGGGCGAACCGTGATCATCGTCGACGACGGCCTGGCTACGGGCGGCACCGCGTCGGCCGCGATCCAGGTCGCGCGCGGGCAAGGCGCGACTCGCGTGATGCTCGCCGTGCCGGTCGCGCCGCCCGAGGCCGTCCGGTCGCTCGGTCGGGACGCAGACGAAGTGGTCACGCTCCACATGCCGAGCGACTTTCGTTCGCTCGGCCAGTGCTATGTCGACTTCAGCCAGACGTCCGACGAAGAAGTGGTGCGGCTGCTCGCTGATGCGGCGGCGACGATCTCGCAGGCTGCCACGACCCCGACGCCGCCGACCTTGCTCGGTACGCCGTGCCACGCCCGCAACGGCGAGGTCACGATCGATGTGGCCGGCGTACGGCTCGGAGGCCACCTCACGCTGCCGGAAGCGGCGACCGGTGCGGTGCTCTTCGCGCACGGCAGCGGGAGCAGCCGGCACAGTCCGAGGAACATCGCCGTGGCCCGCCGCCTCAACCGGGCCGGCCTCGGCACGTTGCTGTTCGACCTGCTCACGCACGCCGAGGCGATCGATCGGGCCAACGTGTTCGACATCGGGCTCCTCGCTCGACGGCTCCGCGGGGCGACGACGTGGCTCCGGGCCCAGCCCGGGTGCCGGGCACTCTCGATCGGCTACTTCGGCGCGAGCACCGGCGCCGGCGCAGCGCTCTGGGCGGCCGCCGAGCCCAACGCCGATGTCGCAGCCGTGGTGTCGCGAGGCGGGCGACCCGACCTCGCCGGTCCGCGCATCGACGCGGTCCGGGCACCGACGCTGCTGATCGTCGGAGGATTGGACCACGTCGTGCTCGAGCGCAACCAGGAAGCCGCCCGGCACCTGCACGGTGAGCACCGGCTCGCCGTCGTGCCGGGGGCGACGCACCTGTTCGAGGAACACGGAACGCTCGAGCAGGCAGCCGAGCTCGCCACCGAATGGTTCACCGAGCACCTCGGTGCCGCGGCGAGACCGGCAACGGGCGCGGGCGCCGTCTCCGGGACCAAAGACCCGTCACCATCGGTCGCTTGACCGTGGTGGCGTGACCTGGGAGTGACGCATGGTTGACCGAGCACCCCCGACGAAGGACAAGATCATGACCACGACGAACGCTGATGAGATCGCTGGCACCGTCACTGCAGGAGAACAGCCCGTCGGCCCCGATGTGCTCGAGCATCTCCGGAACTGGGAGACGAAGACCGAAGGGGTCGGCCGAGAGACGCTCGAGGCGCGCCTCGACGCATGGCAGGCCCGCATCCAGGCTCTGAGGATCCAGGCCCATCTCGCCGGGCTCGACGCTCGCGACCAGGCCGCCGCGCCACTGGCGCGGATGGAAGCGCGGCTCGACCATTCCCGTGACCGCCTCCGCGAGCTGGCCCGCGAGAGTGCCGACGTCTGGACGGTTCTGGTCGAGGCCTACGAGAGCACCCGTGACGAGCTGGCCGCGGCCAGCTCGCTGGTCCAGGAGCGCGTGACACGGTGAGTGGGACGCCGCTCACCCGCTCACGCGGTAGGGCCGTGGACTACGACCTGATCACGAGCACCGGGCACCGCGATCGGTGCACGACCTGCATCGCCACGCTTCCCAGCGCCACCCGGGCCAGGCCCTTCCGGGCGTGGGTTCCCACCAGGACGACGGACGCCGGGAGCTCACGGGCGAACTCGACGATCGCCCGAGCGGGCTCGACGTCCCGCCGGATCTCGCTCTGGACATCGATGCCGAGCGACAGCAGCGAGGCGCGGGCTGCTTCGGCGGCCGAGCCGTCCTCCGGCCAACCCATCGTGTCGACCTCCGGCGAGAACGGAACCGGCGCCGGTGCCACGACCTCGAGCACCCGGACACCCAGCGACCGCGTCGACGCGAGCTCGGCGGCAGCGGGGACCAGCGCGCCGGCGGTGCCCGGCGTATCGACCGCGACCACGATGGGCGACGTCGACGACGGATCGGACTCGATGTGCGGCCCCACGAGCAGCACGGGGCCGGTCGCCTCACGCAACACCGCCTCCGCCACGCTTCCGAGCACCACCTCGCCGAGCCCGCTGCGACCGTGGGTGGCCATGCAGACCGTCGACCCCGGGTGCTCCCGGGCTGCGAGGAGGATCGCGTCCGCCGCGTCTCGGTCGTAGACGAGGCTGGTGTCGACCTCCACCCCCATGTCGGCCAGCTCAGCCGAGCGTTGGCGGAGATAGTCCCGAGGTGCGACCGAGTCGGTTCCCCACATCGTCGTCACCAGCACCAGCGGGGCACCGGCGGCGAGCGCCCGTGCGTACGGCAGTGCCGTCTCGGACCGGTCTGATCCGTCCAGTGGGACGATGAACGCAGCCACTACTCGGAGCCGTCCCGCACGACCACGACGGGGCAGGGCGCATGGAGCACGACCTGTTGGCTCACGGAGCCGAGCAGCAGACCCGTGAAGCCGCCGCGGCCACGGGAACCGACCACGACGAGATCGTCCTTCTTCGCCCGCTCGAGGATGACCGAGACGGCTCCGCCTGGCGCGACGACCCGCTCGACCACGCCGAGCCCATCGAGCTCGTCGCCGAGCGCGGTGAGCGCGCCGTCCAGGAGGCGGCGGGCGATCTGCTCGAACGGTTCAGGATCGATCGCGGCACCTGCCGACCAGGCGCCGGTGATGGGAACCTCGAACGCATGGACCACCCGCAGTGGGACCTTCCGGAGCTCCGCCTCGCCCGCCGCGAACCGCAGCGCCTGCATCGATTGCTCGGACCCGTCGATCCCGACAATGACCGTCATATCCCTCCAGTGCGTTCCGTTTAGGACGGCATCCGACACGTGCCTGGCTTGATCGTGCGCGGTCCACGCACCGCCTCACAGGGACGAAAGTCCTAATCTCCGGGGACGAGCAGGCCCTATCGCCCCGCCCTCGCGACGGCGGATCATCTGCTGTGAAGGTGCATCTGCACGCGAGGGCTCGCTGTGAGGTTGGGGTCATGATCCCGAAGACCATCGTCGTACCGCTCGACGGCTCGGAACTCGCCGAACGCGCAGTTCCCGTCGCCACGCCACTGGCCCACCATCTCGGCGCCGACGTCGTGCTCACGTCGGCAACCTACGGCGACACTCGGGCGCGCAGCTCGTATCTCGACCACGTCGCGGTGCTGTCGGGCGACGACGGGATCGAGAGGGTCGTGATCGCCGACACCGAAGCAGTCGACGCGATCGAGCAGACCGTCGGTGCGCGACCCGGCGCCATGGTCTGCATGACGACCCACGGTCGGGGTCGGTTGCGCTGGGCCGTGACCGGCAGCGTCGCCGAGGATGTGATCCGCGCGTCCACCGAGCCCATCCTGCTCGTCGGCCCTCGCGGCGAACCCTCCTGGTCGCGGCCGGCCCGACGCGTCGTCGCGTGCGTCGACGGCACGGAGGCCGGACGGGCGGCGACGCGTCAGGCATGTGCGTGGGCGCACGCGCTCGATCTCCAGGTGCACCTGGTCTTCGCGACCCACCCCCTCGACGTCGAGAGCACCGAGCACCCGGAGACCATCTTCGAGCCGTTCGCGGAGATCGTGCGGGCGGAGGGGTTGGCGGTGCACGCCGAGCAGCTTTTCCGGAGCTCGTTCTTGGGCGGGGCGCTCGCCGACTTCGCCGAGGAGCCTCCCGCCACGCTCATCGTCATGGCCGCACATCGCCACACCGGGCTCGCGCGCGCGGTGCTCGGAAGCACGATCATGGCCGTGCTCAACGTCGCCTCGTGCCCGGTGCTCGTCGTCCCGGCCGTCGAAGGCTGACCCCGGGAGTGCGCGCCGTCGACGGCGGCGGTGAGCGATGAGCTCCGCGGCGATGCACGAGACCCATATCTCCGTCGTCTTCCTCGTGGGCGATCGGGCCGTGAAGCTCAAGAAGCCGGTCCGCTACCCGTTCATCGATCTCTCGACCCGGGAGCTGCGCGAAGCCGCGTGCCGGCGAGAGGTGGAGCTCAATCGCCGGCTGGCGCCCGACGTCTACCTGGGCGTCGCCGACATCGTCGGCCCGGACGGTGCGGTCTGCGACCACCTCGTCGTCATGCGCAGGATGCCGGACGAGCGCCGCCTGTCAGCGCTCGTCGCCGGGGAGACCGAGAGCGTCGACGACATGGTTCAGCTCGCTCGGCTCCTCGCGGCATTCCACGCCGGCGCGGATCGATCGCCGGCCATCGCCGCCGCCGGCGAGCGGGATGCCGTGCGGTCCCGGTGGACGGCCGGGTTCGCCGAGATCAGACCGTTCCTCGGCCGGGTGCTCGATCCCGACCTCGAAGGCGAGGTGGAACAGCTGGCGCTCGACTACCTCCAAGGGCGCGAGAAGCTCTTCCGGTCGCGCATCGAAGCCGGGAACGTCGTCGACGGCCACGGCGATCTGCTCGCCGACGACGTCTTCATGCTCCCCGACGGCCCTCGCGTGCTCGACTGCCTCGAGTTCGACGACCAGCTGCGATTCGGCGACGTGCTCGCGGACGTCGCCTTCCTCGCGATGGATCTCGAGCGCCTCGGCGCGCCCGAGCTCGCGACACGGTTTCTCTCCGCCTACCGAGAGCTGTCCGGTGAGACCCACCCCGCCAGCCTCGAACACCACTACCTCGCGTACCGAGCCCACGTTCGCGCCAAGGTTGCGTGCCTCCGCGGCAACCCCGAAGGTGAGGACGAGGCGCGCTCGTTGCTCGAGATCGCGCTCACCCACCTCCGACGCTCGCGAGTGACCCTCACGCTCGTCGGCGGTGATCCGGGATCCGGTAAGTCGACGCTCGCAGCAGGAGTCGCCGACCGCACCGGATGGGCCGTCCTGCGCTCCGATGAGGTGCGCAAGGACCTCGCCGGCGTCGGCCACACGGACCGGCTCGCCAATGATGTCGGTGAAGGCGCCTACAGCACGCGCGCCACCAGTGACACGTACGCGGAGCTCCTGGAGCGCGCGCGGATGCTGCTCGAGCAGGGTCAGTCCGTCGTCCTGGACGCCACCTGGGGCCGAGCCGGGCTGCGGGCGCGCGCCGCGGCTCTGGCGTCGGAGACGTCGAGCGCGCTCGTCGAGCTCAGGTGCGAGGCGCCCACGGCCGTCCGGGAGCAGCGGATCGCGCACCGGGCACGGTACGAAACGGACGCCTCGGATGCTTCCGTCGCGGTGGCGCGCGCGCTCGCGCTGCAGGCCGATCCGTGGCCGGCGGCGACAACCGTCGAGACATCGCATCCAATCGACGCCGCGCGCTGGGCGAAGCTCCTTCGTGAGCTCGGCCACGCATGACCACAACTTGACGAACTTCCTCCCGGACAGGACACTGCGATCGACCCCCCGGGCCAGAGACTGCCCGACCGGGATTGAGGTTGAAGTGTCAGAGACTCACGGTGGTAACGACCGTCCGGTCTTACCTCAGCTCGCAGCAGCACACCTGCGGCTCGAAGACCTGCTGGGCGAGCTCCAGGAACGGTCCGTGGTCATCTCCGCGGCTGCCGACCGGCTCCGCGTGCTCCTCGAGACGGTCCTCGCCGTCGGCGCGGGGCTCGAGCTCCCCGGAGTGTTGCGCGCGATCGTCGAGGGTGCCTGCCGTCTGACCGATGCGCGCTACGGCGCGCTCGGAGTGATCGGACCCGGCGGCGGGGATCTCATCGAGTTCGTGACCGCCGGGGTGGACGACGAGACGCGCGCCCGGATCGGTCATGAGCCGGAGGGTCACGGCATCCTCGGGCTCCTCATCCGAGAGCCGCGACCGCTGCGGCTTCCGAACCTCAGCATGCACCCCGACGCCTTCGGGTTCCCGCCGAATCATCCGCCGATGACCTCGTTCCTCGGTGTGCCGGTGCGCGTGCGCGACGTGGTCTTCGGCAACCTGTACCTCACCGAGAAGCAGGGCGCCGACGAGTTCTCGGAGATCGACGAGGAGCTCGTCGGCGCGCTCGCCGTTGCGGCCGGAATCGCGATCGAGAATGCCCGGCTCTACGACGAGGGACAACGTCGCGAGCACCTGCTGGGGTCCATCGCGACGATCAACCGGAGCCTCCTCGCCGGTCAGGGCACGAGCGCGGCGCTGGACGACATCGCCACCAGCGCCCGGGAGATCGCGGGGGCAGACAACGTCGGCATCCTGGTCGCGGAGTCGGACAAGACACTGCGCGTCGTCGCCTCAGACGGGGACCGCTCCTCCGAGGTTCTTGGATCCACGCTCCCGATCGCCGGTACGGCTGCCGGCGACTCGTTCTCCACCCTCCAGGTCCAACGCGTCGAGGACGCGAGCTCTGATCCGAGAATTCATGCCGCGGCGATCGAAGGGACCACGCCCGGAGAAGCCGTCTACGTCCCGTTGACCGGTCAGGACGCGTGCCTCGGGGTGCTGCGAGTGAGCCGTCACAAGGGCAGCGCACAGTTCGACGATCGCGAGATCCGGATCATCGAGACGTTCGCGCACCAGGCCGCCCTCGCGATCGAGCTCGCACGCAGCCGCGACGACCGTGACCTGCTCGAGCGGCTCGAAGATCGCGAACGCATCGCCCGGAACCTCCACGACACGGTGATCCAACGCCTGTTCGCCGTAGGGATGATGCTCCAGGCGATCGCGCCGACCGCGACCCGCGACACCGACAAGGCCCGCTTGGTCCAAGCCGTCGACGAGATCGACGAGACCATCCGCGAGATCCGCACGAGCATCTTCGCGCTCGAAGCACACCAACACCGCGGGTTGCGCGCCGACGTCCTCGAGCTCGTGCACGACATCGCCGAGCGTTCAGAGCTCACGCCGTACATCGATTTCGACGGCGCCATCGATGCCGGAATACCGTCAGACGTGATTCCCGACCTGCTCGCCGTGCTGCGAGAGACGCTTTCGAACGCGGCCCGCCACGCGAAGGCCCGCAACATCAGCGTGCGTCTGTCGTCGATCGACGGCGTCGAGCTCCGCGTGTCGGACGACGGCGTCGGGCTCCCGGAAGACCTCGCCCGGCGGAGCGGGCTCGCCAACCTCGCGCGTCGTGCGGAAAGCTGGGGAGGCGAGCTTCTCATCGACTCCGGGCCGCAGGAGGGCACCACGATCACCTGGCGGATTCCCGCCGGTGGAGAAGGCTGACGTGGCCGGTTCAGCTCCCATCCGGGTGTTCCTCATGGACGACCACGAGATCGTCCGGCAGGGCCTGCGCGCGCTCCTCGAGTCTCAGGAGGGCTTCGAGGTGGTCGGCGAAGCAGCTACCGCCGCCGAGGGTCTGGCGCGGATACCGCCGCTCCAACCCGACGTCGCAGTGCTCGACGTGCGGCTTCCCGACGGCGACGGTGTGCAGGTCTGCCGCGAGGTCCGAGCGGCGTCTCCGGCGATTCGATGCCTGATGCTCACGTCGTTCGCCGATGACGAGGCGCTGTTCGACGCGATCATTGCCGGTGCCGCGGGCTACGTCCTGAAACAGATCAAGGGCACCGACATCGTCGACGCGATCCGGCGGGTGGCGGCCGGCGAGTCCCTCCTCGACCCGGATGCGACGAAGCGGGTCCTCGACCGGATCCGCCACCCACCCGAGGAAGACGAGCGGCTGGCCGCACTCACCCCGCAGGAACGCCGGATCCTCGATCTCATCACCGAGGGGCTGACCAACCGCCAGATCGCCGACGAGATGTTCCTCGCCGAGAAGACGGTGAAGAACTACGTCTCGAACCTGCTGGCCAAGCTCGGCATGGAGCGGCGCACGCAGGCCGCCGTCTTCGGCGCCCGGATCCAGTCGCAACCGCGCCACTCCGAGTAGCGGCCTGCCCCGGAGTTTCGGGCCCTTCGCCCCTAGTCCCCGCCGCCCGCGGTCCCCACGATGAGGGCATGCCGTTCGACTACGGGCTCGCCCGCCTCAGCCGTGACGAATGCATCGCGCTGCTGGCGGGCACGTCGTTCGGCCGGGTGGGTGTGAGTGTCGACGCGTTGCCGGCGATCCTGCCCGTGACGATCGCGTTGATGGACCAATCGGTGGTGTTCCGCACTCTCCCGGGGACCAAGTTGGCCCATGCCGCCGCCGGTTCGATCCTGGCTGTCGAAGCCGACGAATACGACGCATCGTCCCGGGACGGCTGGAGCGTCCTCGTGCGCGGCGTGGCAACCGAGCTCCAAGACGCGTCTGTGGTGGACCGGGCGCGCGCCCTGCTGGCCAGCTCCTGGATCGACGGTTCGAGTGCTGAGCACTACGTCACCGTCAGCTGCGACCTCGTGACCGGGCGCAGGCTCCGTCCCATGAGCCTTGTTCCCACCCCACCGTGAGCCCATACCGATTGAGGAGCGAGCAATGCGAGCATCCGCCGGCGATCGACTGGTGATCAAAGGTCACCACATTGGCGAACCGGACCGCGACGCGGAGATCCTCGAGGTCTGCGGCGAGGACGGCGGCCCGCCGTACCGCGTCCGTTGGGCTGACGACGGTCATGAGGGACTCTTCTTCCCCGGTTCCGATGCGTCAGTGCAGCACTTCACCCATTCCCGAACAAGAAAGAACTGAGGAGAACCATGAGCAACGCCCAGGCAAACGTCCAGAGCATCGAAACGCTGCTCGACCGGCTGAGCAAGGCGACGGATCAGATCACGAAGGCGGCAGAGCAGCAGGCGCGCGAGGTGGACCGGCAGCTCAAGAAGCTTCTCGACCGCGGCGAAGCATCGACCGAGCGCTGGCTCGTGACGGTCGACAAGCAGCTGCGAGCACAGATCGAGGGACTGCGCCGGGAGCTGCGGAGCGTCGAGCGCAACGTGAGCGAGCTGCGAAAGACGACGGCCAAGCGGGTCGCCGCGGGCAAGGCCCGGGCCAAGGCCGCGGCGGGCCAGCCGGCCAAGAAGACCGCGCCGAAGAAGGCAACAGCGAAGAAGGCGACGGCGAAGAAGACCGCCGCCAAGAAGACCGCGGCCAGGAAGCCGGTAGCGAAGAAGGCGCCGAGCAAGAAGGCGCCGACACGCGCGGGCGCGGCCGCCCGGGGATGAGCGCCGCGACGATGAGATCGTGGGTGGTCGCCGATCCGGGTCCGATCGACGACCACCCACTCGAGCTCGTCGAGCGGCCGATCCCGGTACCGGGTCCCGGTGAGCTCCGCGTGCGGGTGTTGACCTGCGGTGTGTGCCGCACCGATCTCCACCTGGCCGAAGGCGATCTCCTCCCGCGGCGGGCACTGTGCACTCCGGGCCACGAGGTCGTTGGCATCGTCGATGCCGTGGGCGAGGGGGCCGTCCGGTTCGCGCCCGGCGACCGCGTCGGCGTGCCGTGGCTGGCGCACACCTGCGGCGTCTGCCGGTTCTGCACGAGTGCACGCGAGAACCTGTGCGTCGCGCCCCGCTTCACCGGCTGGGATGTCGACGGTGGCTACGCCGAGCATCTGGTCGCCGACGCTTCGTACGTCTACGGGATTCCCCCCGGGTTCGACGACCTCGAGGCTGCTCCGCTCCTCTGTGCCGGCATCATCGGGTATCGCGCGCTGCGCCGGTCTGACTGCCCGCCCGATGGCCGGCTCGGCATCTATGGCTTCGGCGCATCGGCTCACCTCACTGCCCAGGTCGCAGTGGCCGAAGGCTTGCGCGTACACGTCATGACCCGGTCCACCGAAGCGCGGGAGCTCGCGTTGAAGCTCGGGGCCCTCAGCGCCGGCGCCGAGGCAGAGGCTCCGCCGGAGCCGCTGGACGCCGCCGTGCTGTTCGCGCCCGTCGGCACCCTCGTACCGCCGGCTCTGGAGGCACTGGACCGGGGCGGCACGCTCGCGATCGCCGGCATCCATCTCACCGACGTCCCGCCGCTCAACTACGACCAGCACCTCTTTCAAGAGCGGACGCTGCGCAGCGTCACCGCCAACACACGCGACGACGGCCGCCAGCTGCTGCAGACCGCCGCGCAGATCCACATGCAGGTCTCCGCGATGCCGTACCCGTTCGAACGGGCGAACGACGCGCTGCAGGATCTGGCGCACGACCGCGTGAGAGGTGCCGCGGTGCTGATCGTGGGATCCACCTCGACGGTGTGACTCGGGACCTTGGGCCCTACTCGTAGGCGGGCTGCGCCGTCACGCTGAAATCACGCTCAGCCAGGAGGGACGGCCTTGACGATTGCGAACGACACCGGCACCGGGCACCCACGGCTGGCGGACGATCCGGGCTCCACGATCGCCGCGCCGCTCCTACTCGACCGCTTCGTCGACGTCCCGGACGCGGCGATTGCGTCGCATCGCATCGTCTCGGCTCCAGTGGGGGTCACGTTCGCCGCCGCGCGCTCGCTCGACCTGCTCGAAGTGCAGACGCCGCTTCTCACGGCGTCCTTCTGGGTGCGCGGTCTGCCGGCGAAGCTCCTGGGCCGGCCCGACCCCGCCCCGGCCGAGAGGCTGACCCTCGAGGGAGACCTCGGGCTGCCCGGCTGGATGTTGCTGGACGAGAGCCCCGGCCGCGAGATCGTGTTCGGCGCGGTCGGCGTGTTCTGGACACCCACGATCCGGTGGAACCTCGACGTCGCACCAGATGCGTTTGCGGCGTTCGACGAGCCCGGCTGGGGAAAGATCGCGTGCAGCTACTCCACCCGCCCGTACGGCGAGCGCCGCACGCTGCTCACCTACGAGTGCCGGACGCTCACGACCGACGACGACTCCCGCCGGCGATTCGACCGGTACTGGTGGCTCATCCGGCCCTTCGTCCGGCACATCATGAACGCCACCGTGCGCACGATCGCGGCGCACGCAGAGCTCGAGGAGCGCGCGCTCCGGTCAGGCTGAAGTGAACGCCCGCTCCATGAATGCCTCGAGGCCGGCGGGATCGCGCCTGATCTTCAGCTGATCGCCGACGCGCTCGATGTCGAGGGTGGGGCAGAAGAACCCCTCGTCGTCGACGAAGAAGTGGGGGGAGCCCAGCACGCCGCGCCGGCGACCCTCTTCCCAGTCGGCCTCGATCGCCGCGAGGTCCACGCCGGCGGGAAGCTCCAAGCCGTGCGCTGCCGCGAGGTCGGCGAGAACCCCGGTGGCCGCGATGTCGCGGCCCTCTTCGAAGAGTGCGTCGCGCAGAGCCAGGCTGACTCGCTCTCCGAGCGCCGCGCTCTGGCGGTACGCAACCGACGCGAGGGTCAGCGCGGGGAGCGACGTCGCCGGGAACCGGCTCCGGTCGAACCGGGCGAACAGACCGGGCGCGACCTGCTCGCGGAGCTCGAGGACCTCTTCCGCCACCAGCTCGGGGCTGAGCGGCTCCTCGTTGACGAGCTCGAGCGGCCACGCGCGCACGTGCAGCGTGCCCGTAGCGCCGAGCCGGCTCCGGCGATCGACGAATCGGCGCAGCCCGACGTGGGTGAACGGGCACAGGACGTCCGCGAACACTTCGAGCCGTCGTGACACCGGGACGCTGCTCTCGCCGGCAGCGGTGCTCGTGACGTGATCGGACATCGTGCACCTCGCGGTCGTAGCTTCGACAGGGCGCGAACAACCTCGACCGTACCGAAGTGTCGGGACCGCCGGTAGGTTCGAGGGCACTCTGCCGGAGGGACCTTTGCCCCTGCCGGAATACGTAGCCTGAGCCGGCGACGCAGCGCCGCTCCGGCGCCGGGAACGAGGACTCCGTGACGACACACGAGCGGGAGCTGACCGAGGCCGTCGACCTGTGCACACCGGACGGCGCGTCGTTGAACCCTGCCGCGCGAGGTTGGTCGCGCGTGCCGCTGCATCGGGCAAACCTGCGCGGCCGCTTCGGCGTCAACAAGCGTTGGGACTACTGGGCGATCCTCGCCGGCGATCTGGTGGTCTCCGCCGTGTACGCCGACATCGACCACTTCGGTCTGGCCGACGCGTGGTGGTCCGACCTCGCCACCGGTGAGGCCGGTGGGCACGCGATCGTCGTGGGCGGCGCCGAGGGCATCGATCTCCCCGAGCGACCGGGAACCGCGCCACTGCGCGTGCACCGGGACGGTCTCGAGCTCCAGATCACCGACGACGAGCGCGGCACCCGGCTCACCGGTTCGTGGACCGAGCGCGACGGTCGGCCGTCCCGCCTCGACGTCTTCATCGAGCTGCCCGCGGACCATGAATCGGTCAACGTCGTGATCCCCTGGAACGACGAGCTGTTCAACTTCACGTCGAAGCACCAGGCCCGGCCGGCGGAGGGGGAGCTGGTGGTCGGCGACCGGCGGTGGGCGATCGGCGGGGCGGAAGGTGCCGAGGCGTGGGGTGTGCTCGACGTCGGTCGGGGCCGGTGGCCGGCGGAGATCACCTGGAACTGGGGCGGTGGGGCCGGACGGTCCGGCGATCACGTCGTCGGCCTCCAGTTCGGGGCCAAGTGGACCGAGGGATCCGGTTTCACCGAGAACGGCCTGATCGTGGACGGCCGGGTCTCGAAGCTGGGGCGCGAGCTTCGCTGGGACTACGACTGGGACGAGCCATTGAAGCCGTGGCACGTCGTCGACCCCGGCGGCCAGCTCGACGTCGTATTGGCGCCGCGCTTCGACAAGCACTCGAAGCTGGGCGGTAACGGCGGAAGCGAGACCCATCAGGTGTTCGGCACGTGGTCCGGCCGGTTGTGCACCGATGACGGCCTGGCGCTCGAGCTCGACGGACTGCAGGGGTTCGCCGAAGAGGCGCGCCAACACTGGTGAGATCGCGAGGGTGCGAAGGTCGCCCGGCGGCGCCGGAGCGCACTGCGGCGCCCATCGCGAGGACGATCCGCTCGGCCGCCAGGAGCTCGACGAGGAAGTCGCGGTTGCCGGCGCTCGCCCGCATCCCGCCGGTCACCATCGTTCTCAGTCTGGCTGATCGGCGTGCTCAGATTGGGCGGCAGAGGACAGCGGACCCATCACCCCATGACGATCGGCGGAACGAGTTGCTCGACTTTCACCACGCAGCCGACGGCCACTACGGCTTCGACCTCACCCCGGAGCTGGCTCGGTTCGACGGCCGGCTCTTCGGCGGCGCCGGCCTGGCGGCTTCCGTCGCGGCACTCGAGGCCGCGACCGAGCGGAGCGCGATCTGGGTCACGGTGCAGTTCGTCGGGAGCGCCGAGATCGGTGAACGAATCGACTGCCACGCCGAGGTGCTGGCGGAGGGCTACAACACGACGCAGGCCCGGGTCACCGCCACCATCGGCGGCCGGGTCATCTTCCTGGCTCTCGGTTCGACCGCACGGAGCCGGGACGACGGATTCGGCGCCGAGCTGGGGAGCATGCCCTCCATCGCGGGGCCCGACCGGTGCGCGACCTGGGAACCCGACTTCCCGGTCCCGGCCGGGTCGATCACCGTGCGGGGGCCGTTCGCGACCGCCGAGTTCCGTCAGGCCAAGAGCGACGACGGGTCCATCTTGTTGTGGGCCCGCATGAAGGCGAGCACACAGACGCGAGCGACGATCGCCTACCTGGGCGACTTCGTCCCGAGTGCGGTCCTGCGGGCCGCGGGGCGAAACGGTGGGGGGATGAGCCTCGACAACAGCATCCGGTTCGGGAAGGCGCCGCCGCCGGACACGGACTGGATCCTCATCGACACAGAGCCGCATCTGGCGGACTCGGGTTACGTCCACGGCGCCGCACGCCTCTGGTCCGCGGACGGTCAGCTGCTGGCGGTGGCCTCACAGACCGCAGTGGCGAAGCTCTTCGACTGATCGACGCGATCAGCTGCGCCCGCGGGAACCGGGCTCGGCGGGGTCGGTCATAACGGGAGGCGCGCCTCGTAGGTACCGTCGGTCAGCTGCACCTTCGCGTCCGGTGCGAGCCGGCGCATGAGGTCCAGCGCGGGACGATTGTCGGGCAGGATCGTCACCCGGAAGGCGTCGCAACCGCGTTCGCGCGCGAGATCACACAGTCGGCCGGCGAGCTGGCGGCCGAGCCCCCGGTGCTGCCACGCGTCCTCGACCGTCACGGCGAGCTCCGCGTCCACGGCATCCGCGTCACCACCGTCCTGGAGCTGGTCGTAGCGCGCCACCGCCACGATCTCGTCGCCGTCCAGCGCTACGAGCGCGTCGCGTCGGCAGTGGTCGACGTTCGACAGCCAGAGGAGTGCCGACCACGGCAGGCGCTGGATCGGTGCGAAGAACCGGTAGTAGATGCTCCTCGCGGAGAGCCGTCCGGTCATCCGGGCCAGGCGGTCGACGTCGGTGATCTCGATCGGCCGGACGGTCAGGAGGGTGTCGTCGACTTGCAGAGTCGCCTTCTGCGTCCGCTCGGCGACAATCGCCCGGGCCAGCTCTTCGCTGAACATCTGCCCTTCCTCCTCACTTGTCGCTCGCCGCCCATGTGCGAGCCGTCGTAGGTCACTACGGCCGAGAGGTCGCCGCGGCTTCACGATCGCGGGAGTTGTGCCAGAGGTCACGGCTCCGGGCGCGACCGACGCGAACGCGCATTCAGGCCAACCGGCTGCCGGCCCTGCCGTACGCTGCCGAGGTGCTCGGGGTTGCGGCGCGATGACGACCGCCGGCGATCGATACCTCGCGCGGCCGGCCGAGCTCGTGGACCTGGACGGCACGACCGTCCCCGTCCGGCGGTTCGGCACCGGACCACCGCTCTTGCTCGTGCACGGGTTCCCGCTGTCCGGGTTCACCTGGCGCTTCGTCATCCCCGTGCTCGCTCGCAGCATGACGTGCCTCGCAGTCGACCTCCCCGGGCTCGGCGACTCACGGTGGACGGAGACGACCGACTTCAGCTTCCCCGGCCAGGGACGAACACTGCACCGCGTCGCCGACGCGCTCGGGCTCGACACGTACTCGGTCCTCGCGCAAGACACCGGTGGGACGTTCGCCCGCTTCCTCGCGCTCGAGGACGCGCGGGTCGTCCGGCTCGCACTCGTCAACACCGAGATCCCCGGCCATCGCCCGCCGTGGATCCCGTTCTACCAACGCCTGATGACCCTGCCCGGTGCGACGGCGCTGCTCGGGGTGCTCACGAGGTCACCGCGTTTCGTCCGATCGCCGATGGGCTTCGGCGGGTGCTTCGTCGATCCGAGCCGGCTCGACGGCGAGTTCCACGATCAGTTCGTCGCACCGATCGTTCGGAGCCCGGTTCGCCGCGACGGCATCCGCCGCTACGTGCTCGGCGCCCGGTGGCAGCCCGTCGACGATCTGCGCACGCTGCACGAGCAGATCACCATTCCCGTGCGCCTCGTCTGGGGTCGGCAGGACCCGACCTTCCCGCTGGACCGGGCGCGTCCGATGCTCCATCAGCTCCCGGATGCGGATCTCGTCGAGATCGACCGCGCCCGGTTGCTGCCACACGAAGAGCAACCCGATGCGGTGCTCGATGCGGTGACGGACTTCCTCACGGCATGACCGGGATCGACGAGACTCTCGAGCATGTGGGAGCCGTCAGATGAGCGGTGAGCTGTTCGTGTCGTACGCCCAGAACCACGAGGATGTCGTGCTGGCCCGCGCCTTGTGCCCAGACGACCGGAGCGGCTTCTGGGTGGACGTCGGTGCCGGCGATCCCGTGTTGGATTCGGTCACGGCGGCGTTCGCCGAGCGGGGATGGCGGGGCGTGAACGTGGAACCGCTCCCGCGCGTGTTCGAGCGGCTGTCCGCCGCGCGGCCGCACGACACGAATCTGCAAGTCGCGCTGGGGGCGACGACGGGGCCGGGCAAGCTGTTCGTCGAGCCGGCTGACGAGCCGGAGACCCCGGACCCCGATGCTCCGGTCGTGCGCGCCCTGTCCACGATGGTCCCCTCGCTCGCGGCGCGTTACCGCGCCGACGGCCGGGAGTTCTCCCCGATCGAAGTTCCGATCTCGACGCTCGCGCAGGTCGTGGCCGACCACGTGCCGGAGCGCGTCGACTTCCTCAAGGTCGACGTAGAAGGCTTCGAGCGGGAGGTGCTCGCCGGGGCCGACTGGTCCAGCTTCCGGCCCCGGGTCGTGGTCATGGAAGCAACCGTGCCGATGTCCGACGAACCGGCCCACGAGGCGTGGGAGCCGGTGCTCCGCGACGCGGGTTACCAGTTCGCCATGTTCGACGGGCTCAACCGCTTCTACGCGCACTCCGATGAGCCCGCGCTCCTGGAGAAGATCGCGATCCCCGCCAACGTGTTCGACGACTTCGTCCCGTACGCGTGGACGCACCAGCTCGAGCGGGCCCAGCAGTGGGGGCACCGCCTGGAGGACGCGCTCACCGCCGCGGAACGACGAGGTGCAGGCGCATTGGCCGAAGCCCAGCGGATGCAGGCCGAGCTCGACGCGCTCCACGCGACCCGCACCTTCAGGTACACGGAGTCGCTGCGGAGCAGCTACGCCGCGATTCGTCGCGCCTTCGGCAGCCACGCCCGGTGAAGCTGGGCGGCGGGACCGGTCAGTGCGGTGTCGGCACCGAGGGTTCGGCACAGCGAACGCGACCCCAGCCGACCCGTCGCCAGGACCAGCAGGCGGGTTGGCGGCGGAGCAGCCGGTCCGGTGCACGGGCATGCACCTCGGTCATTCGGTTGACGAGTGTCGACCATGGGAGGTCGTCGACACCGACGAGCCCGAAGTTGCTGTCCTCGCCGTCGAAACGCCCTCCCGCGGGTTCGTCGACGTACTCGAACCACTGGTCGCCGACGAACCACGGTGTCGAGTAGAGGCGTAGCGAGTAGTCGGCGAAGGCGTCCGCGCGCGCTTGCTGGTTCGGCAGCGTCGGGAAGATAGGCGGATAGCTGTTGGGCACGCCCGCGTCCGCGGCGCGGAACGAGTACTCCATCACCATCAGGGGGCGGCGCACGATCCGGGCGATCGCCGACAGCGTCGGGTCGTGCGGCAGGTACATCGGCCACGCCTGTTGGATCTGTTCGGCCAGCCCCGGGATCAGCGCGTAGTCGTCGACCGAGAACACGTCGACATAGGGCCGGGCGGCTTCGAGCACCGCCGGCGGCGTCAGCTGGCTGATCTGTTTCACCCCGAGGATCAGGTGGTGCGGATCCTGGGCGCGGATCGCGTCGGTCGTCACCCGGAAGTAGCGATCCGCGAGCGCGCGGAGGAAGCCGATCGGGTCGCCGGCGTAGCGGTCCGCGACGGCCCGGCCCGGCGAACCCGGTGGCAGCTGCGCGTAGTCGTCGAGGAGCTGGCTCTGCCCCCGCCAGTCGGGACCCCAACGCAGCTCGCTGTCGGTGACCCAGCCGATGAGGTTCGGGTCGTCACGTCGTGCCGCGACGGTGCCGGCCGCGACCGAGGCCGCGTGGGCCGCGAACGCCTCGGAGAACCAGTCGTCACCGCTCGCCATGCCGAGCAGATACGTGTAGGGCATCCGCGGCGCGAACGAGTCGACGTCGGACCAGGAGCCGATCGTGTTGATCCCCCACGAACGGAGGCGCCGAACGGTGGCGTCCGTCCAAGCGTCGACGTTCGGATAATTGGCCGCGACGGCCTGGCAGTACGGGCATGCGCCGGTGACGCGGTCGGTGTCGTTGTCGGACGCGGAAACGTGGTTGATCCCCGTCGAGTAGAAGGGCCGGCCGTCCGGGGTCACCAACCACCAGCGGTGCCCGTCGAAGCCCGTGTGAAAGAACCCGGTCGCCCCAAAGGCCGGGCGGCCGTGGGGCCCGTCGCCGCGCCCCCACGGACCGCACGCCGCGAGAGCCAGCGAGAGCACGACGAACCCCACCGCCCAGCGTCCGAAGCCACGACGTGACACGACCATCCCCTCCCCGACCGTTCTGCGCACAACGGTCAAGCCGGACCGCAGGGTAGACGGACGGGACGACCGAGTCCCGTCTGCTCGATGCCAGTCGGCGCGCTCGACCGGCTCGCGCACGCGAACCATGTCTTCTCGAATCTGGACGAGGCGATCGCGCATGCCCGGGTGCATCTGGCCCGGAATGCCGACGGGCCGGTGCCGGCGACCCCGCGGGTCAGCGACCGTCGGGGGCCGGCGGCGTACCGGTGAACCGGGCCGCGTAGGGGATCAGCAGCGGGATCAGCCGGAAGCCCGGGTCCAACCGCGCGGCTACGCCCTCGCACATCACGACCGTCTTGAGCAACAGCGCGATCCGGCTCGGCAGGCGCAGGTCGCGCTCGCGTACCACCTCCATCAGGTCGGTGACGACCGCGGTGAGGCTGAGGTCCTGCAGCGCGACGTCGCGGTACTTGCCCAGGAGATGGTCCAGGTCCGCCTCGAGGCCGGCCCGGTCGCGCTGGTCGGCCACCACGCCGAGATCCGTCAGCGCGGTCGCGAGCTCACCCGAGTCTGCGGCGACCAGGGCCGTCAGCACGGTCACGAGGCCGCGGCCGGTCGGCTCGTCGACCGAGCCCACCATGCCGAAGTCGACGAAGCCGATGACGCCGTCGCGCCCGACGAACACGTTGCCGGGGTGGGGGTCGGCGTGGAAGAAGCGGTGGACGAAGACCATCGTCAGGTACGCCTGCGCGAAGTCGCGAGCGACGATTGCCCGGTCCAACCCGGCCATCCCGATCGCGACCGTGTCGTCGATCTTGATACCCCGGATGCGCGTCTCCGTGAGGACACCGTCTGCCGTGCGTCCCCAGATGATCGCGGGAAATGCCACGCGATCGTCCGCACGGAACTCTTCGGCCAACCGTTCGGCGTTGCGTCCTTCGCCGAGGTAGTCGAGCTCGGCGGTGATGGTCGCCGCGAACTCCGATGCCAATCCGACGGGATCGAAGCGGCGAGCCGCCGGGAGCAGGGCGGCAAGTCTCGCGGCCCGCCGCATCAGCTGGAGATCCACGGCGATCTCGTCCACGACCCCCGGTCGCCTGACCTTCACCACCACGTCGGTGCCGTCCTGCAGCCGGGCTGCATGCACCTGGCCGATCGACGCGGCTGCCAGGGGCTCACGCGTGAACTCGGCGTAGCGACGGTCCGGGGGACTACCGAGAGCCTGGGTGACCGTGGCCTCGATGGCGGCCCACGCCACGGGCGGTGCGGCATCCTGCAGCCTGCTCAGCTCGGCCTCGTACGCGGGCGACACCAGATCAGGTCGGGTCGAGAGGACCTGACCCAGCTTCATGAACGTCGGTCCGAGCGACTCGAGCGTCCGGCGCAGACGGCGCGGACCAACCGGCCCCGCCCTTCTCACGACCCGCGCGACCAGCCAGTCGCGCCCGAGCGCCACGAGGCTGGCCAGCGCGACCACCACGACCTGAGCCATCCGGATTGTCGCTCGCACGAGCCGCGACCGTAGGTGACCCCGCGCCGGGGAACAGATCCGGCCCCCGCGCCCTCCCGCCGGGGACTACCGCCGGCGAGGCTGCACTCGGTACGCGCGTCTTCGATCTGCATCACTCGCGAGGTGACCTCCGAATGCGATCCGTCAGGCCGCTGGTCGGCACCCACGGCTGGTCGTGGGGCGGTTCCAGGTCAGGGGGCCGGGCGGGCTTCCGGCGGGTGCCGAAACGGCGCCAACGACGTCTCTGCGCCGGGTCGGGCTCATTGTTCTTCTTGCGGTGAAGTTTCATCGAGGCTCCAATCTCACTGCGCGCCGCGGCTCGGGGACCCCGGAGCTGCAAACCGCGGGCTTCCGGTCAACCCGGTATTGCCGCGGTCCACAGCTCCCGCAGCTCTTCCGGAAGGACCGCAGCCACGTCCATGACCTCCTCGGGTACGAGCCGGCGGAGGTGCGCCAGCACCGACTCGGTGATCGCCTGCGCATGTGCGGGGCTCGCTCCACCTCGGGACGTGATCGCGTTCACGAGCTCTGCGACCGTGCGCAGCTGCGTAACGCCCTCGCCCTCGCGCCGGGGCACCGCGGCGAGCTTGCGGACGTCCGCGGGAAGATGGGCCAGGAGCTGGTCCCGCTCACCCTCGGGAATCCGCTCGGCGAAGGTCGCGAGCACCGCTCGCACCGCGACTGGGGCGTCATCCTCGGATGCGCCCGCGTCGCGGGCGGCCGCCAGCAGCTCGTGCATCGCGTCGGACGGAAGCTGGAGTGTCTCGGCCCGGCCCTCGGATGGCCGGGTGGTGCCGGGCAGCAGCCCGACATGGAGATACGACTGGATGCCGTGAACGCCGGGGGTGGCGAGGACGGCCCACTCGATGCTCGACCGATCGGCCTCACTCGGAACCTCTCCGTGCAGCAGCGCGACATGGCCCTCGACCATCACGTGGATGTGCGGAACGTCGAGACGCTTCTCGAGCGGACCCAGACCGGAGCGGATCCGATCGGCAAGCACGTCGTCGGCGACCGACGGATCGGGCTCCCCGCCCGCGAGCCGGTACCGGAGCCCGTCCATGCGCCCGGCCGCATACCGGGCTTTGCGCCCCAGAACGTCGACCCCGTGGCGCAACGCCTTCCCCGGCGGCGTCTCGCGGCCGAAGACCGCGATCGCGACACCCAGACCAGTCCCGACCGCCAACGTCTTCGCCAATGCCTTGCGCATCAGAGTTCCTCCTGCGCCTGTCGTTTCCGGTGTCCTCCGAGAGTCGCGCTCCGCCCGAGTGGCGACCAGGGCCCAAGGTCACCACTCTCGTGCGAGCGACCGAGGCCCGAGGTCGGCGGGGCGTCCCGGCTCAGGTGCGCGACGCGCCGATATGGCACAGGAACCACTCGCGGGCGAGGTCGGCCGCGGCTTCGAGGGCACCGGGCTCCTCGAAGAGATGGGTGGCCCGCGGCACCACGTCGACCCGGTGCTCGCACGACATGGCCGCCGCGGCCCGCCGGTTGAGCTCGAGCACGAGCGTGTCGGCACCACCGACGATGAGCAGGGTCGGAGCGTGCACCGCGCCGAGGCAGCTCATGGCGAGGTCCGGCCGACCGCCGCGCGACACGACCGCCTTGACCTCGGAGTCTTCGGCTGCCGCGCAGAGCGCGGCCGCAGCACCAGTGCTCGCACCGAAGTACCCGACTCCCAGGCCCGCGAACTCGGGCTGCGCGCGCAACCAGCGCGCCACCGCGGCGAGACGGTGGGCGAGCAGCTCGATGTCGAACACCTTGTCGCGATCCAGAGCCTCCGACGGCGTGAGCAGGTCGAAGAGCAACGTACCGAGACCCGAGGCGTTGAGGTGTTGGGCCACGAACTGGTTACGAGGACTGTGGCGGCTGCTCCCGCTGCCGTGGGCAAAGATCACGACCGCGGTCGCCTGCGCCGGGAGGCTCAGATGGCCGCCGAGGCGCACACCGTCCGTCGCGATCTCGATGTCCTCGTCGAGCGCCGCGGGCCGCGGGTCGTCGCCCGGCGGGTCGACCTCGGTGCTCGGGGTGACCGTACGCGCCGCGGATCGGAGAAGACGGATGACCTCGTCGTCAGGGGTCTGAGAGAACTGCGCATACCACTGGCCGACCGACAGGAACGGCGTCGGGGTCTCGATCGCCACGACCTCGTCCGCGACGTCCCTCATCTGGGCCAGGCTCTCGGACGGCGCGACCGGGACTGCCAGCACGACGCGCCGGGCTCCATGCGCGCGCGCGACCTCGAGCGCGGCACGAGCCGTGCCGCCGGTCGCGATGCCGTCGTCCACGACGATCACGGTCTGTCCGGCGAGCGGGATCATCGGCCGGCCCCCGCGATAGAGGTCCGCTCGGCGCTGCACCTCGACTCGCTCGCGGGCTTCGACGGCTGCGAGCTCGGTGGGGCTGACTCCCGCGAGCCGGACCACGTCGTCGTTGAGGACGCGAACGTCACCCTCGCCGATCGCGCCCATGCCGAACTCGGGCTGGTGCGGCACCCCGAGCTTGCGCACGACGATCACGTCGAGCGGCGAACCGAGGGCCCGGGCGACCTCGAAGGCCACCGGGACCCCGCCGCGAGGAAGTCCCACGACCACGGGGTGCTCTTCGCGCAGATGACACAGCCGGGCCGCCAGCTGCCGGCCGGCATCCGGTCGATCCCGAAACAGCCTCATGACTTCGCCTCTCCCGGAACGATGAGCCCGTAGTGACCGTCGTAACGGTGGTACAGCACTCGCCCTCTCCCGTCCTGGGAGTCGACGAAGAACAGGAACGGGATACCGCCGAGCTCGAGCGCTTCGATGGCCTGCCCGTTGCTCATCCTCGACGGACGGTTCGTGCTGTGCTTGATCGCCGCCGCGGTCTCACCGAGCGCGCACGTCGACGACGGCTCGAACAGCTCGTAGCCGGATCCCTCCGCTCGGACCACCACGTTGTCTTCACCCGTCTCGAGGTTCTGGAAGAGGTAGAAGTCGTGGTCGAGGAGCTCGAGATCGAACACCGCCTCGTCGGGCGTCATCTCATCGACCGCGAACGTCTTGGTCCGTACGAGCCGTCGCTCATCGACCGGGCGCGGGAAGTACGACGGGCGTGACGCGGCCCGATCACCGTGATGCCACTCGTGCTCATCTCGGCCGCGCAGCCGGACGTGCTTCGCCTCCTCGTGATGCGCGAAGCGGTCGAGCCGGTCGCGGAGCCGAGCCTCGAGAAGATCGACCGCCTCGAGCACTGTGGCGGCCGCGACGTGCGCGCGCACCACGAGCCCGTTGACGTCCAGCTCTCCCTTCGCCGAGACAGGGCGCTCACGCGCCGCGTCGGCGTGCACCGTCACCTCGACGCGAGCGAACAGCACCGGTCCCCACGCCAATCGGCTCAGGCGGCCGATCTTCGTCTGGACGTAGGCCCGTTCTGCCGTGCTCACGTCCCCACGCGCCTGCACCGCCACCTCAACTTCGGCTCCGGCAGTCATCGCCCTCCCACCTCGCGTTCGCTCATCGATCTGACGACCCCATGCTCGAACGCCAGAGCAGATCGGCCCAGGGCCGAAGGTCACCGAGACGCGACCGCCAGCTTGGGACTTCTGGCCCTGTCCGCACGGCTCCCGCGTGGCAATCGTGTGGGCAAGACGATCTCGGAGGTCACGATGAGCATCACGGAGTTCTTCTCCTATCTGTTCGGTCGGGACACGAGTCGCGAGCTCGCGGTCGAGCTCGCCCGGGCGTACAAGCGGAAGTCGAGGAGGTAGCCATGTCACGGCTTGGTTACCGGTCGCCACCGGCGCCGGTTCAGGGGAGCACGCCGCTCGACGCGGTGGACGCGGTGCTCGCGATGGTGTCTCAGCGCAAGCTCGTGACCGCCGAGGAGGCGCGCCGGATGCTCCACGGAGTGCAGGTCGCCGTCGAGGGCGAGGCGCCGGAAGCTAGAATCGCCGGAATCATCATGGATGCCACGACGACGTACTCGGACCAGATGGTGCTCGAGCGCTCGCGGCTCGTAGACCCGCTGCTCGACATCCGCCTCGTGATCTGCAGTTGACGAGAGACACGCGAGCGCGGGGGTGGTCGGTGCCGGATGATGCCGACGGCTGGCTCGGGCCAACGGTCCCGCGGGGTCGGCGAGTGGAGCTTCCGGCGCGGGGCACGATGTTCGTGCGGGAGGTCGCGGGACCACCGGGTGCCCCGACGATCGTGCTGCTGCACGGCTGGATGGCCAGCGGCGGCCTCAACTGGTTCCAGACCTTCGAGTCGCTGGGCCGCGAGTTCCACGTGCTCGCTCCCGACCTGCGCGGTCACGCCCGCGGCCTGCGCGCGCACCGGTTCCACCTCGAGGACTGCGCCGACGACGTCGCCGCTCTCTGCCGTGCACTGGGCACGAACCCGGTTCTCGCTGTGGGCTACTCGATGGGCGGGCCGGTGGCTCAGCTGCTGTGGCAACGACACCCCGACCTCGTCTCCGGGCTCGTGCTGTGTGCGACCAGCGACAGCTTCGCGTTCGGCCTGACGGAGCGTCGTGCGGTGCAGCACGTGCTCGGCGCTCTCACCAGCGGGGCGCGCGTCGCGGAGACCGCCCTGCAGATCCCGTCCCGTGCGCTGCGCTCGGTCATCCCGCCTCGACGCCCTGCGGACTTCGTGCAATGGGCCACCGCAGAGCTCACCCGTCACAGCGTGCGGATGCTCGCCGAAGCCGCGCTCTCGGTCGCCATGTATCGCGCCGACGAATGGATGTCCGACGTGGATGTGCCGACCGCAGTCGTCGTCACCACCCGTGACCGTTCGGTGCCGCCGGCCATGCAGCTGCGAATGGCGGAATCAATCCGGCACTCCACGGTCCACCTCGTCGACGGCGGGCACGCCGTGTGCGTACGGGGACGCTTCGTGCAGCCGCTCCTGGACGCGTGCTCGGCGGTCGCCACCCGGGCGGTCTGACCGAGCTACTCGCCCTCCGACGGCTTGTCCGGCGCGGGCATCAGACGGTCCCTGGCGCCCTGGTCCATATCGAGATCGTCCGCCGGCGCCTCGCGTTCGGTCAGCACCTGGACGTGCAGCACCTCGTCCTCCGGAACTCCCGGCGCCGGTTGCCCGGGAGCCCAGCGCTCGTCCACCAGGTCGACCACGTCAACGGGTTCATGATCGGTGCCGAGGAGCTCGATCTCCGCGTTCTCCTGCACGTCCCAGGTCGCAGAGTCCGGCGTCGCCTCGTGGCCGCCCTGATCCGCCCGCGGCTGCGGCCGCCGGCCCTCCGTCTCATCCCGCTCCATCACAGATCTCCTCACCTGTCCCGAGCGCGCCTGACGATCACGTCGTCGGCTGGCTCGGATGGACCACGTGCGCCGTGCTGCCCGGGAAGAAGAGGGATTCGTGGCCGTCCTCCCAGCGGACCCGATAGTGCTCGTGGCCCGATTCTCCGAGCACCTCGAGAATCGTCCCCTTCCGCGGCGGGGCGCCTACCTCCGCGCTGTCGATCTCGAGCCCGTCGCCCTGCTGTGCATGCATATGTGCCTCCCTGGTCTCGCATCCGGCCGCCCGGTGCCCGTCGATCATCCGCGCCCGTCGACCGGGCCACCAGAGGCCAAGGACCCGAACCGCTCCGGGGAGCGGAGCTCGGAACGACTGCCGGTTCAGTCCCGGCGCTCGAGCACGTTCTCGGCGAGGACGCGGAAGACATCTCGCGCCGACACCAGGCCGATGACGTCGTCGCCCTCTCGAACGACGACGTGGCGGATGTCCTTGTCGAGCATCAGGAACGCAACCTGGAGGATCGAATCCTGCGCGTCCGCCGCGACGAGCTCCTCCGACATGATGTCGGCGGACCAGATCGTGTCGGGGTCGGCGCCGTCCGCGAGTGCCTGCGCGATGTCACGCTCCGACACGATCGCGGTCGTCCCATCGTCGCGTGAGACGAGCGCGGCCCCGATCGCAGCTTCCGTGAGCACCGCGGCGAGCGCGCGTAAGGTCAGCCGCTCGCCGACCGACACCGGCCGCCCGCCGAGAAGAGCGATGACCGAGTCGTGGGGCGAGCTCTCCGGATCTCTCAAGCCGGGCATCCGAACCTCCTGGGATCGCGTCCCCGCGCCTTCGCTCGTGGCCTGCCACGCACCCGGCGAGTGTCGACCGTGACCTGCTCGTCGACAAGAGGAGAAGGTCCCATCCGGCGGACCAGGTGAAAGCCGCCGGGTGATCGGTCTACCGATCCACCGGCGGTACCGTGAAGCAGGTGGAACCACCGTGGGCCAGCCGTTCGAGCGCTTCGCTCGGGGGCGACGGCGACACACTGACGCTGGTCGACGAGTCCACGTTCTGCATCTCGGACCACGCGGGTGATGTCGTACCCGGGGATCCGCACGGGTTGTTCGTGCGCGATACCCGCTTCGTCTCCGACCTCCGGCTCCGGTTGAACGGGCGCCGGCCCGAACCGTTGGCGGCGGCGACGACGGATCCCTTCAGTGGCACCTTCGTCCTGCGCGATCATCCCGCCGACGGGCAGGCAGATTCGTCGCTGCTGGTGTTGCGGCATCGGTACGTCGGCCAGGGGATGCGGGAGGACCTCGTGGTCCGGAACTTCGCGGCGAAGCCGGTGCACTGCCGGCTCGAGCTGGCCGTGGGTTGCGACTTCGCCGACCTCTTCGAGGTGAAGGCCGGGCGGGTCGAGAAGGTCGGGGCACTGGTCCGCCGGCACGAGAAGGACTGCCTGGTGTTCGCGTACGAACGCGGCGAGTTTCGTCGTTCGACCCGGGTGCAGCTCTCGACGGCGGCGGAGATCGAGGGCGATGTCGCAGCATTCGAGATCGAGATTCCGACTCGCGGGGAATGGTCGGTGTGCGTGCAGTACACCCCGGTTCTCGACGAGGTGGTTCTACATCCCCGGCATCAATGTGGACGCCCGGTGGAGCACGCCGCCCCGGCGTTGCGGCTCTCGGAATGGGACCGCAGACGCCCGGCCATGACCGTCGAGCACGAACCGTTCGGACGGCTCCTCGCGCGCTCCACCGAGGACCTGGCCGCGCTCCGGATCTTCGATCCGGTTCACCCGAAGCGGGCCGTGGTCGCGGCGGGCGCGCCGTGGTTCATGACCCTCTTCGGCCGCGACTCGCTGTTGACGTCGTGGATGGCGATGCTCGTCGACCCTGACCTCGCGCTGGGAACGCTGCAGACGCTCGCGGCGCTGCAGGGAAACGCCGTAGATCCCCGCACGGAAGAGGAGCCGGGCCGGATCCTGCACGAGGTGCGCTTCGGGGAGACCGCTCGCCTCTCGCTCGGCGGAAGCAACGTCTACTACGGGACCGCAGACGCGACACCGCTGTTCGTCATGCTCCTCGGCGAGCTCGCGCGCTGGGGTACCCGCCCGGCGGAGGTCGAGGCGCTGCTCCCGGCCGCCGACCGCGCGCTGCAATGGATCGACGAGTACGGCGACCGCGACGGCGACGGCTACGTCGAGTACCAGCGGGCAACGGACCAGGGCCTGGAGAACCAGGGCTGGAAGGACTCGTGGGACTCCACCCGATTCGCGAATGGCGAGCTCGCCCACGCTCCGATCGCGCTCTGCGAGGTGCAGGCGTACACCTACGCAGCACTGCGGGCGCGGGCGCACTTCGCCCACGAGGCGGGTGACGAGGCGCGGGCCGCCCGGCTCGAGCGGCGAGCCGCGGATCTCAAGGCTGCGTTCAACCGTGACTTCTGGATCGAGGATCGCGGTTGGTACGCGATGGCACTCGACCGCGACAAGCGCCCGGTCGACGCCTTGACCTCGAACATGGGCCATTGCCTGTGGACCGGGATCGTCGAGCAGGATCGCGCCGAGCAGGTTGGCGCCCACCTGGTGTCGAACGAGATGTTCTCCGGCTGGGGAATCCGGACCCTGGCCACCTCGATGATCGGCTACAACCCGCTCAGCTACCACAACGGCAGTGTCTGGCCGCACGACAACGCCATCGCAGTCGCCGGCTTGATGCGCTACGGGTTGGTTGACGCCGCCGAGCGGGTGACGGCGGGGCTCGTCGCCGCCGGAGGGTTCACCGCGCAGCGCCTCCCCGAGCTGTTCGGTGGTGTGGCCGCCGACGACGTGCCGTTCCCGGTCAGCTATCCCACCTCGTGCTCGCCGCAGGCCTGGGCCGCCGCGTCGCCGCTCCTGTTGCTGCGCTCGATGCTCCGGTTCGAGCCCGACGTCCGCAACTCACGCCTCCATCTCGCGCCCGCGATACCGGACTGGGTGGGACGAGTCCGGGTGGAGGGCATCCCGATCATGGGTGGCCGCCTGTCGATCGAAGCAGAGAGGGACTCGCTGCACGTGTTGGAGGTACCCGACGGGCTCACCGTGCTCGAGACTCCGCGCGACCCGACCTCGTAGGGTGCCTCGATCCCGACGGAGAGGGGGCCGATGGAGCCCCACGAGATCCCGGTCCCGCCGAGTCACGCGGCTCGGGCCATCCCGCACCCGCCGAGCGCGGCCGGGAGCCGGACGGTCGCGTTGGGAGGCAGCCGGGTCCTGAACGTGCGGCCCATGAGGCCGGACGATGCGCCGGGGCTCGGACGGCTCTACGAGCACCTCTCGCTCGATGACCGGTACCACCGGTTCTTCTCCGTCTACCAGCCGGGACGGGCGGTGCTCGATCACATGGCGCGCGTCGGAGAAGAGGGCGGCTGCGGTCTCTTGGCGGTGGTGACCGGTGCCGGTGAGGCGGAGGAGATCGTCGGCGAGGCGAGCTTCACCCCCCTGCCGGACGCGAACGCCGAGCTGGCGATCACGATCGCGAAGTCGTGGCAGGGCTGGCTCGGCCCATACCTGCTCGACGCGCTGGTGGAGGCCGCCGTCGCTCGGGGCATACCCAACCTCGAGGCGGACATCATGCTCGAGAACACCAAGATGTTGGCGCTGGTCCGCGCGCGCGGGTGCGTGACGATCGAACACTCGGACCCGGGCATCACCCGCGTCGCGATCGCGGCCACCCGGCCGGTCGAGCGTGGTCCGGGTGGGTCGCGAATGCCGCGATCGGCACCGAGCCGGACCCACCCCCGACCAGGTACGTGACTTTGGACTCTGTGCACGGCGAGCGCGCGGACGCGAGCCTCGTGACACGAAGCATCATTTCGGGGCACTTGGCCCCGTCGTGGGAAGCCTGGCCCGGAGAGGTTGCGATGGAAGGGTCCAATGAGCTGGGGCACCCCGCGAACGGCGCCGGCGCGAACGTCGATCTCGGCGAAGCCCGGCAGCGCTGGCGTGAGGACGCGCAATGTCGAGGTCTCGGCTACAGCCTGTTCTTCCCGGAGAGCGAAGACGGGCCCGAGGTCGAGAAGGCGAAGTCGATCTGCGCCGTGTGCCCAGTCGTCACCAGCTGCCTCGAGTACGCCGAGGCAGCGAGAGAGGAGTACGGGGTGTGGGGCGGCACGACGGCTCGCGAGCGTCGCCAGATGCGGCGGCGACGGCGGCGCCGAAAGACGGCCTGAGCCCGGTCCGGCAGCGCTCCGCCGGATGTCCATCGCGTCGCCGCGCAAGGTCCTTGGACCCTGTTCACGACCCTCCCCGGTCGAGATCATGGTCACATGAAGATCGGGCTGATCGCACCTCCATGGTTGCCGGTGCCTCCGTTGGCATACGGAGGGACGGAGGCGGTCATCGACCGGCTCGCCCGCGGTTTCGTGCGCGCCGGCCACGAGGTCGTGCTCGCGGCCGCCGGTGACAGCACCTGCCCCGTACCGACCGTCGCGGCGAGCCCACACGCGCTCGGCGTCGGCGCGGCCCGCTCCGAGATCCACCATGTGCGCCGCGCCTACGCGGGGCTCCGGGACTGCGACGTCGTGCACGATCACACTTTGCTCGGCCCCCAGATCGCCGCGGCTACGGGAGATGCCCGGGTCGTGACCACCAACCACGGCGAGTTCGCCGGCGTCCTGCTCGACCTCTACTCGCGCATCGCGGATCGGATCCCGATCATCGCGATCTCGCACGCGCAAGCAGCCGCGGCACCGGACCTGAAGATCGCTCAAGTGATCCACCACGGCCTGGACGTCGATCAGTACCCGCGGGGACGGGGCGACGGCGGCTACTTCCTCTTTCTCGGCCGCATGGCGCCGGAGAAGGGAGTGCACCGGGCGGCGCGCGTCGCGCGCGAGGCGGGGGTGCGGTTGCTCATCGCGGCCAAGATGTCGGAGCCGGCGGAACGCCGTTACTTCCAGGAGGAGGTCGAGCCCCTCCTCGGGCAGAACGTCGAGTACGTCGGCGAGGTCGGCGCGCGCCAGAAGGTCGCCCTCCTGGCCGGGGCACGGGCGCTCGTCAACCCGATCCGTTGGGCCGAGCCCTTCGGCCTGGTCATGATCGAGGCACTGGCGTGCGGCACGCCGGTGCTGGCGTTCGCGGAAGGTGCGGCCCCGGAGATCGTCGATCACGGAGTGACGGGGTTCCTCTGCCGGGACGAGACCGATCTGAAGGAGCGCCTGGGCCAGGTGGGCTCGATCGACCGGGACGCCTGCCGAGCGGTGGCCCGGTCGCGCTTCTCGACCGACCGGATGGTTCGTGATCACCTGGAGCTCTTCACCGCGGTCCGCGCCGGGCGGCTCCCCACCACACCCTCGCGAGAGGTGTCGCTCCAGCCTTCGCTCAGTCAGGTCACGGTCCGACTGGCCCTCCCGCCGGCGCCAGAAGTCGCGAAGTTGGAACCCGCCGCAGGGAGCTTGTGATGAGCTCGAACGAGACGATCCCGCCCCGCGAGGGCACGCGAATCGAAGGTGGGCCGATCGGCGCGTGTCCCGCGTGTGGAAGCCGCGAATTCCTGCCGGTCGACAACGGTCAGGAGGTCAACTTCTTCTGTCCGGAATGCGAACGCTGCTGGCACTACTCGCTGGGTTGGGTGAGCCGAGCCGACCCTGTTGTCTGTCCGTCGTGCCCGTGGAGGGACCGCTGCGCGCGGCGGTTGGACGAGGATGCACGCAGCCGGTGAGGACGCGGTCGCCACGGGACCGGTTCCCACGACGCCAGCTCGGCTGACGGCGCCGCGGCCCGCGACGGAGCTCGATCGGCGCTTCGAGGCGGTCATCTTCGATTGGGACGGGACGGCTGTCCCCGACCGGCTGAGCGACGCGAGCACGGTGCGCCGGCTCGTCGAAGCGCTGTGCGCCGCCGGGGTTGACGTGGCGGTGGTGAGCGGTACGCACGTCGGCAACGTCGACGGGCAGCTCCTGGCCCGGCCACCGGCACCCGGCCGTCTCGTGCTCGCGTTGAACCGGGGCTCCGAGGTGTACGCGGTGGATGAGGCGGGACCGCACCTCGTCGAACGGCGGCAGGCGACGCCGGCCGAGGACGCGGCCCTGAGCGCGGCCGCGGAGCTCACGGTCGAACGCCTCGCGGCGCGCGGACTCAACACGGAGATCACGGCGCGCCGGCTCAATCGTCGGAAGATCGACCTCATCCCGCTGCCCGAGTGGGCCGACCCGCCGAAGGCTCGCATCGGTGCTCTCCTGGAATCCGTCACCCGTCGCCTGCTCGACAAGGGATTCGCCGGACTTCCCGAAGTGGTCGAGATCGCGTATGCCGCGGCGCGCGAAGCGGGACTTCCGGATGCGAGGGTCACCAGTGACGCCAAGCACGTCGAGATCGGGCTGACCGACAAGTCGGATTCAGCCCGGTGGCTGATCCGGGACCTCGCGAGTCGCGGCATCCAGCCCTCAGACGTTCTCGTGGTCGGCGACGAGTTCGGATCGCTCGGCAGCTTGCCCGGCAGCGACTCCCTGCTGCTCGTCTCCGAGGTGGACGGGGCAGTCGCCGCTTCCGTGGGCGCGGAGCCGACCGGCGTCCCGAGCGGAGTGGTCCCCCTCGGCGGCGGACCGGCGCGATTCGTCGCCCTGCTCGCCGACCAGGTGCGCCGCCGTGAGCAGCTGGACCTGCCGGTTCCCGGCGACTCGGTGTGGACGATCGCCGTGAGCGGCGAGCTCGATCCCCGGATGGAGCGCGGCACGGAGGCCCTCCTCGCGGTGGCCGACGGCCGGGTCGGCACCAATGGGGCACCGGTGCTCGCCCAGCCGAGCGCGCAGCCACGCGTGCTGGTCGCGGGGGTCTTCGAAGGAGAGGGACCGGATACCCACCTGCTCGAGGGTCCCATCTGGTTCCAGCTCCCCGGGGATCTTCCACCGACGGCAGTGCTTCGCCGAACGCTCGAGTTGCGAACCGGCTTGCTGCATGAGTCCATCGACGCCCCCGACCGGTCGGTGCACAGCGTCCGGTTCTCGTCGCTCGCCGCGCCGGGGACGGTCGCGCTACGCGCCACCGTTCGCCCGTCTCCGGACGGCGAGCGCGCCTGCCCGGAGCTGACGAGTCCCACCGGCGGGGCCGCGGCCGCTACGGGACCCGACGGGACGCCCGCCTCCTTGGCGGTGGGCGGCTCGCTCGGAGGGATCGGTGCGGTCGCGACCCAGCGATGGGTCACGGGGGACGACGGGTCCGAGCGCGTGGACCGCATCGGCGTGATCGAGGGCAGCAGCGATGCGATTCCGGACCAGGTGGCGCTGGCGGCCCGCCAGCGCCGCGCGGTCGAACGTGGCTTCGACGGGCTGCTCACCGACCATCGTGCAGCCTGGGCCCGCCGCTGGGCCGACGCTGACATCGTCATCCACGGCGATGACGAGCTGCAGCGCGCCGTGCGCTTCGCCCTGTTCCACCTGATGAGCTCCGTCGGCGCTCACGACGAGTCGGCTGTCGGCGCGCGCGGTCTGACCGGGCCCGCGTACCGGGGGCACGTCTTCTGGGACGCCGATGTGTTCGTCCTGCCCTTCCTCGCCGCAACGCACCCCGAATCGGCACGGGCCATGATCGAGTACCGGCTGAGGCGCCTGCCCGCCGCGCTCGACGCGGCGCGAGCAGTCGGCGCGTCGGGGGCGCGCTTCCCGTGGGAGTCGGCCCGGACCGGCCGTGACGTCACACCCCCTACCGCCCGGGACCGAGCCGGCCGCCTCGTGCCGATCCGCACCGGACTGCTCGAG
Organism: Acidimicrobiia bacterium; assembly: GCA_038252255.1. Classification (GTDB taxonomy): domain Bacteria; phylum Actinomycetota; class Acidimicrobiia; order IMCC26256; family JAENVU01; genus Chersky-806. The sequence goes on along the minus strand of JBBSAM010000002.1, from coordinate 199,650 downwards.
GTGCACATCGTCGCCGACGTCGCGTGGGCCGCGGCGTGCTACATGGACTGGACCGGGGACGAAGCCTTCGCACAAGGGGCGGGCGCCACCATCCTCGTCGAGACGGCGCGGTATTGGGCATCCCGCATCCGCGTCGAGCGCGACGGCTCCGCGCACATCTACGGGGTGATAGGCCCGGACGAGTATCACGAACCCGTCGACGACAACGCGTTCACCAACGTGATGGCGCGATGGAACCTGCGCCGGGCAGCTTCCGCCACCGAGCTCTGCACCGATGCCGACGAGCGCAACCGATGGAAGACGCTCGCCGACGCCCTGGTCGACGGCTACGACCCGGAGACCGGGATCTACGAGCAGTTCGCGGGCTTCCATCAGCTCGAGCCGCTGATCGTCGCGGACATCGCGCCGCGTCGCCCGATCGCGGCGGACCTGCTGCTCGGGCGCGACCGGGTCGCAGCGAGCCAGGTGGTCAAGCAGGCCGACGTGCTGATGCTGCACCAGCTCGTGCCCGGGGAAGTCGAACCGGACTCGCTCGCACCGAACTTGCGGTTCTACGAGCCACGCACTGCTCACGGCAGCTCGCTCTCACCCGGTGTGCACGCCTCGTTGCTCGCCCGGATGCGGGACGACGAGCGAGCGCTCGAGGCGCTCGAACTCGCGGCGCGCATCGATCTCGACGACACCACCGCGACCACCGCGGGCGGGCTTCACCTCGCGACGCTGGGGACGGTATGGCAGACATTCGCCTTCGGATTCGGTGGGCTCCGGCCCGCGCGGGACGGCGCGCTCGAGATCGACCCCCGGCTGCCGACGCGGTGGGCCGGCTTCGAGATCCGGGTCCGGTTCCGGGGAAGCCGGATCACGCTGCAGAAGGAGAGGGGCTCCTGCACCGTGACGGCGTCCTCCTCCACCACCATCCGAATCGGCGCGGTGAGCTACGAAGTCGGGCCGTCGGGCCGCACCTTCGTCCGGCACGCGAGCCGCTGGGAGGCATCATGAGGTCCACTGTCATCGCGGCCATCGACGGCTCGGCCGCCGCCTCACCGGTGCTGGAGGTCGCGGGCGCGTTCGCCCGGTCGATCGGGAGCTCCGTCCAGGCGCTGCACGTAGCCGAGGACGGCGACGACACCGCGGGGGCGCTCGCAGCGGCCCGGGGCACCCCGCTGCGCACCGTCACCGGCGACGTGGTCTCCGCCCTCGTTGACGCTGCCGCCGCGCCGGCCGTCACCGCGCTCGTGCTCGGCGGGCGCGGTCGACCGGGGGGTGCGCGTCCCGCCGGTCACGTCGCCATGGAGGTGATGACGCGCGTCGACAAGCCGCTGATCGTCGTTCCGCCCGACGCCTTCCGCCCCGAGCGACTCGAGCGCGTGTTGGTTCCGGCGGAGGGCGTGCCCGACGGCACCCGTAGGCTCGCTCCGCTGCTCGAGCTGCTCGCGAAATCCGGGATCCAGGTCACCGCGCTCCACGTCGACGACGAGACTTCGCTGCCGAGCTACTCGGATCAGACCCAGCACGAGACCGAGACGTTCGCTCGCGAATTCGTCGCCCGGAACCTTCCCCCTTCCGTCGACGTCGAGCTCGCGCTTCGAGTCGGGAGTCCGGGAACCGAGGTGTCGGCGGCGTGCGACGAATCGACGACCGATCTCGTCGTCGTTGCGTGGTCCCGCGATCTCTCACCAGGTCGGGCGCGGGTCGTGCGTCAGCTCCTGGAGCAGACCCGAGTCCCCGTGCTGCTGGTGCCGGAGCACGGGGACGGTCGTCAGACGGACTGAGCCGGCGCCCCGCCCCCCGACCCGCCCGTGTGCTCCACGAGGTACCGGGCGCATCCGTCCAGCGACTGCAGCTGTGGGTAGTCGCGTTCGGGAACGTCGACGCCCGTCTCGTCGAGGATCGCGCCCACGAAGTTCAGGAAGTCCATCGAGTCGAGATCCAGCTCCTCTTGCAGCAGGGCATCCGGCGCGACGGTCGTGAGGTCGATCTCGGGCGCGATCTGGGAGAGGATCCGGACAATGACACGCTGAGCTTCGTCGGTGTTCACAGCTGCTCGGGCTCCTTCAGGAGGCGGCCGATCGTGGCCAGGAAACGGGCGCCGCGATGCCCGTCGCTCACCCGGTGGTCGGCTGAGAGCGTCGCGGTGACGAGGCGGCGGGCGCCGAGCAGCCCGCCTTCGGCCCACGGGCGCTCGACCACGGAACCGAACCCGACCAGCGCGACCTGCGGCGGGTAGATCACGCCGAACACCGATTCCACACCCTGCTCGCCGAGGTTCGTGACGGTGATCGTGGGATCCGCCATCTCGGACGCGCGCAAGGTGAGAGAACGGGCACGGTTCACGAGATCACGCAGCTGCTCCATCAACGTGTCCAGGTCCATCGCATCTACATCGTGCAACGCCGGCGCGACGAGTCCGCCCTGGCGCAGCGCGACCGCGACACCCACGTGCACGGAAGCACTCGGGCGGAACTCGCCGTCGACGAAGAAGCCGTTGAGCTCCGGGGCTTCCCGCACCGCCAGCGCAGTCGCCTTGACGAACAGCGCGGCCGGGAGGACACGAGCGGAGACCGAACGACCCGCGTTGCGCGTCTCGAGCCACCGGAGCGTGCCTTCCAGGTCGATCGTGCTGCTCAGGTAGTAGTGAGGGATCTCGCGCTTGGAGCGTGCCATGAGCGCGCCGATCGCCCCACGCATCTTGGCCGCCCGATCACGTGACACCTCCAGGGTGGATGCTGCCTGCTCCGTCGCCGGTGGCCGGGCCGTTCGCACCTGCGAGCTCGCCGCCTCGACGTCCGCCCGGACGATCGCGCCACCAGGCCCGGTCCCGCTCACATGCCGGAGGTCGACACCGAGGTGCCGGGCCAGACGGCGCACAACCGGAGACGGCGCGCGGGACACGGCGCCGGGCACGCGGGGCGGAACCGGCGGCGGCTCGGCGGGCGATGGCTCCGGCTCCGGATAGGGAACCGGCTCGGGCGGGGGCACCGGCTCGGGCGGCGGCGCCGGCTCGGGCGGGGGCACCGGTTGCGGGGGCGGCGCGGGCTCCTGACCGCGCAACCGGGCGAGCACCGTGCCGACCGGCACCTTCTCGCCTTCGGGTACGACGATCTGGTCGACGAAGCCGTCCTCGAACACCTCGATCTCCACGTCCGCCTTGTCCGTGTCGACGACCGCCACGATGTCGCCCCGGCGGACGGCGTCGCCGGGCTTCACCTTCCACTCGACGATGCGACCTTCGTCCATGTCGGCACCGAGGGACGGCATGCGGAAGTCACCCATCGGCGCGGACCACCTCACGAACGGCGGCGGCAATCGTCGCCACCTGCGGCAACGCGGCGTCTTCCAGATGCTTCGCGTACGGGATGGGCACCTCCGCGGTGCACACCCGCGACACAGGTGCATCGAGCTCATAGAACGCTCCCTCGGTGATGCGAGCACTGATCTCCGCGGAGATGCCGCCGCTGCGCCAGCCCTCGTCGACGACGACCGCGCGACGAGTTCGCGCGACCGACCCGAGAATCGCGTCCGTGTCGAGCGGGCGCAGGCTGCGGAGGTCGAGCACCTCGACATCGACGCCTTCCCCGGCGAGCACTTCGGCCGCCTGGAGCGACTTGTCGAGCGTCCCGCCATAGGTGATCACGCTGACATCGGACCCGGCGCGCCGCACCACGGCGTGCTCGATGTCGACCGACCGGTCGCCTTCGCCTTCCGAGAGCACGCCACTGCTGTTGTAGAGCGTCCCGTGCTCGAATATCAGCACCGGGTCGGGGTCCTCGAGCGCGGGCCACAACATGCCCCGGGCGTCGTCGACCGTCGCGGGGGCGAGGATCCGGAGTCCGGGGATGTGAGCGAACCACCCTTCGAGGCTGTGGCTGTGCTGCGCGGCCAGCTGGCGTCCCGCCCCGGTCGTCATCCGAATGACGAGTGGCACGTTGAGCTGGCCTCCCGACATGTGCAGGATCGTGGCGGCGTTGTTCATGATCTGATCCAGCGCGAGCAGGCTGAAATTGACGGTCATGATCTCGACGATCGGGCGCATGCCACCGAGCGCCGCGCCGATCCCCGCGCCTACGAACGCCGATTCCGACAGTGGGGTGTCGCGGATGCGCTCGGGCCCGAACTCGTCGAGCAGGCCCTTGCTCACCGCGAAGCAGCCGCCGTAGCGGCCGACGTCCTCGCCCATGAGGAACACCCGCTCGTCACGTTGGAGCGCATCTCGCAGCGCGGCTCGAATCGCCTCGCGGTAGGTGACCGTCCCGGTCGCGGTGGTGGTCACGCCCGCCTGCTCGTCACGAATCGTGTGAGGTCCTCGACCGGCTCGTCGGTTCCCGCTTCCGCGAACGCGACCGCGTCGTCGATCTCGGCGGCGACGGCGGCCTCGATCCCGTCGACGGTGCCGGAACCGAGCTCGTCCCGAGCCCGCATCACGTCGATGAAGGCCGGTATCGGATCTCGCTCCTTCCAGCGGTCCACCTCTTCCTTCGCGCGGTACAGCTCGGGGTCGTACATGGAGTGCGCGCGGAAGCGGTAGGTCCGGAGCTCGAGGAAGTGCGGGCCACCGCCTCCCCGCACCGCGTCGACCGCGCTCACTGCCGCCCGCTCGACCGCCTCGACGTCCATGCCGTCGACCGACCAGGCCGGCATCTCGAAGCTGGCTGCCTTCAGCGCGACGTCCGTCTCCGATTCTGAGCGGCTCAGCGCGGTCCCCATCGCGTAGAGGTTGTTCTCGCAACAGAACACCACGGGGAGCTTCCACAACGCGGCGAGGTTCATCGACTCGTGAAACTCGCCTTCGGCAACCGCTCCTTCACCGAAGAAGCACACCGTCACGCGCGGACGGTGCTGCATGGCGTCGGCGAGCGCGAGCCCGACCGCGACCGGGAGCCCCCCGCCGACGATTGCGTTACCACCGTAGAAGCGACGTGACGCATCGAAGAGATGCATGGAGCCGCCGCGACCGTGACTGCAGCCTTCGACCTTTCCGAACATCTCCGCCATGATCGAGCCGGCAGGAACGCCCCGCGCGAGGGCGTGCCCGTGCTCACGGTAGGTCGCGACCACGGCGTCGTCGGGGCCGAGCGCCTGCATCACTCCCACCGCCACGGCCTCCTCACCGATGTAGAGGTGGAGGAACCCACGGATCTTCGTCGCGCTGTAGAGCTCGATGCAGCGTTCCTCGAAGCGCCGGATCCGCACCATCTCGTGCAGCAGGTGGAGGTCGTGCTCCTGGTTTTCGCTCATTCCGGGCCTTCCAACGTGGAGAGGTCGCCCTCGGGCAGCCCGAGCTCGCGCGCCTTGAGCAGCCGGCGCATGATCTTGCCGCTGCGGGTCTTGGGCAGATCGTCGGCAAAGCTGACCTCCTTCGGAGCAATGGCGGCGCCGAGGTGCAACCGGGCGAAGCCGATGATCTCGAGGCGGAGCTCGTCCGTCGGCTCGTAGCCGGGCCGCAACACCACGAACGCCTTGACGATCTCCCCGGCGACCGGGTCTGGCTTGCCGATCACCCCGGCCTCGGCCACTCCCGGGTGCTCCATGAGCGCGCTCTCCACCTCGAAGGGTCCGATGAGGTGGCCCGCCGACTTGATGATGTCGTCGCCCCGGCCGACGAACCAGAAGTAGCCGTCGGCGTCGCGGGTGGCCAGGTCGCCGCTGAGATACCACCCGGCGCGGAAGCACTTCCGGTAGCGATCCTCCTCGTGCAGGTAGGCCCGGAACATCGACGGCCAACCAGGACGCAATGCGAGCTCGCCTTCCTCCCCGGGATCAGCCTCGATCGCCTCACCCTCGTGCTCGACGACCGCGCCGTTCTCGTCCCGGCGGAGGATCGCGGCCTCGACACCCGGTAACGGGCGGCCCATCGAGCCGGGCTTGACGTCGGTCGCGGCAAAGTTCGCGATCATGATCCCGCCGGTCTCGGTCTGCCACCAGTTGTCGTGGATCGGCAGTCCGAGCACCTCGGCGCCCCAGGCGACGGCCTCGGGATTCAGCGGCTCGCCCACACTCGCGACAAAGCGCAGCGCGCTCAGGTCGTACGCGCGCGCCACCTCGGCGCCGGCCTTCATGAGCATCCGGATCGCAGTCGGCGCCGTGTACCAAACGGTGACGCGATGATCCTGAAGGATCTGGTACCAGCGGTGCGCGTCGAACTCGGCCTCGTCGACGATGCACGTCACACCGTGGGTCAGCGGGGAGATGATCCCGTACGACGTGCCCGTCACCCAGCCGGGGTCAGCGGTGCACCAGTACACGTCGTCGGGGTGCAGATCGAGTGCGAAGCGCCCGGTCGCGTGGTGGGCCACGACCGCCTGATGCACATGGACCGCCCCTTTCGGGCTCCCCGTCGTGCCGCTGGTGAAGTGCAGCAGCGCCATGGACTCGGGATCGGTCGGCGGGATCTCGTAGACCGGGTCTGACGCCGCCAGGCCCGTGTCCAGATCGATCGTGCCGGGCACCGAGGTGGGCTCACCTCCAGTGCCCGCGAGCAGCACGTGAACGAGCTGCGGAAGGGAATCACGCAGCTGCGCGACCTTCCGCCGATAGAGCGGCTCGGTCGTGACGAGCACGCGTGCGTCGCCGCGGTCGAGTCGCTGGCGGATCGGCTCGGGCCCGAACGCGGAGAACAACGGGCACGCCACTGCCCCGCGCTTCAGCGCGCCCAGGAGGGCAATCGGTACAGCCGGCCCCCGGCCGCTCAGCACGAACACGCGCTCACCGGCCTCGACACCGAGGTCTTCGAGCATGTTCGCGAATCGATTCGTCGCGTCGCGGAGATCGGCGTACGTGAGCTCGCGGACTTCGCCGTGACGCCCGAGGCAGCGCAGCGCGACGTGGTCACGCCGGCGTCCACCAGCATGACGGTCGACTGCCTCATGTGCGATGTTGAGCCCCAACCCTCGCGGGAGACCGTCGAGGGCGTCGCGCGCGTCCTCCCAGCGAAACTCGGCGCAGGTCCTCTCGTAGTCGACGAGGTTGGGCCGGACTCTGAGATCGTCGGGGTGCTTGACGATGATGGGCCAACCCATCCTCGCGGTCTGCTCCGGTGGCGCCGAGCGGCCGTCGACGCTCATGGCCTCGTCACGCCGACCGCTGACGAGCCAATGACCGTCATCACCTTCTCCTGAGCGGGTGGGTGCCCTCGACCCGATTCTGGTGGCGGAGCCGCTTCGCCACTAGGGCACAAGGACCCGACGATCACCTCACGCAGCGCGCCCGGCAGCCGGCCGGCGCCAAGGTCGGGACGTCTGGCCCTACAGCCGCGCGGCGCGTCTTCGTAGCGTCGGCTCCGGAGACCGGAGACCGGAGACCGGTGATCGCGTATCCGGTCGGATCGGAGGGGATCGGCCATGCGAAGGCCCGGTACGGGTCCGTCGGAGGTCCCGCCCGGCGGGCCACGGCATCTGCCCCGGTCGGGGCGAACGCGGGGCGGCCCACGCACCGGCGCCGACGACCTCGAGCGCTATCTCGCGCGGTGGGTCGCCGCAGGCTTGCTCTCCGAGCAGCAGCGCGCCGCGATCCTCGCCCACGAGCAGGCGGCGTCCCGCACCGCACCCACAGAGCCCGCCCCACCGTCCCCGGCGCCCGGTCGGCGCCGCGTACCCGTCGTCGCCGAGGCGCTCGGCTACCTCGGCGGGATCCTCGCGATGGTCGGCCTCGGCCTCGTCGTGGCGCAGTACTGGCCCGACATGGCGCTCGCGGGTCGGTCCGCGCTCAGCGGTGCCGGCGCCATCGGCTTCCTCGTCGCGGGCGCGCTGGTGCACGAGGAGGCCGATCCGGCGCTCGCCCGGCTGCGTGGATTCCTCTGGCTCGCGGCGACCGCAGCCACGACGCTCTTCGCCGGCGTGCTGGCCACCGACGGCTTCGGCACCGTCGGCACGAAGACGGTCCTGCTCGTGTGCAGCGGGGTCGTTGTGCTCGAGAGTGGTCTCTTGTGGTGGTGGCGCGAGCGGCCACTCCAACAGTTGGCGTGCTTGGGGGGTCTCGTCGTGTTCGCCGGCGCGGCGGTCGCCGAATCGAGCTCTTCCGGTCCGGTCGGGCTGACGGTCTGGCTCCTCGGCGCTGCGTTCGTGTTCCTCGGCCTGCGACGCCACACGCCAATGCCGCTGCTGACGGAGGCAATGGGCGCGCTGACGGTCGTCGTCGGGGCGGTCATCACCAGCTCCGACTGGCCGGCGTTCGGTCTCGAGCTCGGGGTGGCCACCGCCGGCGCGCTGCTCGCTGTGGCCGTCGTACGCGAGCTCCCGACCACACGCGCCGATCAGATGCTTGCCGGGACGATCGGTGCCGTCGCGATGCTCCAAGCCGGGGCCAGCACCCTGGTGTACTTCGGCCACGATGCCGCCGTCGTCACCGGTCTGGCGACCTGGATCGTCGGCGCCGGGCTGCTGCTCGTCGGCGCACGCCGGCTCGTCCGGCTCGGACTCGTCGTCGAGGTGTTCGGCGGGCTCGCGCTCCTCGGCGGCGCTGCACTCACCGGGATCCAGGTTCCGGCGTTCGCGTCGATCTTCGGAATCGTCACGGCGATCGGGCTCGTCGCCCTCGGCATGCTCCCCCGCCAGGTGCTCCTGTCGCTCTTCGGGGCAGTCGGGCTCCTCGCCAACGTCCCCTGGGCGATCAGCGTGCTCTTCCCCGGCGAGGGCCGCGCGCCACTGCTCATCATGGTCTCGGGTTTACTGATCGTCGCCGTCGCGGTCCTGCTCACCCGCATGGGTGGCCGATTCCGCCGCGAGCTCCGCCGCCCGAACCACATCACTCCCGCGGCGTGACGGCGGCGGCCCCGGCACCCGCCTGAGCTTCGGCACCCGAGCCGCGCTCGTCGGCGTCTTTCGTCGGAGGCCGATACAACCGTTCACGAAGTCGCAATGATTCCGACACGACGATGGTGCCGGTCACCGCCAAGATGCCCAAATGCCGCCCTCGGGGATGAGCCTCTCCAACGAGCTCATGACCATCGAGCGAGTCGCGGTGCTCCAGCGCGTCACGTTGTTCCGCGATGTTCCCGGACACACGCTGGTGCCCGTGGCGCGCCTCCTGGAAGAAGTGCACTTCGAGACGGGCGCCACCATCATCGAGCGCGGCACGGTGGAGGACTGGCTCTTCGTCGTCGCCGGCGGCAAGGTCCGTGTCCACATCGGCGAACGAACGCTCGCCGAGATCGGCCCCGGCGGGTTCGTCGGCGAGTTCGCCGTGCTCGCACCCGCGCCACGGTCGGCGTCGGTGACTGCGACCGAGCCCAGCCTGCTCCTGCGCCTTCGCCACGGACCGTTCGAGGAGCTGCTCGACGACCGTCCGGAGATCGCGCGCGCCGTGATCTCGACTCTGGCGCGCATGCTGCAGGCCGTTGCCGACGACGGGGTCGAGACGGCCCGGGCGTGACGGCAACGGAACGGCCCAACGAGTCGCCGCACGGACGCGTCCTCGCGTTGTCCGGTCAGGCGTTCGCACTGGGGCTGACGATGGCGTGGATCATGATTCCCGCCAGCGCGATCTTCCTCAAGGCCTACGGCTCCGATCTCCTGCCCGTGACGTACATCGGCGCCGCGGCGGCCGGAGTCGTGTCGAGCGCACTGCTCGCGGCAGCATTTCGACGCCGGCCCCTCGCCTCGGTCGCGACATGGGTGCTGGCCGGACTCTCCGTCCTGCTCCTCGCGTCGTGGGTCGTGCTGGCGACGGCGGACGCTGACTGGGTCTCGTTCGCGCTGCTGGTGCTCGTACCCATCGTGGTGCCGGTCGGCTTCATCTTCGTCGTCGGCCAGGCCGGCATGCTCCTCGATGTCCGCAGTCTCAAGGTGCTGTACGCCCGGGTCGTCGCCGGCTTCGCGCTCGGGTTCGTGACCGGCGGTCTCGCCGGGCCGCTCCTCCTCGTCCTTCTCGGCCACACCGAGAGCCTGCTGGCGGCCGCGGCAGGTGCGGCGGGATTGTTCCTGGCCCTCGTGGTGGCGACCAAGCGCAGGTACGCGGCCGACCTTGCCGTGGTCGACCATGGCGAGGTCGAGACCGAGCGCCCGACGCTGCGAATGTTGGCGCGCAACCGCTACGTCATGCTCATCGTTGCGTTCCAGATGCTGTCCGCGGTCGAGAGCCAGTGGCTCGACTTCCTCGTTCTCTCGAGCGCGGCGCGGCGCTACGCCGACAGCAACGAGCTCGCTCGATTCATCAGCCACTTCTCCGCCATCGCCTACGGGTCCGACATCCTGTTCCTCCTCGTCCTGGCCGGCCTGTTGCTCCACCGCTTCGGATTGCGGTACGGGTTGACCGCGAACTCGGCCGGCGTGTTGTCCCTCCTCGCCGCGATCATCGTCGCGACGTCCATCACCGGGTCGGGTGCCACGATCGTGTTCGTCCTGATCGTGGCGGCGAGGGTCACGGACCTGACGCTGAGCGACGGCTCGTCGCGCACCTCGCTGGGCGCCGCGTACCAAGCGGTGCCCACCCGCCTGCGTGCAGTGGCACAAGCCACGGTCGAGGGGCTGGCGGTGCCCGTCGCCATCGGCGCGAGCGGTGTGGTGCTACTCGTCGTGGAGGCGGCCGGCGGCATCGACGGGCTGGCGTTGCCGCTCCTCACGAGCCTGGTCGTGCTGGCGTGGCTCGTCGTGGCGCTTCTCGCGTACCGCGCGTACCGAGTGAACCTGCTCGCGAACCTCCGGGGGCGCACACTCGACGCAGGGAACCTGACCGTCGAGGACGAGAGCAGCCTGATCGTGATCGATCGCCTGATCGAGAGCGAAGACGAACGCGACGTGCGGCTCGGGCTCGACATCCTCACGATTGCCGAGCATCCCGAGCTACCGGCGAGGCTCCAGCGTCTCGTCGGGGACGAACGCGTGAATGTCCGAACGGACGCGCTCGCACGGCTCGTAGAGGTGGCCCCGCAGGTCGCGGCGGCTGCCGCACGCCACGGGATCGACGATTCCTCCCCGGACATGCGGGCGGCGAGCATCCGGGCGCTCGGCGCGGCCAGCATTCCCTCGGACCTGGCGGCAATTGCGGTCTACTCGCAGGACCCCACTCCCGAGGTGAAGGTCGCGGTCGCGTTCGCGCTGACGTCCGTGGGCGACGATGCCGTGCGGGCCGAGGTCGGCGCCGAGATCCACCGGCTCGCTCGCTCCGACGCGACGGACGACCGCAAGCTCGCCGCCGTCATGCTGGGCGAGGTCGTACCGGGCGATGCGATCGATCGCGCCACGCTTCGTACGCTCATGGCGGATCCCGACCCGGATGTCGTCGACGAGGCGCTCGCCGCCCTCCGCTGGCCCGAGGACGCGGAGCTGCTCTCAGAGGTCGCGCTCCACCTGGACCATCGGCGGACGTCCGGCGCGGCGGTGGACGCGCTGGTGCGAGCCGGCGACGCCGCGCTCACCGTCGTCGACGAGGGTTTGCAGGGCGACGAGCCCAGCCGCCATGCGCAAGAGCTGCTCGTGCGGGTCGCCCGGGAGATCGGCAGCTCATCGGCGGTCGCGGTGCTCCGCGGCCACGTCGCGCATCCCGATCGTGAGGTCGGGCTCGCGGTGATGCGAGCGCTGGCGACCCTGGGGCCGTCAGACCCGGGCCTGCACTCGGACCCGCCCGGCTCGAGCACCGGCACGCCCGATCCCGACCGAATCGGTCGTCGCGCAGGACCTCGAACATGCGACCCGCATCCTGGCGGCGCTCGTCGCGTTCGAGAACGAGCCGGCGGCCGACCTGCAGGGCGCGGCTCTGAGGGACGAGCTGGAGCTCGTGCGGGAGCGCGTGCTCGCCGCGTTCTCGATGCGCCACGGCACCGAGGGGTTCCACCGGGTCGTCTTCCAGCTCGCCCGGCGCGATCCGCGATCCCATGCGCTCGCGCTCGAGTGGCTCGACGTCACGCTGACCGGCACGGATCGGGCCGTGGTCGCGATGCTCGAGCCCCGGTGGTCGGACGGTGAGCGGCTCAACGCTCTCGTCCGAGCGTTTCCGGTCCCGTCGCTCAGTCAACGCGCGATCCTGCTCGACCTCGTGGAGGATCGTGACAACCGGTGGCGACGACCATGGATCAAGGCGTGTGCGATCTCGACCGCCGCGGGCATGTCGCAGACGGAGCTCGACGTGATCACGACGGTCGCGTCTGAGTGCCTGGCGGCACTCGGCGCCGACGAAAGCATCGTGCACGAGACGCTGACCGGCATCCACCTCCGCCGTCCCGAGGGAGATCACGAAGCCTCCCCCGACCCGTAAGGATGAAGACCCCCGCGAGCGGTACCTCCTCGAGGCGCGGTCGGAACACTCGGGTGCCTGCGCTCATCGCTCTCGGGAGGCCCGCTGACCTGGCCCGGCGGCTCGGCCGCCTTCGAGCCACGCGCGCAGCTCCGGGTCGAGTGTCGCCGCGGCCTGCTCGTAGAGCACAAGGTCGTCATCGGTGAGCACGCCGCGCCAACGTCCGTTCGTACCCTTGTAGAGGAACCGGTCGGTGCCGCCCTCGAAGATCATCGCGGCGGGATCGCCGTCACCGTCTCCGGCCTTCGCCGCCGCGCGCATCGCGTCGAGCTGGACGGCGTCGACGATCGCCGGCCATTGGTCCTCGGCGACGTCGATCTCGCAGTACTCGGCGAGGCGGCGCATCTCGCCCTCGGTGTCAGCGAGCATGTCGCCGAAGTGCATGAAGTGCACGTTGGGTAGGTCCCGCCACCGCCACCAGGTCGAGAGGTGGTGATGATGCGACCAGAACGGCCAGCCGTCGGGCTCCCAATCGAACCAGCCCTCACTGATCCAGCGCGGCCACAGCTCCTGCGGCTGTTCGGGACACCGCGGGAGCTCCCGTCCGGGGCGTTCGGGATCGTTGAGCAGGGAGTAGGCGAGATCGGTGTACGCGCTGTAGTGGTTCCACAACGACATGAACACGTCGCGCGTGTCGCGTCCCACAACCACGTACTTCGCCTCGGGGAAGAAGCGCAGACCATCGGCCGCGAGATGGCTCTTCACGAATCGTCGGTGCGACTGGGCATCGAGCGACTCGATCACCGGTTCGATCGGGCCCTGGAACCGCGCGTCGATCCAGGGCGATGCCTCCATCAGATTGCGGCCGTCCGGCTCCAGTCCCAGCACGAGCGCCGCGAGGATCCGTTGGGTCCAGGTGGTGCCGGCCTTGTACGCGGTGGTGACGACGATGTCGCCGTCGCGCACGTGGAAGTGGTCCCAGCGCGTGCTGTCGAGGTGATGGTTGCGATATTCGTGGATGCGCTCGGGCCCGGCGGCAGGCATGCCGAGAGCGTAGGGCGAGGGTACGGTCCGACGACCTGAGAAGGAGGACTTCGGTGATCGAGACCGCGTTACGAGTCGAGCGTCGGGGGCACGTGGTGATCCTCGAGAACCACGATCCGCCGCGGAACCGGATGACGTTCGAGTTCATGGACGAGCTCGAGCGCGCGGTCATCGCGCTGCGGGAGGACCGGGAGACGCGGGCCGTCGTCCTCACCGCGGCAGGAGACGAATCCTTCAGCGTCGGCATGGACCTGAAGCAGCTGATGTCGGGCGCGCAGGATCGTGGTGGGTTCGAGGCGGTGCTCGATCAGCGGCTGAGGGTGCTCGCCCTGATCGAGAATCTCGACAAGCCCGTGATCGCGACGATGTTCGGCTACTGCCTCGGCGGGGGGCTCGAGCTACCCCTTGCCTGTCACTTCCGCTTCGCGGCGACCGAGGGCGCGCGCATCGGCTTGCCGGAGCTGGACCTGGGCACCGTCCCGGCATGGGGTGGCACCGCGCGCCTGACCAGGACCGTCGGACGGGCCCGGGCGCTCGAAATGATCTTGCGAGCGAAGAAGATCGACGGACCGACCGCACTGGCGATCGGTCTCGTGCACGAGCTCCATCCGATCGCGGACCTGAAGGCGCGAGCCGTCGAGCTCGCCGAGGAGCTGGCCGCCCAGCCGCCCATTGCCGTCGCCGGCGTCCTGCGCGCGGTCGTCGGCGCCGAGCACCTTCCGCTCGAGGCGGCGCTGCGCGTCGAACGTGACGCGGTCCGGCGCTGCAGCAGCTCGGCGGACCAGATCGAGGGAATGAAGGCCTTCCTCGAGAAGCGACGACCGCGCTTCGAAGGGCGGTGACGACGACCCGGTTCGAATGCATCGACCTTCCCGGGCCCGCGCCGCCGAGCACTCGGGTCGCTCCGAGAGTCACCTCCCGGGCGGCAGGGCGTCAGTGGATGACGACGGGCAACCGGCGCGGGCCGTTGGCCCAGAACACCGGAACCGGTTCGCGCCGGTATCCCTCGGCGACGTGCGCGGTGCGCACACGGTCGAGGAACACCTCGAGCGCGACGCGGCCTTCGAGACGGGCCAGAGCGGCGCCGGGGCAAACATGCGGGCCACCGCCGAATGCCAGATGATCCTTCGGGCTCGGACGATCGAGACGGAAGGAGTCGGGATCGTCATACGCCCGCGGGTCGCGGTTTCCCGACGCCAGCCCGAACGCGACCTTCGAAGCGACGGGAATCATCACGTCACCGACGGTCGTTGCCGCGATGCAGTCGCGCATCAAGACGTGGATCGGTGGATCGTGCCGCAATGACTCCTCGACCATCACCGGAACCAGATCGCCGTCCTCGCGCAGCCTGGCCAGGAGATCCGGATCGGTGCAGACGACCTCGAGCATGTTCCCGATGAGGTGGCGGGTGGTCTCGTTGCCCGAGATCAACAGGAACGCGAGCTGCGTCCGCATCTCGAGGTCGGAGAGCCGGCGACCGTCGACCTCGGTGTGGATCAGGCGCGTCACGAAATCGTCCGGCGGATCGCCCGAGGCACGCCGAGTCGCGATCATCGCGTCGATGTAGTCGACGAATTCAGGCGCAGTGCCGGCGAGCCCTTCGCCGTCGTCACCGTCCTCGCGCCGGTTCTTCGTCGCGTAGGTCGACTGCACGACGAGGTCGGACCACTCCGCGAATCGGTGATGATCGGCGGGGTCCGCACCCAGCAGGTGCGCGATCACACTGGCGGGGATCGGGGTCACGTACCCGGCAACGAGATCGCCCCCACCCTGCGCGATCACACGATCGATCAGCTCGGAGCAGAGACGGCGCGCGTACGGCTCCACCCGACCGATGCGGTGCTGGGCGATCGCCGAATTGATGATGCGACGAATCTCGCTGTGGCGAGGTTCGGGAATCTCGCTGATCAGCTGCTCCTCGGGCGGGACCACCACACCCGGCTCCCGGAAGCTGGCCTGGAACGAATCGATGTCCTTCGTCGCAGCCAGGACGTCGTCGTGACCGGCGAAGAAATAGGCGCCCGACTCGGTCCGCGAGACCGGGCACCGGTTCCGGAGATCGACGAAGGTGTCGTACGGAACGCCGAGGGTCGCATCGAGAGGATCGGTCGCCACGCACCGAGCCTGCCATGCCGCACGCCGGGCATCAGCCTGCGCGGTGCGTCCGAGCGCCGTAGGGTGCGGTCTTCACGCGATGTGACGCGTCACGCGTCGCGGCAGGGAGGTCGGGACTATGGGTCGACGGGTCCGGTTGCTCGGCGCATCGCTTGTCCTGTCGTTGGTGCTGGCCGGGTGCCATTGGCCATTGCTCCCGTGCGGTCCCACTCACGGGCAGAGCCACCCGCTTCCCACCGCGGCGCCGGGGCCCTACCCGGTCGGTCACACGACGGTCACCGTTCCCGCGACCACGGACCGGCCCGCGCTCAGCGTCGACGTCTGGTACCCCAGCCGCGAATCGTCCGCCTCGTTGGCCACCTACACGCTCGTTCCGGGCGTGGACATGCCGGCCCGGCTCGCCGCGGACGGCGCGGCACCGGCACCCGGCCGCTTCCCGCTCGTCGTGTACTCGCACGGAGGCGGCGGGTTCAGCGTCGTCGCGACGTTCTTCACCGAGGTCCTGGCCAGCCACGGATACGTCGTTGCCGCCCCCGACCATCCCGGCGACACGATCATCGACGCCGCACTGGGTATCAACAACGTGGACTACGTCTCCAACGTGGCGAACCGGGTCGACGATCTCGGCCGAGTGATCACGGCGTTGACGGTCCCCACAGCATCCACTCCGGCCACGATCTCCGCGCTCGTCGACCCGCGGCGGATCGTCGCGACCGGGCACTCCCTCGGTGGTGCTGCCGCCGTCGGTCTCGCCGCCACCGATCCACGCGTCGACGACGTCATCGTCATGGACCCGACCGCCTTCATCCTGACCGACGAGCAGCTGGCCCAGGTGAAGATCCCGACCCTGATGCTCTGGAGTGCCGACGGCATCAACGGGTCAGAGCCTCAGGTGTTCGACACGATCACGAGCCCATGGTTCCAAGCCGAGATCCCTACCGCCCTCCACGGCGGGTTCACCGACATGTGCTCGTACCAGCCGTTCCTGCCGACCTGGACCGAGGCGATCAAGAAGCTCCTGCCGTCACTCGATGTCGAACACGCCTGGGACACCTTCAACTTCCCGGGGAACTGCAACCCCCCGACGATGAGCCCGGAACGCCTCCACGATCTCGTGGACGGGTACTCGATCTCATTCCTCAACTCCACCCTGCGGCATGACGCGAGCTGGAAGCGCACCATGGAGACCCCGCAGGCCGGTGTGCAGATCAGCAGCAACTGGACCCGGCACTGACCCGTCACCGGTCACCGACGACGCGCCGGTCACTGCGCTCGACCGGGTACGACCGGGAGGGCTGAGAGGCCGCGCCGGACGAGGCCGTCGCCGTGCCCCCAATGCAGCCGGTCCACGGGTTCCGCCGGCCGCAGGTCCGGGAAGCGGTGGAGCAGAGAGCTGAGCGCGATCTGCGCCTCCATGCGAGCGAGTGGCGGGATGGCGGAGCAGCGCGACGATGCTGTTGCCGATCAGGCTCGCGGTCGTGTGGTGCCCCGCGACGATCAACTGGAAGATCGTCGACATCAGCTCGTCGTGATCGAGCCTTTCGTCGCCGTCGCGCACACTGATCAGTGCGCTCACGAGCGCTTCGTCCGGGGCGGCTTGCTTCTCCTCGACGAGGGTGGTCAACAGCTCGACGACGGTGTCGGACGCTTCCTTCGCCCGCTCGTACTCCTCCGACGTCGCGGTGGGCGCGAGCAGCTGCATGAGCCCGTGGCCGAGCGGCGCCCGGTCGTCACTCGGGACGCCGAGCAGCTCGCAGATGACGGTGAACGGCAGCGGGAACGCGTAGGTCGCGACGAGATCGACGACGGCGTCCGGCGGGTCGACGACGAGCATGTGCCGAGCGAACGCCGGTCCCGGGAGACCTTCCGCGACCACATCGCCGCTCGAAGCGAGTGCGGCCCGCAAACAGTGAGAATGGGTTGTCGCGGTCGTACGCGCCCCAGGAGGAGAGTGCTTCCGCGAGCGTCGTCATCGATCGGTGCGGTAGATCTCGTCGAAGTGGTGGTACTCGGGCTCGCCGTTGATCACCTCGCGCAGGCGCGCCGCCCACGCGCGGGTCTCGCGGCGTGCGTCGTTGCGGGTGGCTTCCTCCGCCGCGGACACGTTCGGGTCGACGACACCGAAGTCCGCGATGATCACGTACTGACCCAGCACTTCGCGGTCGGCGAGCACACGCGTACCCATGTAGCCCATGATGTCGCTCGTCGCCTGCTGGAGGTCCCACTCGGCGAGCAGATCAACGATCAATGCCGGGTCGTCACAGCGCACCGTGATCGATTGGCTGAAGTTGCGGTTCACTGGTTCCCTTCGCGACGTTGCGCGGCGACTCGCCGCTGGTTCTCCGACATGCCGTCCAGGTCGAAGAGCCCGGCCGATCCGCCTTCGATCGCACCGGACGACTTCGGCGGCATGCTGAGCCGCTCGCGTATCTCACCGACCGGCCGAACCGCAAGCTCGTAGTAGTCCACTTCGAACAGATCGATCCCGTACCGGTCGGACACGACCTTGCCGCGCCGGATGGAGTCGGCGATCCGCTGGTGCATGCCCGGCGCTCGAATGTTGCGTTCCCGAACGTCGCGGTCGAAGAACCCTGTGCTCGAGATGTATCCGGTCTCGAACAACCCGATCAGCGTCGCCAGCCACGCGAAGCCCTTCGGGTCGGGATCGGCGCGACCGATGAACCCGAAGACCTCGAGCTCGCCCTTGAGGTTCGTGCCGTAGTCGGCGAGCACATGCACGAAGTCATGCTGCGCGAGGTAGGCGGGTGCGCCCCCCGGGGTTCCGGGCAGGCCGAAGCCGCGTTCGTCGTACATCTCCCAGACGCAGCGCCCGAGCGATTCCGGGGGAAGATCCGCGAAGGCAGTCCAGCGCGCCGCGAGCTCGGGGTCGACCTGCGCGGGCTGGAACGGATCGGGCGTCTGTACGGCCCGCCCGCGGGCTTCGTCGTCCGTCGCCTCACGGACATGTTCGACGAATCCGCTGCGTTGAAGATCCATCCACGCGAGCCCGAAGGCACCCTGCGCGTACCGGCGGGCGACACGCACGAAGTCGTCCGTCACGCCGAGCGCCTCGGCGTACATCGCAACTCGGTGCGCGACAACGACCGGTATCGGCCGCAAGACGAGCTCGCCGAGCACCATGTGATGCACGATCCGCCGGCGGTAGCCGAGGTCGCGCCCGGTCAGGACCTCGGCGAGCTCCTCCGGTCCGAGTGGTTCGAGCGCCCGATAGTCCACTGAGACTCCGGTGAGCGCACTCGCGATCGCCTCGAGCAGATCCGCCTGCACGTCGGCGAGACCGCTCTCGGGCGCGACGGCTGTGGCAATTCCCCGCGCGACAAGCGTCACCTCGCCGGCGTCGTGATCGTCGAGATTGGGTCGCGGGCCCAAGTCCATCCCGCCAGCCTCCCACGGCGCGACGGGCCCGCGCTCTCACGATCTCAGAGAGCGACCGTCACCCGGAGGAACGTCGCCGGGATAGAGGTGGCATCGTCGGTCGGGCTCTCGTTCTGGCTGTTGAACAGCGCCTCGAGCTCGTTCTGCAGGTCGGCGGTACGGCCGTTCGCCTCCGCCGCTTCGAAGGCGTTCATCGTCGGCCCGTAGTACGTGCGGAACGCGGCGACGAGCTCCGACGGCGGCTCCGGGTGGATGAAGCGGTACGTGTCTCGGGCGAAGGAGATCCTCTCTTCGGGCACTCCCGCTCCCGCAAAGCGCTCGAGGACGTTGGCTTCGACCCCCCACGTCATGGGGCTGACGAAACCCTCCGGCGGGGGCGGCGAGTACGCGCCGCTGATCTTCAAGATCTGCGCGACGAGCGTCGGATCGTTCGGAATCCAGTTGCCCATGACGATCCGGCCACCGGGCCGGGCCACCCGCACCATCTCCTTGGCCACGTCGGACGGCTTCGGCGCGAACATCGCCCCGAAGATGCTCATGACGACGTCGAAGGAGTCGTCCTTCAGCTCACGCAGGTCGGACGCGTCACCTTCCTGGAATCGGCAGTTCGCCAACCCTTCGGCCTCGGCGCGGTGGTTCCCGGCCTTGACCAAGTTGCTCGCGATGTCGACACCCAGCACGTCCGCGCCGAGGCGCGCGGCCGGCAATGCCGTCGTGCCGTCACCGCATCCGAGGTCCAGGATCTCGAGCCCGCCGGTGATCGCCAGGTCCTTGACGAGCGCCTCTCCACTGCCCCGCATCGTTGCGGCGATGCGGGTGAAGTCGCCCTTCTCCCAGAGCGCCTGGTTCGGATTCATCGGAACCATCAGACGGAGGCGGTGTTCACGATCAGCAGATTGCACGGCGCATGATGCGAGACCTTGTTCGGGACACTGCCCAAGACGAACCGTTTGACCCCGCTCATACCCCGGTTGCCGATCACGAGCAGATCGGCACCGACCTCCTCCGCGACGCCGATGAGTGCATCCGCCGGATCACCCGGCCGAGCATGCGTCTCGACCCTCACCCCGGCGCGCTTCGCATCCTCCGCCGCCCGGTCGCAGATCACCCTGCTGTGATCGGCAATCCCTTCGTTGACCTCTCCGGTGTTCACCGTCACGATCCCGGCAGTCGCGCCCATCGCGGCCTGACTCGCCGACAGGGTTTGATGCGCATGGACCACGTGCAGCGTCGCATCCGTCAGCTGCGCGAGAACGGTGGCCTGGTGCACGGCAACTCCAGCCGTCTCCGAACCGTCCGTACCCACCACGATCACCTTGTACACGGATGGGATCCTCGCACCCGAAGCTTTGAAGCGCCAGGGACGGGCTGCTTCACCGATTCGCGGACGCGCCAAGCCACCTCCAGGTCCTGGAACGGCGGTGATTGCGGCTCAGAGCGGCGCGCGCATGGCGCGCTTGTCGATCGCGACCACCACGCTGGCCGCGATGGCGAACGCGAAGATCCGCAGCCAGACGCTGAATCCGATGGGTGCGGTCTGGAACGCGTCGTTCATCACCGGCAGGTAGGTGATGGCGACCTGACCGACCGCCTGGACCGCGACCCCGCCGATGATCCACCGGTTCGAGAACACGCCGACTCGCCACATCGAGCCGGTGAGCGACCGGCAGCTGAAGAGGTAGAACGCTTCGACCGCGACGAAGAGGTTGAGTGCCGCGGTCCGGGCCTCGGCGATCGAAGCGCCACTGCCCCGCTCCCATTCGTAGAGCCACCAGGCACCGCCGACGAGCAGCGCGGACACGAGCAGGATCCGGAGGACGAGCGCTCCGGTGAGCAGTGGCTTACGCGGGTCGCGCGGCGGCCGCAGCATGATGCCGCCTTCCTTGGGCTCGAACGCGAGCATGAGACCGAGCGCGACCGCGGTGGTCATGTTGATCCAGAGGATCTGCACCGGCAGGATCGGCAGCGCGATGCCCAGCATGATCGCGACGAGGATCACGAAGCCTTCGCCCATGTTGGTGGGCAAGGTCCACACGATGAACTTCGTGAGGTTGTCGAACACACCCCGGCCCTCTTCGACGGCAGCCTCGATCGTCGCGAAGTCGTCGTCGGTGAGCACCATGTCCGCGGCTTCCTTCGCAACCTCGGTGCCGCCGCGACCCATGGCGATGCCGATGTCGGCTTGCTGCAACGCGGGTGCGTCGTTGACACCGTCACCGGTCATGGCAACGACGTGGCCGCGGGCTTGGAGCCCTTCTACGAGCCCGAGCTTCTGCTCGGGTGAGACGCGGGCGAACACCGACGCACGCTCGACGGCATCGGGATAGTCCTCGGACGACAGCGCCTCGAGCTCGGCACCCGTGAGAACGTCGCCCTCGCAACGTCGGTCATCGAGCAGGCCGATCTGGACCGCGATGGCGGTTGCCGTTGCGGCATGGTCCCCGGTGATCATCTTCACCGCGATGCCGGCGCTGTGACACGAACGGACCGCGGCGATCGCCTCGGGCCGCGGAGGATCGAGCATCGCCTGCAGCCCGGTGAGCACGAGCGTGCCGGCGAACGATTCGTCCCCGAAGGCCACCGGGTCGACGATCCGGCCCGTGGCCATGGCGAGCACCCTCAGTCCCTGCTGGGCGAGCTCGTCGGCGGCACGCGCGACGCGCTCGGCATCGAGCGGCCGCGTCTGCCCGTCAGCTGCCATCTCGAGTCCGCACAGCGCGACCACTCGCTCGACGGCACCCTTCACGAGGATGACCGGCAGGCTGCCGTCAGTGGGATGGTGCAGCGTCGCCATGTACTGGCGATCCGAGCTGAACGGGATGGTCGCAACCCGCGGGAACGATGCGCGAACCGACTCGCGGTCCAGACCCATCTTCGCGGCGGCGACGAGCGTCGCTCCCTCGGTCGGATCGCCGACGACGCTCCACGTCTCGTCGGAATGGCTCAACCGAGCGTCGTTGCAGGCCGCGCCCGCCAGCAGGGTCCAGCGCAGCGCGCCGTCGGCATCCGCAGGTGCCGGCTCACCGTGGTGGACCACGGCACCCTCGGGCGCGTATCCCGATCCGGTCACCTCGAAGGAGTCATCGGATGTCCACACGGCCCTCACCGTCATCTGGTTCTCGGTGAGCGTGCCGGTCTTGTCGGAGCCGACCACGGTCGTGCTGCCCAAGGTCTCGACCGCCGGAAGTCTGCGCACCACGGCTCGGCGGCGGGCCATGCGGCTCACGCCGATGGCGAGCGTGATCGTGACCGCCGCCGGCAGCCCCTCGGGGATCGCTCCGACCGCGAGCGCGACCGCGGCCGTGAACATCTCGCTCGCGCGCTCACCTCGGAGCACCCCCACTCCGAACGTGAGTCCGGCCAACGCGAGGATGGCCACGGTGAGCACCTTGCTGAACCATGTCAGCTTGCGCGTCAGCGGCGTCGCGAGCGTGGCCGCGGTGCCGACGAGGCGATGGATCTCACCGAGCTCGGTCTCCGCGCCCGTCGCCACCACCACTCCGGTCCCCGAGCCGTGCGTGACGAGCGTCCCCGCATACACCATGTTCAGCCGATCCGCGACCGGCGTCGCGGTCGGGAGCACCACCTCGTCCTTGGCGACCGGGACCGATTCGCCGGTGAGCGCCGACTCGTCCACCTGGAGCTCGCCGATCGTCAGGAGCCGCAGGTCCGCGGGAACCTTGTCGCCCGCCTCGACGAGCACCAGATCACCCGGAACCAGCTGCTCCGAAGCCAGGCTCGTCACGTGACCGTCCCGGCGCACCTTCGCGCTGGTCTGCACGATCGCTCGCAACGCGTCCAACGCGGCTTCGGCCCTCGACTCCTGGACGAACCCGACGGTCGCGTTCACAAGCACCACGCCGAAGATGACCGATGCATCCACGAGCTGACCGAGGACGACCGTGATGATCCCGGCACCGAGCAGGACGTATATCAGTGGATGGTTCAGCTGCCGGACGAACCGCACCAGCAGTCCGGCAGTCTTCGCCTCCGGCAGAAGGTTGGGCCCGAATCGCTGCAGCCGCCGCTCCGCCTCGTCGCCGCTCAGCCCGCGCTCGGAATCCGTCTCGAGCAGCAGCACGACCTCGTGAGTCGCCAATCCATGATGCGCGTTCTGCAGCTTCACCCCGACCACGACATCGGCTCCTCAGGCGGGTTCGGGTAACGCCGGGCCCGCGAGCAGCACCGGCACACGCGACTGGTGAGCGAGCTGAGCGGCGACGCTACCGAGTAGCGCTCGGCTTCCTCCGTGGCCACGGCGTCCGACGACGAGAACGTCGAAGTCGTGCTCGAGCGCGTATCGCTGCAATGCCTCGGCCGGCACGCCCCCCAACAGCACCGTCTGAGGTCGCCGTCCAAACCGGCGCGAGATCTCGACGCCGTCACGACCGAGCTCCCGCAGTGCCTCGTCTCGCTCGTCCCAGCTCACCGTGGACCCGAACGTGTCGTAGTCGAGCACTGCAGTCAGCGCGACCCGTCCGAGGCGCTCACCGAACAGGTCCACCGCCGAGTACATCGCCGCGGTCGATTCCGGTGACCCGTCGACCGCGATCAGCACGTCGACCGGTCCGGTACCCGCATCACCAGGCTCGACCTCGGCCTCCGAGGGCGCATCGGACCGGACCGACGAGATGGCCAGCGGAATGACCAGAGGTCCCATGAGCGCCCCGAGCGCCCCCCATGCGGACAGAGAGTGACCCCGACGGCGCATCACCACCGCGGTGACAAGACCGATGAGCACCCAGGCGGCCAGAACGACGAGAACCCACGTCGCGGACATGGAACCAGTCATAGCCGTCGGGCCTCACGACTTGGCAGAGCCGAAGGTCCCCTGACCGAGAATCAGGCCGTTGACCAGGACTTTTGTGGAGCTGCTCGGTCCCGCAGCAGGCTGACGAGACCGCGCGGGGTCAGCGCGGTGGGCCTTCGGCGATGGCGCCGAGCGCATCGAAGTCCCGGACTGCGGCCACCATCCGACCCGTGTTCGCCGCGGTGATCTCCGGGCCATAATTCTCGGGCGGGGTGATCAACCAGCCGATCACGAGTCCCCACAACACCGCGCGCCGGCACCACTCCCACGCTTCGTCCGGTCCGGGCGCGTCGCGAACCCCGTGCGACATCAGTGCATCGAGGTAGCGGCGGAGCAAGTCACGACCCTCGGCGCGGCGGACGTCCGGATCAAGGGCGGTCGAGAGCAGGTACACGACGTCGTGCGCCCAGCAACCCCGCACCTGGAGCTGCCAGTCGAGCAGACCCGCCGTACCATCCGGCAGGAGGTAGGTGTTGCCTATGTGCGAGTCGCCGTGCAGGAGCGTGCAGGGCGCGGCCTCGAGCAACCGCTCAGCCACCGTGAGCCCCGCCCAGAGCTCGTCGACATCGAGTCCGAGTGGTGCAATCAGCTCCTGCTTGAACGGATGACGGTGCACCTGGTCCGAGACGATGGCGAGCCCGTGGCGCTCGAAGATGCCCGACATCCCACCGGACTTGGGAGTCGCGACCCACGCGAGGTCGGTGGCGAATCTCGGCGATTTCCAGAACAGGGCGTGCAGGGAGGCCAGCTGGTCGAGCAGCGCGCCGACCTCGTCGACGGACACTGCCTCGGTGGCATTCGGGAACCGCGCGCCGCGCTCGGTCAGGTCCTCGAGGAGCAGACCGAACTGACCGGTAGTGGGATCGAAGGACGCCGCGTAGCAGCGGGGAGTCTCGATCGGGAGTGACGGCCGGAGCTCGTTGTAGAAGCGGACCTCGGTCTCGAACATCTCCGGCGGCGCGTGCGGTGAGACGAGCATCGTCTTCAGGACGAGGCGCTCCGGGAGGTCGCCGGCGCAGCCGTCGGCGTACGTCAGGTCGAGCACCAGGCGATCAGCGGTCGACGCGATGCCTTCACCACAACGCTTGGTCGCGACGATCTCGACGGCGCGGACCTGAACGCCGGGGGAGTCCACCGCGAGGGCCCTGGTCAGAACCTCCGCGGTGAGCTCCTCCTCGCGCCGTCCGAACCCGACCATGCTCAACCGCGGAGCCCGCCGGTCACGATCTCGGCGAAGCGTCCACCGGTGATGAGCATCGTGTCCTCCCGGCGGGACGCGAAGCGCCAGCCGGCATCGGTCCGGACGTACTCGTCGCGGTAGATCGCGTTGACGTCCATCAGCTCGTCGACTCCCTCCCACGTCAGACCGTGGCGGGCGAAGACGTGCAGCGATCCCTCCGCCGCTCGATAACCGGTGAACGACAGGCGATGGGTTGACAACGAATGCATCGACCAGGTGAACAGCGCCATCGCGCGGGGCATCCATGCCGCGACTTCCGACGGGAACCCGGCGATGCCACCGGACGACCGGTAGTCGATGAACGCGTCGGGGACGAACAGCGACTCGAACGCCACCCACTCGCACGCGTCGACGGCGTAGGCGTACGCGACGACGAGATCCGCTATGAGGGCCCGGTCGTCAGCTCGCGCGTCCACGTTCGGCATCCTTCCAGATCGGCGTTCCGATCGAGAGCGTCGCCGGCTACTGGTGCCGCAGGATTCGGGCAAGCTCCGCGTCCAGATCGAACGGCGGCGCCGGCCCGACCGTGATCTCGACGTCCAGCAAGCTCGCGGGCGCCGGAGCCGGGGGTTCGTAGTCTTCGCTGACCGGGAACGGCCGGCCGTAGCCGACCGTCAGGAACGCGCCGTCGGGTGACCACGCGAGCGGGATCGCCACGCCGAGCTCGGCGCGTCCGATCTCGACGCCGTCGGCGCTCAGCGCCACGGTGAGCTGACCATGGGTGATCGCGCCCTCGACCCCGAGCACGCGCGCACCGGCAGGAGCTCGAGCGGCGGCGACGCGCGCGCCGTGCCCGCCCGCGATGCACCACCGCACCTCGTCGTCGACGAGGTACCAGGCCCACCCCGAGAGCCAGTCGCCCTGCTCGCACACCACGGACCGACCTTCGTGGGGAACAGGACCCGTGAACGCGGCGAGCATCCGGAACCCACCGGCGAGGTTCGGCCCGGCGACCTCATGCACCTTGTCCCCGGGTTGCAGACGGAAGCTGGGCCGGAACGTGGTCCAGGGGACGTGCAGATGCGTGATCCGGTTCACCGCGCCGTCGTCGAGTGGGAACACGTTGTTGCGTTCCGCCTCCGCGAACCACAGCTCCACCAGCTCCCGCAGCTTCTCGGGCTCCTGCGCGGCGAGATCCACCTGTTCCGTGACATCGGCGCGGGTATCGAACAACGCCCATTCGTCGGTGGCGAAGTCGTGACTGCCCACGAGCAGGTCACGCTCGGCTGCGGTCAGCTGGTTGACGTGGTTCGTCACGGCCTTCCACCCGTCTGCGTAGATCGCCCGGCTCCCCCAGCACTCGAAGTACTGGCTGTTGCGGGGACCCACCGCGTCGATGTCCGCCAGCGCGGTACGCAAGCTCCGACCATCGAAGGACATCTGCGTGATGCCCCCGAGTGCGTCGGGAAGCGGGACCTCGCAGAGATCGAGCACCGTCGGCAGCACGTCGATCGCGTGGCAGTACTGATCACGAACACCACCGAGGTCGGCGATCGCGGGCGACGCCACGATCAACGGGCTGCGTACACCGCCCTCGTACGTATAGCGCTTCCAGCGCCGGAAGGGCGTGTTCGCCGCGAGCGCCCATCCCCAGGGGTAGTGGCCACTCGAATGAACGCCACCGAGGTCGTCGATGTGGGCCAGCCCGTCCGCGACATCGTCGGCCTCGTCGGAGATGTAGTGCCCGAGCTGGTTGTACGCGCCGTGGGGTCCGCCCTCGGCCGATGCCCCATTGTCGGAGACCACGACCACGACCGTGTTGTCCAGCTCGCCGTTCGCCTCGATGTGATCGAGCACACGACCGAGGTGATGGTCCGCGTGCGCGATGAACGCCGCGCAGACTTCCATCATCCGCGCGTAGAGCCGGCGCCGGTCCGGATCGATGCCCGACCACGGCTCGACCCACGACGGGCGTTCGGAGAGCTCGGTTTCGGGAGGCACGATCCCGATCGACCTCTGTCGGGCCAGCGTGGCCTCCCGCCACGCGTCCCAGCCGTCGTCGAACCGGCCGCGGAACCGCTCGATCCATTCCGGTGGTGCCTGATGCGGCGCGTGAGGCGCACCCGACGCGTACCAGAGCAGGAACGGACGGTCGGGATGCGACAGGCGCAACTCGCGCAGGTAACCGATCGCCTGGTCGGCCAGGTCCGCGTCGAGGTGGTATCCCTCGGCGGGGGTGCGCGGCGGCTCGACGTGGTTCGTGTCGCGCACCAGGTTCGGCGTCCACTGGTTCGTCTCGCCGTTGAGGAACCCGTAGTACCGGTCGAAGCCGAGGCCGGTCGGCCACATGTCGTACGGCCCCGTCACCCGTTGATCTCGGGGCACCAGATGCCACTTGCCGATGCAGAATGTCGCGTAGCCGGAACGTCCCAGGATCTGCGCGAGCGTTCCGGCCGACCGCGGGAACGTCCCCGAGTACCCGGGGAAGTTCGTCGGCATGTCCGGCAGCATGCCCATCCCGACCCGGTGATGGTTGCGTCCGGTCAGTAGGCACGCCCTCGTCGGCGAGCACACCGCGGTGGTGTGGAAGTTCGTGAACCGCAACCCGCGTGCGGCTACTGCGTCGACGTTCGGGGTGACGAGATCGGATCCATAGCTTCCGAGGTGCCCGAAGCCGAGATCGTCGAACACCACGACGACCACGTTCGGAGCACCCTGCCGGAACGGCGGCTCCGCGCGCGTCCGAGGCAGGGACTCCATCGTCGGCAGCGAGTACGGATCGCGCATCCCGGCATCATGCGCCATCCCCGGCCGCGGGAGCCAGGATCCCCGACGGCCGTCTGGGTAGGTCAGACCGCCGCCTCAGTGCCCTCCACGACCTCGACGAAGATGCACTCCTGCGGGCAGTCCTCGACCGCTTCGACGAGCTCCTCGGTGTATCCCGCATCGACGAGTCCTTCGGCCCGTAGCCCCTCCGCCGTGCGCAGGTAGGCGAGCCCGTCGCGACCGAGCTCGAACAGCGTCGGACACCGGTCGACACAGGTACCGATGCCGGTGCAGAGATCTTGATCGATCCAAACAGAGAACATTGGGTCTCCCTTCGTTCCTCGATCGAATCATCGGCGGTCGGCGAGGGGAATCTCGAGTCCTTCTCCAAACCTTTGACCTCCTGCTCCGAACCTTGTCGGCTTCTTGGCCACCGCTTCGCGAGCGGCTCCAACGCGCCGCACCCGCATGAATTCCCCGAAGTTGACTGACATGCGGGGAACGACGGGGTAAAGGTTTGCGGAACGCGCTCACTCCGGGGACCGGGTGCGGACGACAGTGGGCGCATGAGCTCAGACTCCCCGGCCGTGACCCTCGGATTGCTGCTCCTCGCGGGCGTTGCACTGCTCGCCCTGGCATCGGTGCTGTACGCGGGTGCATGACGCGGGAGGTCACGCCACACGCTTCGGGACGCGGGTGCGCCGCGGAAGGTTGTTCCGGTGGCTCGGCGACAACGAGGAGGAGGTCGCGGATCCTCGACGCGTGGGTCTCGGCGCGGTCATCGACACCGCGACAGAGCCCGGAGAGCCGACGCGCTTCGGCTGGGTGGCACGGACCGCCTACCGACTCCCCCTGGTCGAGCCCGCGTTGTCGCGAGCCGTCGACGACTCGAAGCCGGCCGAGCTCGGCGTGGTGCTCGAGTCCCACGAATCGGTGGCGGAGCTGCTGGCGATCCTCACCGATCCCGGGGCGTACCCGGCCGCGATCGGCTGTTCCGGGATGCCCGACCACACCGGTGCGGTGATGACGCTTCTCCTGGGCTGGCTGGGCGTTCCGGACTCCACGATCACGATGTGCGCCGCGTGCACGAACCCGCCGGGCCGCACCACGCCACTGCGCCTCCTGCGTGGGCTGCGAGAGGAGTTCGGCTCGGTGGACGGATACGCGGAGGTCCTCGGACTCTCGAGTGCTCTCGGGTATCTGCGCAACGTGATGCTCGTCGATCGCTCCGTGGCCCGGAGCGCATGACGATGAGGTACGGAGTCACTGTCCAGACGCTCGACCGGTCCGCCGGCAACGGCATCACCGTCGTCTTCGTCGATGCCGACGACGAGCTCGCCGCCGAGCACGAAGCGCGACGGATCGCAGAACGACGATTCGGCTGCTCGGTCCTCGTCGATCACCCCGTCTCCTGGTCGCCGGCCGCGAGGAAGCGGCCGCCGCCGTCGAAAGAGGTCGGAGTGGCTTCGTCTCCCTAGGCCCGTTCCGGACCGTCAACGCGGTGGCGTATCGCGGCCCGGGCCCGGGTGACGGCGGCGGAGTCGTCGTGGAGAACGCTCACGATGTTGGTGCCTGCGAGCAGGACGCCGAGCTCGAACGCGAGCTGTGTGGAGTCGGTGCCGGCAGGAAGCTCGCCCTGTTCGGCCGCGGTCTTCGCTTCGGCTTCCAGGAGATCACGCCACTCTTGCTGGGCGCGCGCAACCGCGTCGTGGACTCGCCCGGGCCGTCCACCAAGCTCGGCGGAGGCGCTCACGAAGAAGCAGCCGCCGGGAAAGACTCGCCGTTCCACGTACGAGAGGTAGCCCTCGCAGAGGGCGAGCAGGCGTTCCCGCCCTGACCGTGTCGCCCCGAATGCGGGGGTGACGACTTCTGCGATGAAGCTTTCGCGCGCGGCTTCGATGGTGGCGAGCTGGAGCACCTCCTTCGATCCGAACAGGGCGTGGACACTGCTCTTCGCGATTCCGGTCGTCTCCGCGAGCCGCCCGATCGACAGCCCCTCGAGTCCCTCGACCGTCGCGAGCCGGGCGGACTCCTCGACGACCCGGGCACGGGAGCGTTCACCCGCCGCGCGCGTTCGCTTCGCAGGCTGGTCGCCCTTGCCGCCACCCCCGCTGCCGACCTGAGTGCTCATGGCGCTGAAATTCTAGACGAACGACCGTACAATTTGCTGTACGATCGTTCGTACAAGTCGGATGCGCAACCAGGGGGAAACGATGGGCTGGCAGGAAGCAGGGCGAGCGTGGGGGGCCCGGTCCGTGGACTGGGCGTATCTGTTCGAGCCGTACGTGCGCCCCGCCAACGAGGTCGTCTTCGACCACCTGAAGGTGGGGCCCGGGCTCCGGCTGTTGGACATCGCCTGCGGTTCTGGCCTGGCGGCGCAGCTCGCGGCCCGTCGGGGTGCCGTGGTGACGGGTCTCGACGCGTCAGAGGCGTTGGTCAGGATCGCCCGTGCCCGGACCCCGACCGCCGAACTGCGGGTGGGTGACATGTTCGCGCTCCCCTTCCCCGACGCGTCCTTCGACACCGCGACGAGCTTCAACGGCATCTGGAAGGGTTGCGAAGAGGCACTGGCGGAGGCTCGCCGTGTCCTCGTTCCGGACGGGCAGCTCGGTCTGACGTTCTGGGGCCGGTACGAGCATCTCGGCCTGATGCCGTACTTCATGAAGATCATCGAGCTCTCTCCCCCGAGCCACGGCGAGGCCAGCATGGAGCAGGGCGACACCGGACGCCAGGGTGTGATCGAAGAGATGCTGACCTCCGCAGGGTTTGCGCCAACTGGACGCGGGGCCGTCGAGGTCATCAACGAGTGGCCCGACATCGAGACCGCGGTACGGGCGCTCGCCTCAGCCGGACCGTCCATCCCGGCGATCGAGGCCGTCGGCTATGACGCCTTCTGCGATGCACTGCGCGACGTGATCGCGCCGTTCGTCACCGACGGCGTGGGCATCCGGATCACCTCAGAGCTCGGCTGGATCACCGCCGAGCCGAACGCCCACTGAATCGCCGGCACGTCGATCTCGGCACCCACAGGGGTCTGACGCGGCACCGTCCGAGTCAATGCAGCAGGGCCCGCTACGAGCAGGTCAGGGCGTGGATCTGGTCGCGCGAGAAGTCGATGATCTCTCCGTCGCTGAGGGTTGCGCCGCGTCGTACTGCTGTGGCGAATGTGGCCGCTCCGAGCTCTTGGCGGAGGTCGTCGGCGAGCGCGTTGATTCGCTGTGCGTCGGCGGCCTCGAAGGGAAGGGCGTACGCAGCGCCGGCCGCCGTGAGCGCGCCGTGGAGTGTGGCTGCCGCAAGGTGGGCGCGGAGCTGCACGAGGATGCCGAACACGTGGCGCAGGGAGAGCCACTGGTTGGCCCAGTCGCCGCCGCGGTACCAGAGGTCGATGACATCCGCGTAGCGTGCGAGTGCTTCGCGAGGCCGGCCTTGGCGCGCTTCGAGCCAGAGCACCTCGGTGAGCGCGAAGGCCTGGATCCATCGGTTTCCGGCGTTGCTCGCGACGTCCGCCGCGCGTTGGAGATGTGCCATCGCCTCGATCGGGTTCGTCGACTCGAGGGCGAGGCCGAGGGCGTAGAACGCTTGCGCCTGCGCGGTGGGTGATCCCGAAGCCGTGGCTGCGGCGCGCGCCTCGCCGGCATACCGTTCGCCGTTGACGTTGTCGCCGACGCTGGTGAACGCGACGGACCGCATGTAGAGCGCGTGAGCGAGGCGGGCAGGAGATCCTGTCCTGGCGGACGCGACCATCTCGTCCATCCATTCGGAGCCACGTTGGGCGTCGCCCCGGTAGAACCACGCATTGCCGAGCGCGCGTTCCGCGAGGCCCGAGCAGTCGACGTGCAGGCGATCCGCGACCGTCAACGCGCGTTCACCGAGCTCGATCGCCTGTTCGAGGTCGCCACGCACGAACCGACCGTACGCAGCAACTGCGATCACGACCGGCAGCTGTTCGTGATCGGCGTCGGGGAGTGCGATTGCGGCCTCGGCCCAGCTGGTGATCTCGGCCCGCATGCACCGGAACGCGAATTCCCGAAGTCCGGCGACGAGCCGCAGCGCGACGTCGGCATCGGCGTGTTCGATGGACCAGAGATGCGCGGCACGCAGGTTGTCGAAGTCACGGTCCAGGGCCGTGACCGCGTCGGCTTCGTCGGGTTCTGTCAAGGCCAGCGCGCACCGCTCGACGAGCTCGAGATACCACTGTGCATGTCGCGCCCTCACCGTGTCCCGCTCGTATGCACCGAGGCGGTCGCGGCCGTACTCGCGCAGCGTCTCCAGGAGGCGGTACCGCGGAACATCTGCGTCGACGAGCTGCACCATGGACTTGTCGACGAGGTTGGCGAGAAGCATCGACAGCTCGGCGGCGCTGAGATCTTCACCGGCGCACACACCTTCGACGGCGTCGAGTCCGAAGCTTCCCGCGAAGACGCAGAGGCGTGCGAACAGTCGTTGTTCATCGGGATCGAGCAGGTCATGGGACCACGCCACGAGATCCTGCACGGTGCGATGACGCGCGATCATCGATGTCTGGGCCCCGGCGAGAAGATCGAAGCCTTGCTCGAGACGTTCGGCGAGGGCCGCGGCACTCATCGCGCGGATACGCGCTGCCGCGAGTTCGAGCGCGAGTGGAAGTCCATCGAGACGACGGACGATCTCGACGATGTCATCGACATTGTCGGGCCCGATCGCGAAACCCGGGCGAGCTGCGATCGCACGTCCAACGAAGAGACGCACTGCCGGCGCGTCCGACGCCGCGGCTGCATCCGAACCCTCGGCCGGGATGCCGAGCGGTCCGACGCGCCACACCTGCTCGCCAGGCAGTCCGAGCACCTCGCGGCTGGTAGCGAGAATCGTGACGTCGGGACACCAACTGAGGATTCGTTCCGACAGTGACGCGATGCTGCCGCGCAGATGTTCGCAGTTGTCGAGCACGAGCAGCACGCGCCGGGCCCGCAAGTATTCGACGAGCGTCTCCTCGACCGAGAGATGCTGACGCTGTTGCACGTCGACCGCGGTCGCGATCGCCGCGACCGTCGAGCTGGGATCGTTCACGGGCGCGAGCTCGGCGACGAAGACCTCGCCGCCGAGCTCATCCCACATCTCGCTCGCGAGCCGCATCGCGAGGCGCGTCTTTCCGACCCCGCCCGGACCGGTCAATGTCAACAGCCGGTCGCGCCGAACATGCCCGATCAGCTCGTCCAGCTCATCCGCGCGCCCGACCAGCCGGGTGGTCTCTGCCGGAAGCCGCCGCGACGTGGAACGTGGCACCACCGCGCTGGCGTGAAGCAACGTCGGGTCGTCGGTCAGCATCCGCGCTTCGAGCTCACGCAACGCCGGCGACGGATCGAGCCCGAGCTCCTCCCGCAACAACGTCCGCAACGCCTCCGCTCGGCGGAGCGCCTCGGCGGTGCGGCCACTGCGATACAACGCCAAGATCAACTGATGCCACAAGCGCTCCCGCAACGGGCTCTCCGCGACCGCTCCCTCGAGCTCACCGACGAGAGCCGCGTGCTCGCCAAGCGCCAGACGAGCCTCGAACAGGTCCTCGCGCGCGTTGGCTCGCAATTCATCGAGACGCACCGCCTCGCGTCTGGCCCAATCGAGCTCGGCGAACTCCTCGAACGCGGACCCCCGCCAACATCCGAGGGCGTCCTGCAACAGGTCGACGACCGCTCCCGGGTCCGACCCGACGCTCGCCCGAGCGCACAACAGCTCGAAGCGTCCCGCGTCGAGCGCCTGGTCAGGGACCTGCAACACATAGCCCGGGGGGCGGGAGACGATCTCGGCCTCCGGTCGAAGGATCCGGCGCAGCCGAGACAGATGACTTTGCAGCACCGCGGGCGGATCGGCGGGCTGGTCGTCGCCCCACAGCTCTTCGCACAGTCGTTCCGTCGATACGACCAAACCACGGTGGGCGACCAAGAGCGCGAGCGCCAAACGTGGCTTCGGACCCCCGATCGCGACGGTGTGGCAGCTGCGGACCAGCTCGATGCCGCCCAACACCCGAAGTTCGAGACCCCCGTCCACGAACGGATTCTTGCAAGCGCGCTTGCAGAACGCTTGCAGATCTCCGCGAGCATCCGGCGATCGACCTGCAGGCGATCGACATGCGCTCTACGGATACTGCTTCCAGACGCCCACCCCGGGCGCAAAGGAGGCACATATGCCGCTCGTGCAGGTCAAGGTCATCAAGGGAGTCTTCGACGCCTCCCAGAAGCAGGAGATGATCGCTCGGCTCACCGAGACGATGGTGGGCATCGAGGGTGAGGCCCTGCGAGGGGTCACGTGGGTCACGATCGACGAGGTCGAGAGCGGCGACTGGGGCATCGGCGGCAACGCCATCACCGCCCAGTACGTCAAGGACCTCCAGAAGACCCCGGCGGCTGCCCGGTAGCAACCGGCACGCGATCGCGCGTCGGGTCGGGCCACGATCGGCTCGGCCCGGCGCGATCCTCACCGGTTCGACGCGGGCACTGTTGCGAGGATTCGGGTCGAGCCACGGAGAACCACGGCGCTCGAACCCGCCCGAGCTTCCCTCCGGGCTGCGCCCGCGCTCAGTCGGGGGGGAACAGCGCGGGGAGCGTCTCGAGCAACCGGGGAAAGCAGGGAGTGAAGCGATCCTCGCCCCAGCGCGCTCCCGGCTCGTTGGCCATCGCCATCGTGGTCACGCCGCTGATCAGGGATCCGAGGATGTAGAGCGTGTCCTCGGCGTCGGCGGCGGGGCCGAGCTGCCGCGCGGCCACCGCATCTCGCAGCATCCCGCGCTGGAGCTCGAGCATGTCGCGACTCGCGACCATCGCCTCCTCGCTGGCGTTGAACGCGGGGATCGGCCGCCAGAACAGCAGCTGGCCCAGCGCCGGGCGATCGAGGGTGAACCTACCGGCCGCCTCCAACGCGGCCGCGAGCGCTGGAAGCCCAGGTTCCGAATCGGCCGCGGCCCCGCGCATGACCGCGACCAGGGCGACCATGCCCCGCTCGAACAGGGCGTCATAGACAGCAGTGAGGGAGGGGAAGTACTTATAGAGGGATGGCGGCTGAACCCCGAGCCGGCGGGCGACCTCGGCGAGGCTCAGCCCGTGCAGGCCTTCCTCGGTCATCACCTCCTCGGCGAGATCGAGGATCTCCGCGATCGTCTCCTGGCGTCGTCGGCCCCGTCGATCGGTCGCTCGGGGCGCTGCATCCACCGGTGCCTTCGGCATGTTATGCATGTTAGCAGATCTTGTGGTTGACAACCTTAGCTATGGCTAGTAGCTTACGCTATGTCCTAACGTAAGCACGAGAGGAGACCCGGATGGCCCCGAAGAACCAGCGGTTCTGGCTCACCACCGACGAGGCGTCGATTGTGATCGACGCTCCGGCCGAGCAGATCTACGACCTCGTCTCGGACCTCCCGCGCATGGGCGAATGGAGCCCCGAGTGCGCGGCGGTCGAATGGATCGACGGCGCGAGCGGTCCGGCCGTCGACGCCCGATTCGTCGGCCACAACCGCAGCGGACCCCGAGGGCTGATCAAGTGGTCCCGACGCGGTCGGGTGCTCGCGGCCGAACGGGGACGCGAGTTCGCCTTCGCCACCGAGGAGGGCGGGGTCGAGGGCACCACGTGGCGGTACCGCCTCGAGCCGGTCGACGGTGGCACCCGGGTCTACGAGAGCTACACGGTGGACAAGATCCCGATGTGGGCGCGGATCGTCGACGTGCCCACCAACCGGCACCGTGAGCTGCTCGAGGGCATGGCGCACACGCTCGCCCGGCTGAAGGCCACCGCGGAAACCTCCATCTCCGCGGGTTGATCCGGCGACCCCGCCTCATCAACCCCGCAGCGCCGCACCACTGCACCGCCCGTTGTCGTCGCGCGCAAGCGCGCCGACCCCATCCTCGCCCGGTACCTGAACCAAGGAGATCCATCATGGTCAACGCATCCACCGTCATCCCCGGCATCGACGTGCTCACCGCCGACGTCGAGATCCCCGGACTCGGACACCTCCCGATCAACTCGTACGTGGTGCACGGCGAGGAGCCGATCCTCGTCGACACCGGGTCGATCGCGCAGTCCGACGAGTTCCTCGACGCGCTCCGGTCGGTGATCGACGTCGCCGACCTGCGCTGGATCTGGCTGACCCACACCGACTTCGACCACATCGGTCTGCTCCACCGGCTGCTCGCCGAGAACCCCGACGTGCGGGTGATCACGACCTTCTTCGGCGTCGGGATCATGGGGCTGTTCGATCCGCTCCCGATGGACCGGGTGAACTTCCTCAACCCGTCGGAGAGGATCACGCTCGCGGATCGCACGCTCACCGCGCTGAAGCCACCCGCGTTCGACAACCCGATCACCGTCGGCTTCCACGACGACCGCACGAACACGCTGTTCAGCGCGGACTGCTTCGGCGCGCTGTTGCCGGGACTGCCCGAGCGGGCCGACGATCTCGCCGACGCCGAGCTGCGTGCGGGCCAGGTCACCTGGGGTTCGATCGACTCGGCTTGGATGCACAAGGCCGACCCCACGATCATCGCCGCGGACCTCGAACGCACCCGTTCGGTCCGGCCGTCACTCGTGCTGAGCGCTCACCTCGCGCCGGCGTCGGGCGCGATGCTCGACCGGATGTGCGACGCCATCGCCGCAGTCCCCTCGGCGCCCCCTTTCGCCGCACCGGACCAGGCCGCGCTCGACGCCATGCTCGCCGCGATGGCGGGCTGACCGTCGCCGGGCGTCGGGCTCTACAGCCAGCGGCATGCGTTCGGCGTGTCACGTCCTACTGAGAGGGACCGGTCATCCCCGCCATGATCTGCTCGAGCGCGACCTGATCCGGTCCGACGAACGGCGCGGCATCCGGGGCGGCGACAAGCGACGACAGCAACTGTTCGGTCATGACTCCGGAGGCTGCAGGGAGATGGCTGCTCAGGATCATCGTCGGCGCGAGGCTCGCGATGCCGTCGAGCTCCTTGGCGAAGGCGGCGCGGTCCACCTTGTGGAGCCACGGCGAGTCGACGGTCGCCCAGAGCATCTGGCCGTCTCGGAGGTCGTCGTCCGACAGGTCGGCCGCGTTCTCGGGAACCTCTTGCAGTAGCGCTCCGAAGCAGTCGGAGCTGAAGAACGCGCCCGACCGGTCGTCGAGGAATCCCGTCGTCGACGGATTGTCGAACACGGGCGGCTTGATCGCGGTCAGCGTCCGGTCTCCGACGGTGATCTTCTGGCCGGGGTTGACCAGATACACGCGGTCCATCGGGAGCGCGTCGGCGAGCCCCATGATGCCGACACCGAGGAAGGTCGTGATCACCCGGATCTGCGGGTGATCGGCGAGCAACCGGTGCACGTTGCCGATGTGATCGAAGTCCGTGTGGGTGAGCCAGATCCACCGCACGTCGGCGGGATCGATCACCGCCTGCAACGCGGTCATGAACTCGTCGCGCTCGGCGACGGTACCGGTGTCGACGAGCACCGGCTCGGAGCCGTGGAGGACGAAGGCGTTGACAGGTACGAGCCCGAGACCCGGGATCGGGACGTTCGAGGTGAGGACGTCAATGCCTGGTGCGGCCGTGTACGAGGTGGTCATGGTGGTGTGCTCCTGTGATCGATGGTTCAGAACGGGACGACGGTGGTGAGCAGGCCGGTCGCGGCCTCGCGGCCGGCGAGCGTGCGACAGAACTCGACTGCGTCGAGCGACAGCCGCTCCGCTGCTGCGGCATCTGGCTGGACGTAGGTGCCGCCGGCCGGGCCGGCCAGCTCCAAGACGAACGGCTGGCCGTGGCGGCGGGCCCATTCGGCCACGACGTCTTCGACGATGCGACCGTCGTGTTCGGCACTGAGCTCGAGAGGAAGGCCGAGCGCATGCGCGGTGTCGACGCGGTGCATCCAGGTGTCGCGCAGGTAGATGGTGTCGATGAGGTATCCGAGCTTCCAGGTCTCACGCACCGGGCCGTCGACCTTGAGCTTCGCGTGGTTGCGAACGAGCCCGGGGGTGCGCCCGCGGCCGCGCACGGTCTTGGGCGCAACTGCCGTCAGCCGGTCGACGATCTCCGTCGGCGTGAGCTCGGCGCGTTCGCGCACCTGGACGTCGGAGAGCGAGGCCTCGAGTGGTCCGCCGTGCGCCTTGCGGCGGGCGTACCCGGCCCGCAACTGGTGGACGTTCTCACGCATCGACGCGCCGGCTTCGCATGCACCCAGGACGTGCTGGTACATCGCGCGCACGTCCCAGGCCGGACACTCGGTCTGCGTGGCCCATTGGGCGGGATCGAGCCCGCGCAGCATCGTGAGGGTCCGATCCAGCTCCGCCTCTTGGAGGCGCATCGCCTCGTCATGGGCCAGCGGTGCAAGGGTCGAGACGTCGGTGGTGGTCATGATCATCGTCTGCTCCTTGTGGTCTTGGGTTTCTTGCCAGAGGGGCGAGTCGCCGTGACGAGCATGTCGACCGCCCGGTCCACGAGGACCGCCCATCGATCACCGCCCGGCTCGTTCGACAGCTGCTGCGCGACGAGACCGGCGAGCACTGCGGTCCACAGATCGACACCCGACTGATCGAGACCGATGGTCTTCAACCGGTCCACGGTCAGCGCGTACGCAGCCTGCGCGACCGCGTAACTGCGCTCCGACGGGACGAAGTCCGGGATCGTCCGCTGGAACAGCAGCTGATAGCGGACCGGATCGCTCACGCAGAACTCGAAGAAGCGGTGAGCACCTCTGCGGGCCGCGTCGACTCGCGCCTCGACGCTCCCCCCCGCATCCGAGTCGTCGGTCATCCACTCCAGGAACTCCTGGTTCCCCTGGGCGAACATCGCGTCATAGATCTCGTGCTTCGACGCGAAGTACGAGTACAGCGACTGGGCCCGCATCCCGACCCGGGCCCCGAGGTCCCGCATAGACAGGCCGGCCAGACCGAAAGCACGGACCTGCTCCCAGGCCGCGGCGACAATCTCGTCCGCTGTTGCCTGACGCCGTCTGGTTTTCCTGTCGCCGTTCATACTACCTGACACTGTCAGGCATTAGACCATTTCGATGAGTCGCCGTCAAGAGAGGCCCACCGGGCTGAACCGGCGATCGCAGCGGCTGGGCTGACCAATCGACCTCGAGATGCTGTCGCGCATGGCACTCCGCGCAAGACGCTGAGCATCGATGGGTTCTGCAGGTCTCAACATCCACTTTGGCGTCGCCGCGACTACCAACCCACGCGCGCCAAAGGCCCCCGCTAAGCGCCTCCCCTTCCCAACTTCCTTAGGGGGCGGATCAGGTATGCGATCTTCGAAATGGAAGCCGTCCCCGGCGGCCGACGTGAAGCACTCATCGTCGCCGATCGCTCGCGGCTCGCACGGCAACGTGACATTCAGCTTCAGCGAAGATGCCGCCTGCACGGCCGTTGACGTGTTCCGCTCTCTGAGGCAACCTTCGCCCAAGAGGTTGACGACAGGAGGGTGGGGTGAGCTTCTTTCCGCGATTGATTCCCAACGAAGAGTACGCACCTTTCAAAGATGGAGTGCTCAAGGGTTGGAACAAGAACACGGATGACTACTGGCATCCCTCGGAAAAGCAATGGCGATCTTTGAAGGGCTGGACGATTACCCAGCTCCCTCCGCCGCTGGTCTCGTTTTCGCCGTGGAACGCGCTCGATGACAACTCTGCTATCGCGGTCTATCAAGAAGTCGCGCCGTTGGCAGACATCTATCTTCCGATCTACGGGGTCGGTCTCTACTGGAATCCGCGAACTGCTCGATGGGTCAACGCCGTCGCTCCGGGCGGGTCTCACGGGGGCGGCGATCATCCAGCTCGTCCGTGCGAACCACAGATGCAGATTGACTTAGCGAATCTCGACAAGCTCCACGACGCCGGAACGCTCCACGACGACGAATGGCGCAGCGAACGAATCCGAGTCATTCACAACTGCCTCGGCGGTGGATGAACGCGGCACACCCGATGCTGAACGCGATGAACGGCAGAACGCGTCGGCGCGTACGCCACGATTGGCGACCTCGCCACTGGCCAGTAGCGCCGACGCGTTGCGCTCAGCGGGACGGTACGGTACTCGCGCACACAATCGTTCGGAGGCAGGAATGGCACAAGTGTTGGTCACGATCGAGTACCGGAATCTTGAAGCGGTACACGATCACATGAGTAAGCGACTCCACGTTTCTGGCGAGTGCACAGTGCGCGGAGGCGGCTTCGCTGTCGAGATCGCACCGCTCTCCGATCCGCAACACGGGGGAATCAACACCAGGATGTTGACTCTGGCGCTCAACGTAATCCCCACTGGCGAGTCTCCGAGCAAGCAAGTGCTCGACTACCACCAGCCGTGGTCGGACGACGTTCCCTTCACCGAAGTCGACTTCCGCGTCGAAAGTCCGACCACTGCGACGCAACCACCGACGCTGACCATCACCGACGTCCAATAGCAACTCGGACGCCGAGCAGCAGCATCGGACCGGAGGTTCTCGAGTCGAGCCGACCACGCCGCGACGAGCTCGCTGACGGCGGCAAGGGTCTCGGTGGCGGACATTGCTGCGTGCTCGACGGTGCTGGCGAACCAGCGGATCCAGTCGTCGGGGCCGACGGTGCGGTACAGCGTCAGTCCCGAGAGGTAGCCGCCGACGTCGCGGAGGAACGCGACCGACACCGGCGGCGGGACCGCCAGCGCAAGGTGGCGGTGGAGTGTCCAGCCGATCAGCAACCGGCCGATGCGCCCGTTGCCGTCGGCGAACGGGTGGATCGTCTCGAACTGGGCATGGAGGAGGCCGGCGGCCGTCACCGGGTCGTGCGACGGCTGGTTCGCGTAGTCGACGAGGTCGACCATCAGTGCATCGATGCGGTCGTCGGGCGTGGCGACGTACGCGGCCCGGCGTGGGGTGGGTCCACCGACCCACTCGACCGTGACGACCTCAGGCGGCATCGGATCCCTTCTCGACCCCGGGAGTTTCGAAAGGTGAACACTCAGAAGCCTTCAGAACATGCCAGCCATATCGGGACTTCAGCCCGAGAGAGCGTGTCCGCGACGAGCTGCCACAGCCCAGCCGGGCTTTGAACGCACGTCGCTTGCGCTTCCGGCGGTTGGGGGCGGTCGGCGGGTGGTCCGCGAATGCCGTCGAGGTCGCGCGGCACAGGCCGGTTCGCGGAGTCAGCTCAGGACTTCGGTGGCCGCGGCCTGGATATCCCGAGCGGCCCCGCGTGCCGACCGGTGGCCGCGGAGCGCCGCCTGGATCGCCGACCAGCCCGCGTCCTCGACCTCCGGGAATCGTGCGAGCGGCGGATACGTGATCATCGCGTTGTCGATGGTGTCCCGGGTGATCTCGAGCCGGCGGCGATCCGTGTCATCGGCAGGCTCCACCGACGCCAGCGCGTCGAGATGGGCGCACATGTTGCCGCCCGAGGCGTCGAGTCGCTGCGCGTCGAAGCCGGCCAGGGTGGTGACGACTGCGACCGCACGCTCCACGTCACCACAGGTCGTCGGGATCCCCCACGAGTGACAGCCCGAGTACGACACGCGCGCCGTGGCGCCGGCGGGGTATCGGAACGGATGCAGGTTCGCGGCGTTCGGCGACGTCCGGATCGCGCCCCAGCCGCCCGGCCAGGCCGCAGCCGCGTCGACCCGACCTTCCAGGAGCGCGGCATCGACGCCGTCGTAGTGCCATTCCGGCAGGTCAGCCGGCGCGCGCGCCGCGAGCCGGCACAGCGCGTCGATCGCCCATTCCGCCTCGGGGGTGTCCATGGTCGGGTGCACCCATTCGTCGAACAGCCTGCCGCCGGCGCCGCTCACCAGCTCGAAGAACGTGCCGAACAATCCCGATTCGCGGCCCGGGAACCCGAAGACGATCTCGGAGTCGATCAGCTCGGCCCAGGTGTCGGGGACCGCCCCCATCCGATCTGTGCGCGCCCAGAGCACCCGCACATCAACGAGCCGCGGCGCGCTGAGCAACACCCCCTCGAACCGGCAGAGCTCGACGGCCCGTGGCGCGAGTGGAGCGAGCACCTCGGGGGCGAGCAGGTCGTCGAGCCCGCGAAGCCACTGCCGCTGCGACGGCGCGTACTTCGAGTGGGTCGCGAGCACGTCGATGCGTTCACCGGCCTCGAGCATCGCCGCAACGCGCCGGTTGAGCGTCGGATGGTCGGCGTACACGACGATCTCGATGTCGTCGCGAAGGCGTTCGTAGAGATGGTCGTACATGGGTCCGGCGACGAGCGCGACCCGCAGCGGGTCGGTCGGGGTCACGACGACACGATCCGCACACCCGTGATGCCGCCGTCGAGCAGGAAGTCCGCCCCGGTGGTGAAGGTGGTCGGCGCCGAGAGATAGACGATCGCGGCCGCGACCTCGTCGCACGAGACCATGCGGCCGAGCGGTTGCCGGCGTCGCAATGCCGCCTCGGCGGCGGCGGGGTCGGGCGTCGCCTCCACGAGCCGCTCGACCCAGGGACTCCAGACGGTGCCCGGCGAGACGCAGTTGACCCGGATGCCGTGGACGATCTCGTCGGCCGCCATCGCCTTGGTCAGCGCCAGCACCGCGCCCTTCGACGCGCCGTACACCGTCCGTTCGACGAGGCCGACCGACGCGACGACGGAGCAGGTGTTGACGACCGCGCCTCGCCCGGCGGCGCGCATCGCGGGCAGGAAGGCGCGACTCATGTTGGCTACCCCGAACACGTTGACCGCGAAGACTCGCTCCCACTCGTCCGGCGTCGACGCGACGACGTCTCCGGTCGCGGCGATCCCGGCGTTGTTGCACAGCACGTCGACGGCGCCGTGCTCGGCTTCGATGCGCGCCGCGGCTTCGGTGCACGCGTTCGCGTCGGTAACGTCGAAGCCGTCGAGAAGGTCGAGACCGATGACCTGATCGCCGAGGTCCGTGAACGCCTCGGCAATCGCCTGGCCGATACCGCCCCGTGCTCCGGTCACCACGATCACGCGCTGCGCCATCGAGCACCCCTTCGAGATCAACGGACGCACTCTGCGCCCCTCCGAGCGTCGTACGCCGCTCATCATGGCGCGCGCGCGAGCGGGTGTTTACTCTCCCGCTATGACACGGATCACCGGGGTGCGGACGCTCGATGTGCGGGCTCCGACGTCGAGGACGCTGGCCGGCTCCGATGCGGTGCACACCGACCCCGACTACTCCGGTGCCTACGTGTTCCTCGAGACCGACGGTGAGCACGAGGGCGTCGGCATGACGTTCACGATCGGTGCCGGCAACGACCTCTGCTGCGCGGCGATCGAGCAGCTCGCGCCCCTCATGGTCGGGCACGAGGTGGAGGAGCTGGTCGGCGAGTCGGCGGCTCTGTGGCGCCGGCTCACGAACCACAGCCAGCTCCGGTGGCTCGGTCCGGAGAAGGGCCTGATCCATCTGGCGACCGCCGCGATCGTGAATGCGCTCTGGGACCTCTCGGCCAAGACCGCAGGCAAGCCCCTGTGGCAATTGATCGTCGACCTGTCACCCGAGGAGCTGATCGCGCTCATCGACTTCCGCTACCTGAGCGACGTGCTCGACCGCGACGAAGTGCTGGACCGGTTACGCGCGCTCGCGAGCGGCAAGGATGCGCGGGTCGCCGAGCTGCAGCGCGACGGGTATCCGGCGTACCTCACCTCGGCGGGCTGGCTCGGCTACGCCGAGTCACAAGTGCGCGACCTGACGCGCGCAGCCCTGGCCGACGGGTGGCGGTGCTTCAAGACCAAGGTCGGTGTGGACGTCGCGTCCGACGTCCGGCGCTGCGAGCTGATGCGGGAGGAGATCGGGGACCTTCCGCTCATGGCCGACGCGAACCAGGTGTGGGACGTCGGTCAGGCGATCGAGTGGATGCAGCACCTGGAGCCGTTCGACCTCCGCTGGATCGAGGAGCCGACGAGCCCCGACGACATCCTCGGGCACGCGGCGATCCGGCGCGCGGTCGCACCGGTCGGCGTTGCGACCGGCGAGCACGCCGCGAACCGCGTCGTCTTCAAGCAGCTCCTGCAGGCCGGCGCGATCGACTACTGCCAGATCGACGCGTGCCGGCTGGGGGGCGTGAACGAGGTGCTCGCGGTGCTCCTGCTGGCTGACAAGTTCGGTGTTCCGGTGTGCCCGCACGCCGGCGGACTCGGGTTGTGCGAGTACGTGCAGCACCTGTCGATCATCGACTACGTGTGTGTCTCCGGCTCCTTGGCCGACCGCACGACGGAGTTCGCCGACCACCTCCACGAGCACTTCCGCCATCCCGCGGTGATACGCGACGGCCACTACCTGGTACCGGACGCGCCCGGATACTCCGTCGACCTGTGGCCCGAGTCGTACGCCGCGCTCACGTGGCCGGACGGGTCGGAGTGGCGATGATCCCGACCGCGCCGCTCGGTGGACACGGGGTCGAGGTCACGCGGATCGGGCTCGGCTGCGCGCCCCTCGGCAACCTGTTCCAGCCGGTGGACGACGACCAGGCGACCGCGACGATCGCGGCGGCGTGGGAAGCCGGGATCCGCTTCTTCGACACCGCGCCGCTCTACGGCCACGGACTCGCCGAGGAGCGGTTGGGCCGGGGACTGCGGGCCTACCCACGTGACGCGTTCGTCGTGTCGTCGAAGGTCGGACGCCTGCTCCGCCCGGACCCCGACTGCGACCCCGGGATCTTCCGCGTCCCCCGCGGGCAGGCACCGCAGTTCGACTACTCCCGCGACGGCGTGCTGCGTTCGGTCGAGGAGAGCCTGAGCCGGCTCGGGCTCGACCGGCTCGACGTGGCGCTCGTGCACGACCCCGACGACCATGAGCGAGAAGCGCTC
Organism: Acidimicrobiia bacterium; assembly: GCA_038252255.1. Taxonomy (GTDB): domain Bacteria; phylum Actinomycetota; class Acidimicrobiia; order IMCC26256; family JAENVU01; genus Chersky-806. The sequence continues at coordinate 155,458 of JBBSAM010000002.1, read as the reverse complement.
GACGGCGCGTTCCCGGCGCTGCTGGAGCTGCGGAACCAGGGGGTCGTGCGCGCGATCGGGAGCGGGATGAACCAGAGCGAGATGCTGGCGCGGTTCGTGGACCGGATCGATCTCGACTGCGTGCTGCTCGCCGGTCGGTACACCCTGCTCGACCGCAGCGGTGCCGGACTCCTCGACACCTGCGCGGCGCGCCGGGTCGGGGTGATCCTCGGCGGAGTGTTCAACAGCGGCATCCTGGCCCGCGTCGACGCCGATGCGACGTTCGAATACGAGCCTGCATCCGGCGCTACCCGCGAACGCGCGGACGCGCTCAGTCGAGCCTGCGAACGCAACGCGGTCCCTCTGCCGGCGGCGGCGCTCGACTTCGCGCTGCGGAACCCAGCCGTGAGCGCGGTCGTCGTAGGTGCCCGGTGCGCAGACGAGATCCGCGACGACGTCGCCTGGGCCCCGGCGAGCGTCCCGCAGTCGCTGCGCGACGAGCTCGACGCGTTGGCCTGACCGACCGGACCGAACCGACACGCGGACGGACTTCGGCGGTCGCCTGAGCCTTCGCGGGTTTTCGACCCGGCAGTCACGCAGGCGGGGCTGTCGCTTTCGACGCCGTCGATGGTCGAGACGGTGCGTCGATCGACGGATCCTCGCCACGCTACGGCCACCGCCTTCCCGATCGTGCTGTCTCGATGCAGCGGGCGGCGGTAGCGTCCAATGGATGGCTCGTGCCTCCGTTCCGGCCGATACCGACCCCGGCACGTACTCAATGCTCATCGAGCGTTGGCGCTCAATGGACATCGCCGAGCGAGTCGGGATGATCAAACAGCTGTGTTTCGACGTAGAGCGGCTCGCCCGGGCCGGCATCGTTGCTGAACATCCCGACTTCACCGAGATCGAGGTCTGCCATGAGCTGGCTCGCCGGCGCTTCGGTCACGAGCTCGCCGATGCCGCGTACGGCGGGTCACTCACCGACGTATGACAAAGGGTCCCCTCGACCTCGTTCGCCAAGTCGCAGGAATCTTGGACGACCTCGACATTCCGTACGCAGTCGGCGGCTCGATGGCCAGCTCGTTGTTCGGCGAGCCGCGCATGACGGTCGACGTCGACATCGCGATCCGACTCGCCTCGAGTCGGGAAGCCGGGCTTCTCGAGCGCACCGAGGCCGAGTTCTACGTTCCGAGAGAAGCCGCCCGTCTCGCAATGCGGACCCACGCTTCTTTCAATCTTCTCGACCTTCCGAGTGCGTTGAAGGTCGACCTGTTCGTGCTCGGTGATGGGTTGCTCGATCGGCTCCAGATCGATCGACGGATCAGAGTCACTCTTCCGGAACCTGATTTCGAGATCTGGGTCACATCACCTGAGGTCCAGGTGCTCCGCAAGCTCGACTGGTATCTCCAAAGTGATTCCGACCGCCAGTGGCGCGATGTGGTCGGGATTCTGAGGACGACGGGCTCGATGGACACCGATTTCCTCCGCGAGATCGCGGGCGAGGTCGGTCTCGAGGATCTCCTGGCCGACGCGCTCGATGAGGCGGCGTCATGAGTCCTCCGAGCGGTCCAAGCCTCGATGCACCGCTGCTCACCGTACGGCGCTACTGCGAGTCCAGAACCCCGGCCGAGCACCAAGACCAGTTCCAAGTGGAGTGCACGATACGCGGCAAGAGCATCACGGTCTATGACTGCCAAGCGCCGTGGGATCCCGACATGGGACCCGAGTGGACGCGTACACCGGTTGCGCAGCTCCGCTACGACCCCGACGACCACCAGTGGCGGCTCTACTGCGCCGACAGCAACAGCCGCTGGCACTTCTACGACATCGCAGAGCCGACGCCTCGGATCGAAGAGCTCCTCACCGAGATCGACAAGGACCCCACTGGCATCTTCTGGGGTTAACCCCATGTGATGAGTCGAGTTGGTCAGCCAGTGAGTGAGCTTTCCACTTCCCCTTCGGTGTCTCGACCTCGTGGTCATACCGCGCGGATGTGGTGCATAGAACGTCGCGCGATCAGCGCCGCGGAACTCGAGCAGAAGACGCCCGCGGAACGCTCCGCAGCCTTCGAGGCGAGCATCGTGTGGGATCTCGAGGATGCGCCTGCATCACTCGTGACGCGCGCTCGTCAGTGGGTCGAGGAGCGCATCGCCGAGGAAGAGCACCAGCCGGCGGAGTGAGCGACGAACAACGGAGGCAGGTTCGAGTCGCACACGAGGTCTTCGATCGGCTCGACGAGATCCTCGGCACCGAGCGCGGGCCGGAAGGGCGCCCTTCGGCGAACGACTTCCTCACCTTCGAGCTCGTCGAGATCCTCGAAGTGTTCGCCACCCGTCGACATCGACTTCGAGCCGTAGCGCCAGCCTTCGGACGAGTCCCTCGTCGCGGAAATATGAACGAGCAGTTCGGCCCTGGCCGTCGACGCCGGATGTGTGTCAGCAGGTGGTGTCTGCGACCGCTCGGAAGCCGGGCCGGGCTCCCGCTGCCGGATCATGGGACTCGAGCTTCGATGATCGAGACGGGCGTCGGAGTCGCAACGACACCGTCGTAGATCAATCCGGCGCCCTCGAACAGCGTCCGCATCTCCGAGTCGGTGCGCTCCCGGCCGTCGAGCATGCCCAGCATGGTCAGGTCGATCATCTTCGACATGTGGGGCTGGTCGCCCGTCGGCATGACGAGCTCGAAGGCGAGGACGCGAGCGCCGGGCGCGGCGGCCGCTCGGATGGTGGCGAGCAGGCGGGAGGCGTCGGCGTCGTTCCAATCGTGCAGCACCATCGACAGCAGGTAGCCGTCGGCTCCTCCCGGAACTGATTCGAAGAAGTCACCACTCTGCGCAATGGGACGGTCGCCGAGCTCGACCCAGTTCCATGGGGCTCCTACGATCGCAATCCCCCGGACCAGGAGCCAGCATGAACGAGATCGCCGACCGGTACCGCCGCCTCGCGAACGCGTTCGCCACCACCATCGACGCGGTACCGACCGACAGGTGGGCCTCGCCGTCCCCATGTGACGAGTGGACCGCGCGAGATGTCGTTCAGCACGTCGTCGACACGCAGGGACTGTTCCTCGGATTCATCGGCGAGATCTTGCCCGACGGTCCCGCGGTGGCAGACGACCCGGTCGACGCGTTCCGCAACGCGACCGATGCCACGCAGTCCGCGCTCGACGACCCCGCGCGAGCGACCCGTAGGTACCAGGGGTTCACCGGCGAGTCGACCTTCGAGGCCGGGGTCGACCGGTTCCTCGTGGTGGACCTGATCACGCACCGGTGGGACCTCGCGCGCTCGACCGGCGGCGACGAGACGATCGCACCCGAGGACGCTCAGCGCGTGATCGACGCGATCGAGAGCTTCGGTGACACCGCGCGCAGCCCGGGCGCGTTCGGGCCCGCCGTGACCGTCGAACCCGACGCCGACCTCACCACCCGCATGGTGGCGTTGGCCGGCCGGCGGCCCTGAGGCGCCCGTCTCGCAGCCGAGACGCCTGCGGAGTACCAGCGAGGATCTTCCTCGCCGAGATGCTTGCGGAACAGGTCGACTCTCGCGGCCGACCAGGTCTTGAAACGCTCCTCTTCGTCGCACCGACCCGGCGGTCCACTTTCGTCGGTCCGTGACACACGCGCTCGACACGCGGTTCGCCCGAATCTAGCGACCCTTCACGGACTGAACGTCGGGGCGGAGTCGTCGTCGGCACCGCGCGACGCTCGTGACCAGGACTTACGGAGTGGAGGTGATGGGACTTGAACCCACGACTTCTACGTTGCGAAGGTCATTGGGTTCATCGGCGCGGTTCGACCGAGTCCAACTGTGCAGGTCAGGTCGCTGCGCGAATCGGCTGAGTCTGTACTTGCCACCCCGTGCGACCGGTTCCGTTGCCAATCGGTTGCCAATCCGCGTCGGTGCCTCGACGCGACGCTCGACGGCATTCCGGGCGCCGTGGCCGTAGGTCGGCGGTAGCATTTCCGAATGGCCAGGCACCCCGAGGACTTCGAGATCGACCCCGTGATCGTTCCGATCGAAGACGGGACCGATACTTCGCCTGTCGCGGTCGAGGTCTGGCTCGGAAGTCTCGACGAACTCGAACCCATTGAGCTCGGCGTGGGCGTGGTCGCGGATCTGGTTCGCGAGCTCCGGGAGCACGGCGAACGGTGACGCCCGTCGTGCTCGACGCCTCCGCAGGTGTCGAGCTGCTGCTCCACAGCGCGGTTGGTCGTCGCGTCGGAAGGGCGATCGACGGGCACACGATCTGGGTGCCGGAACACTTCTACCTTGAGGTCGAAGCAACGCTTCGCAGCCTCGAACTCCGCGGAGTCATCACGCCCGTACAAGCGATGGCCACCGTCGACCGACTGCTCACGCTCCCGGCCCGTCGCGCGTCGGTCCGGACTCTCGCGTCCGAGGCCTGGGCGCTCCGGCACAACGTGACGATCGGTGACGCGTTGTACGTTGTCATGGCGAGGCATCTCCACGCGACGTTGATCACCGTGGACGTCAAACTGGCGAACGCGCCAACGATTGGTGTGACAACTCTCGTCCCGTAGCGGGGTTGCGATTTCCCGGCGTCACATGTCCGCCTCATGAGCGCGCGCTGGTGACGCCGAGACGTCTTGTGTGCAGCGGCCCTGGTCAGGCCACCCTTGCTAGCTCCGAAGGTCGCGTTCGATGGACGCGATCCACGGCCCGGAGAGACGCTCCAACTCCGAATGAGCAAGGAATCTCTTTAGCCATCTCGGCGCTGAGGACCTCGTGCTGGCGTTGCCACTCCATGAGGATCTCGCTCGGGCTCATACGAATCTCGGACGCTTTTCGCTTCACCGAACAGGCCACGTTCTGACTCAACGAGCAGTGCGGCCTTGCCGTCGACGCCGGTTGTGTATCAGCGGCTGGTGTCTGCGACCGCTCGGAAGCCGGCGGTACTGCCCGCCGGTGATGAAGGCGTGGCGCACGAAGAAGCTCACCGGGGATGGGAACGTCGAGATGGTGAGCATCGATCACGACTTCGGTCCGTAAGACTGTCAGCGCACAGCTTGGAGCGCGACGTTCACCGCGACCAAGTCGAACGACGACGGGTCGAACACACCGCCGACCCAGTCGGTCAGATCCAGGTGATCCGGATGTGACGCATCGGCGAGAGCCTCGAGCAGATGTCGGTACCCGTACGATCCACCACAGTCCTCGGGCGGGCACGTGCTCGCGCCATCGAGACACACCGCCCGCTGTAGCCCGCGGTGCGCGCGTACGACACGTTCGACGACCGCGTCGTGTTCCCACGAGTCTCCGAAGTCGTACTCGTACAGGAACGATTCGTGCTCACCGATCGCTCGGAGGACTGACACGTCCCTTTCGTTGAGCTCATCTTCCGGGTGTTCGTCGAACTGCATCCCGTAGCGTGCGCCGCCGATCTCGAAGCAGTGCAGATGAGAGTTCGTCCAGCCCATCGCGGCCTGGAGGAACTCGTGCAATCTCGCCAACTTCACCGACCCGGGAACCAGCAGACGCCGCCACGGGGGCGGGTCGACGTCTCGGAGCGTCACGCGGAGCTGGAAGACGACCTGACTCGGCGGGGTCGGCATCCACACACCCTACGGACCGGCAGATCCGGGTGCCGGTGCCACTTCACGACGTGGCGCTGCAGCCAGTCCCCTGGCAATCGGTTGCCAAACCGCCGCGGCGAACATCAGCGAGCGAGAAGGTCGAGGAGCTCGCCGGCGACCCACCAGCTGCGAGGTCGCCCCGGTTCGCCTGTCATCGGCAGCTCGGCCGGTCGCAATACCCCGCGCTCGGCAAGAGCTTCGAGTGCTGCTCGGGCGGTCGGAAGGCTCACGCCGAGGAGGCTGACCGCCGTGTCCACATCGAGGGCCGGGTGTGTCAGCACCTGATCGACCAGGCGACGAGCAGCAGCGTCGGACCGGAGATTCTCGAGTCGAGCCGGCCATGAGGCGACAAGCTCGCTGACGGCGGCGAGAGTCTCGGCGGCGGACATTGCTGCGTGTTCGACGGTGTTGGCAAACCAGCGGATCCAATCGTCCGGGCCGACGGTGCGGTAGAGCGTAAGTCCCGACAAGTAGCCGCCAACGTCGCGGAGGAACGCGACCGACACCGGCGGCGGGACCGCCAACGCAAGGTGGCGGTGGAGTGTCCAGCCGATCAGCAACCGGCCGATGCGCCCGTTGCCGTCAGCGAACGGGTGGATCGTCTCGAACTGGGCATGGAGGAGGCCGGCGGCCGTCACCGGATCGTGCGACGGCTTGTTCGCGTAGTCGACGAGGTCGACCATCAGCGCATCGATGCGGTCGTCGGGCGTGGCGACGTACGCGGCCCGACGTGGGGTGGGTCCACCGACCCAGCCGAGGCGGTCGCGCCAGGCCCCCTTGAGATGGGCGTCGAGGTCTGCCGACGCCATCAGGATGGTGTGCCACTGCCACAAGTCTTCGCGTCCGAGCGGGCCCTCATGAGACAAGACCGCGTCAAGGGCGCGCAGGTTGTCCGCGACCTCTGCCGCGGGCCCGGCGACGGACAGGTCCACGTTGGCTACAGCGACCGCGTCCGTGGGAGCGTTGATCGCCTCGATGCTGCTGGAGGCCACCCCTTCGGCGCGCAAGAGCAATCGAGCGGCGACTTCAAGGCGCGTCCCGTGCCGAGCCGCCGTCGCGCTCAGGGCCCCGTCGGCGTGAGCCGCATCGAGTCGAGCGGCCGCGCCGAGCTCACCGACATCGGAGAGGGGAGCTGGAACGAACGCGTCGACCGGACGGCCTTCCCACTCGACCATGACGATCTCACTCGACATCGGATCCCTTCTCAACTCCGCGAGTTTAGAAAGGTTAACAGTTAGAAGCTTCTAGAACGCGATGTCCGTCGTAGGAGTCCGACCCGGCCCAGAGACCTCCGCGCAAGCCTTCTCGTGACGCGTGAGGGTCGTCGGCATTGCCGGGATACACATAAGTCTTCCTATAAGTGTTCCTTGCATTCTGAAAGGAAGGATTATACCCTGAGTGCATGGCGACTGCCCCGTCCTCGGCCCCACCCCACACGCGCAAGTGGGGATCAGGAACCGCTGCGATCGTGCGGCTCCTGATCGCTGCGGATGGTCCCTTGACCCAGGTCGCGATCGCGGGCGCGATCGGGGTGACCCAGCCACGGGCGTCGCAGGTCCTGAAGCAGCTCGCGGCGGCGAACGCGGTAACCGTGTCGGTCAACGGATATCGCGGCAAGCCGGCGCGCCTGCTCGATCTGTACGCCAAGAAGGCTCGGCCTCATCTCCTCGGACCGGAGACGTTCTGGTACAGCACCCGCGAGCTCATCGACCAGGCACGTCGCATTGCGAAGGAGGCACGGCGACAAGGTCTCACCATCGCGGTCTCGGCAGACCTTGGTCCCGATCTCGTGGTGCCCTGGAGACACCCGAGCCTGACGGTTGTGTACGCGGATGGCATCCTCGACCCAGGAGCTGCGGGGATGGTGGCCGCAGAGGGCTGCGCCGACGCGAGCATCGTGCTTCGTACGACGAGCGACCGCACGCTTCTCTTCTCCTGCGCGCCCTGGCCCGCGACGATCGACGGGGTCCCACTCGCGGATCCGGTGCAACAGTGGTGGGACCTCCGCGATCTCGGCGGCGAGGACCGCGAGGAGGCCGCCGACCGACTTCGGCGGGCGATCGTCACCAAGACGATCGCAGTCGCAGCGTGAGCACACCCCACCTGCGAGAATGATGCCGTGACCAGCGATGCACCAGCCCCGAGAATCGTGGAGAGCTCGTCGGTCGACGCTGATCGTCTCGCGGAGATCTGCCGTCGCTACGGCCTCGCAGAGCTCGCGGTGTTCGGTTCGGCGGCACGCGGTGAGCTCGAGCCCGGGAGTGACATCGACCTGCTCTACGTACCGAATCGCGACGCCCATCTCGGCTGGAGGATCGAGGAGCTCGCGGAGGAGCTCTCCGCACTGTACGGGCGGCCGGTGGATCTGGTGTCGAAGCGGCACCTGCACGAACTGCTGCGCGAGCAGATCCTCCACGACGCGCGCATCCTGTATTCAGCGTGATCGTCTCCTCTTGGCCGAGATGATCGACGTCGCCGAACGGGCGATCTCCTTGGTCGGCGGACAGACCGTCGGCCAACTCGAGCAGGACGAGACACGCCGCGATGCTCTCCTGTGGAACTTCACCGTGCTCGGCGAGGCCGCGGGCCAGGTCTCCGAAGAGATCCGACTCCGTCACCCCAATGTCGCGTGGCAGAACCCGATCCGGCTCCGCAACCGGATTGTGCACAGCTACTGGTCGATCGACCTTGAGATCCTGTACACGACCGCTACGGAGCTGCTCCCGGACTTCGTCGCCGCGCTGCGGTCCGTGGTGGCGTCGGAGTTCCCCGACGCGTAGCTGAAGCGGCCGGCCCGCCGTGAGGGTCGCACACGTGCCTTGTCGCGGAAGCACCGAGCGGATCAGCTTGGCCGTCGACGCCGGAGGTGCGTCAGCAGCTGGCGTCTGCGACGGCTCGGAAGCCGGAGTCGTCACCGAGGTGGAAGAAGATGCGGCCACAGAGTGACCCGTCGGGCTGCAACTCTGCCGAACCTCGCCCGGACACGGGACTCCCTTCGTCGTCACCTTCCCAGGTGAACTCGACCCTCGCTCCGGCTACGCGTTCGTCGTGCCTGAAGTCGAGGTAGCCCTCCACCGCGATGAAACGAAAGCTGCCAGTGCCGTCAGCCCTGAACTCGATAAAGGCAGGGCCGAGCAAGTCGATCGCATCGCGATCCCATAGATCCATCTCGACGATCTGCCAGCCGCCGACAAGACGAGCCATCGATGCACGGTACGCCGCGCCGAGCACGACGTTGGCAATGGGGCCGGTGCGACAGGCGTGAAGGATGTCGCCGGGCACTGCATCAGTTCTCGGTACGCTGCCTCAGGGTCGTTGCGTGATGAGATCCGCGAGCTCGCGTTCCGCTACCGGGGCGAAGTCCCAGACATCGACGCCGACGTTGATCATCCGTTCCCGCACCTTCCAACGCTCATGGACGTGACCGTGCAGGAGCCAGGCGCCCGCGTCGGCGGGGCGGTGGGAGACGTACCGATCGCGGTCTTGGCTGTCGCCGCGGTACGGGAAGTGACAAGCGAGGACCCGCACACCATCGACGGCGATCTCGATCGTGCCCTGCCAGATCTCGTCGAATCCCGCGGCGAGGTAGCGGTCGGTCGCGACATCGACGCCCTTCTTGTGCCCGAGCCAACAGCGGTCATGGTTCCCGGCCAGCAGCACCTTCCGGCCGTTGAGCACACCCGCGATCGGAAGGGTCTCGTCGATGCGACCCATCGCGAAGTCGCCAAGCACGATCACCTCGTCCTCCGGCGTCACCGTGGCGTTCCAGCGCTCGACGAGCGCGCCGTTCATCTGCTCGGCGTCACGGAAGGGTCGGCCGCTGTAGTCGATGATGTTGCGATGGCCGAGGTGGAGATCGGCCGTGAAGTAGCGCGCCATGACCCCAGGATCGCACCTCGGCTCCCGCTCACAAGTCGAGATTGACCCGCCGGGCTACTCGGCACCAGTCGTCGGTGCCTCGGAGGCCACCTCGCGCCGGTCTTCCCTGCCGGGTGCAGCGCGAGTCAAAGACGCCCTCGGGGCCATCCGCTCGGGCTCGGGCGTGCGCCCTGCGGACCTCGAGCCGGTGACCGTGGCACCGAAGACCGACGACGCGCGCCGGCGAGGAGTTCTGCCGCCGCCAGTCGGAACGAAGCTGCTCAAATCGCGAGCTCGGTTGCCAACGCCCACCTATCTCGACCGGGCCCGACCCGTTTCAACGCTGTGACCAGGAGATTTGGTGGAGGTGATGGGACTTGAACCCACGACTTCTACGTTGCGAAGGTCATCGGTCTCGTCGTCGTGATGCCACGGCGTCTATCTGTGCAGGTCAGGTCGCTGCGGCAGTCCGCTGGATCCGTGCATCCCACCCCGCCCAACCGGTTCCGTTGCCAATCGGTTGCCAAAGCTGAGCGCGCTCTCGCAGGTGAACGGGCTCAGGGGAGCAAGCCTTCGCGGAAAGCCCAGGCGAAGAATCCCCGACCATCGACCGGGAGTCGCATGTCGCTCGCAGCGAGAAGGTCGACGACCTCCTCCGCAGCGGCACGCTTGAGTTTGCCATCACGAAACCCATTCGCGACGAGCCACAACGTGCCGTGGACATCGACACCGTCACGCTTCGCAGCACGAGCAGCAACCGCGTCGTCCACGATCGCGGTCCCGCCGTGGACGCTGGTCCAGGCGAGCACCGCTGCCTCTCCGTTGTTCCGGTCGATACCGCCACCGAACTCGGCCTTGTACCGAGCAAACGCCACGATCTCGTTGACGTCAACCAGTTCGACGGTCTCGAGCCATTCCCGATCGAGGACCTTTGCTAGCGCTGGATGCTCACGTATCCCTGCGACGAGTTCGACTGCGACCTCGGCCGGCATGACGCGCCGGGCGCCGTCAGAAATCTCACGCAGCACATCAAGCTGGCCAGCCCGCGCAAAATGACTGAGCACGGTGTTGTCGAACACCAACGTCCTCACTGCAGAGGATCGAACTCACGGCGGAGGGCGTCGACCGGAATGCCCTCGACCTCGGGCAAGTCGGCTTCGGTGACCGTGCCCCAGAGGAGCTCGACTGCCCGGGCCGCGGTCAACTTGGACGCCCTATAGGCCGTGACGACCCGGCGGCCGTAGTCAGGCGGGACGCTCGGCGGATCGAGTTCGGGAACCCACCATTCGCCCAGTTCGACGAGATCCCCGCCACGCGGTGTTGCAGGCGTGAGCTCTTCGATCTCTGCACTGTCGATGAGCTCAAGATTGCGGAGGTGAGCCAGCGCGGCGCTCCAGCTCACCCGGTACCGCGTTGCCACAGCGATTGCTGCGAGCCGCCGATCACGGTCGCTGAACTCGTTCCAGGTCGCCGTGACACCAGATCGCGGCATCAGAAGGTACGCAGCGAACGCATTGAGGAGCTTTTCCGTCTCGTCGCCAGCGGTGATCGTCACCTCGGCCGCGTATGCATCGCCAACAAGATGGTGGCCCAACTCGTGCGCGAGGTTGAATCGACGGCGCCCAGGATCGGTATCGCCATTGACGACGGCAACACCCCATCCGTCCACGTCGACGTATGCCGCGTCCCCGCCTCCGTCACCCAAGGACAGTGAAAACGCTAGGAGACCGAGCTGCTCGCACGCGCGCTGCAGATCGAACAGAGGACCGTCTCCCGAGGAGAGCAACCCCCGCGCACGTTCAGCCAGTTGCGCTGCCGCTTCGAAACTTTCTGGAGTCGCGAAGCTCTCGCGCTCGCGCGCCGGGAGCACGGACTCCAAGAGCAAGAACGCAACGTCACGCCCGACACGATCGACTGTTGCGTCCAAACGCTTCGAGCGCCCGTTGACCGACACGTCCTCCCGCCTGCTGATGACAGCCGGTGGCGGTTCTGAAACGAACCAGTCAACCGGCCGGTCGAGCGCAGCTGCTATCCGAACCAACTCGGTCGCTGACACCCTTCGGCTCCCGCGCTCGACCTTCGCTACCGCCGTCCGGTCGATCCCGACCGCGTCAGCGAGCTCGAGCTGCGTGAGCCCTGCAGTTTCACGTCCCGTGGCGATGCGACGGCCAAGGTCTTCCTGCGTGGTCACGTTGTCAGAGGTCATTGTGCGATTATCGCACAATGAGGTGGGCGGTGGCCCCTCGGCCATGCCCGGCCCTAATTCCGCCGATTCACACGTCGTAGACCTGCATGACCTCGTCGCCGTAGTGGTTGATGACCTTGACCGCGATCTTGCCGGTGGCGGGCACCGGGAACGGGCGGGAGATGGTGGAGTAGAGCGTCGCCCACGCGGACTCATCGATGTCGGCCCGCAGGGTCTTCGCGAGCGAGTCGTACGGCTGCTGTCCGCCAGTGAAGTACGCGTGGCGCACGAAGAAGCTCGTGTCGTCGTAGTCCGTGTCCACGAGCCAACATGCGATGTCGTCGGTCGACGAGCTGCGCACCTGGCCGGTGGTCGGGTCATACACGTCGACGCCGTGAATCTCCACTTCGAGCTGGTCGCCATCGAGCCGGCGGAGCTCGACGTCGGGCTCGCCGAACACCATGAACAGGTTCCCGGAGCCGGTCTTCTTCAACAGCTCGTCACCCATCGCGAGGTCTGGGTTCACCCGAGCGAGCAGCACGCGCAGCCGACCGAGCTTGCGCTCGTCCGCGGCCTCGGCGAATCCGTCGGTGGAGGGCGCGAACTCCTTGGCCCGCTCCCCCGCGCTCGCGTCGAACGCGAACCCGCACATCACCAACAGATCGAAGCCCTGGCCCTTGAGTGCCTCGCGGGCCGCTTCTTTCACTTGATCGGGGCTCACGGTGCCGTGCTCAGGCCCGATGGCGACCGCGACCCTTCGTGTGGTGCCGTCGGCGTCGGTGAACTCGCCCTCACCCTGGATCCACGCATTGGCGAGCGGGTCGAGCCGGTCGAACGTGAGTCGCTCGTCCTTGAACGTGTTCTGCACCCCCGCCTTGCGCAGGTTGTCGAGGATCATCGTCTCGAACGCCACGCCGTCCGTTTGTGCGGGCGTGTCACTCAACGGATCGGGCGCTTCGAGGGTTCGGTGCGGCGAGAGACTCTCGACGGTGAAGCGACCCGACACGCGCACCGTCTTGTTGTCCGGGTACGGCTGATCCACAAGGAGCTCGGTGTCGGCGTGGCGCGTGATGGCAGCGTCGATCTCCTCACGGCTCATCCCCTCGGTGATTTCGGGGTTCTGCGCGATCGACTTCAGCGTGATGTGCGGCACCCGTTTGCACACGAACCCGCGCTTGATGTCGTTCGTGAACGGACCGTCAGGTTTGATGCCGGTGATCTTCTGCTCTTGCTGCGCGCCGGCTTCACTGTCGGCGAGGAGATAGTACGGGAACTTGGCCGCCATGAGCCGGGTGCGCGCCAGGGCGAGCGCGACGCGCGAGGTGTCGACGGTGATCCACCGCCGCCCCCACTGCTCCGCGACGTAGGCCGTCGTACCCGCGCCGCACGTCGGGTCGAGGACGAGGTCTCCCGGATCGGTCGCCATGAGCATGCATCGCTCAATGACCTTCGTATTGGTCTGGACGACGTACGTCTTCTCCATCGAGCTCCCTGACTGAGTGTCAGCCCAGAGGTTGGTCACCGGAAAGACGGGAAAATCGTCGAGATATCGCTTGAAGGCGAGCGAACGACCCATGGGGATAAGGCGACCGACCAGAGCTAGCCGCTCCATCCCATGAGCGTTTGTGCTCCACCCGCGAGTGCCGCCGGGGAGGAAGGTTCTCCCATCAGCCTCGACCGGGAACACGGTCGTGGCGGCTTCTCGGACTGTGATCGACGTCAGCGGTCCCGGCCGGAAAAATCGACCCTCGGAGATCCCGGTGCGCCGCTCCTCGGCGGTAGCGGGGCGCGTGGAACCATCCGGGAGCTCGACAGTTCGATACGCCTCTCCGCCCGCGCCTTCGAGGTCTTTGTCCCGAAACAGCTGCCGGTACTTTGCACGCTCGCCGTTTCGCGCGAACCACAGGATGTAGTCGCACGTGCTCGGTACCACGTTGGTTCCACCAGCGAAGCTTCCGACCGCGCTGGTCTTCTTGAACGCGATCTGACTGACGAAGTTCTCCGAGCCGAAGACCTCGTCCATGACGCTGCGGACGAGGTGGACGTTCTCGTCGCCGATCTGCACGAACATGCTGCCGGTCTCGGTGAGCAGGTCGCGCGCCACCGTGAAACGGTCGCGCAGGTACGAGAGGTACGAGTGGATGCCGAGCTCCCACGTGTCGCGGAAGGCCTTGATCTGTTCGGGCTGGCGGGTGACGTCTTCCGCCTTGCCGTCCTTCACGTCGCGCTTGCGGGTGCTCACCTGCCAGTTGGAGCCGAACTTGATGCCGTACGGCGGGTCCACGTAGATCATCTGGACCTTGCCGCGCATCCGCTCCTTCTCCGCGAGGCTCGTCATCACGAGCAGCGAGTCGCCGAGCACGAGCCGGTTCGCCCAGTTGGCGTCGTGCTCGTAGAACTCCACCAGGTCGTAGCCGCCGAGCCCGTCGAACGTGTCGAACAGGCTGAGCTCGGGCTCGTCCTCGCCGGGTGCGGCGGTGTCGCGCAGGTTCTCGATGATCGCCCGCGGGTCGATCTTCTCCTGGATGTAGATGGGCACCGCGGGCACGTCGAGCCCGTCGGCGTCCTGGCTGATCTTGCCGTTCCAGATGAGCTGCGGATCGAGTGACGGGTCGCGGTACTCCGCGTAGCGCGGGATCGAGACCGGGAGCGGCGCGCGCTCGTCGTCGGCGACGAAGTCGCGTTGCGCGTCGGTCGGTATGTTGACGCGCGTGTCCGCGTGCGTCGTGGCCTCGACCGCCGTCGGCGCGGCGACCTTCTTCTTGGTGGGCTTCTTCGCGGGCGGCATCAGGCAGACGCTCCGGCGAGGACACTGCGGATGGTGGCGTGCGCATCCCACGGGTCGGTGACCTCGACCACCGTCCACCGGCCGAAGCCGGTGTGCGCGTTCACGGCGGGAACCCAAAGGTCTCGCATCGTGGCCACTTTCTCAACCTTCTCCTTCCGGCGTTCGCCGGTGACCTCGATCACGAGACTGAGCAGATCCTCGCCGTGACCGTCGTCGGCGCGGGCGATGAAGTCCGGAACGTAGGCGCGGCTGCGCCCCTCGAACGTGTATGGCACGGTGAACCCGAGGCCCTGGTTCTTCACGTAGCTCCTGACCTCGTCGATCTCTTCGAGTGCCTGGGCCATGCGGTGCTCCCAGTTGGAGTCTCCGGTCACGAGGTTCACGTGGCACTTGTCGGGGTCGGTCTCGTAGACCGGCTTCGTGGTGTCGAAGTCCACGTACCGGGTGGAGCCGACGGGCTCGAAGCCGCGCAGAATGGGCTGGAGGCGCGATGCCCCACCGTCGGCCGTGACGATCCCGCGGTAGATCTTCTCCGTCGCCTCGGCCATCCGGGTCTGGAACCACAGGAGCTGCGGGAATGCATTGTCCTTGAGTACGAGACACGCGGGGTCGTCCATCCACTGGCTCACGATCCTCACCAGCGCAGGGAAGAGCCACGGGCGTTCCTGTCTCTCGCCGGTCTCTTCGTCGAGCGTGGTGAAGTACTTGCCGAGTAGCTCCTTCGCGATCGTGAACGCGATCTGCTGCGGACGGACGCGGCGCAGGTCGTCGAGCGTATGGATCTCGACCTCGCCGACCACACCGGAGACCTCCGTCTTGGTGGGCACATCCTCGGCCGAGAGCACGAGGCACGAATCGGGACCGAACTGCGCGCCGAGGCGATCGTCGGGAATCTCGTAGCGGTAGCCGACCACGTGGGGGAACGTGATCTCGGCGCGCGCCCGCTCGGGCAGGGCGCGCACGCGGTGCACCGGCTTCGGCGGCTTCGGGTCCTTGGCCTGCCCCGCGGCCGGGATGAAGGAGAACGGAATGCCGTAGATCTCGGCGTACTCGGGAAGGAAGTGGCCGGTGTCGTCGTCGACCACGTAGCTGCGGCGGCGCAGCCCCCGGCCCACGACCTGCTCACAGAGGAGCTGGGTGCCGAACGCCCGCACACCGAGGATGTGCGTCACGGTGTTCGCGTCCCAGCCCTCGGTGAGCATGCTCACGCTCACCACACAGCGGATGGCCTCGCCGAGCTTGCCCGCCTTCCCGACAGTGTTCATCACCTCACGCAGGAGGTCTTCGTCAGTGAGCTGGTCGGCATCGCGGCCGGGGAAGCGTTGCGCGTACTCGGCCTTGAACTCCGCGATCTCGCGCGACGCGATCTGTTTGAACGCATCGCTCATGCTCCCCTCGCCCTCGAGCTGCGTAGAGTCGATGAGGATCGAATACGCGCGGTCACGCCAACCACCGCCGTACTCGTTCGAGAACAGCGGAAGCGCGCCCGGCACCACCACGGGCTCGCCCTTCGGCTGCGGCTTCTCCCACCCGGCGAGGTAGTCGTACACGAGCTTCGAGACGGTCGTGTTGTTGCACACCACGATGAACACGGGCGGGGTACTCGTGGCGGAGCCACCGAGATCGTGGTGGGCGCGCCAACGCACGAACGCGGCCTCATAGTTGCCGTAAAGGCTGTGCAGCGCACCCTGGAGGGCGGCGGGGAGCTTCGGTTCCGCGCTCGCGTCGTCGGTGTTCTTCCGACCCCGCTTGGGCAGCTCATCGCGAATGTGGAACCAGAGGTTGCGGAACGTCGGGAGGTCCTTCGACGCGGCGTCGTCGTCGATCGGCACGCGGGGGATCTTCACAAGCCCGGCTTCGATCGCGTCGATGAGCCCGAAGTCGCTCACCACCCACGGGAACAGCGTGCCCTCGGGCCAGCCCGAACCCTTGAGGAAGAACGGCGTCGCGCTGAGGTCGTGGATGGCGCGGATGCCAACCTTGTTCTGGATGGCTTCGAGCCCGCTGAGCCAGACGCGTGCTTCCTCGTCGCGCTTCTTCGCCTCCGTCTTCTCCTCGCCTTTGAGCGCGTCGAGGTCGTCGACGGTCGCTTCGGCTTCGGTCTCGGCCGGCCTGCGGCGGTAGCAGTGGTGCGCTTCGTCGTTGAGCACCACGATCTGGCGCTTCGTGCCCAGATCTCTGAGGACTCGCCGCACCATCTGGTCGGGCGTCTCGGTGAAGACGCCCGCGGTGTCACCCTTGGGGAGCAGCACCTGCTTCGTAGTCTTCGGCGCGCGGAGCTTCTCCTTCGGCTTGAATGCATGGAAGTTCGTGATCACGACCTTCGCGGTGCCGAGGTCCGCCAACCGATCCGCAGGGACGAGGTCCATCTCCCGGTAGTAGTTCGTCGGGTCGCTCGGCAGCAGCACCCGCAACCGGTCGCGGATCGTGATCCCCGGGCAGACCACGAGGAACGCGTCGCCGAAGCGCCGGTCCTGGGGATTGGCAACCTTGTTGAGCGTGTGCCACGCGATCAGCATCGCCATGATCACCGTCTTCCCGGTGCCCGTCGCCATCTTGTGCGCGACACGGTAGAGGCCGGGGTTCGCTTCATCGTTCGCGTCGCGGACCGCATTCTCGATCCACACGTCGCTGTTCTTCGCCGCAGCCTCGGCGAGATAGATCGCGGTCTCGATGGCTTCGAGCTGACAAAAGAACAGGCGTCGTTCGCGCTCGGGATCATGCCAGTGGTCGAGCAGGGCGCGGGTCGTCGGCGTGATGCCCGGATATCCGAACTCTCGCCACCGGTCGACACGGCGACGGATCCGGTTGATGAGCTCGTTCGGCTCGACACGCTCAGTGCTCACGTCAAGGAAGTCGATCTCCTGCTGCTTGCCGCTCCTCTTCTTCGGCGCCGGCACCGCGACGAAGAACTCGCTCGCTCGGCGCTCGTCAAGGATCTCGTCCGTGATCCCGTCGGCGTCGAACTTGAAGCAGCGCGTGGGCGCGTCGTACGGCGAGTTGAGGATTGGGTTCTCGATCGTCGGTCGCGTATCGCCCACGTGCATTCCCCCGTTGTCTGCTTCAGGCAGTTTGCTCGATCAGGCGCGCAGTGGTTCGCCTCATTGGTAAATGCGGCTGGACTTGCCAGAACCCGGGTGCGCCCTCAGTTCACCGAGTCGCAGCAACCAGCCATTCTTCGACTGGGGCGCGGCCTGCGGCGAGGTCCGCGATGGGCTGTAGGAGGACCTCGGCCCGAGCCCTAAGGAAACGGTCGTAGTCCGCTTGGATCGTCTGGGTGAGGATCGTCGGATCGTGAATCCCATCCCATCCGGCCGCTGACAGTTCGTCGTACGGAACGAGGTGTGAGCGCAGGCGTTCGCGGACGACCTGTTCTCCGAGCGTGCTTCCGTCAACTCGCTCACGGAGGTACTTCAACGGTTGCTTGGCGCTGATCTTTCGGTTGGTGCGCCAGGTGATGAGCGCACAGTTCAGTGCGCGGTAACTCTCCACCGGCAGGAGCTGACCACCGTCACGCCCGGTGAGAATGGAGTCCGGGAACAGGTGGTGGTATTCGCGTTTCGAGATGTTTCCTCGGGCGGCGCGGGCATCATCAGCAAGGTCTCGTGCTCCTGCCCGAAGGGACAGCGCGAGAACGCCTCGAGCGAGAATCTCCTTGTTCTTCGACCATCCCGCTGAGAGAAGCTGATCGACGCCAGGCAGCGGAAACTGTTTGTCGTCAAATATTGGAGGCGAAGGATCGCCTCGCTCGCCTGCGAGAATCGCTCGCAGCCCGCGGAAGTCCTGTAGCGAGCGTGTGCCCGCCGTCGTTTCATAGCGACTGGTGAGAAATGCACGCCAGACGAACTTGCGGACGAGCGTTCGAGCGTTGCCGAGTTGGTCGGGGTCGGTCGGGATGTATTGGTGGAGAGCGGCCAGGATCGGCAAGACCGCGACGGTGGGAAGTCGGTCTGCGTCGAACACATTCTCGTCTTCGAGCACTTGCACCGCCCAGGCGATTCCGTCGACGACTTCGTCCCAATCGGTGCTGAGCCTTTCCAGATCGAGACGCTGGTAACTGGCCTGGGTTGGGGTTCGGTCCTCCCGCAGCGCTGCAACGTCGAGCACCCACACACCAGGGTCACGGTAGGCGTGGGCATTCGGAACCCTATTGCCGAGGCCATCGACGAGGTCGTGAAGGGATTCGCCGGTTGCCTCCTCGAGCTGGGCGACCACGATGTCGAAAGCGCTGAGCCGTACCGAGCTGGTGTTCATCTTGATGAACACGTCGAGCGCGACATCTTTGGGTGTAGTCACCGGGAGGGAGAGGTAGGGGATGTTGTACGTCGCTACACGGGTGCGGAGTTCGTGAAGCTGCGATTCAAGATCACGGCTCGCGGCAAGATCACCGGTCGCAGCGTCCGCCCACTCGCGTATCTCTTGGCTGATGTCTCCCGGGCGTAGAAGCTTCATCGGCAGCAGGTCGCGCGCGTGAACGCCTTTGGCGTCGTCTGCCCAGGCGGGGTACCGGCGTCGTTGCCGGTTGGCGTCCGTGCGGTACCACCGTGCCACGCCACGAACAGTCCAGACTCTCTCGCCTTCATGGCTCTCGTCGTCATCGAGTCCGACGAAGTAAGTCCTGTCGTCGTAGTTGTCTCGCAACGCGCGCCAGAGTGCAGTGATGCGCTGCTGACCATCCAAGAGGTGTTCGGACGCGCGCTCGGTTGGTGTCGGTGCGCCAGCGACGGGCCGACTCTTGAAGGGCTCTCTGTCACCAACCTCTAGTACCAGCGTCGCCCCGGCTGGCAGCCCACGCAAAACAGCATTGAGCAGGCTGGCGATCTCGTTGTGGCTCCAGGCTTCGTGCCTCTGGAAGCGAGGAAGGAGAACCTGACCGGTCCTGACGCGATCGAACCAATCAGGGAGCGTGCGATTCCTGGCGTCCATCAAGTCTCCTGCCGCGTCGCTGACTGATGTAAAGGCATTCCTACTCGTCTGACGCCAGTACCTGCATCTTCGCGATTCGGTACAGGTCTACACGCCTCACTGCACGCGCCACTGCCCCTCTGCACGTCGGGGCTGCACCACCTGTCTGTACCCCTTCACAAGGCACCGCGTTGGATGTCGCGTTTCGGGAGCTGCGACCGCTTATTCGGGGTGAGCGCCGGACTCCGCGGAGCCTACGGACTCGACGCTGAATCCGCAGATTCTCTGGATCGGTGAGTC
Organism: Acidimicrobiia bacterium; assembly: GCA_038252255.1. Taxonomy (GTDB): domain Bacteria; phylum Actinomycetota; class Acidimicrobiia; order IMCC26256; family JAENVU01; genus Chersky-806. Next base: position 135,850 of record JBBSAM010000002.1, on the reverse strand, counting down.
GCGTCACGCACCGGCGAACGCGCATAGGAGCGGTAGCAGCCCAATGGAGGTCGAGATGAACGAAGCAGAAGCCAGAAGGCCCGACGAGGAGCGGCTCGTGTGGACGGTCGAGGAGGCCGGAAGGCTCTTGGGGATCTCGCGTGCACACGCCTACGAGCTCGTGGCGCGCGGCGAGCTCCCGCACTTGCGGCTCGGCCGTCGAGTCGTGATCCCGAAGCACGCGATCGAAGCACTCCTCGCGCGCGCCACCTCATGACTCACCACTACCCCCCGCCCCGCGTCCGCGATCGCCTCGCGCGTCGCTTCGACGACGCCCTCACGTTCGCCCTTCCCAACCTCCACGAATACCCGCACGCACTTGCATTCAAAATGCGCGGCGCGGTCGATGCGAGCGAGATGCGGTGCTGAGCATCGGGAAGCTCGGCTACGGGCAGGAGGGCTACTACCTCGAAACCGTTGCCGCCGGTATCGAGGACTACTACGTCGGGCGCGGCGAAGCGCCGGGCCGATGGTTGGGGACGATGGGCACCGAGCTCGGTCTCGAAGGTCAGGTCGGCGCGGAGACATTGCGCGAGATCCTCGCGGGCCACGACCCGTCCACCGGCGAGCCGCTCGCGCGCTCCCGGCATCGCCGCGTACCGGGCTTCGACCTCACGTTCTGCGCACCGAAATCGGTGTCGGTGCTCTGGGGGCTCAGTGAATGGGAGACCAGCAGAGAGGTACGAGCTGCGCACGACGCGAGCGTCAGGACCGCACTCGGGTACCTGGAAGGCGAGGCGTGTTGGTCGCGGCGGGGCACGAACGGGATCGTGGCGCTGCGCGGTGACGGGTTCGTCGCGGCCGGGTTCCGACACCGCACGAGCCGGGCCGGTGACCCCCACCTGCACACCCACGTCCTCGTTGCGAACACGACGCGTAGCGCGGATGGTCTCTGGGGCGCGCTCGACGCCCGGCACCTCTACCTCCACGCGAAGACCGCCGGGTACCTCTACGAGGCACAGCTTCGAGCCGAGCTCACCGCCCGGCTCGGCGTTGCGTGGGGTCCGGTTGTCAACGGGATCGCCGACGTCGAAGGGATCCCTGCCACGGTGCTGGAGCGTTTCTCGACCCGACGGCGCGAGATCGAGGCCGAGATGGCTGCCCGGGGTGTCAGCTCGGCTCGCGCTGCGCAGTACGCGGTGCTCGATACCCGCCAGGCCAAGAACTACGACGTCGAACCGTCCCGGCTCCACACCCGGTGGACCGAACAAGCCGCCGAGCTCGGATGGGAACCTGACCAGCTCGAGCGCGTGCTGGGACAGGCCTGTCCCACCGCGCTGACCGCCGAACGGGTCGACAAGATCAGGAGCTGGCTGCTCGGGCCCGACGGGCTGACCCGCCAGGCCAGCACGTTCGATCGGCGCGCCGTGTTGCGAGCCTGGTGCGACCAACTCCCCGAAGGCGCCGACGTCAGCTTGGTCGAGACGCTCGCCGATCAGGTCCTCGCCGATCCGCATGTCGTGCCCCTCGCGCCAGCAGACCACGGCCCCGTTGGAACAATGCGGCGGCGCGCTACGGGACGGCCGATCGACACGCCCTCGACCGGGCAGCGGTTCTCGACCGACGAGCTGCTCGCGCTCGAAGCCCGCCTGGTGCGCCGCTCCGTCGCCCGCACGGACGAGGTCCTGGGTGTCGCGGACGAGGACTGCGTGCTTGCCGCGCTGGCCGCCCGACCCAGTCTCTCGGGGGAGCAAGTCGAGATGGTCGTCGCGCTCACCACATCAGGACGCGCGGTGGACGTGGTGATCGCCGCGGCGGGGACCGGCAAGACCTTCAGCCTCGACGCGGCGCGCGACGCCTGGCAACGCTCCGGGCACCTCGTGGTCGGCACGGCGCTGGCGGCGCGCGCCGCCGCCGAGCTCGAGGCAACCGCGGGCATCCCCAGCCACACCATCGCCGGCCTTCTCAGTGACCTCGACCATCCCGAACATGGAGGACTCCGAGCGGGCACGGTCCTCGTTGTCGACGAAGCAGGCATGGCCGGCACCCGACAGCTCGCTCGGCTCCTCGACCACGCCGCGGCTGCACACACGAAGGTCGTTCTCGTCGGCGATCCCCGCCAGCTCCCCGAGATCGACGCTGGCGGGCTCCTCCGCGGCCTCGGCCGACGCATCCCACCGATTCGTCTCACCCAGAACCGACGTCAACACGAAGCATGGGAACGTCACGCACTCGCACAACTGCGAGATGGCAACGTCGACGATGCCGTCACCGCCTACGACGCCCACGGCCGTATCCACACCCACGAGACCGCGCCCGGCGCGCGCGACGCGATGAGCGCGGACTGGTGGGCCGCCACCCTCGCCGGCGAGCAGGTGCTCATGCTCGCCACCCGGTGGTCCGACGTCGATGACCTCAACGCCCGCGCCCGATCCCACCTCCAAGCCGCAGGAAGGCTGACCGGCCCGACCCTCACCGTCGAGCACCGCCCTTATCAATCCGGCGATCGGATCATGACCCTTCGCAACGACCGGCGACTCAAGGTCCGCAACGGCACCTGCGCTCTCATCACCAGTGTCGACCCCGACGACCGGGCGATGACCGTCCGCACCGACACCGGGGCCGCGGTCACGCTGCCCGACCGGTACCTCGACGCGGGCCACGTCCTCCACGCTTACGCGACCACGATTCACAAGGCCCAAGGCCAGACCGCAGAGCGCGCGTTCGTGCTTGGCTCCGATCTGCTCTACCAAGAAGCCGGCTACGTCGCGCTCTCACGTGGTCGCACGGAGAACAGCATCTACCTCGTCGGCCGCGAACCCCGGCCCGACGCCCACACCCCCGAAGCCGTGCCGCCCGAACCTCTCGACGCGCTCACTCAAGCGCTCACGGTCAGCCACGCTCAGCACCTCGCGGTCGACGCTGGCATCGACCGCAACGCGATCCACCATGAGATCCGATCGCTCATGCAGGAACGCGACCGCCTCCGGGAGATCGCAGGCCGATGCCCGCGCGATCGGTCCTACGAGATCGATTCACTCACCACCCAACGCGGCCGGGCCAACAATCGCCTCGCGCACACGCAGCGGGAGCTCGATGCCCTCAGTAAGCACGGATGGCGCCACCGCGCCGATCGACGGACGCGCCGGCTCGTGCTCACCAACCAGGTCGATGTTCACACCCTCAGCGTCCAGAGCCTCGACGACGCGCTCGAACGCGCCCGCGACGGACACGACGAACACCAGGCGTATGTTGCCGAGCACCGCGACGACCTGCGACGCCTCCCGGCCATCCAGGTCACCGTCGACGCCCGCATCGCCCAGCTCGTCGACGCCGACCTCGCAGAGCCACCGCCATACCTCCGCGCACTCGGCCCGCCGCCCGACGACCCGACGCGTCCCACCGACTGGCGGCGCGCCGCGGAGTTCGTCGAGCGCTACCGCGTCGACCACAACAGCACCGACCCGCGCCGTCCGCTCGGACCCGAACCGACCGGCGACGAAGCCACCCTCTGGCACATGGACACTCGACAGCTCGGCGCGCTCACAACCCAAGCACGCGAACCCATACCCGAAGTCGACCTCGGCGTTGGCCTCGGATGAACAAGAGCAAACGTGGCTGGACGCCTGTGGCGGGCCCAGATGCAATTGACAGCGCGAACGGCGCAGCGCCGCGCCGCGGACCCGCGCGAGGGGACATGCGCGGAACTGGTCTGAAGGCTCGAACGCTCACCAACCCGCGGTTCACTCCAGTCCCCACCCTCCGGATCTCCGATGCTCCGAGCGTGCCAGGTATCGATTCGATCAGCTCGCGGGCAGGCGTGGCTCGTGCGGCGCGGGGTCGAGGAGTTCGCAATTGCGACAGCAGGCGTCGAGGTCGCGGGGATCGAACGATCGGGTCGGGCCCAGCGGCCTATTCGTTGGCCGCGGCGTCGACGAGGCCGTAGCGCCTCCGAATCCGGTGGTCGAGTTGGCCGAAGATGAGCGAGTCGACCAGGATGCCGATCGCGAGAATGACGATCATGGTCGCGTAGAGCCCCGGGTAGTCGGCGAACTGGCGGGAGTTGTCGAGGGATCGTCCGAGTGACTCCTGGCCCGCGATCTGGACGAGCAGCTCACCGGCGAGAAGGCTCCGCCAGGCGAACGCCCATCCCTGCTTGAGGCCGGACACGTAGGTGGGGAGAGCTGCGGGGAGGACGACGTAGCGGAACGATTTCCAACCTCGGGCGCCGAGCATGTGTGCAGCACGCATGAGGATTGGCGGCGTGTTGTCGACACCGGCGATGAAGCCGTTCGCAATCGACGGTGCGGCGCCGAGGACGATGACGAACAGGATTGCGCTCTCCTTGAGACCGAAGAGCACGATCGCGGCGGGGAACCAGGCGATCGACGGCATCGTCATGATGCCGGTGATCATCGAGCCGACCGCGGAACGCAGGATGCGGCTTCGCGCGACGAGCGCGCCGATCAGTGTCCCGACGATCAGTGCGACGGTGAAGCCGATCGCGGCGCGTTGCAGCGTGACGGCGGAAGCTGCGATGTAGGTACCGAGGTTGTCGAAGAGTGCTTTGAATACGGTCGCCGGGCCGGGCAGCACGTACTCCGGCTTCCAACTGCTCCAGACCAGGAGTTGCCAGAGCATCAGCGCGAGTGTGACGGCGCCGATCTTGGGCCAGGTCGCGGCCCAGATGCGGGCGGCGCGGCTGCGACGGCGCGGTACTGCGATCTCGAGCGCGTCGAGACCGGCGAGGTCAGCTTCGAGCGTCGTCGCCATGGCGGCGCACCTCTTCGCGAAGACGGTCGGTGATGGAAGCCGCAAGCCGCGCGACGTCGCTCGAGTCGATGCGGCGCGGTCGCGCGGTGTCGACCACGTACTGGTCAGCGACGCGGCCGGGCCGGCTCGTGAGCAGCACGACTCGGTCTCCCAGCCGTACCGCTTCGCGGACGTTGTGCGTCACGAACAAGACGCTGAGGCGCGTGCGCGTCCAGAGTGCTTCGAGCTCGTCGTGGAGCAGGTCTCGGGTCATCGCGTCGAGAGCACCGAACGGTTCGTCCATGAGAAGGATGTCGGCCTGTTGCGCGAGGGCACGGGCGAGCGCGGTGCGTTGGCGCATGCCGCCGGAGAGCTCGTGCGGCCGCTTGTCGCCGAAGTCCTCGAGGTGCACCATCTCGAGCAGTTCGTGCACGCGCTGTCGGCGTTCCGGCCGCCCGAGGTTGTCGAGCCGCAGGGCGAGCTCTACGTTGTCCCGCACCGTCAGCCATGGAAACAGAGCGGACTCCTGGAACATCATGGAGGTTCGCTTGCCACGAACCGTCACCACGCCGGAGGTCGGTTGGTCGAGCCCCGCGACCAGGTTGAGCAGCGTGCTCTTGCCACAGCCCGACGCGCCGATCAGGCAGACGAACTCCCCTGGGGCGACGTCGAGTGAGATTCGGTCCAGCGCGTGGGTCGCGTCGTCCGTGTTGCCGAACACTTTGGAGACGTTGACGAGGGAGATGGCGGCCGCTTGGCGTGCTTGGGTCGCTGCTTCGAGCGCCTGTGTCTGTGTCATGTGTTCTCTCCCGCGTTGAGCGTCGTGACGGTTCAGTTCGGTCGGCTAGCTCTTGATCGGAGCTTGGCCTTCGCTCCTGAGAACGTTGTTGAGGATCTTCAGGTCGTAGATCCCCTTCACGTCGGCAGACGAGATCAGCCCGAGGGAGGCGGCATCCTTGGCATCTTTCACCAGGGAAGGCGGAATCGGGTTCACGGTGAAGGTGAGGTTCTTGAACGAATCAGCGACGAGCGCCGTCTTGATCGGCTTGCCGGTCGCCTTGTCGATCGCGGTGGCGGTCATGTTCTGAGCTTGCGTCGGCTTGGTCTTGATCAGGTTGATCGACGCGATCTCGCCTTCGATGAGCTGCTTGACGACGTCTGGGTGCGCGTTCAGGAAGCTGGTCGCGACGATCAGGTTGGTCGTGACGAACTCGCCCTTCGGCCAAAGGCTGGCCTCGTTCACCAGGACCTTGCCACCACCCTCCTGGACCAGACGCGTCGCCCATGGCTCGGGGACCCAGGCGCCATCGATGTCGCCGGACTCAAACGTCGTCAAGGTCTGCGCGTTCTCTTGCGGGAGGACGTTCACCTCGCCGCCGCCCGACGTATCCGCCGAGAGGCCCTTCTCCTTCAACCAGGCGCGCAGCGCGACATCTTGGGTGTTCCCGAGCTGCGGGGTCGAGATGGTCTTGCCTTTGAGGTCGGACGGCGTGTTGATGTCCTTCTTCACGACCAGAGACGCACCGCCCGACGCTGCGCCCGCGACGATGCGAAGCGCATTGCCATCGGACTTCTGAAAGCCGCTGATCGACGGGCCGGGCCCGATGAACGACGCATCCAACGCGCCGGAGAAGATGGCGGTGATCGCATCGGGACCCGCGTTGAACGACTGGGTCTCCAAGGTCACGTTGCTGCCGAGGTTCTTCTTGAAGAGCCCGCTCTCGATCCCGACCAACGCGGGCGCGTGGGTCACGTTCGGGAAGTAGCCGAGCCGGATCGTGACCGGCTGCGTTGACGCCTTGGTACTAGCCGTCAAGCCGGACGAGCTGTTCGAGCTCCCGGAGCTGCCGCAGCCGGCGAGGGCTGCGGTGGCGACGATGACGGTCAGCAGGACAACGACGATCTGAAGCGCATGGCGGATTCTCATGGCCGGAGAGACTATATGAAGCATTTCGACTGAACAAGTAGAGAAAGTGGAGATAGGCCGAATGGCCCAGGAGCCCGGCGAGGCACCCTTCGGCCAGGAAGAGTGCACATGAGCGCCAACCTTGATCGACACACCTGGTATCGCCGCAGGCCGAGAGGCGTTCGGGAAGGCAGGCCCGGGCGACCTCCTCGACAGCTATGCCGAGCGGCTTCCGCTAGGTCGGATCGGGGTGGCTGATGATGTGGCACGCGTCGTGGTCCTCGGCGCGAGTGACCTCTCGCTGTTCATGACCGGGAGAACTCTGCTCGTCGGCGGCGGCGACATCGCCCTCTAAACGCGATCCAGGGACGCTTGGCCTCCGACCCTGCCTGCGGGCGGGCCAGAGCCGATGCCGCTACGAACCATCGAGGAGGGCGCCCAGAAGGTCAGCGGCATCCTGATCCGTTGCGTCAACGTAATGCGAGTAGACGCCGAGGGTGGTCGCGGCGCTGGCGTGACCGAGTCGACCGGACACGGTTCGGATCGACACTCCCCCGGCGATCAGTCGAGTCGCGACGTAGTGGCGAAGGTCGTGCAGACGTACACCCTGCAGATCCAATCGATCGCGCAACCGGCCGAACCGCTGCGAGACCGTCAACGGTGCCCACGGCTTCCGGCCACCCGGTTCGTAGGAAAAGACGTACGCATCATCAGCGAGCGATACGCCGCACTCGCGAGCGCGCATGGTGGCGCGCTCGTGGTGTTGGCGAAGCATCGTGACTGTTGACCCGTCGAGAGCGATGCGACGCGCTTGATGCGTCTTCGTGTCCTTCTCGACGATCCCGTCGTCACTGCGCACGACGCTCCGGTCGATCAGCACCGCTCCCCCGTCGAGATCGAGAGTCGCCCATCGCAACCCGCAGAGCTCGCCGCGGCGCGCACCGGTTGCAGCCGCGAGCCGAAGGAACATCGCGAAGTCCGGATCGTCGGCCTCCGCAGCATCGAGCAGCCGCTGCACGTCGGCCGGCGTCGGCGGGGTCGGCTCCCGCCGTTGCAGCTTCGGCGGAGACGCGTGCGCAGCGGGGTTGGTTCCGATCCAACCCCATCGCAGCCCCTGCTCGAGCGCGCGCCTCACGATGTTGTGGACCCTCCTCACCGTGCGCGGCGACAGAGCCTTGCCGTTCGCGCCTCCACCCTGGCGAAGCTCGGCGTAGTAGCGGTCCAGCTTCGCGACGGAAAGGCGCCGGAGCGGGACGATGCCGATGCGGTCACGCACGTAAAGGTCGATGAACCAACGTGTTGTCTGTACCGTCGAGGGAGAGAGGTCAGGCCTCGCAAGCTCGAACCACGCCTCGACCAGCCCGGAGACCGTCGCGTTTGAAGTCCCGGAGTGTGCGCCGGCACCGGCCTCCACCAGCATCCGAGCGAGAACTTCCTCAGCCTGCTTCTTCGTCCCACGCACGTTGCGAGAGACCTGTCGCCGCTTCCCCGTGATCGGATCACGTCCGGCGTCGACGAGCACTTGCCAGGAAGGACCGCGTTTCCGCAGATGACCACGCATGGCCCGGGAGGGTAATCCGTTGCCAAACGGTTGCCAATGGCGCCGAGCCAGGCAACCGGAGCGCAGCCTCGGGCCGCTGACCAGGACTTACGGAGTGGAGGTGATGGGACTTGAACCCACGACTTCTACGTTGCGAACGTAGCGCTCTACCGGGCTGAGCTACACCCCCGAGGGACCTTGGAGGGTACCAAACGCGGTCCGGTGGACTCCGGTGCTCAGCGGAGCGACTCGATCTGGCGCGAGGTGCACCACGGCGGCGCGTTCAGCGGGTTGCAGCGATCAGGGGTACCGCCCGGGATCGAGACGAAGTACGGCTGGCCGTACGCGCGCCCCGGCACCTCGTAGTCCGTGCTCACCCACTGCGCGCCACCGACGAGCGCCGCGTCTCGAGGCACCGTGTTGTTCGCCCGCGCCTCGAAGGTGTCGGCGTCGGTCCGGGTCCGCACCACGTAGCCCGCGGCCACTGCGGCCTGGATCGCGGCTTGGTCTCCGACCGGGTCGTTGAGCTTGATGAACGCGGCGTCGGGCCGGCCGATCTCGGAGTTGGTGAAGAGCATCCGGTGCTCGAGGTTCGGGTGACCGGCGGTGTAGGTGTCACGGTACGAACCCGCGTTGTCCATGAGGAACAGCACCTGTCCGCGCACGGAGTCGATCGTCGGCCAGCCGTCGGTCGCGATCGCATCGGCGAGCGTCGCGTGGTGACCGCGCACGTCGTCCGGGGTGAGCACCTCGCGCGGGCTGAAGACGGAGCGAATCTCGTTGTCGAGCTGGTCCATCGCCGGGCCGTCCCACGGGAGGACGGGGGTCGGGAACCCGTAGTTGACGTCGTTCAGCTCGGTGAGGATCGCGATCGGCGCGTGCTGCGGGTTCGCGTCGGACCAGTGCTTTACCTGGCGCAGGCAGTCGACGTAGAGCGAACACGTCGTGCCGAAGTCCACGTCGGGCACGTGCAGGACCCGGATGCCGGCCGGATCGGCGTACACGTCCAGCTCGATCTGGCGCACCCCTTCCGAACCGAACTGCGTCTCGAGCGGATCGTGGCTGTACTGCCACTGCTGGATCGTCGACCACGGCTCGACCGTAGGGGCGACGTGGTAGCTGTTGTGCGTCCCGAGCGCCTGGAGCTGGTTGAGCCGCAGGTCGCCGGAGAACCATTGCTCGCCCTGGCGCGACTTCCAGTCGCCGTGGGCGAAGGCGGCGAGCCGGTGCGGCCCGGGACCCGCGAGCGACCCGTCGAGGACGAAGGTGAGCGGGAGCGTGCCGCGCTCGATCGGCGCCTTGCGCGAGTGGTCGAGCCAGACCGACACCGGCACCGCGGACTCATCGCGCAGTCGCGGCGCGGTCACCTGCACCACCCGGGATCCGCCGGCGTGCGGAGGGCTGACGGTGATGACGAGGCCGGGCCCGTGGGGACCATCGGCCGGAGGGAAGTGGTGGCACGAGGCGGCGACCAGCACCACGACGACCGCCAGCACGGCCCGCTTCAGCACCACACGGCTCATCACCGGCAGTTCGCCCCCCTTGTCCGCTTCGCCGGATCCTAGGCGTCGGGGACCGAGGGGTCATCTGCGCCGGCGATCGCGGCGCGCAGCCGCGCCGCGACGAGCGCGTTGGTGAGATCGCCACGGGTCCGTTCGACGACGGCGCGCAGCGCGTCGGTCGTGCGGCGCAACCCCCCGGTGACGGCGTCGGGATAGTCGATGGTTACGAGCAACCCGTACACGTCGTCCATCGTGGCGAGCAGCATCTCGGCCCGCTCGAGCCGATCCGCTCGCAGGCAGTCCAGGATGTGCCGGCGCAGCTCGCTCGCCGCCTCCGCCAGTCCGTTGAGATACGCCGGCGGCTCGACGCCGAGGTCCGCCGGCGGCGGGAGCGGATCGCCCCGAACGAAGGCCAGCGTGATGCGCGCCTCGGCGTACTCCTTCTTCGCGTCGTGCAGGTAGCCGCCGTGACGGACGTCCTGGTGCGCGGCGACGGCTTCGTCCGCCCGGGCGAGATGGGCGGCGCCCTCGGCCGCGAGCTCCTCGGCCCGCTCGAACTCACCGCGGTGGGTGGCCCGGATCGACGCGGCCGCGCACTGGATCGTCTGGCGCGACGCGCCGAGCGTCACCTCGCGGGCGCGGTGCTTCGCCTCCAGGACGCCGCGGAGCACGTCACCTGCACGCGCGATCTCCTCGGCCCGATTCACGGGCTCGAATCTAGCTAGGAGGAGACGCTGCTGCGCCGGAGCACGAGCGCCGGTGCACTGGCCGGACCGGGCAGGTAGTGCACCTTCGCCCGGCGCTGGCTGTCCGTCCGCTTCATGCGGACGAGCAGGAGCAGGTAGCCGGCGAGCAGAACGTCGGTGAGGCCCTGCACCAGCCAGAAGAGCGGGTTCCCGGCCACGATCGCCAGCAGCAACGTGCTCAGCACCCCGACACCGAGGATGAGCAGCACATCACGGCGGCGACGCTGCGACCGCGTCATGCCGGGGTGGGGCAGGCCGAGCACGGGCGCGGCCGCTCGCGGGACTGCGCCGCGCGGACCCTGGCCGTTCGCTCCGGGGACCGCCGCGTGCAGCGGGCGCGCGGGCGGGATCGCCGGAGGCATCGCGACGGGGATCGCCGGCGGGGTGGACCGGCGCCGCCGGTTGTGGCCGCCGGTCTTGCCGATCACGCCGAGCCGGTAGCTGAAGTCGCCGATCGAATCCGACCGCCGCCCGGAGCTGCTTCGACCCGACACGAGGGGCCAGAGAAAGAAGGCCGCCCAAAGCACCGCGAGAACTACAAGTACGGGAATCGCCAAGGCTCCCTGTCGCTTTCCGTGAGGCGGACGCTAACGAGCGGTGGGCGCGAAACGGTGGATACCCGGGCTTCAAGGTGGCCCTCCGCAAGAACCAGAGTCGACCTTAGACGCCACTCCGCGTCGGAGTCGAGCCCGCCGACGAACACTTGTTCGGCAAGTGATGCCCGGCGCGCCGAGGGCGCGCGAGCCGCGCCTCAGAGCGCGAAATCGTCCAGATCGCGGCCCGGGCGGCGCCAGACCCCGGAGCGTCCACCGGTCTTCTCCCAGAGCGCGAGGTCGCCGATCGTCATGCCCCGATCGCTCGACTTGCACATGTCGTAGACGGTCAATGCGGCCACAGCACACCCGGTGAGCGCCTCCATCTCGACCCCGGTCCGGTCCACGCAGTCCACCTGGGTCTCGACCTCGACGTGGCCCTCCTCGATCCGGAAGTTCACGAACACGGACCCCACGAGCAGTGGGTGGCAGAGCGGGAGCAGGTTGGCCGTCTGCTTGGCGGCCTGGATCCCGGCCACCCGGGCCACGGCGAGCACGTCGCCCTTGCTGATCGCACCCGACGCGATCTTCGAGGCCGTGTCCGCCTCCATGTAGACCCGGCACCGAGCGACGGCCCGCCGGTGGCTCGGGTCCTTGGCCGACACGTCGACCATGCGGGCACGACCGAGCGGGTCGAGGTGCGTGAACTCGGAAGCCATCCCGACAGTCTAGGGGCGGGGGCTATCCGCCGATCTGGCTCATCGACCGCCCCGGCCGCACGAACGTGACCTGGCCGATCCGGTGCCCGGCCCATTTCGTGCCGACTGCCGCTTCGATCGCCGCGGCGAGGTCGGCATCCGTGCCGCCGTCGCGCATCACCGCGCGAAGGTCCGTCTCCTCCAACGCGAAGAGGCAGGTCCGGAATTTGCCCTCCGCGGTGATGCGCACGCGGTCGCAGCTCTCGCAGAACGGCTCGGTCACGCTCGCGATCACACCGACGTCGCCGACCCCGTCGCGGTACCTGACCCGGGCCGCGGGTTCGACGTGCGCGCCGGTCTGCGTCTCGGCCTCGTCCCCGAGTGGGAACACCGCGTCGATCCGCTCGAGGATCTCCTGCGCCGGCACGACCTGGTCCATCGTCCACTCGCCTTGCGCGTCGAGCGGCATGAACTCGATGAACCGCACGCCGACTCCATACGTGCGGCCGAACGCGGCGAGATCGACGACCTCGTCGTCGTTCACACCGCGGATCACGACACAGTTGATCTTCACCGGCGACAAGCCCGCGTCGAGCGCAGCGTCGACACCGGCGAGGACCCGATCGAGCTCGTCGCGACGGGTGAGCGCGCGGAACGTCTCGGGTCGGAGCGTGTCGAGCGAGATGTTGACCCGCTGCAGGCCGGCTGCCGCGAGATCGTGTGCGACCTCGGGCAGGCGAACCCCATTCGTCGTCATCGCGAGGTCCACGCCGAGCGGGCGCAGGAGCTCGAAGAGCCGCGGCAGGTGGGCTCGGACCGTCGGCTCGCCACCGGTGACCCGGATCCCGTCGAAGCCCCACCGCTCGACGCACACCCGCGCGATCCGGGCCAGCTCCTCGTAGGTCAGCAGCTCGGACCGGGGCAGCCACTCCATACCCTCCTCGGGCATGCAGTAGGTGCACCGGAAGTTGCAGCGGTCGGTGACCGAGAGCCGCAGGTCCCGCACCCGGCGGGCGTACGGATCGATCAACGGAACCAGCGTCGACTGCACCCCCTCAGAGTGCCACAGCAGCTGCGTCGGGCTCCCGGGGAATCCGGACGTGACCGGCGGCACTTTTGGGCCGGTTGCCCTATTCCAACCTCGCGCGCAGAGTGGTTTACTGCTCTCGAGCGGCGCCACTGGGAGGCAGGCACCGCACTGACAACAGAGACAGGTCACACCTCGGGGAGGCGTTGATCCGCAGGCGATCACTGGTCGCATGAGCCTGCGGGGAGCCAGTGCGAAACCGGCCCCAGCTCTTCATGGGGCTTGGTCTCTCCGATTCGCACCGAGGTGGCTCATGCGACAGTCCTCCCGAACGGCCCGCCGGCTCACCGCCGGCACGCTGGCGCTCCTCGCCGGCACTGCGGCCCTTCTGGGAGCGCGCCCGGGTCTCTCGGGCGACGAGCTCGCTCCGGCCACGGCCGGCGCGGCAACAGGTTTGGTCGTGGCGATGGACAGGGGCGCCACGACGGCAAGGTCGACATTGATCGCGGCCGCGGTTGGCAGGGTGGTTCGGACGGGGGCCACCACTGAGACTGCGACTGTGCTGGGCAGCGCGGCTGCGACGGGGGCGTCCGCAGCCGCGCTGCCCGATACCACTGGTTCCGAGACCATCCTCGCGATGGCCGGAGTATTTCTGCTGCTGTGCGCCGCGGCTGCGGCCGCACTGGTGCGATCCAGCCATCGGGAGGGAACGCACTAACACGCGGCAAACAGGTTGCGCTAGGGAGGCGAGTGCCCGGGGCTCACACCCCGGGCACTCCCGCGTTCGTTCCGGGTCACTCCGGGCTCCGCACCTCGTGCCCGCTCCGGCCCCCGCTCACGCAAGAGACTCAGAGCAGCATCACTCTGATGACGTCGCCTTCTCCCGCGCCGTCGCCGTCGGGTAGGAGCGCGAGCCCGTTCGCCGCCGCCATCGCCGCGAGCGCGTTGCTCACCTGCGGGCCGCGACGTTGCGCGACGTAGCGGCCGTCCTCGTAGTGCACGACGACGCGATCGAGGTGCAGCTTGCCGTCGGGCCGGCGGGGCATCGGGGCCGCCGCTATCGCGTCGACCTGCGGCCGCTGCAGCTCGGCGTGGCCCATCATCTTGCGCAGCGCGGGCCGGGCGAACAGCTCGAAGCTCACGTGCGAGCTCACCGGGTTCCCCGGGAGCCCGAACAACGGGACGCCCTGGACGAGCCCGAACGCCAGCGGCTTCGCCGGCTTGATCGCCACCTGCCACCACTGCAGCACGCCGAGCCGATCGAGCACCGCCTTCACGACGTCGTAGTCGCCGACCGAGACGCCGCCGCTCGTGATCAGCGCGTCGCAGCGGGCCAGCGCGTCCGTGAGCGCGCGCTCGACGAACGACTCGTCGTCGTGCGCGATCCCGAGGTTCACCGGCTCGCACCCGGCTTCCCGCAACATCGCGAGCAACATGGGCCGGTTCGAATCGCGGATCTGGCCCGGCGCCAGCTCCACTGGTCCTTCGCGCAGCTCGTCGCCGGTCGAGAGCACCCCGACCCGGGCCTTGGGGAACACCGGCACGTCGGTCGCGCCGAGGCTGGCGAGCACGCCGAGGTGGGCGGGCCCGAGCACGATTCCCGCCTCGAAGACACGGTCCCCCGCCTGCACGTCGCCGCCCGCGGCCCGCAGATGATCGCCGACCGCGGCGGCCGTCTGGACGAGGACCCCGTCCGCCCCGTCGCGCTCGGTGCGCTCGACCATGACGATCGCGTCGGCCCCCTCCGGGATCGGCGCGCCCGTCATGATGCGCACGGCTTCGCCGGGACCAACCGGAACGGTCGGCGCGTGGCCGGCCGGCAGGTCCGCGACGACGGTGAGGCGCACCGGCGTCCCCTCGGTCGCTCCCGTGGTGTCGGCGGCTCGCAGCGCGTAGCCGTCCATCGCGGTGTTGGCGAACGGGGGTACCGGCTCGCGGGCGACGACCGGCTCCGCGAGAACGAGCCCGAGCGCGTCGCCGAGAGCCGCCGGCACGGGTGCCAGCGCGGACACCGAGCCGAGGATCTCGGCCTGCACCTCTGCGAGCGGGATCATCGGCCGACCGTACCGCCCCGCCGCACGAGCGTTCGCCCTCCGGAGATCGCTGACCGCCGGCGAGATCGGAGTCGAGCGTTCGCCCTCCGGAGATCGTGGACCGCCGGAGGGCACCGGCGAGATCCGGGTCGAGCGTTCGCCCTCCGGAGATCGCTGACCGCCGGAGGGCACCGGCGAGATCCGGGTCGAGCGTTCGCCCTCCGGAGATCGTGGAGTGTGGAGCTCAGACGAGGCCGCGGCGATGGACGATGTCGACCAGGATCTTCTCCAGCTCGGGACCGAGGTCGTCGCGATCGAGTGCGAGCTCGACGTTGGCCCGGAGGAAGTCGATCTTCTGGCCGATGTCGTAGCGGCCGTCGCGGAACACACAGCCGTAGACCGTCTGCGTCTCGTTGAGCAGCCCGATGGCATCGGTGAGCTGCAGCTCCCCGCCCGCGCCCGGCTCGATGCGGTCCAGCGCGTCGAAGATCTCGGGCGTGAACACGTACCGACCGATGACCGCGAGGTTCGACGGCGCGCTGCCCTTGGCCGGCTTCTCGACGATCGACTTCACCCGTACGAGCTCGGCTTCCACCTCTTCGGGCTCCACGCACCCGTACGAAGAGATCTCGTCCGGGGTCACCTCTTTCAGCGCGAGGACGGAGCGGCCGTAGCGCTCGTGCACGTCCAGCATCGACCGGAGCAGGCGCGACTCGTCCACCATGATGTCGTCGCCGAGCAGGACCGCGAACGGCTCGTTCCCGACGTGCTCGCGCGCGACCGAGACCGCGTGCCCGAGGCCGAGCGGGTCGCGCTGGCGGATGTAGTGGATGTCGCCCAGCTCGGAGGTCTCCTGGACCTCCTTCAGCAGCTCGTCCGCACCCTTCTGCTCGAGGTAGTGCTCCAGCTCGAAGTTGCGGTCGAAGTGGTCCTCGATCGCCCGCTTGCCACGGCCGGTGATGATCAGGATGTCCGTGAGCCCGGCTCGCACCGCTTCCTCGACCACGTACTGGATCGACGGCTTGTCGACGACCGGGAGCATCTCCTTGGGCTGGCTCTTCGTCGCCGGCAGGAAGCGGGTGCCGAGACCCGCGGCGGGGATGACGGCCTTACGGACCGGTGCGGTCATCGCGACGTTCTCCTTCGGGGTGCCTCAACCAGCTCGGAACCGGGCAAAGGTTACCGGCATTCGTGAGGTTCTCGACCGGGAGGACCCAGAGGTTGAGGGCCCGTTGGAATCCCGGGGAGATCAGCTCGGCGGGTCCGTCTCTCCGGTGCGGAGCTCGCGGCCGCCGAACAGGCGCCTGAGATTCGAAGCGTGGCGAGCGATGACCACGAGCGCGAGCGCGGTGATGACGACGGTCTCGACGACGCCGTAACCGGCGAACGCGACCAGGATCGGAAACAGGACCGCGCAGAGAAGCGACCCGACCGACGCGAGCTTGAGCACCCGGGCGACGAGGAACCAGACCGTGGCCAGGACGAGCACGATGACGGGGTAGAGGACGATCAGCATCCCCCCGGCCGTCGCCACGCCCTTGCCACCCCGGAAGCGACGGGTCGCCGGGAACATGTGGCCGATCACCGCGGCGATGCCGAGGGCGAAGGCGCCGCCCCGGCCGGCCACCGCCAGACCGACGCCGCTGGCGATCGCACCCTTCCCGAAGTCCGCGGCCAGGACGACGATGCCGGCCTTCCACCCCATGAGCCGGGCGACGTTCGAGGCGCCGGGGTTGCCCGAGCCCTCGTTGAGCACGTCGTGGCCACCCACCCGGGCCACGAGGAGCGCGCTCGGGAACGTCCCGAGGAAGTAGGCCGGGAGGATCAGGATCAGGGCGAGGGCGAGGTCGCTCACGACGTCCATTCAAGGCGATGGAGCCCCACTCCTGCGGGACGAGGGCTCCGGGGGGACCGGGAATGACTGGGCGGGTACGATGTTGCACTCTCACAGCGCGACTGCCAGCGAGGGACACTGAGCCGGTCCGGCCGCACGAAGACGAGGTCGAAGAAGATGCCCACCTACGAGTATGAGTGCTCCAAGTGCGGGGAGCATCTCGAGGTGTACCAGACGTTCAGCGAAGCGCCGCTGAAGCGCCATTCCGACTGCGGCGGGTCGCTCCACAGGGTCTTCTCCCCGGTCGGGATCGTGCTGAAGGGCTCCGGCTTCTACAAGACGGACAGCCGGGCCGCCTCCAAGGCGAAGTCCCGGGCGTCCGAGTCCAAGTCCGAGTCGAAGTCGGATTCCAAGACCGATTCGAAGCCGGACTCGAAGTCGGAGACCAAGTCGGACGGCAAGTCCGAGTCGACCAAGGCGGACAGCAAGGCCGGCTCGTCCAACGGGTCGAAGAAGGACAGCTCCTCGTCCAGGTCGTCCAGGTCGTCCAGGTCGTCCGGCAAGCCGGCGAAGAAGTCGGCCTGACCGGCGCTTCGGCCGGCTGACCGGCCCCGCTCGACCACCTCCCCCTCGCTTCCCCCGCTCCGCACCTGCAGGAAAGGGGTCAGCCATGCTCCGTCGCTCTCCGCGCGCCGTGCTGCTGTGGGCCGCCGCGGCGATCCTCGCCGTGGCCACCGCCGCGTACGTCGCCGACATCCTCGTCTCGCTGCGCCACCAGGACCAGGCCTTCGGGCCGGTCCACACCGTGGTCGTCGCGACCCGCGACCTGCCACTGGGTCGACGGCTCCGAGCCCCCGACCTCACCGATCGCCGCGTGCGCGGTGAGGCGGAGGGACCGGGAGTGATCTCGGCGCCGCGCGCCGCGGTCGGCCGGGTGGTCGCGGTCCCGCTCCTGCGCGGCGCCGTCGTCACCACCCGCCACCTCGCGGCCCACCGGCGCGACGGGCGTGACGGCACCGTCCCTGCCGGCCGCCGCGCGATGCGCGTGGTCATCGCGGGCGGGGTGCGGCCACGGCCGGGGGATCCCGTGGACCTCTACGCCACCTTCGATCCCCAGACGGTCGGCTCGGACGTCGAGCCCACGCTGACGGTCGCACACGGCGTCCCCGTGATCGCGGTCGATCGGGACGACGGGTCGGTGTCGGCCGACCGCAGCTCGATCGGGGTCACGGTGCTCGTGACGCCGGACGAGGCGAAACGCCTGGCGTTCGCCACCGCGGCCGGCACCCTCGCGCTCGCGATCGCCCCACCCGAGGACGCCGCCCGATAGCGACCACTCGTGAGCCGATACCCTCCCGACCGTGATCGAGGCGGTGATCTTCGACTACGGCGGCGTCTTCTCGAGCCCGCTCTTCCGTGGCATCGGCAAGTTCGAAGCCGACATGGGATACCCCGCGGGCGCGGTGCTCGAGCTGCTCTTCGGCGACAAGGCCTACATCGGCGTCGAAGGCCGCGGTCACGACGCGGCACCCGTCGTGGCGACGGCCGACGGTGGGGTCGCGGTGACGCACGACTGGCACCGCATGGAGATCGGCGAGCTCACCCTCGACGAATGGTTCGACGGGGTCCGGGCCCGCGCCCCGGAGGTGCTCGGCCAACCGATCAACATGGACGCGTACCTCACGTTCATGGCCGAGATGCCCGTCGGGGTGCACTGGCCGGTCGTGCACAAGGCCCGTGAGCTGCTCGCGAGGGGAGTCCCGATCGCGTTGCTCACGAACAACGTGAAGGAGTGGGGCGACCACTGGCGCGCGACGTTCCCGGTCGACGAGCTGTTCGAGATCGTCGTGGACTCGAGTGACGTCGGGATGCGCAAGCCCGACCCACGCATCTACCTGCTCACCTGCGAGCGGGTCGGGGTCGCGCCGGACGCATCCGTCTTCGTCGACGACAACGCCGAGAACATCGCCGCCGCTCGCGCGCTCGGCATGGAGACGGTGCACTTCGGCGAGGACCCGTTCGTCGCCGTCGCCGAGCTCGACGCCATCCTCGACCGCCGCGGTGTCTCCCCCCGCGCGTAGCCGACGGGGGGTTAGCTGCCGCTCATCGTCATGTCGCTGAGGAGCAGGGTCATGCCCGCGGCGCCGCCGGGGAGCCAGGTGAGGTCCGCTCCCACCTCGGCCACGTCGAGCAGCATGCGCTGCAGCGTCGAGGCGATGGTCACCTCGCGCACCGGCTCGGCGAACGCGCCGTCGCGCACGATCAGGCCCTCCGCCCCGACCGAGAAGTCGCCGCTGACCGGATCGGTCCCGGAGTGCAACCCGCTCACCGACTGCACGTAGAGCGCCTCCGGCACCGAGGCGAGGATCTCGCCGGGTGACTTCGCCCCGGGAAGCAGGTGCAACGCGCGCGCTCCGACAGAGGGAGTGGACTTGAAGCCCCGCATCGCCGAACCCGTGGTTCGCGTCGACGACCGTCGGGCCGTGTACACGTTGTGCAGGAATCCCTGGAGCCGGCCGCCGACGATGAGCTCGACCCGGCGGGTCGGGATCCCTTCGCCGTCGTGGGTGGCGGCGCCGAACGCGTCGGGCAGCGTCGGGTCGTCGACGAGCGTCACGTTCGCGGCCGCGACCTCCTCGCCCGCCCGGCCGACGAACATCGAACGCCCCTTGAGCATCGCCTCGCCACTGAGCGCCGAGCCGAGCAACCCGAGGAACGACCGGGTCACCAGCGGGTCGAGGACGACCGGGAGCCGGCGGGACGCGGGCTGGCGCGCCCCGAGGAGCCGGGTCGACCGCTCGGCTGCATCGCGTCCGGCGGCCGCGACATCGAGGTCGCCGAACGTGCGGCCCACGGAGAAGCCGTACCCCGTCTGCGTCTCTTCCCCCTCGCCCGCCATGGCGAACGACGCCACCGAGCACACGGTGCGCCGGGCCGAGGCTTCGATTCCCAACGAGCTGGCGACGGCCACTTCCACCGCGCCGTCGCTGTAACCCGCGGACTCGACGCCACGCACGCGCGGATCCGCGCGGCGGGTCGCGGCTTCGACCTCGAGCGCGAGCGCGACCTTCTCCTCCGCCGGTACCGCGAGCAGCGCGTCGCGCCACAGATCGAGATCGGGCGCGGTGACGCCGGCGAGGTCGGACGGCTCGGCCAGCCCGAGGGCTTCGTCTCGGGTCCCGAAGCCCGCGTTGTCGCGTGCTTCGGCCACCGTCTCGGCAATCACGTCGGCATCGAGCGACCCGGCCCACGCGTACCCCTGCCGGTGGTCGAGCAGGAGCCGCACCCCGACCCCGTCGACCTCCGCGACGGCCAGCGACTCGACCTCGCCGCCGAAGACCTGCACGTCCGTGTCGCGCGAACGGAGCACGTACGCCTCGACCTGCTCGCCCGCTCGCGCCATCGACGCGACCCGGCGCGCGATCTCGAGCAGGTCCTCACTGCGACGGGTCATGCCGCGTGCTCCATCGGCGCCACTCCTTCTGAGCGGTCGTGCGCTTCCGCGTCCAGAGCGGTCATGCCGCGGTCCCGCCGACCGTCAGCTCGCGGATCCGCAACGTCGGTTGCCCGGACGACACCGGCACGCCCTGACCGTCCTTGCCGCAGGTGCCCGCCCAGGTGTCGAAGTCGTTCCCGACCGCGTCGACCCCGAGCAACGTCTCGGGGCCGTTGCCGATCAGCTGCGCGCCGCGCACGGGCTCGGTGATCTGGCCGTCCTCGATCATGTACGCCTCGGTGATCCCGAACACGAAGTCGCCCGTCGCGGTGTTGACCTGGCCGCCGCCGAGCGCGACGCAGTAGAGGCCGTACGGCGTCCGGCGGATGATGTCGTCCGGGTCTTCGGTACCGGCCTCGAGGAACGTGTTCGTCATGCGGACCATCGGAAGGTGCTGGTACGTCTCCCGGCGACCGTTGCCCGTACTCGCGCGGCCTTCCTTCCGGGCGCGCACGAGGTCCCACATGTAGTCGGTGAGCACCCCGTCCCGGATCAGCACGTTGCGCTGCGCGGGTGCACCTTCGTCGTCGATCGCGTACGCGCCCCACTCCCGGGCCAGCCCGCCGTCATCCACCAGGGTCACGAGCGGTGACGCGACCTGCTCCCCGACCCGCCCGCGGAACACCGACGCGTCCCGGCCCACCAAGTCCGCTTCGAGACCGTGCCCGCACGCCTCGTGGAACAGCACGCCCCCGGCCCCCCGCTTCAGCACCACCGGCACCTTCCCGCTGGGCGCGGGCCGGGCGTTGAGCTTGGAGAGCGCCCGAGCCGCGGCGATGCGCGCGGTCTCCTCCGGCGCGTGCTCGTCGAAGTACTCGAAGCCGACGGTGAAGCCCGGGGCCTCCAGGCCCGTCTGCATGCCGGTGTCACCGACCGCGACGCAGTTCACCATGAAGCGTGTGCGCACCTGGTCGTCCTCGGTGAGCAGCCCGTCGGAGTTCGCGACCAGGATCCGGCGCCGACCGTCCGCGTAGCTCACCGACACCTGCCGTACCGAGTCGCCCACGGCGCGAGCGGCCTCGTCGGCCCGGGTCAGCATCTCGACCTTGCGCGCCTTCTCGACGTCTTCGGGGAGCACCTTCACGTCGTGCGGGGGGGTGTTCGGGCGGCGCGTGAGCGGAACGATCGTGGCCCCTGCCCCACCCGAGCTCGCCGCGGCGGCCGCCGCTTCCGCGGCCTCACCCAGCCCGGACTCCGAGAGGTCGGCCGTGTGCGCGTACCCGGTGGTCTCGCCCCGCACCACCCGCACGCCGGCGCCGCGCTCCCGACCGGACCGCAGCTCTTCCACCTTGCCGTCGTCGAACGTGGCGTTGGACGATCGACGGTCTTCGGCGAACACCTCCGCGAAGTCGCCACCCCGCGCCAGAGCACGGTGCAGCGTGCGTTGGAGAACCGACTCTTCGATCACGACGAACCTCCAAGGTGCCGCCGGGCGCGCGGGGTGCGTATGGTACGCCCGTGCCTCTGGAGCCCGGACTCGTGGGAACATCAGAACTCACCGTCTGCGAGAGCGATACCGCGCTCGCACTCGGGAGCGGCGACGTCCCGGTCCTCGCGACCCCCCGGGTCGTGCTGCTGGCCGAACGAGCCACGGTTGCCGCGATCGCGGGCCAGATCGCGCCCGACGGCACGACCGTGGGGTACCGGGTCCAGCTCGACCACCTGGCCCCCGTGCCGGTGGGCGACGAAGTCCTCGCCGAGGCCGTGCTCGAATCGGTCGAAGGTCGCCGCCTCACCTTTCGCGTCTCGGTGAAGCATCGGGACGGCCTCGTGGCTGCGGGGCGCATCACCCGTGTCGTCGTCGAGCGCTCCCGGTTCCTGGGGAAAGCCGGCGGCACGACCTGACTCGAGCCCGGTCGCTGCGGCCTCCGCACTTCGTACCCGCTCCTGCCCTCCGTTCCGACACTCCCTTCTTGCGCTTTCCCGCGCCGGTACGCTCCAGGCATGGGTGATCCCGGGAACCCGATCGATCCGAGCGGCGCGCCGGGTGGGGACCCCGACGCCGGCCAACCGGGGTGGGCGAGCCCGACTCCACCACCACCCCCGCCGGACGCGCCCCCCGCACCGCAACCCGGGCCACCCGCCGCGCCCGGATGGGGCGCGCCACCCGGGCCGCCACCACCGATCACGCCGCCGGCGCCCGCCGCCTCCGGTTGGGAGCCACCGCCGCCGCCGGTCAAGAAGCGCCGCCTGACCTGGCTCTGGATCCTGATCCCGGTGCTGGCCGTCTTCGCGGTGAGCGTCGTGCTGATCGTGGTGTTCGCGGTGCGCGCGATCGTCGGGCCGATCGAATCGACGAACGACTACTTCTCCGCGTTGCGCGACGAGAAGTACTCGGCGGCGTACGACCTGCGGTGCGCGGCGTTCAAGGCTCAGATCAGCGAGCCGGACTTCGCACAACGGGAGCAGTCGAACGGACGCGTGCGCGACTTCAACATCACGGAGTTCGATCGGACCGGCAACCGCGCCACCACCAACGGCGACGTCACCCGAGCCGGGATCGACTACCACGTGACCGTCCGGCTCGTCCGGGAGGACGGCGACTGGAAGGTCTGCGAGATCGCGGCTCGCCGCTGACCCGTTTGGCGTCGATCGAAGCGCATATCGCGCGTACGCGACGCAGAGATGCGAGCCGGGTCAGCCGAGGTTGCTGGAGCGGGGATAGGCGTCGGCGGGGTCGGTGAGCACGTTCACGAGTGACGGGCCCGGTGTCGCGAACGCCCGATCGAGTGCAGGGCCGAGCTCGGCCGGGTCCTCCACCAGCTCGCCGTGCCCACCGAGCGCTTCGAGCACGAGGTCGTAGCGGGTTCCCGGTCGGAGCTCGGCAGCCACGGCGTATCCGAAGAAGAACTCCATCGGGTGCTTCTCCAAGCCCCAGATCCCGTTGTTCCCCACGATCATCACGACGTCGATCCCGAACCGCACGAGCGTGTCGAGGTCACCGAGCGAGAACCCGATCGCGCCGTCACCGAGGAGCAGCACCAGCTGGCGACCGGGATGCGCGACGCCGGCAGCCAGCGCGTAGCCGGGCCCCATGCCGAGGCACCCGAACGGGCCGGGATCGAGGAAGCAACCCGGCTGGTAGCTGTCGATGAGCTGGCCTGCGTACGAGACGAAGTCGCCTCCGTCGCCGATGACGATCGCGTCGCGGGCCAGCCGTGGGCGCAGCTCGCCGTAGATCCGCTGCGGCTTGATCGGCGTGGTCGCGGCACCGAGAGCTTCGGCGTCGACGGCGCGGCGCGCCCGTTCCTCGTCACGGAGGCGGCTGATCCAATCGTCGTGGTCGCCGCCGGCGACGCCGCCGGCGAGTGCGCTGAAGGTTTGTGACAGGTCGCCCGCGCTCGAGGCTGCGAGCGGCGCGTGACGGGCGACGCGCCCGGGCGCGTCGCAGACGTGCACGACCTTCGCGTCCCCGAACACGCCGAACCCGAGCCGGAAGTCGAGCGGCGTGCCCGCGACCAGCACCAGGTCCGCTTCCTTCAAGGCCGCCGAACGGGCGCGGGCGAACGCGAGCTCGTGGTCGGCCGGGATCGTCCCGCGGCCCATCCCGTTCGCGAACACGGGGAGGCGCGCCACCTCGGCCCACGCCTGGAGCGCGACCTCGGCCCGATCCCAGTACACGTCGCCACCCGCGACCACGACCGGGCGCCTTGCGTCCGCCACCAGCTTCGCAATCGTCGCGATGGCCGTTGGGTCCGGCTCGCCGCCCGTGAGCTCGGCAACCCCGGGCGCGTCGGGGATCTCGGCCATGGCACCGTTCACGAAGACGTCGAGCGCGACGTCGACGAACGTCGAACCACGATGCGGTGTGCGTGCGGCACGTAACGCGGCGTCGAAGGTCGCAGGGATCGCCTCGGTGGACGGTGCCGTGGCGGCGTGCTTGACCACCGGGGCGAGGATCGGCACCGGATCGAGCTCCTGGAGCGAGCCCGAGCCCCAACGTTCGGCGGGGGCGCGCCCACCGATCGCGAGCACGGGGGAGCCGCTCAGCTGCGCGGCGGTCAAGGCGCTCACCCCGTTCGTCACACCCGGCCCGGCGGTGAGCGCGCACACTCCGACCCGGCGGGTCACCTTGGCCCAACCCTCGGCCGCGAACGTGGCCGTCTGCTCGTGCCGGACGTCCACCAACCGGATGTCGGTCTGCACGCACCCGTCGTAGAACGGGAAGAGATGACCGCCGGAGAGCGTGAACACGGTGTCGACGTCGTGCCGTCGCAGCACCTCCGCCGCGAGCTTCCCTCCCGAACCCAGCTCCTGGGTCATGGAGACGGCTCGCTACGCCGCGGGGGATTCGTCTTGACGGTCGACCCGCGACAGGAACCGCTCGAGCGCCGCGAGCCACGCACCTGGGTTCTCGAACTGTGGTGAGTGGCCCGCGTCGGTGAGCACGACGAGCTCCGCACTGCGAACGGTCTCGGCCATGTCGCGCGACACGCCGACGAACGGCTCGTCCTGCTCACCCACGATGACGAGCGTCGGGCATTCGACCGCGGCGAGCGCGGCGAGCTGGTCCGGCTGGTCCCGGATCTCGCGACCCATCGTCGCCCACATCACGGCCGAGAGGGTGGCCCACTTCCGGTCGTTGAACTCCTGGTAGCCCGGGCGCTCGGCCAGCAGCCGCTCGTACGCGGGCGTCCCGAGTGGCTGGAACGCATCCATGACCCGCTTCAGCTCGTCCATCCCGTCGGTGAGCGCCATCGCGGCCCCCAACTCGAGGATCTCGCCGTCGATCCCCGGCACCGGGCCGGGGGAGGTGTCCATGAGCACGAGCGCTTCGACCCGGCCGGGGTGGGCGAGGACGACCCGGCGGGCGACCATCCCGCCCATCGAGTGGCCCAGGAGCCGGAACCGGTCGGCGCCGACGGCGTCGGCGACCGCGAGCGTGTCGGCCGCGAGCCGGTCCAGGGAGTACGCCCCCACCTCCGCCGGAGCATCGCTCTCACCGTGGCCGCGGTGGTCGAACGTGACGACGTGGTACCGGGTCGCGAGCGCGTCGACCTGGTCCCAGAAGTCCTCCTTCGCCCCGCCGAACCCGTGGACGAGCAGGAGGGCGGGACCGCTCCCCTGCTCGACGACCTCGAGCCCGACGCCGTCGTCGACGACAACCCTCATGCGCTTCCCCCCATCCGTACCGTTCCGTCGGGCCGCCAAAACGGCTCGCGGACACCATGCTTGCCGACCGGGACGGCTCCCGGCCAATAGGGCCCAGCCCGTAGGCTGGGGAGATGGTGCTGGAAGAGTCGGAGCCGCCCGCGCCTTCTCGCTGGGCCCGTTGGGGACTCGGCATCCGCATGGTCGTGAGCGCGGCACTGCTCGCGATCCTGGTGACGAAGATCGACTTCGACGGCGCGCTCCCCAAGCACCGGCACCTGGCCACCCTCGTCTACTTCGCCCTCGCCGTCCTGCTGGCCACCGTCGGCATCGTGCTTTCGGCCTGGCGCTGGCAGCGGGTGCTCCTCGCCTTCGGGGCGCCGGTACCGCTGCGCGCCCTCACCGGCCACTACTTCGCGGGCCAGTTCGTCGGCAACGTGCTCCCGTCCACCATCGGCGGGGACGTGCTCCGGATCACCCGTTCGGCGAAGAACATCGGATCGCGCGAGACGGCGTTCGCCGCCGTCGCCCTAGAGCGGTTGAGCGGCTTCCTGGCGCTCCCGGTGCTGTGCCTGTTCGGCTTCCTGATCGACCCGTCGCTGCTGGATTCGAGCACCGCCTGGGTCGCGCTCCTCGTGTCCGGGGTCGCGCTCGCCGCGCTCGCCGGGATCCTGCTGCTCGCCGCCCACCCGAGGATGGCCGGTCGTTTCGAGCACCACGAGAACTGGATGCGCTTCATCGGCGCGGCCCACGTCGGTGTCGCCCGGCTCCGGGCCGATCCGAAAGCCGCGCTCGCCGTGCTCGGCACCGCCATGATCTACCAGGTGTCGGTCGTGCTCACGGTCGGATTCGTCATCCTCACCATCGGGGCGCCGGTTCCCGTCGGTGCGGTGATCGCGTTCGTCCCGGTGGTGGCCATGGCCCAGGTCATCCCGATCTCGCTGAGCGGCCTCGGTGTGCGTGAAGGAATGTTCGTGCTGTTGCTGCACCCGCTCGGGATTCCCAACGGCCAGGCGATCGGCATCGGCCTCCTCTGGTACCTCACCATGCTGCTCGTGAGCCTGCTCGGTGCACCGGCATTCGCAGTCGGGCATCGGAACCAGGCGTCGGTCGGGGCGGGTTCGCAACCGTGAGCGCGACGACCGAGCGCCGGGCCGTGCCGCGCATCCACCGCAAGCTCTGGGCCGCGAAGGTCCTGCGCGACGGCCACGTCATCTACTGGTGGGCCGAGATGCTGGCCATCGGCCTCTTCTACCTCGTGTACTCCGCGGTCCGGAACGCCGACGCGGTCCACACCGTCGAGGCGTACGCCCACGCCAAGGAGCTGATGGGCTGGCAGCAGTCCCTCGGAATCAATCACGAGCTCACGGTCAACCGCTGGGCGTTGCACTTCAAGCCGATCGTCGTGGCCGCGAACTACTACTACGGGTCGCTGCACTTCATCATCACGATCGGGGTAGGCGTCTTCCTGTTCCGGAAGTGGCCGAACGACTATCCGCGCTGGCGCAACACGCTCGGTGTCGCCACTGCGATCGCGCTCATCGGCTTCCGGCTCTGGCCGCTCATGCCGCCGCGCCTGCTCGACTCCATGCCGAACGCCCACTACGGGTTCGTCGACACGCTGGCCAAGTACCCCACCTTGTGGGCCTTCAACTCGGGCGCGATGAAGAACATCTCGAACCAGTACGCGGCGATGCCGAGCGTGCACTGCTGCTGGGCGCTGTGGTGCGCGTGCGCGCTCGTTCCCCGCGTGAAGCGCACGTGGGTCAAGTGGCTGGCGGCGAGCTATCCCGTGCTGACGGTCGCGGTGATCGTCATCTCCGCCAACCACTACTTCCTCGACGCGGTCGGTGGGTTCGTGATCTTTGGCATCGGTTACACGGTCGCCCGCATCCTCACCCGCGCCGGACACGGCCCGACGATCAACCTCGAGCCGGACCCGATCGCCACCACCTGAGCTCGACTTGCCCGCGCCGGCCCACCCGGTCGAGTCTCGGGCATGCCGATCGACCTGGACCACGTCGCGATCGCCACCACCGACATCGGGGCCGCCCTCGGCACGGCCGTCGGCGACCTCGGCGGAACGATCTTCGCCGGCGGCGACGGCTACGGCTTTCGTTGGGTGCAGGTGCGCCTCGGCGAGGGCGCGGCGGCGATGACGGTCGAGCTGCTCGTCGAGTGGCAGCCGGAGCACAACGACTTCCTCGCCCGATTCCTCGCGCGCCACGGGCCGGGCCAGCACCACCTCACGTTCAAGGTGCCGGACCTCGCCGCGACGCTGAGCCGGGTCCGCCAAGCCGGGTTCCGGCCGGTGAACGTGAACCTCACGGACCCGAGCTGGAAGGAAGCGTTCCTCCAACCCCGCGAGGCCCACGGGACGGTGGTCCAGCTCGCACAGGTCCACCCCGATCACCCGGGGACGCCGGAGCTCGTAGCGAAAGCCGAAGCCGGAAGCGCGTTCTTCGAGCCCGAGTGGTGGCCGCAGCCGCCCAAGCGAGCCGCCGACCGGTGCCGGCTCCGCCGGGTGGTGATGTCCACGCCGTCGCTGCCCGCGGCCGTCGGCTTCTTCGCCGGCCTGCTCGACGGAGAGGTGGTCGACGAATCCGCAGGCGCGGTCGAGCTCGCCTGGCCCGGCGGCGGGCGCGTGCGGCTCGAGCACGGTCCAGACACCACCCCCGGGTTCGTTCGGCTCGAGGGTGATCACACGGGGACGCCGCGAACCGTGGAGCTGAGCGGAGAGCCGTTCGTGCTCGCGCCGGGTTAGACGCGCTGCCGGGCCGAGCTGCCGGCTCGCGGCGGGCGTGACCGCGCGTTGCCGACGATCTGCAGGACCGTCTCCCGGACGGCTTGGTCCGCAAGCGATAGCGGCGCCGCCTTCGGCGAGATGAGGGCGAGCCGACGGAGCGGGAGATCGGCGATCGCGAAGATCAGCACCGAGGACAGCTCGGGCGGGATCGCGGTCTCGGGGAGGACCGACACACCGGCACCGGCGGCAACGAGATCCGCGATGAGCCGGATGCCTTCGACCTCCACCCGGACCTGCAGCGTGACGCCGCGGGCGCGCGCGGCCTGCTCGATCTCGATCCGCAGCGGGTTCGCCGCGGGCGGGAGCACGAGCGCCATCTCGGCCAGGACCTCGAACGGCACCGGCTCGGGCGGGAGGTCGGTTCCCGGCGGCGCGAGACCGACCAGGCCCTCGTCGAGAAGGCGCTCCACCGTGAGGCGCTCGTCCCGCACCGGCTCGGTGATGACCGCTTGCGCGAGCTCCTGGTTCAGCACTTCGGCCAGCAGCCGCTCCGACGCGCCTTCGTTCACGCGCAGCTCGATCCCGGGGGCGCGCTTGCGGAGGTCGGCCACGAGCCGCGGCACGAGCCACCGGCTCGCGGTACCGACGATCCCGAAGCTCGCGCTCCCGACCTGCAGTCCCTGGAGGGCGGCGACGTCCTCACGCATGAGCTCCAGCTCGCGGCGGATCCGGCGGGCGTGCGCGAGCACCACCTCGCCCGATTCGGTCGGCGTCGCCCCCGAGCGGCCCCGGGCGAGCAGGGTCACGCCGAGCTCGGATTCGAGCTGGCGCACCTGTTCGGACACATTGGACTGCACGGTGCTGAGGAAGTCGGCCGCGGCCGTGAAGGTCCCTTCCTCCTCGATCGCGATCAGAGTCTCCAGGTGACGCAGCTCCACGAGGCCTCCCGGGAACATCGAGGTGTTCTACGAGGTGGATGGACGGAGTATCATCTGTCGGTCCGATAGAACGTATCACTCCAACCTGTTGGACAGATCAGGGGTCCTAGTGGTTCCATGGAGCCCAGGACGAATCGGGGAGCCGGTCCCCCCGTCGGCTCCCCGATCCTCCCTTTCCCGACCGTGGCCCTCCCCCGGGCCCACGAGCATTCGAGGAACTTGCTGTGGCAATCGACACCCTTTCGAGCTTGATCTATACGGGACCGTTGTCCTGGACCGTCGACGCGGCCTGCGAGGGCCGCACCGAGCTCTTCTTCGCGCCGGCCGGCGAACGGCCCGAGGCGCGGGTGGTGCGGGAGAGCAAGGCCCGGTCCATCTGCAACGAGTGCCCCGTCCTCGACTCCTGCCGGGACTGGGCCCGCGAGCAGCGCGAGTACGGCTTCTGGGGTGGCGAGTCCGAGGAGGAGCGCGCCGCCGCCGGCTTCCGGGTCGACATGCCCGTCGGGCGGGTCGCCCGATACCCCAAGGGCAACGGCAAGCCCGTCGCGCCGCGCACCCCCCGGGTCGCCTGAACCACCGGTCTACGCTCCCGTCACTTGACTGACGGGGAGCGCAATGCCCGAGGAAGTCCCTGAAGGCGTCGATCTCGCGCGGCTGCGCGTGTACTTCGCCGAGCACGTCCCCGGCGCGACCGGTGGGGAGCTCACCGCCGAGCTGATCGCGGGCGGTCGCTCGAACCTCACGTACTCGATCTCGGACGGCGAGCAGACGTGGGTGTTGCGGCGGCCACCGCTCGGGCATGTCCTTCCGACGGCGCACGACATGGCCCGCGAGTACCGGGTGATGAGCGCGCTCGCCGGGACCGGCGTGCCCGTGCCGCGCACCTACGCGCTGTGCGAGGACCTCGAGGTCAACGACGCGCCGTTCTACGTCATGGACAAGGTCGAGGGCATCATCTACCGCGACGGCGCGTCACTCACCGCGCTGAGCGCGGCCGACGCACGGCGGCTCTCCGAGGAGCTGGTCGACGTGCTGGCCCAGATCCACCGCGTCGACTTCGTCGCCGCGGGCCTCGGCGACTTCGGCCATCCGGACGGCTACCTCGAACGGCAGATCCGGCGCTGGGGCGAGCAATGGGAACGGTCGAAGACGCGCGACTTCGCGGAGGTCGACGAGCTCGCGCGCCGGCTGCGGGCCGCGCTCCCCGAATCCGGTCCCCCGACCATCGTCCACGGCGACTACCGCCTCGACAACACGATGATGGCGAGCGACGACCCGGGACGGATCGTCGCGGTGCTGGACTGGGAGATGTCGACCCTCGGCGACCCGCTGGCCGACCTCGGGTTGTTCCTTCTCTACTGGGGCAATGCCGGCGCGCAGATCATCGCCACGGGCGCGGTGATCGACGAGCAGGCGGGGTTCCTCTCGTCCGACGACATCGTCGAGCGCTACGCGCGCAAGAGCGGCCACGCGGTGGACGCGCTCGACTGGTACGTCGTGTTCGCCTCCTTCAAGCTCGCGATCATCGTCGAGGGCATCCACGCCCGCTTCAAGATGGGCAAGACCTTGGGCGAAGGCTTCGACGCGATGGGCCACACGGTCGACCTGTTGATCAACGGCGCGCTCGACCAGGCAAACCACTCGTCGATCGCCGCTCTTCGGGGCTGACCGCACCACCGCCTACCATCGGTTGCATGAGTGCCCTGCGCTGGGACGCGCGACCGCAGCTTCGTGAGCCGGTGCTGGTCGCCGGATTCACGGGTTGGAACGATGCGGGCGACGCCGCGTCCGATGCGGTCGCATGGCTGGCCGAGCACTTCGCCGCCCGCCCGTTCGCGACGATCGACCCGGACGAGCACTACGACTTCCAGTCCAACCGGCCGACCGTCGAGCTGATCGACGGCGTCATCCGCGAGCTGCGCTGGCCCACGCTCGAGTTCTCCGCCGCGCCGGCGAACGGCGCAGGCCCGGACCTCGTCCTGCTCTCCGGCCCCGAACCGAATCTCCGGTGGCGCTCGTTCTGCGACACCGTGCTCGAGGTCGCCCGCGAGACCGGCTGCACCACGGTAGTCACCTTCGGTGCGCTGCTCGCGGACAGCCCCCACTCACAGCCGATCCGGGTCACCGGCAGCACCACCGACACCGTGCTGATGGAGCGACTCGGCCTGGAGCGCTCGCACTACGAGGGGCCTACCGGGATCGTCGGCGTCCTCCACGACGCGTGCCGAACGGCCGGCCTCGCGTCCGCATCGTTCTGGGCTCCGGTCCCGCACTACGTCGCGACCCCGCCGAACCCACCGGCCATCCGCGCGCTCCTGGACCGCTTCGCGGCACTCACCGGCCGGCCACTCGACCTGCGCCAGCTGGCCGTCGCCTCCGAAGCGTGGAAGGCCCGGGTCGAGAGCGCGGTCGACTCCGACGACGAGATGCGGGACTACGTGCGCGCGCTCGAGGAGCAGTCGGACGAACCCACGATCGCCGGAGACGGTGACGTGGACCCCGACGAGATCCCGAGTGGCGACGCGTTGGCCGAGGCGTTCGAGGAGTACCTGCGCGAGCAGGGCCTCGAGTAACCCGCCGTCTGTGCCATCAAGGTCCCTGGCGGACCCTTTCGGCACAAACGGAGAGTGGGGTTAGCCCGATTGCGGGCCGACCAGCTCCTCGGCGATCGCGAGCCAGAGCTCGGTCGAGAGGCGCAGGCTCTCCTGGTCCACCCGCTCGTCGTTGCCGTGGAACATCGTGGCGTAGTCCTCGAACGTGAGGCGCTTGCTGAAGAGCCCGAAGCCGTAGCCCACCGACCCGGCGCGGCGGAAGAAGCGGTTGTCGGTGGCGCCGGTCATCAGCCACGGCACCAGCGCGGAACCTTCGCACAGCCGTGCGGTGACCCGGCCGAGCGCGTCCCACAACGGAGTGTCGATGGGTGACTGCGAGGACGGGTCGTCGCCCGATTCGATCTCCACCTTGCCGGCGAGATCGCCGAGCGCCTCCATGAGCAGATCGTGCGCGACCTCACCGCTCTGACCGGGGAGCGTCCTGATGTCGACCTCGATCTCCACGCGGTCCGGGATCACGTTCGTCTTCGTGCCCCCGTGGATGACCGTCGGCGCGAACGTCGTGTGCGTGCACGAGTACGCGATGCGTGCCATGCCGAGCGGCAGCGCGTCGATCGTGTCGCGGAATCCTTCCTCTTGCAGCAACACCTCAGGAAGCTGCAGACCTTGGACGAGCCGCTGCCACGTGCCGCTCAGCTGCGGCGGCGCCTGGAACTCGGCCAGCCGGCGCACGACCTCCGCCGCGGTGACGAGCGCGTTGTCCGTCCGGTACGGCGACGACGCGTGCCCCGGCGTGCCGCGCACCGTGATCTTCGACCAGAAGGTGCCCTTCTCCTCCACCATCACCGGCAACCGCGGCCCCTGCGCGGTCGGCACCTGGAACCCGCCGGACTCGGTGAGGACGTAGTCGGCCTTCACGTCATCCAGCTCGTGCTCGACCAGCCAGTCCGCACCCCAGATCCCGCGCGCCTCTTCGTCGGCGACCGCGAGATACGAGATCGTGCCCTTCGGCTTGAACCCGGACTGCGCGAGCCGCTTGAACGCGACGGCCTGGGTGGCGGTGAGGTTGAGCATGTCGACCGCGCCGCGGCCCCACACCATGCCGTCCACGATCTCGCCCCCGAACGGGTCGCGGGACCAGCCGTCTTCGTTGACCGGCACGACGTCCGTGTGCCCCATCAGCAGCAGCGACGGCGCGTCGGGGTCCGAACCCTCGATCTTGGCGAGCATGCTGCGGCGACCCGGTTGCGGCTCGTAGTGCTCGATGTCGACGCCGCTTCCCTCGAGATAGCCGGTGAGCAGGTCCGAGCTGCGAACCTCCGCACCCGACTCCGGCCGCCCGTCGTTCACACAGGCGTTGCGGATCAGGTCTTGCAGGAGAGCGGTGGCTTCCCGAGTGGGGTCGTCGGTCATGAGCCGAGCGTAGGCCGCAGGCGGGTCAGGCGCGGGAGGCGACGCGGTACATCAACGTCCCGCCCTCATCCCACCGCTCCGCCTCGCCGGTACCCCGGAGGTGCTCGAGGTGGGCGAACGTCTCGCTCTCGGCCATCACACCCCAGTGCCGCTCCGGGAACAGCTCGTGGCTGAGCGTCACGACACTCGCCGGCCCGAGCGCGAGCGACGCGGCCCGGAGCTTCTCCATGCGCTCGAAGTGGTGCTCCTTGATCGCGTCGACGCGGCCGGGAACGTCGTCGAACGGGTGCCCGTGCGCGGGAAGGCCGAGCTTCACCCCGTCGAGCGACGCGACCAGGTCGAGCGTCGCGAGGTACGAGTGCAGCGCGTCACCCATCCCGGAACCCGCGATGTGTGGCGTGATCGACGGGAGGACGTGATCGCCGGAGAGCAGGATCCCGTTCTCCGGGTCGTAGAGGCAGAGGTGGTCGAGCGTGTGGCCCGGGGTGTGGATGGCGAGCCAAGTGCGGCCGGCCAGCTCGATCGGCGCGCCGTGCTTCACCCGGCGCGTCGGATCCGGTGGCGCGAACACGAGCCGCATGGCTCGGATCGCGACGCGCTTGGCGAGCGGCGGCATGGGGTGCTTGCTGCCACCCCACGGCGTCGTGCCGCCCCAGGGCACCGATTGGCGCTGATGCTCCTCGGTGAGCTCGTCGAGCGCGCTGGCGTCGTCCTCGCGCAGTGCCGGCAGCTCTTCGAGCGACGGGCCCGTGTAGCGCTCGGCCTCGTCGATCGCGGCCTGCTCCAGGCGCTCCGCCTCGGCTTCGGAGAGCGTGCCCTTCCCGCTGCGGTCGAGGGACCAGGTCGTGAACGCCTTGTGGGTGATGAGCTCGGCGTTGGCTTCCTTCTTGATGCGCCCGGCGCCACCGAAGTGGTCCGGGTGCGAGTGGGTCACGATGACGGTGTGGATGTCCTTGACGTCGTAGCCCGCCAGCTTGAGCCGGTGCTTGAGCGCCTTCCAGCTCTTCGGCCCGGGAAGGCCGGGGTCCACGACCGTCAGGCCGCGGTCGTCGACGAGGCCGTACATGTTCACGTGGCCGAGCCCCGGCATCCAGATGGGCAGCTGCATGCGCAGCACGCCGGGGGCGACCTCCGTGATCTCCTCGGAAGCCGGCTCCTGCTCTTGCTTGGGCGGCCTGGGCGCTCGTGCGGAGTCGCCCGGCCGACGCGCGACGTCGGTCACGACCCGAGGCTACCCCCTCCCGCCGGAGAGCCTTCCGGGCCGTCAGCTGTAGCCGGGGGCGATCTTGGGCCAGGGGCGGGCCTGCTCCATGATCGCCGCCGCGGCGACGCACGCATCGTCCTCGTGGCGCCGGGCGACGACCTGCAGGCCGCAGGGCATGCCGTCCACGAGACCGGCCGGGATGCTGAACCCCGGCTGCCCCGTCATGTTGAACGGCGCGGTGAACGCGGCGGACAGGATCATCAGGTTCACGACTTCGCCATTGACCGGTCCCTCCAGCACGCCCTCCGCCGGGTACGCGGTCGTCGCGGTCGTCGGCGTGAGCAACAGGTCGACATCCGCGAACACCTCGGCCGACGCGAGGAGCAGCTCGTGGCGCCGGCGGACCGCCTGGCCGAGGTGCGACGCCCGGAGGTTCGGGAGCCCCTCGACGGAGACGCGCAGGAGCATGTCGAGGTCGTCGAGCCGGTCCTTGGCCTCGTCGTAGTGCCACGCCGCGAGGTTCGGCGCGCTCAGGAGACCCCAGGCGCGGCCCGGCTTCGGGAACTTGACGTCCAGGTCGACCAGCTCGAGCCCGGCTTCGGCCACCAGCTGCTGCGCGGCTTCGAAGGTCAAGGCCTCGACGCCCGTGTCGCACACGCCGTAGCCCAGCGTCGACGACCACGCGGCCCGCTTGCCCCGCAACCGGTCACGCGCCGCGTCGAGCGAGGTGGTGAGCGGCTCGAACGGCGCCGGCTTCGGCAGGGACGTGGGGTCGAAGAGCGTGGGGCCCGAGGTGATGTCGATGTAGCGGGCGGCATCACGGACCGACCGCACCATCGGGCCGTAGACGGACGTCAGCCCGGTGTCGAAGGGCTGCGGTCCCACTCCGCTGAGCCCGAACGTGGTCTTGAACCCCGGTAGGCCGGAGTACGACGAGGGGATGCGGATGGACCCGCCCCCGTCGCTGCCGGTGCAGGCCGGGAACATGCCGGACGCAACGGCCGCGGCCGAGCCGCCCGAGGACCCGCCCGGCGTGGCCTCGGGATTCCACGGGTTGCGCGTCACGCCGTGCAAGGGAGAGTTGGTGAAGCTCGGGATGCCCATCTCGGGCGCCGTCGTGAGACCGACGATGACCGCGCCGGCGGCACGCAAGCGCGCGACCTCGGTCCCGTCCTCCGCGGCGACGCGGTCGGCGTACATCACCGAGGCATGGGTGTCCGGGAACCCCTTCGCCTGTGCCAGCTCCTTGACGCCCATCGGCACGCCGGCGAACAGACCGGGGTCGCCGCCGTCCGCAACCTGCGCGTCGATCTCCTTCGCTCGGGCGCGGGCAGCTTCCGCGTCGAGATAGCAGACCGCGTTCAGGTCGGCGTTGTAGGACTCGATGCGTTCGAGCGAGACCTCGAGCAGCTCCACTGCCGAGACCTTTCCCTTCCGCACCGCGTCGGCCAGCTCCCAGGCATCTCGCGTCGAAAGGTCCGTCACTCGAGCTCCCCCGCTTCGTCCGATTCTTCTGCGATCTTCTTCAGCTCCGCGAACGCGTCTTCGATCCCGCCGGCCAGGACGGCGACGTCTGCGACCGCGTCCGCGTCGACGTAGAGGCCGAAGTGCAGCTGGCCGCAGTACGAGAGGATCGCGATCCCGAGTGCCAGGTTCTTCGTCAGCGGCACGACGGGATAGGCCTCGAGCATCCGCGCGCCCATGCAGTACAGCGGCACCTGCGGCCCGGGAACATTGGTGATCACCAGGTTGAAGAAGGGCTGACGATGGACCGCGCGGGCGGCGAGGCCGAGCAACGTCGGCGCCGCGAAGGTCGTGAGGTCCATGAGGAAGGCCGCGCCGACGGCCTGCTGGCGGTCCTTCAGGTCGACCGTCGTCGCCCGGATCGACTGGAGCCGCTGCACCGGATCGGGTTCGCCCACGGGAAGCTCGACGAACATCGCGGAGACGCGATTGCCCAGCTGCATGCGCTCGGAGTCGTCGCGTACCGATACCGGGCAGAGCGCGCGGAGGCGAAGATCCGTCATGTCGTCGCCGCGGGACTCGAACAGCGCGCGCATCCCGCCGGCGACGCCGGCCAGCACCACGTCGTTCACCGTGCCGCCGAGCACCTTGCGAATCGCCTTCACGTCGTCGAGCGACACGCGCACACCTTCGAAGCGCCGCCGGCGCCCGACCGCGACGTTGATCGAGGTGCGCGGCGCGATCGAGTTGCGGTCCACGAGCGTGGACAGCGCGCGGCCGAGCTGACCGGTGCGGGCCAGGGTTCGCTGCGGCGTGCGGACGATGCGTCGCGTCGTGCGCGCGATCTCGGCCGGCTCCGTCGTGCGCTCGTAGAGCGTGTCGACGAGCAGGCGCCCGGGACTCGGAGGCGGCTCGACGATCCACCGAGGCGGTTCGAGGTACGTGGGGTCCTCGGTGAAGTCGAGCAGCACGGTCGCGACGTCGACGCCGGACACACCGTCGACGAGCGCGTGGTGCGTCTTCTGGATCAGCCCGACGTTGCCACCTTCGAGCCCTTCCACGAACCAGAGCTCCCAGAGCGGCCGGTCCCGGTCCAGGAGCTGGGCCTGGATGCGCGCGGTGAGGGCGAGGAGCTGCTCCCGGCTGCCCGGGTGCGGCAGCGCGGTGAGGCGCACGTGGTAGGCGATGTCGAAGCGGGGGTCATCGACCCAGACCGGCCGTCCCTGCTCGAAGGGCACGAACATGAGGCGCTTGCGGAAGCGCGGGATGAGATGCAGCCGCGAGCCCACCAGGCGGCGGACCTCGGCCAGCCGGAACCGGCCCGAGGTGTCGAGAAACGGTGCCCCCTCGAAGATCGAGACGGCACCGACGTGCATCGGCGTCTCGAGCCGCTCCAAGTGCAGGAACGACGCGTCGAGCGCGCTCAGTCGGTCGTAGCGCGGCATCCCCGGATCGTACCCGGGGTGTTCACGAGGACGACAGGGGCGGATCCGTACCGCTCGGTCAGGCTCCGGCTCTGGTCGTCGACGTCGTAGGGGGCGCGGTCGTGGCCCGGACGCACGCGGCGAGCCCGTACCGGTGTGCCAGCTCGTCGGCGCGCCGGTCGAGCGCGGCGCCGTTGAGGTTCGCCCTCAAGGCCCGGGAGATGTCGCCGTCCCGCTGCGCCCGCGCGGACAGGTCTGCCTGATCGAGCGTCTGGTCGACGAGGGCGATCCAGCTCTCGACCGCGGTCCGATCCTTCTTCGGCGCCGTCAGCGCGCGCAACCGGTCCAGCTCGTGCCGTTGGATGGCCACGACCTGGGCGGCGGCTTGCGGCATGCTCGTGACATCCGCCCGGCCCGGGATACGCACGAGCGACACCTTCGCGGCGCCGTCCCGGCACACCGCATTCGCCTGGCGCACGAACTCGGCCTCGGTCGGGCCGTCGCTACCGCCACCACACCCGGCCACCAGCGCCAGGAGCACCACCACTCCGCATGCGCCCCAAGCTCGCTTCACGCCAGAACCGTCCCCCCAGACCGTACGCGGACGGTATCGCGCGTACCCTGCCGGGATGCTGATCGCCACCGCGCTCTGGTGGATCACGCCGGAGCTCGTCGGCGCACTCGACGCCCGGCTCGGCTCACCAGTTGACTCCTACCTCAATGGCTCCCAGACGTGGTTCACCGGGGACGAGAAGACCCTCGAGTGGCGGCTGCACCCGGTCGCCGGGTTCACCCAGCCCGAGGGGCTCACGCATTACGACCTCTGGGAGCGCGTCGTCGACGAGCTGCACGCCGGGGGGAGTGCAAACGCGCTCGAGCTCGGCTCCGAGACCCGCGCGCTCACCGGACTGTGGGACGGGCTCGAGTGCTTCCCGGCCTACGGTGACGATCTCGAGCCGGCCACGCTCTCCCGCCGGGCCGCGGAGCTCCTCGGTCCGCTCCCCGACCTCTGCGGGCTGGTGGACCACGACCGCGTCGCCGACGCCTGGGAGACCACGAAGGGCGCGGTCTCGATCATCCGCCTCCTCGCCGACCAGCTCGAGAGCTAGACACAAGCGGCGATCGCTGCAGCCACATCGTCACGGCATGCCGCGCCACGGCGGGGTGCGCGGGAGGTCGTAATCGGCCGGGAAGACCTCACCGTCGATCGCCCGGAACGCCAGATCGGCCCAGCGGTGCTGCCCGGCGAGCGGCTGGGGCAGGGCGTCCCGGGCGAAGAAGCCCACCTGGCGGGTCTCGAGCGGATGGCCGGCGAGCTCACCCCCGAGCATCCGGCAATGGAACACGAGCGAGTAGAGGGGCAGGTGCGCGAAGCCGAGCCGGAGACCGTCGAGCACCGCGATCAGCGAGACCGGCTCGACCTCGATCCCGGTCTCTTCGAGCACCTCTTTCACCGCGACCTCGGACGGGGAGTACCCGACGTCCGCCCAGCCGACGGGGTAGAGCCAGATCCCGCTGTCCGACCGTTGGGTCAGGAGCAGCTCACCCTTCTCGTTGCCGACGACCGCGGCGACCGCGCACCTCGGGGTGATGTAGCCACCGACCCCCTCGCCGACGGTGGAGATCCACTCGTCGAACAGCGCCTCGGCACTCGATTCCTCCATGGCCGCGACGCGGATGTCGGCCGCGACCCGGAGCACCTCTTCGAACCGCTCCTTCTCGTACAGGCTCTTCGTGAACCCGAGCCCGGTCCGGGCGATCCCGGCGAGCGTCTCTGCCCACCGGAGCAGGTCCGAGGCCGTGTACGCGTCCTCTCCCGTTGCTCCGCTCATGGCGCGACCCTACCGGCGCGCTCTCGCACGCGTTGACTCAGGGTGTGGCCGTGTGAAGCTGCCAGCGACGCGGGTTCGCCACCACCGCCGCGAACACGTCCGCGGGCTGCGGCCGCGCGAACCAGAAGCCCTGACCCCGGTCGCAGCCCAGCGCGCGGAGCTCGGCCAGCTGCAGCTC
This sequence comes from Acidimicrobiia bacterium, assembly GCA_038252255.1. GTDB lineage: Bacteria > Actinomycetota > Acidimicrobiia > IMCC26256 > JAENVU01 > Chersky-806. Next base: position 96,962 of record JBBSAM010000002.1, on the reverse strand, counting down.
GGTCTCGACACCCTCGGCCACCACGCTCAGCCCGAGCGCGTGCCCGAGCCCGACGACCGCGGCCACGATCGCCGAGTCCTCGGACTCGGTACCGAGCCCGTCGACGAACGAGCGGTCGACCTTCACCGAGTCCACCGGGAACCGGCGCAGGTAGCCGAGTGACGAGTAGCCGGTACCGAAGTCGTCGATGCTGAGTCGCACACCGAGGGCGCGCAGCGCGTCGATCGCTTCGATCGTCGTCTCGGCCATCAGCACGCTCTCGGTGATCTCGAGGCAGATGAGCTCGGGTGGCGCGCCGGTGCGCTCGAGCGCGGCGGCAACTCTCTCGACGAGATCCGCCTGCGCCAGCTGCCGGGCGGAGAGGTTGACCGCCACGGTGAAGGCGGGTGACACGAGGCCCTCGGCGCGCCACTGCATCAGCTGACGGCACGACTCCTCGAGCACCCAGGCGCCGATCGGGACGATGAGACCGGTCTCTTCGGCCAGGTCGATGAACGCATCAGGTGCGACCAGGCCGCGGTCGGGGTGCTGCCAGCGCACGAGCGCCTCGGCACCGGAGCACGTGCAGCCGTCGAGCTCGATGATCGGTTGGTAGTAGATGCGGAGCTCGTCGCGCTCGAGCGCGCGGTGGAGCGCGTTCTCGGTCTCGAGCCGCATCCGGGCCGACGAGCGCATCTCCTCGTCGAACAGCTCCCAGCGGCCCTTGCCACGGTCCTTCGCCTGGTACATCGCGGCGTCGGCATCGCGCAGGAGCGTCTCGGGGCTGTCACCGGGGCCCGCGATCGCGATCCCGATGCTGGCGCTGAGGTGCTGGTCCTCGCCGTTGAGCTGGATCGGCGACTCGATCACCTCGAGCAGCCGTTCGGCGACGTCGATCGCCTGCCGGCGCGCGTCCTCGGACGAGAGGTCGTCGCAGAGCACCGTGAACTCGTCGCCGCCGAAGCGCGCGACGGTGTCTCCCGGTCGCACCGCGGCACACAACCGCGTGCCGAGCTTGACCATGAGCTCGTCGCCCGCGTCGTGCCCCAAGCTGTCGTTCACGACCTTGAACCGGTCCAGGTCGAGGAAGAGCACCGCGGCCGCCGACTGGCGACGCTGCGTCCGGCGGAGGGCCAGCGTGAGGAACTCCACGAAGAGCACGCGGTTCGGCAGGCCCGTCAGCGGATCGTGCTGCGCCTGGTGAGCGAGCCGGTCCTCGAACGTCCGGCGTTCGATCGCGATCGCGGCGAGCGGGCTGAACATGGCCACGATCTCTTCGGCTTGGGGGTTCGCTCCCCGGGGCTCGCGGTGGTACATGGCGAACGTGCCGAGCACGCGGTCGCCGCTCGAAGCGAAGACCGGCGTGGACCAGCAGGACCGCAGCCCGTGCTTGATCGCAGCCTCCCGATGCCCGTCCCAACGCGGGTCGAGCTCGACGTCCTCGGCCACGACCTGCGTCCCGTAGTAGGCCGCGCTCCCGCACGAGCCGGCGTTCGGGCCGATGGGCACCTGATCCACCGCGCGGACGTACTCGGGCGGCAGGCTCGGGGCCGCGCCCGGGCGCAGCACTTGCTCCGCCTCGTCGACCAGCATCACCGAGCACAACGCGCCCGGAACCTGGAGCTCGACCACGGCGCAGATCGTGGCGAGCGTCTCGCCGAGCGGCGCGCCCTCGGCGATCAGCCGGAGGACCTGCGCCTGGTCGGCGACCATCGCCTCGGCCCGTGCCCGTTCGGTGACATCTCGGGTCGTGGCGACGATGCCCCCGACCGACGGATCGTCGGTGAGATCCTGGACGATCGCTTCCACGTCTCGATACGAGCCCTCCGCGACGAGCAACCGGAAGGAGACCGGATCGATGCCCCCGCACGCGAGCTGCTCACCCATCTCCACGACCACGCGGTCCACGTCGTCCGGATGGACCCGCGCCATGGGGTCGGTCCAGCTCTCGTCGTCCTCCTGGAAGCCGAAGAGCCGCTGGGCGGCGGGGCTGGAATAGACGAGGCGGCCCTCGGGACCGACGATCGTGACGACGTCCGACAAGTTCTGGACCAGGGCCCGGAAGCGGTCGTCGCTGCGGCGCAGCGCCTCCTCGGCAGTGACGCGCTCGGTCACGTCCCGACCCGAGACGACCACGCCGTGGACCGCCGGGTTGTCCAAGAGGTTGTTGCCGAACGCCTCCAGGTACTTCCACGAGCCGTCGGCGTGGCGCACGCGCACCCGCACCGGGCCGTGGACACCCGGCTCGGTGAACGCGTTGGCCATGACCTCCGTCACCATCGCCTGGTCGTCCGGATGCACGAGCTCGAGCGCGTCGAGACCGGCGGCAAAGCCTTCGGGGTAGCCGAGCACCCTCTCGCCGAGCGCGCTGCCGTAGCGGACCGTGCCGTCCTCGTCGAGGAGCGTGATCGCGTCGGAGGAGTGCTGGACCATCGCGCGGAACAGCTCCTCGCTCGATCGGAGCTGACGCTCGACCTCCAACTTCTCTTCCACCAACCCGCTCAGCTGGGCGTTGGTCTGCTCGAGCGAGTCGTTGATCCGTTGCAGCTCGTCGCGGGACTCGCGCCGCTCCGTGACGTCGCGGGCGTTCACCACGATGCCGCCGACGACCGGATCGTCCAGGAGGTTCGTCGCGATCATCTCGAGCCAGCGGTACTCACCCTCCGCGCTGCGAATCCGCACCTCGAACGGCGGGGAGGTGTCGCCGCGCACGCCGGCGCGCAGCGGACCGAACATCTTCTGGACCAGCACCCGATCGTCCGCATGCACGATCCCCGAATCCGAGAAGCTCTCCCCGACATCGAGCCCCGAGAAACGCGCCGTCGACGGGCTGAGGTACTTGATGTCTCCCTGCGCGCTGTACACGAGCATGAAGTCGGACGAGTGCTCCGCGAACGACCGGAACCGCTCCTCGCTCGAACGCACCGCCTGCTCGGCCCGCACCCGTGCGAGGGTGGACACCAGCGCATCGCCCACCACCACCAACGGCTCGAGTGATTCCCAATCGATCGTCGTCGACTCGGAGCGCCACTCCAACGTCACGGAGCCGATGACCTCGCGCGTCGCGCCACTCCAGGTTGCGGCGTCTCCACCTCGGCCAGGGTCACCGCGACGCTCGAGCTCTTCGAGCAGGTCCGGGTGGTACCAGGCGTGCCGGCGGGCGGTCCCGGCCTCGAGCTCGTCTTGGCGCACCGCGAGGACCGCGGCATCCGCTCCGACGAACTGGGCCAGCCGCTGCAGGACGCCCACGACCTGGTCGTCGACGTCGTCGACCGAGGCGGTCACAAGGGCCCGCGAGGTCTCGGCGACCAATGCTTCGGCGGCGACGCGGGCCTTCAGCGCCAGCTCGGCTCGCTTCCGGTCGGCTGCCTCGTCCGTGACGTCTTCGAGCGTGCCGACGTATCCAACGACGCCGCCATCACCGCGAATGGCCGCGATGCTCGTGCGGGTGTGCCGCAACTCTCCGTCCGGGCGCAGCACGCGCATCTCGCCGAACCATTCTTCGCCGGCCAGTGCCGCAGCGGTCATGGACTCGAAGATCGCGTCGCGGTCGTCCGGGTGCGCGAAGCGCAAGTCGTTGCTGTCGAGCAGGTCGGCTGCGCTGCGTCCCGTGATCTCCTGCCACCGATCGTTGACGTAGGCGATCCGTCCTGCCGCGTCCGAGTAGCAGACGCCGAGTGGCGACGACGCGATCAGGGAGCGGAACGAATCCTCCGCGGACAGGACCGTCGGCCGAGCGATCCGGTCGGTGACGTCCTCTATCGCGCCGATGAAGACCTGCTGCTCGCCCGGGCGGTCCGGTGCGGGGAGCACCCGAACCCGCACGTGCCGCAACGTCCCGTCCGGCCGCACGATGCGGAACTGGATCGTGAGGTCGTGCGGACTCGCGCCCAGGCTCCGGCGCGCTTCGTCGACCCGGGCCCGGTCGAGGGGATGGAGGGCCCGCACCCATTCGTGCCCGAGCGCCTGCTCCCGCTCGAGGCCGATGATCTCGAGGAGACGACGGTTGACCCACACGACCCCGTCCGCCGCCGTGCTGCGGAACACCCCGAGCGGGGCCGACAGCGCGAGCACGTCGAGATCCGTGACGGTCTCGAGCGCGTCCAGAGGGGAGGCTCCGAGCGCGCCGGACCGGTTCGCCAGCTCGTTCTCCTCCGAGGTGAGGGAGCTGGTGGCGGCGGTCGTCTCTCGCTCGGCCGGCGGGTGGGAGCTCACCCTGGGACTATCGGGGCGCTTCGGGACGATCCTGAGGAGATTTCACAGGTCGGGCCACCCTGAATGACCCATTTGCCCGTCACGGATGCGGGCCCGCAGCACCATGGCCTTGGCTACGCCCCAGGCCAGGTGCAGCGGTGCCAGCTCGGCGTCGCCGAGGTCGCCGAGGGTCCGGGGCGCGAGGTCGTAGCGGTCGTCGGGTTGGGTCCGCTCGTCGAACGGGTCGCGGACGACGGGAGGGACGCCCGCCGCCACGAGGACCTCGGTCGGCTCCCGGTACACGGTGCGGACGATCTCGAGGGGGGTGGACCGCTGATCGGCCGGATCGGTGACGAGCAGCGCGCGCAGCGCCTCCCCGATCCGGTGCGCGGCGGCCCCGCCCGCGGACTGCGCGGCGTGCAGGGCCTCGGCCCGTTCGGCGGCGCCGGCCCGACCCCACGCATCGAGGATGCGGGCGATCTGCGCCTGCACCCAACCCGGTACTTCCCGCGCGACGCCGGTCACGATCTGCTCACCGGTCTCGGCCAGCATCGCCAGACCGCGCGCCTCGGCGTCCGGTGGAAGCTCCTCGTCGCGCACCAGCCCATCATGCCGCCGGCGCCCGCCCGACACCCGTAGCCCGGCATTCGGGCGCCGGAGATGTTCGGAACGGAGTCAGCCCTCGAGGATGTCGCCCTCCATGCGGTTCACGGTGCAGCCGATGCCCTCGAGGTAGGCGATCGCCGCGTCGCGTTGCTCGACCGGTCCGCTGAGCTCCAGGATCACCCAGCCTTCGTGCGCTTCGATGCCGGCGCGCCGGATGTTCGGCACGACGTCGTACTCCTTGACGATCTCGTAGATCATCGGCCGGTCGACGAGCTCCTCCGGAAACGAGACGTAGAGGCGGACGCCGTCGGTCATCGCAGCCCGACCCGCTCGAGCGCCTCCGCCGGTTCGAGCAGCAAGCCGGTGAAGAACGGGCCGAACTCGCCGTAACGAGCGGTCACCTCGTCGAAGCGCATCTCGTTCACGATCTCCTTCAACACGGCCGGGTCGTCCGCCAGGAGCGTCACACCCCATTCCCAATCGTCGAGGCCGACCGAGCCGGTGATGAGCTGCAGGATCCGCCCCGCGTATGAGCGCCCGACGCGGGCGTGGCCGGCCATGAGCCGCTTCCGCTCGTCGAACGGCAGCATGTACCAGTTGTCGTCGCCGGCCCGGCGCTTCGACATCGGGTAGAAGCACAGCAGCCGGCGCCGCGGGAGCTGGGGGTGGATGCGGTTCTCCCGGTAGTGCTCGATCCGGTCCCGCCACACGGTGAGGCGCTCCTCGACACCCTCCGGTTCCGTGATCCCCTCCTCGTCCCGCAGCCGCACCCGTTCGTCGTCCTCGGTGGCCCCGTACTCCGAGAGCTCGGTCAACGAGACGTACGAGAGCTCCGGAACCAACGGGCCGGCGAGCAGCTCCTGCTGGAAGGCGTGGAGCCGGGCGAGATCGGGCCCGAGGGCCATGACGCCGAGGTCGGCCTTGTGCCCGAGCACCGCGAACACGAGCGCCTGGTGACCGTCCGCCTCGAGTGATGCGACGGCGTCCACGATCCGCTTCGCGGCCCCGGGCTCGTGCTCGGCGCGGAGCCGGTCGACGCGGAAGAACAGGTGCAGGACTCCCCACCCGACCGACGGCGTGACGGGTTCCAGCGGCATGGCGCCAGGCTACCGGCCGGGCTTCTCGATGCGACGATCAGATCGCGGGGGTGCCGGTCCCCGCCGGCGCGTGCGTACCGCCGGTGAGCTGCGAGAGGTCGAAGACGTCGTCGGCCGGTGGCGCCTGCACGTTCACTGCGACGCCGAAGTCGTAGTACTCCATCGTGACCGAGGCCTTCCCGGCCGGCGTCGGGATGTCCATGGCGATCTTGCGCGCCTGCCCGTCCCCGTCGACCCAGACCTCGACCGGCAGCGGGCCCTTGAACATCGCGAGGCCCTGCTTGATCTTGCTGCGCAGGTCCGCGGGAGCCTGCTCGAGGGCCTTCGCCGGATCCACCATGGCGCGATAGTGCGTCGTCTCCACGCCCCGCAGCGTGTCGGTCCCGACCTTCGTCACGCGGCCGGCCCCCCGGAGCGCGTCGAGCGTGCCGGTGGGGTTCGTGTCGGCCAAGCCACCCGCGCCGTTCGGGCCCAGGAGCGCGCGGAAGTCGAGCTTCGCCCAGCTCTTGCCACCGGTGATGGCCGAGAGGCGGCTGCTGCTGCGAGCCAGATCGCCGAAGTCGAGGTACATCACGCCCTCGACGATGCGCGCCTTGATCTTGAGGCCCGCGGCGCCCGGCAGACCCAGCTGGCTCATGTCGTAGGTGAACTCGTACGCGCCGGTGCCGAAGTCGAGCACGCCGTCGAGCGGCAGCGTCTTGTGCTCGCCCCCCAGGTCGAAGCTGACCTCACCGCTCATGCGCGCCGTCTTCGCCTCGGTCGCCTTGTCGGCCGACGCGGCGATCAGCTGGGTGGCGCTCTGCGTCGAGCCGGACCCCGAGCCGCACGCGCTCAGCGTGAACATGAGAGCCGCGGTAGCGGCCACCGCGAGACGACGCATGGGGCGTTCCTCCTGCCAGTACAGACCGTTGGCCTGTCGTGGACACATTCTACCTACCACGGAACGTGGTCAGTGCGGGCCCGACGGTAGACGCGAGAGAGGCGCCCCGAAGGGCGCCTCTCTCGAAGTCCGGTTGGAGCGGGGAAGCTAGAAGCCGCCCATCCCGCCCATGCCGCCGTCCATGTCCGGCATGCCGCCACCTGCAGCGGCACCCTTCTCCTCGAGCTTGTCGGCGACGACTGCCTCGGTGGTGAGGAACAGTGCGGCGATCGAAGCTGCGTTCTGCAGCGCCGAGCGCGTCACCTTGGCCGCGTCGATGACTCCGGCCTTCACGAGGTCCTCGTACTCACCCGTGGCCGCGTTGAGGCCGTGGGCGCCCTTGAGGCTCCGCACCTTCTCCACGATGACGCCACCCTCGAGACCGGCGTTGAGCGCGATCTGCTTGAGGGGCTCTTCGAGCGCGCGGGCCACCAGCTTGGCGCCGGTCGCCTCGTCACCTTCGAGCGTCGTGGCGAGCTCGAGCACCTTGGCCTGGGCCCGGAGCAGTGCCACGCCCCCACCGGGGACGACACCCTCCTCGACCGCGGCCTTGGTGGTCTGCACCGCGTCCTCGATGCGGTGCTTCTTCTCCTTGAGCTCCACCTCGGTCGCCGCGCCCACCTTGATGATGGCGACGCCGCCGGACAGCTTGGCGAGACGCTCCTGGAGCTTCTCGCGGTCGTAGTCCGAGTCGGTGTTGTCGATCTCGGCCCGGATCTGGTTGATCCGACCCTGGACGTCCGCCCGGGAGCCGGAGCCCTCGACGATGGTCGTCTCGTCCTTGGTCACCACGACCTTGCGGGCCTTGCCGAGCAGCTCGAGGCCGATGGTCTCGAGCTTGAGGCCGACCTCCTCGGAGATGACCTGGCCACCGGTGAGGATGGCGATGTCCTCCAGCATGGCCTTGCGACGCTCACCGAAGCCGGGGGCCTTGATGGCGACGGACTTGAAGGTGCCACGGATCTTGTTGACCACGAGCGTGGCGAGGGCCTCACCTTCGACGTCCTCCGCGATGATCGCGAGCGGACGGCCGCCCTGCATGACCTTCTCGAGCACCGGCAGCAGGTCCTTGACCGCCGAGATCTTCGAGGACACGAGGAGCACGTAGGCGTCGTCGAGGACGGCCTCCATGCGCTCGGGGTCGGTCACGAAGTACGGGGAGATGTAGCCCTTGTCGAAGCGCATGCCCTCGACGAGGTCGAGCTCCATGCCGAAGGTCTGGCTCTCCTCGACGGTGATGACACCGTCGGTGCCCACCTTCTCGAGCGACTCGGCGATCATCTGGCCGATCTCCTCGTCCGCGGCCGAGATGGCGGCGACGTTGGCGATCTGGGCCGGGTCGGTCTTCACGCTCTTCGAGTCCTTCTTGATGGACTCGACCGCGGTGACGACCGCCGCCTGGATGCCCTTCTTCAGGGTCATCGGGTTGGCGCCGGCGGCCACGTTGCGCAGGCCCTCACGGACCATCGCCCACGCCAGCACGGTCGCGGTGGTCGTTCCGTCGCCGGCGACGTCATCCGTCTTCTTGGCGACTTCCTTGACCAGCTCGGCGCCGATCTTCTCGTACGGGTCTTCGAGGTCGATCTCCTTGGCGATGGAGACGCCGTCGTTCGTGATCGTGGGTGCACCCCACTTCTTCTCGAGGACCACGTTGCGGCCCTTGGGGCCGAGCGTGACTCGGACGGCGTCGGCGAGCTTGTTCATGCCCGCCTCGAGCGACCGGCGGGCCTGCTCGGCGTAGGCGATCTGCTTGGGCATTCGGAACCCCCTGGGGGTGGCGTCAGTGGGACGGGAAGGCTGCGTGGAGTGCGCAGTGCGTTAGCACTCGGTATGTCTGAGTGCTAGTCCATGTTGGCACTCTGCCCGGGGGAGTGCAAGTTCGAGGTGAGGTACCCGCGCGCCGCTCCGGGCCGCTCCCGCCTCGGCACTTCGGGGCCGCTACGGCGTACGCTCGCGGCGCCATGGCCGAGATGCACGATGCCACCGAGGAGTACCTCGAGACGATCCTCGAGCTCGAGGAAGAGGGCATCACCCCCATCCGGGCCCGGCTGGTCGAGCGGCTGAAGGTGTCCGCCCCGGCGGTCTCGGAGCAGGTCAACCGGCTGGTCGGCGGGGGCTACACGGAGCTGATGGACGACCGCAGCCTGCGGCTCACGAAGAAGGGCCGGGACCTCGCCACGTCCGTCGTGCGACGGCACCGGCTCGCCGAGCGGCTCCTCGTGGACGTGATCGGTCTCGAGTGGGAGAAGGTCCACCGCGAGGCGGACCGCTGGGAGCACGCGATCTCGGCGGACGTCGAGCAGAAGCTGGTCGAGCTGTTGGGCGACCCCGCCACGTGCCCGCACGGCAACCCCATCCCCGGGACCAAGCGTGCGCAGGCCACCAAGGCGCGCAAGACGCTCATCGACTCCAAGCCCGGGTTGGTAGAGGTCGTGCGGATCAGCGAGAAGATCGAGCTGGACGACGACGCGCTCAACCTGCTCGCCGGCGCGCAGCTCATCCCCGGGCAACGTGCCGTCGTAGTCGGAGTCGGGCCGAATGGGGTGAAGGTCAAGACCGAGTCCGGCGAGCACGAGGTCCCCACGTCGATCGCCACGCTCATGTGGGTCACCGCGGAAGCGGTCGCGTAGCACCCGCGCCGGTAACGGTCAGCGTGCCCTTGCCGCCGTCCTTGGTTCCACCGCTGCAACGCGTCGAGTACCGGCCCGGCTTCAACGTCAACGAGAACGACTTCTCGAATCCGGGAGCCACCAGCTCCACCTCGCCCACGATCCGGTCGCCCTGGAGCACTTCGAACTCGGTCACTCCGCCGGCGGCTTCGTTGCTCACCACGAACTTCGTCGCCCCGGCCGGGAGCGAGAGCTTCACCGGGCTGCAGCCGGCATCCACGAGCTCGACCTTGACCTGCCGGATCCCGATTGCATCGCCGGCCGCGTCGCCGGAACCGGGCGAGCTGCAACCGGCCAATGCCAACGCGGCGATGAGCGCCGCGCTCACCCCGACGATGACCGCGGTCCTGCGCGACGAGCGCGACCTCGGACGTGACGGCGCCAACACGAGAATCGCCATCGGGATCGCGTACGCCAGCCAGACGGTGAGTTCGGCCACGACCGGCTGCGGCTGGATCCCGAGCATCCCGGTCAGGAGCGCCGAACGTACGGAACCGGGATCGACGAGCCAGGAGAGGCTGAAGACCTGCGCTTGAGCGCTGTTGAGCCACCCCGCTTCGTGCGCGGTGTGGGCCGCGGTGGCGAGCAGTCCCGCGGCCACGAGCACCAACACGAATCCCGTGAACCGGAAGAAGCGCTCGAGGTTCAGACGTACGCCACCGCGATAGATGCCGTAGCCGATGCCGACCGCGACCAGGATCCCGAGCACCGCACCGGTGCCGGCTGCCGCGGGATCCCGAGCGGCCTGGAACGCGGCGAGCAGGAAGACCGCGGTCTCGAACCCTTCGCGCAGCACGGCGAGAAAGGCCATGAGGACCAGCGTCCCGACCGATCCGGCAACGAGCGCGGCGGCCGTCTTGCCTTCGAGGTCGTGCTTGAGCCCCCGGGCGTGACGACGCATCCAGATGATCATCGACGTCACCATCACCACCGCGAGGAGCCCGACGATCGTCTCGAGCCCTTCCTGCTGGCGCTGGGGCAGGTTGTCCTCGGTGATGCGCAGCGCCACCGCCACGCCGACGCAGAGCGTGATCGCGATGGCCACGCCCGCCCACATGGCCCGAAATGCGTCGCGGCGGCCCTGCTGGGCCAGGAACGTGGCGATGATGCCGATGATCAGCGCCGCTTCGAGGCCTTCGCGGAGGCCGATGACGAACGTAGGGAGCACGAGAGCCAACCCCTCCGGTCAGGTAAGGTAAGGGCTACCTTAGTAAGGAGTGGTGGCGGGTGCAACCCCGCTTCCTGCCTCCGGGGAGTCAGCCCCCGGCGACTGCCGGGACGATGCTCACGACCTGGTTCGGCAGCACCGGCGTGTCGATCCCGTCGAGGAAGCGAATGTCCTCGTCCGCGACGAAGACGTTCACGAACCGGCGCAGGCCGCCGGAGTCGTCGTGCAGGCGGCCGGCAAAGCCCGGGTGTGCGGCGTCGAGCCCGGCGAGCAGCTCCTTCACCGTCCCGCCTTCGATCGACACCTCCGACGCGCCGCCCGAGAGCTCGCGCAGCTGGGTGGGGATGCGGATGGTTGCCATGAGCTCGCGCTCCTACTGATCGAAGGTGGACGGGTCGAACGCGTCGTGGAACGCGTCGAGCGAGGGGGAGATCGTGGCCGTGGGCCCAACCTTCTCCGCCACGGCGTCGAGCGTCTTCAGCCCGTGGCCGGTGATGTACGCGACGACACGCTCGTCCGGACGGATGGTCCCGTCGGCGGCGAGCCGCTTGAGCGTCGCGATGGTCACGCCACCCGCGGTCTCGGCGAAGATCCCCTCGGTCTCGGCCAGGAGGCGCATCCCGTCGACGATCTCGTCGTCGGTGACGGCGGCGAACCCACCGCCCGTCTGGCGGACCACATCGAGCGCGAAGTACCCGTCGGCCGGGTTCCCGATCGCGAGCGACTTGGCGATCGTGTCCGGCTTCACCGGCTTGATGTTGTCGGTCTCGTTGAGCCAGGCCGTCGCGACCGGTGAGCACCCGAGCGCCTGCGCGCCCGACACGCGCACCCGCGGCTCCTCGTCGAGCAGCCCTACCTTGTGCAGCTCACCGAAGCCCTTGTGGATCTTGGTGAGCAGCGACCCGCTGGCCACCGGCGCGACGACGTGATCGGGCGTCTCCCAACCGAGCTGCTCCGCGGTCTCGAACGCCAGTGTCCTCGAGCCCTCGGCGTAGAACGTCCGCACGTTCACGTTCACGAACGCCCACGGATACATCCCCGCGAGCTCGGCGCACAGCCGGTTGACGTCGTCGTAGTTCCCGTCGATCGCGACGACGTTCCCGCCGTACACCGACGTCGTGACGATCTTGCCCTGCTCGAGGTTCGCCGGGATGAACACGAAGCTGCGCAACCCGGCGTGCGCGGCATGCGCCGCGACCGCGTTCGCGAGATTGCCGGTCGACGCGCACGCGGCCGTCTTGAAGCCGAACTCGAGTGCCTTCGAGAGCGCGACCGATGTCACCCTGTCCTTGAACGAGTTCGTCGGGTTCACCGTGTCGTTCTTGATCCACACCTCGCCCAACCCGAGCTCGCTCGCCAACCGGTCCGCGCGCACCAGCGGCGTGAAGCCCGCACCCAGGTCCACCGCGGGGTTCCGTTCGGCGGGCAGCAGGTCCGCGTACCGCCACAGGCTCAACGGCCCGGCGGCGATCTTCTCCTTCGAGATGACCTGCGCGATCGCCTCGTAGTCGTAGCTCACCTCGAGCGGGCCGAAGCACCACTCGCAGGTGAAGATGGGCGCGATGTCGTACTCGCGTCCACACTCCCGGCACCGCAGCGCCTTCACGTACGCCATCTCTCGCTCCTCCTCCTGGTGAACGGTTTCCCGTTCGGTCTCGACGCGCTCGCTGGGTGTTCGAGCGCCTCGAGCGGGGGGCGGAGATCCGGTACCCACACTCAGGGCTCTCTCATCGTTCGGGCATTGGCACCTGGCGCCCCTGGTAGGGAGCACTGGTTGCCGCGGCGTCAAAGGGCCCGTCCCTCAGCCGCTCTGGATGAGCGCGTTGTTACGGACGAGATTGTCGCACAGGGTCCCGGCGGCGGGCCAGTCATTCCGCCCCCGGTCGCCCTTCCGGGCCGCTGCGGGATCCACACCTCGGGGCCGTTCCGGGGCTCGGCTCCTCCGGCCTAACCTCCTGCCGTGCCGCTGCTCCCCGTGCCCTGGCGCCATGACGAGTTCGACCCGGCCGCGCTGGCCGAGGCCAAGGCGGCGGCCGGGCTCAGCGTCTCCGTGTGCCTCCCGGCCCGGAACGAGGAGGCCACCGTCGGCCACATCGTGGCCACGGTGCGCCGCACCCTCATGGAGGCGGTGCCCCTGGTGGACGAGGTCGTGGTCATCGACGACGGGTCGACGGACGCCACCGCGGCGGTCGCGTCATGGGAGGGCGCGCGCGTCATGGGGGTCGCGGACGTGCTCCCCGAAACCGGTCCGGGGTCGGGCAAGGGCAACGCGATGTGGAAGTCGCTCGATGCCGCAGCCGGCGATCTTCTCTGCTGGCTCGACGCGGACATCCGCAACTTCGGCGAGCAATTCGTCACGGGATTGCTGGGGCCGCTCATCGTGGCGCCGGAGATCGCGTTCGTGAAGGGCTTCTACCGCCGGCCGCTTCACGGGCTGCCCGTTGGTGGTGGGCGCGTCACCGAGCTCATGGCCCGCCCACTCATCTCGACACTGTTCCCGCAGCTCGCCCGATTCGTCCAACCGCTCTCCGGCGAATACGCGGGCCGGCGTGACGTGCTCGAGGCGCTGCCGTTCGTCGAGGGCTGGGGAGTCGAGTTCGGGCTGCTGGTCGACATCGTCGAGCGGTACGGAATCGCCGCGACCGCGCAGGTGGACCTCGGTGTCCGCGAGCACCGCAACCGCACGCTCGCGGAGCTCGGACCGCAAGCCAACGCGATCCTCGTCACCGCGTTGCGCCGCGCCGGCCTGCTGTCCGAACGCCCCGGCCGCCAGGAGCTGCTCCGGTTCGACGCCGACACCGAACCCGAGACGATCGCGGTCGAGGTGCGGGAACGCCCGCCGATCATCTCGGTGCCGGGCTACCGCCGCAACCACGGCCACGAGCTCACCGCGTAATTCTCGAGACCCGACATTCCGAGGTTCCCTGCCGGGCGACATTCCGAGGTTCTCTGCCGGCCGGATGCTCGACCGCCGTCCCGGGACGGCCGGCCGCGGCCCCTCACGATCTCTGCCGGCCGGATGCTCGACCGCCGTCCCGGGACGGCCGGCCGCGGCCCCCTATTCCGGCGGCGGTTCCGCGTATGTGACGCCGAGGGCTCTGCGGCCGGCTTCTACTGCGGCTTCCTCCACGAGGACGGCGGCTCTCGAGAATGCCTCGCCGGCGGACCACACGCGGTCGGTCAGAGCCAGCACCTGCACGTCGCCGAGGACCCCGGCCTCTTCGCGCGCCGCGTCGGTGGCCTGGCCGACGATCACCGCGCGGTGCGACACCCCGGCGTCGGCGGCCCACTCGAGCACCCCACCCACCACCTTGCCCTCGAAGCTCGTGATGTCGAGCTTGCCCTCGCCGGTGACCACCAGCTCGGCTCCCTCGAGCGCGGCGTCGAGCCCGGCCGCCTGGGCCACGACGTCGAAGCCCGGTTCGAGCCGCGCACCGAGCGCGGCCAGACCACCCGCGAGGCCGCCGGCGGCGCCCCCACCTTCCAGCTCGGTGACGTCGACACCGGTCCGCTGCCGGTAGACCCCGACGAGCTGCTGGAGCCGGCGGGTGAGGAGCCCGACCTGCGCGGCGGACGCGCCCTTCTGCGGACCGTAGACCTCGGCCGCGGCGACGAAGGCCGTCTCGACGTCGCACGCGACGACCACGTCGAGCCCCGCGAGCGACCAACCGAGCGCCTCCACCGCGGCAAGCCCACCATCGGTCGTCGCGCTCCCACCGACGCAGACGATGATGCGCTTCGCGCCCGCCCGCGCCGCCGCCGCGATCAGCTCGCCGGTCCCGCGGGTGCTGGCGCGCAACGGGTCGTTGTGCCCCTCGACGAGCGGAAGCCCGCTCGCGCGCGCCATCTCGATCACCGCGGTGCCGTCCGGCAGGCGTGCCCATTCGGCGGTGACGTGCCCGCCGAGTGGTCCGGTCACCGAAGCGGTGCGACGTGATCCACCGCGCGCGGCGAGCAGTGCGTCCAGCGTTCCTTCGCCTCCGTCCGCCAGCGGCACCTCGATGACGTCCGTGAATCCCGCGGTTCGGAGACCCCGTGCCATTGCTGCTGCCGCCGCGGCCGCGCTCAGCGTTCCGCTGAACTTGTCCGGACAAGCAACAGCTTGGGTAGTCATCCTCGATAGATTGCCCCTTGTCCCCGACCCCACGCGAGGAACTTCCACATGCTCGAGCGCGTCCCGCTCCTGGAGAAGGAGCTGGCTGACTACGAGGAGGTCGCCGGCGTCGAGGCGATCGAGCGGATCCGGGCGCTGGCCGAGCCTTTTCGCGGCGCTCGGGTCCTCCACATCAACGCCACCGCGTACGGCGGCGGCGTGGCCGAGCTGCTCTCGACGCACGTGCCGCTGCTGCGGGACCTCGGGATCGAGGCCGAGTGGCAGGTGATCCACGGGAGTGACGAGTTCTTCGCGGTGACGAAGGCCGTCCACAACGCGTTGCAGGGCGGCGCCGACGTGCCCTGGACCGAGCCCATGCAGAAGGTCTACCTGGAGAAGGTGCTCGAGAACGCGCTGCTCCTGAAGGGTGAGTGGGACTACGTCATCGTGCACGACCCGCAGCCCGCTGCACTGCTCGGCTTCATCGGTGACTCGAGTGTGAACCGGCCCGAGACGAAGTGGATCTGGCGCTGCCACATCGACCTGACGGACGCGCGTGCAGACGTCTGGGAGTTCTTCCGTCCGTACGTCGAGCGACACGACGCGTCCGTCTGGACGATGGACCAGTTCATCCCCGCTTCGCTGCAGATGAAGAACATCATCACGGCGCCACCGTGCATCGATCCGCTGTCGGTGAAGAACCTCGATCTCCCGGATCCGTTCGTGCACGAGATCTGCAAGCAGTACGGCATCGACACCAAGCGTCCGATCGTCTGCCAGGTGAGCCGTTACGACCCGTGGAAGGACCCGGTCGGAGTCATCGAGGCGTTCCAGACCGTGCGCGAGGAAGTGCCGGACGCGCAGCTCGTGCTCGCGGGCTCGATGGCGACGGACGACCCCGAGGGTTTCCAGGTGTGGGAGCAGGTCGAGGCGGTCCGCGACGGTGACCGCGACATCCACCTGCTCTCGAACATCCAGCAGGTCGGCAACGTGCAGATCAACGCGTTCCAGCGGGCCGCCGAGGTCGTGATCCAGAAGTCGCTGCGCGAGGGATTCGGGCTCACCGTGGCGGAAGGGCTCTGGAAGGGGCGGCCCGTGATCGGCGGCCGCGCCGGCGGCATCGTCCTGCAGATCCGTGAGGGTCGGGACGGCTTCCTGGTCGACTCGGTCGAGGAGTGCGCGGCACGCACGATCGAGCTGCTCGCCGATCCCGCCAAAGCCGATGCAATGGGGAAGAGCGGCAAGGAGCACGTGCGCCAGAACTTCCTCTCGACTCGCGAGCTCGAGGACTGGCTGACTCTCTTCGGCACGCTCAGCTAGTGCGCGCGCCGTGATCGTCGTCTCCAACCGCGGTCCGTTCCGGTTCAGCCGGAACCCGGACGGCACGTTCTCCGCGCAGCGGGGCGCCGGCGGTGTGGTCAGCGCGCTCCTGCCGCTGCTCGCGAACCGTGACGACGCGACCTGGGTCGCCGCGGCCATCGACGACGACGACGTTGCCGCCACCGCGGCCGGCGCGCCCCCTTCGTCGGCAGGTGTCCACGCCCGGTTGCTCCCGCTCGATCCAGATCTGCAGCGGTTGCACCGGGACGTCATCTCGAATGCCACGCTCTGGTTCCTGCACCACGCGCTGCTCGACCTTCCACGGCGACCGCGCTTCGACCGGCGGTTCCGGGAGGCGTGGGAGGGGTATGTCGCCGTGAACCGCGTCTTCACCGATGGCGTCGTCGACGTCGCGCGCGAAGGCGATTCGGTGCTGGTGCAGGACTACCAGCTCACGCTCGTGCCGCACATGCTGCGCGCGGCACGTCCGGACCTTCACGTCGTCCATTTCACCCACACGCCGTTCTGCGGTCCCGGCTCCATCCGGGTGCTGCCCGACTACGTGGCGCACGCCATGTGCGCCTCCATGGCGAGCTGCACGTCCGGCTTCCATACCGAGCGTTGGGCCCAGTCGTTCCGGGCGTCGGCCCGGGAGGTGCTCGGCCCCGACGCCGGGGTCGGGCGGACGTTCGCCGCATCGTTCGGGCCCGATCCCGAGACCCTCGCGGCCGAGGTCGCCGGGGCCGAGGTCGCAGAGGAGATCGCCGCACTCGAGGAGCGGATCGGCGACCGGCAGCTGATCGTGCGCAGCGATCGCCTCGAGCTCTCGAAGAACATCGTGCGCGGATTCCTCGCCTACGACCTGATGCTCGAGGAGCATCCCGAGCTCCGGGAGCGGGTGACGTTCGCGGCGATGTTGAACCCGTCGCGCGAGTCGCTACCCGAGTACCTCGCCTACCGCAACGAGGTCGAGACCGCGGCGGCCAGGGTCAACGAGCGTTGGGGGACGCGAGACTGGGACCCGGTCATCCTCGACACGCGCGACAACTACGCCCGTTCGCTCGCCGGACTCGTGCGCAGCGATGTGCTCCTCGTCAATCCGATTCGCGACGGATTGAACCTCGTCGCGTTGGAGGGGCCGTTGGCCAACCGCAGAGACGGTGTCGTGTGCCTCTCGCGTGAAGCCGGCGCGCACGAGGTGCTCGAGCACGCGTGCCTGACCGTGCAACCGTTCGACCTCGTGCAGACCGGAGCTGTGCTTCACGAAGCACTCGTCATGGAACCGGAGGAGCGAGCCGCGCGCGCCGCAGCGCTGCGGACGCGTGCGAAGGCGAGCCCGCCCGCGGCATGGTTGGAGACCCAGCTCAGGCAGGCGCACTCGTAATCGCGGTGTGCAGAACGGCGAGGAGCGCCGCGAGCCCGACCGGGCCGTCGACGACCACGTCGGCCCGGGCCGCGAGCTCGGCCGGCTCCTCCGGTGAGTGCACCCCGATTCGAGCCGCGTAGCTGAGCCGCTCGGCGCCCACGAGACGGTCGAGCGCGTCGAACGCGGCGAGATCGCCGACGTCGTCACCGGCGAAGGCGGCGACCGTGAAGCCGTCGCAGAGCTGCTCGACGACGTCGCCCTTGTCGACCGGCACCGGTGGGCGCAGCTCGGCCGCCATCTTCGCCGGGTGGAGCTCGAGGCCCGTCGAGGCGGCGGCCTCGGCCACCCAGGCGCGCGCTCGTTCGGCCAGGTCCGGCCGCTGGCGCCAGTGGATCACCACCGCCACCCCGTCCTTGCGCTCGACCCGCAGGCCCGCCAGCTCCCGGTCGGCGGCCCGGGCGGTCGCCTCGACCAGGGCGAGGAACGGCTCGACCCTCGGATCCGTGAGCACCTGCCCAGCTACGTAACGCTGCAAGCCGTACTGGCCGACGTAGGTGACGCCATCGATCCCGAGCACGTCGCGCAGGAACCCCACGGGTCGGCCACTCACCACCGCGACGAGACCGACCTGCCCCACGAGCGCGGCCAGCGCGTCGCGAGCCGCGGGCAGCGGCACCGCCAGGTCCGGATCGTCGACGATCGGCGAGAGCGATCCGTCGAAGTCGACGAGCACGGCCGCCTGCTGCGCGTGCTCGACCAGCGGGCGAAGCGCGTCGAGCAACGGAGACTGGTCTACGTGCCGAGGATGACGACGCAGCCGGCGTTCTCGCTGCCCGTCGGCGGCGGGGTCGGGATCGGCTCCGCCTTGGCATTCCCGCCCACCGCGCTCGCGACCGCCGCGCACTCGCGGTCGTAGCCCGGCTTGAAGTACACGACGGTGCCGGTGCGCTTGGTCGCGTCGGCCGGCGTGAGGGTCTGGTAGCCCTCGCCCTTGAGCGAGTTGCTCTGCGCGGTCGCGGCTCCCGGGCGGCCCGATCCGTTCAGCACGAGCACTGCGACCTGCGCGGGTGGCTTCACCGGTGCCGCGGCCGTGGTCGGCGTGGTGGTGCCGGTGGAGTCCGAGGAGGTGGGAGTCGTGGTGTTCGTCGTGCCACCCGCGCTCACCCCCCCGCCGTCACCGATCGGACCACTCGTCCCGTCGTCGATCAGCTGCAGCAGCACGATGCCGATGATCACCGCGAGGCCGATGAGCGCGGCACCGCGCGCGGCCGAGAACGCGACACTGCGCGCGAAGCCGCCGCTGTTTCCCGTGCGGGTCCGTTCCATCCGTTGCCCGCCAGGGAGGGTGGTCGAGTTGCTCATGATCGGGAGGCTCCGATGGGAGGTCGATCTTGACCCCTCGACCCTATCGGCTCGGGGATCAACACCGGTGGCACAACTTCCAGGTTCGAGGGTTGAGCCGGAGATCGGGATCGAACCGATGACCTGCGGTTTACAAAACCGCTGCTCTGCCGACTGAGCTACTCCGGCGACGCGGGGAGGTTACTGCGAGCCACCCGACGCACCGTGACGTCGGCGTGCGATCGCGTGGCATGCGATGGCGGCCGCGGTCGCGACGTTGAGGCTCTCGAGTGCGCCCCGCATCGGGATGCCGGCCACGAGATCGCACCGCTCACGCGCGAGCCGTGACAGTCCACTCCCCTCGGCACCGAGGACGACGATGAGGGGCCGGTCGGCCACGTCGAGCGCAAAGACGTCCGCCGTGCCTTCCGCGTCGAGGCCGACCGACCAGACTCCGGCTCGTGACGCGCGGTCGAGCACCGATGGCACTCCCGACGCGGTGGCGATCGGGAGGTACTCGATTGCGCCCGCCGCGGCCTTCACCGCGGCCGGGGACAGGCGCGCGCTGCGATGCCGGGGGAGCACGACTCCCGTGACGCCGGCGGTCTCGGCCACCCGCAGCACCGCGCCCAGATTGCCGGGATCCGTCACCCCGTCGAGGGCGACGAGGAACGCATCGGGTCGGCCGAGCAGGTCGTCGAGCTCGGCCGGCGCGACGGGATCGGCGCGGGCCAGCACCCCTTGTGGCGCGTCCGTTCGCGCCTTGGCGGCCAGCTGCTCGGACGTCACCTGGCGCACCCGGACACCGGCTCGGGCCGCGAGGTCGAGGATCTCCTCCACCGCGGTGGCCTCGCGGCCGGGCGCGACCCAGAGCTCGCGCACGCGCCGGCGCCCGGCGCGCAGCAGCTCGCGCACGGCGTTGCGGCCCTCGACCTGGTCGCCGCCGAGCCCCGACTCCCGCCCGGACTCGCGACTCTTCTCCGGCCGGTCGTCGCGACGGCTGTCCCGTCGATGCGCTCGGCCCGACTCGGGCCGGCTCATCGATGCCAGAGCGTGCCGGCGGCAGTGTCCTCGAGCGTGATGCCGCGGGCGGCGAGCGCGTCACGGATCCGGTCCGCTTCCGCGAAGTCCCGAGCCGATCGGGCGGCGACGCGCGCGGCAACCATCGCTTCAACCTCGGCGTCGTCGTCACCCGCGGCCTCGGGCAGGCCGACCTCGAGACCCAGCGTGGCCGAGAGGTCTCGCACCGCCGCGACCAGCGCCGCGGCCGTCCAGTGGTCGCCTGCGTCGATGGCGACATTCGCCCGCTTCACCGCGTCGAAGATGGTTGCGACCGCCGCGGGCGTACCGAAGTCGTTGTCCATCGCAGCCCGGAAGCTCTCGACGGTGGCCGAGTCCGGCTCGACTCCCGTGAGGTCGATGCCGGCACCGTGCGCCCGCCGCACCAGCGCGTCGAGCCGCTCCACCGCCTCGCCCGCGGCCTGCATCTCCGTCGGACCGAGCTCCGTGCGCGAGCGGTAGTGCACCTGCAACACGGCGAGCCGGAAGGCACGAGGACCGTGGGCGGTGAGCGCGTCGGCGAGCGTCACGAAGTTGCCCAGCGACTTGGACATCTTCTCGCCACCGACTACGACCATGCCGCTGTGGATCCAGTGACGCGAGAACGGGTGGCCGGCAGCCTCTGCCTGCGCGCGCTCGTTCTCGTGGTGCGGGAACACCAGATCGTCACCGCCGCCGTGAAGATCGAAGCTCTCGCCCAGGATCTCGAGGGACATCGCCGAGCACTCGATGTGCCACCCGGGTCGGCCCCGGCCCCACGGTGACTCCCAATCGGGCTCGCCGGGCTTCGCCGCCTTCCACAGCGCGAAGTCGACCGGGCTGCGCTTCTCGTCGTTGACATCCACCCGCGCGCCGGCGCCTTCGATCAGATCGTCGAGCTTGCGGTGGGACAGCTCGCCGTAGCCCGGGTAGGTATCGACCTGGAAGTACACGCCGTCGCCCTCGATCACGTACGCGTGACCGCGCTCCACGAGCTCGGCGATGAGCCGGACCATCTCGTCGATGAACTCGGTGGCGCGGGGAACATCGGCCGGGCGCCGCACCCCGAGGCGGTCGAGCTGCTCCCAGTAGTCCTGCTCGTAGCGGTCGGCGAGCTCGCGCTCGCTCGTTCCCTCACGCGCGGCCCGGGCGATGATCTTGTCCTCGACGTTGGTCACGTTGCTCACGTACGTGACCGCCAGCCCGCTCCACTCGAGGTAACGCTGGATGACGTCGAACACGAGCGCGGTGCGGCCGTGGCCGACGTGAGGAACGTCGTAGACCGTCGGCCCACACACGTAGATCGACGCGGTCCCGGGGACACGGGGGACGAAGTCCACCTCGCGCGCGGCCATCGTGTCGTGAATCCGGAGCATCGGATGAGGCTAGCGGTCGACCTTTGGCCCGCTTGCTCGTTTGCCGCCCGTCAGGCGAGCTCGAGCAGTGCGACGGCCCATGCCGCGATGCCTTCGGCCCGGCCGACGAACCCAAGTCCCTCGCCGCGCTTGGGGGTCACCGTCACGTGCACGCCGGGACCCATCGGGCGGCGCGCCGCCTCGAGCGCGGCCGCGAGGTTCGCCTGCATCTCGGCGATGTGCGGAGCGAGCTGCGGCTGCTCCGCGGCGACGACGACGTCGACGTTCCCGACCCACCAACGCTCGGCGTCCACACGAGCCGCGACATCGCGGAGCAGATCCATCGACGAGACGCCCCGGTACTGCTCGTCGGAGGCGGGGAACAGCGTACCGAGATCCGGCAGCCCGACCGGGCCGAGCAGCGAGTCGGCGACCGCGTGGGCGAGGACGTCCGCATCGGAATGACCCTGCAACCCGGTGCCGCCGATCTCGACACCGCCGAGCACGAGCGGTCCGTCGCCGCCGAACGGGTGGACATCGAACCCGAGCCCGACCCGGATCACTCGGCCTCCCCGGAAAGCAACGCCTCGATCAACGCGACGTCGTCGGGGCCGGTCACCTTCACGTTGGTCGACTCTCCGGGAAACACGACGACGTTGCCACCCAGCGACTCGACCAGCGCGGCGTCGTCGGTGCCCTCCGCACCGCCGGAGTGCGCGGCGCGCAGGCATCCGGCACGAAACGCCTGGGGTGTCTGCACCGTGACCAGCTCATCGCGCGTGACGGTCTCGATCACTCGCTCACCGGCGACCCGTTTGACGGTGTCGGAGATCGCCAGGGCGGGTACCGCGCCATCGGCGCCACCTTCCACCGCTCCGATCGCCGCTTGGAACAGCGCGTCGCTGGCCAGCGGTCGCGCCGCGTCGTGCACGAGGACGATCTCTGCGGTCTCGGGAACTGCCGCCAAACCGGACCGGACCGACTCGGCGCGTGTCGCGCCGCCGACCACCGCGGCCGCGACCGGTGGACCGTCCCACGTCACCCCTTCGGGCAACACGACCACGACACCGTCAGTACAGCGGGTCGCGGCCTGCACGGCCCGGTCGACCAGGCGCGCCGCACCGACTTCCCGAAACTGCTTGGCCCCGCCGAAGCGCGCGCCGGACCCGGCGGCGACGACGATGGCCCAGGTCTGCACCCGTCAATACTGGCCCGACGGGGTGCTCCCGGCCTTGCTCTGGGCATCGGGCATCTCGCTGACGTCCACCGCGGGCCTCCCTTCGCGGGGATCGGTCGGCCGGGCGAACACCATCCGGCCCGCGCCGGTGGGGACGATGGAGGACACGACCAGCGCCACCGGGCCGGCGCCGACGAGGTCCTCACCCCCGTTGACCACCACCATCGAGCCGTCGTCCAGGAAGCCGACGCCCTGGCCGGGGTGGCGGCCCTTTCGGGTGAGGGCCACGGTCAGCGTCTCGCCCGCGAGCACACCCGGGATCAGATCTGCGGCCAGGCGGCGAGGAATGACCGCCGGCACACCCTGCAGCTCGGCGACCTTGGCCAGGTTGATGTCGTTCGTGAGCAGTCGCACCTGCAGCCGGCGGGCGAGCGCGAGCAGCTTCGCGTCGACCGCGTCGACCTCGGGCACCTCTTCGTCCACCACGAAGACCCGGTTCGGTGCCTCGCGACGCAACAGCTCGAGGATCTCGAGACCACGACGCGCGCGACGCGAACGCTCGTCGTTCGCGTCGGCCATGCCCTGCAGCTCGTCGAGGATGAAGTGCGGCACGAGCAGGTCGTCACGGAACAGCCCGGAACGTGAGAGTGGGAGGAGCTGGCCGTCCATGACCGCTGACGAGTCGACGAGGAACCCGTCCGTGTCGCCGTACGGGCGGGCGCGCACGAGCGGGCGCGTCGACAGGCCCGCCATCGCGAACAGCTCTTCGCTCTTGCGCGCCGCGACACGGAATCCGATGTACATCGTGAACCAGACGAGCAGACCGCCGATGCCGACCGCGATCGCCACAGGACGCACGGTCAGCGCGAGGGGGACCGCGATCATCAGACCGAACCCCGCCCCGATGCCGCCCCCGACCATCCCGGCGATCACCTGCGGGAGCGGGACCCGCTCGACCCGGCGCTCGACGACGCCCACGGCCCGTTCGAGCGTCCGGCCGAGGATCCCACCGGTGAGATAGCCGACGAGGCAACCCAGCATTCCGCCGATTCCGGACAGCGAAGCGCTGGCCGGGGCCAGGTCCTTGCCGATCATGAACCCGGCCGCGGTGAGCAGCACGACAGTGAAGAGTCGGGTGACCTCGACGAACACGGAGCCTCCTCCCGGACCCTAAGGATCGGCGGGTGGGCTCCCCGGCTTGAACCGGTTGTGCTGCGGGCTGCTACTTGGCTTTCGCCGGGGTCTTCGCTGCCTTCGTGGCCTTCGCGGCCTTCGCCGGGGCCTTCGTGGCGGGGGCCTTGGCCGCCGGAGCCTTCTTGGCCGCCGGTGCTTTCGCCGCGGGGGCCTTGGCCACCGGGGCCTTCGGCGGATCGTCGTCGTCCACGATCACCGGATCGCCCTTGCCGAGAACCTCGTCGAGCTTCGCTTCGGCGGTCTCCTCGTCCATCTTCAGCGCGAACGTGAGCTCCGACACGAGGATCTGGCGCGCCTTGCCGAGCATGCGCTTCTCACCCGCCGAGAGACCCTTGTCCTTCTCACGGATCGTCAGGTTCCGCACGACCTCTGCAACCTGGTAGATGTCGCCGCTCTTCAGCTTCTCCACGTGGTTCTTGAAGCGTCGCGACCAGTTCGTCGGCATCCGCGCTTCCTTCTTGCGCAGCACCGCGAAGACCTCTTCGACCTCTTCGTCGTTGATGACGTCGCGCAACCCGATCTCTTCCGCGTTGTCGGCGGGGACCATGAGGGTGAGATCGCCGTAGGCAAGCCGCAGAACTAGGTAGTCCTGCTTCTTCCCGAAGACGTCCTTCTTCTCTTTCTTCTCGATCGTCGCCGCACCGTGGTGGGGATAGACAACCTTGTCACCGACGCCGAACGGCATAACTCTCCTCAGGAACACCACCGGGGGAAGTCATCCATGGTACCGGACCTCACCGGAGGCAGAGAATCCAGAGATCGCTAGTGTGGCGAGGTGCCCGAGCGCCGACTGTTGGACGCCACCGAGCTGTTCGCCGCGATGCCGGAGGACGCGCTCGAGGAGCTGAGGAGCAAAACGACCCTGCAGAAGCTCTCCAAGGGCGACCTGCTCTTCTCTCAGGGAGATCAGTCGCACGAGCTGTTCGTGGTGGCCGCCGGGCGGATCGCGATCGCCACCCGGTCGTCGGACGGCCGCGAATCGATGGTGGCGGTGCTCGAAGCGGGCGGTCTGTTCGGTGAGCTCGGCCTCTTCGACGACGAGCCGCGATCGGCTGACGCCCGCGCGCTCACCGACTCCGAGGTCGTCGCGCTCACCTACACCGACGTCCGCACGGTGCTGCAATCGCGACCCGAGCTCCTCTGGGTCATCGTCCGCCTGCTCGCGCAACGGCTTCGGGCGACGGACGAAGCCCTCGCGGACGCGGTGTTCCTCGACGTACCCGCGCGCACGGCAAAGCGGTTGCTCGAGCTCGCCGGTCTCGACGACGAGTTCCGGCTGCCGATGACGCAGGAGGATCTCGCGGGGCTCGTGGGTGCTTCACGCGAACGGGTGAACAAGGCGCTAGCGATGTTCACCCGGCTCGGCTGGGTCGAGGTCACCGGCCGTAGCCGCTATCACATTCTCGATCGCGACGCGCTGGAGCTCCGCGCGAATCCGTAGGTCCGGTCCCTAGACGAGCGAGTCGTCCGGAGGGGCTTCCTCCGCCTCGGGGACCCCGAGGAAGCGCAAGACGCGGGACCATGCATCCGCGGCATCGTCGCTTCGGTGCCCGGGGCGCTCGGGGTCGTGTACGAAGCCGTGGTCGGCACCTTCGTAGACGACGACCTGGCAGTCGGGCCGATCGCGCCAGGCGTCGCGCAGTGCTTCGATGTCGGCCGCCGGCGTCCAGTGGTCCTCGCGGCCGAAGATCGCGAGCGTGGGGCACGCGTCACCCACCAGCTCGAGCGGTTCCTGCTGCTCGGGGCCCCGCCAACCCTCCGGCACGCGGATCATCCCGTAGAACGCGACCGCACGATCGAACCGTCCGGTCGCCGCCGCCTTCAGCGCGTACATGCCACCCATGCAGAACCCGAGAATCGCCATCTCGGCGACGTCGTCATGGACGACGAGCCAGTCCGCCGCGCTCTCGAGGTGCGCGAGCTGCACGGAGTCCTCGAGGTCCTTGACCCGGTCCATGCGTGCGGTCACGTCGAGGGCGTCGCGCTCGTCGAGGTGGGGGAAGGGCTCCGGTGTGCAGACCGCGAACCCATGCGTGGCGAGGCGCCGGGCCAGGTCGTCGAACAACGGCCGGATGCCCATGACGTCGGGATGCATCACGAGGCCGGTGGTGGGCATGCCGAGTGGGCGGGCGTGAATCGCGTCGACCGGCTCGCCCCCCTCGCCGCGCAGGACGATCCGCTCGACCTCGACTTCGTACGGTCCCTCGGTGAGCGCGGTCACGGGCGAAACGTACCGGTCCTACACGTAGCGTTCGAGGATGGAGGTCTCGGCCAGGCGGGCGAGACCGTCCTTGATCGCGCGGGCTCGCGCCTCGCCGACCCCTTCCACCTCGACCAGGTCCGGCACCCCGGCGCGCATGATCTTCTGCAGGTGCGCGAACCGTTCGACCACGTGGTCGGCCACGATCTCGGGCAGGCGGGGGATCTTGTGCAGCAGCCGGTAGCCACGGGGTTGCAGGGCGGTGTCGAGGCCGGCGTCGTGCGGAAGGTGCAACACCGAGGCGACTTCGCGCAGATCGAGCAGCGTCTCGGTGTCCAGCTCGGCCAACGCGCTCATCACGTCGTGCAGCTCGTAGTCGCCCGCCCCGCTGAAGTAGTCCTTGGCGAAGAGGCGCCGGTCGTCTTCGACCCCGCCCATGAGCTCCTCGAGCTGGAGCAGGATCAAGCGACCGTCGGAGCCGAGCTCGATGACGTACTCCTCGATCTCCTCCGCGATCCGCCGCACCATCTCGGCCCGCTGCAACCCGGTCGCGACGTCGCGCACCGTCACGAGATCCTCGACCTCCAGCGCCGAGAGCGAGCCGCTCACCGCGTCGAGGCGCATCTTGTAGCGCTCGAGGATCTGGAGCGCCTGGTCCGCCCTCGAGAGGACCCGCACCACCGGCTCGAGCGTCCGCTTGACCCCACGCCGGTGGATGGCGACGAGCGCCAGCTCCTCCGAGACGCTGATCACCGGGGCGTCGATCTGCTTCGCCACCCGTTCGGCGGTGCGGTGGCGGGTGCCGGTCTCGAGCGTGGGGATGTTCGAATCGGGAACGAGGTGCACGTTGGCCCGGGCGATGCGGGTGCAGTCCGCCGACAGGATCATCGCCCCGTCCATCTTCGCCAGCTCGGAGAGCCGCTGCGGCGTGAACTCGGCGTCGAGGAGAAAGCCACCGGAGCACAGACCGAGGACGTCGGGCCCGTCACCGACGACGATGAGCGCACCCATCTTCGCCTGCAGGATGCGGTCGAGGCCCTCTCGCAGCGGTCGCCCCGGGGCGACGAGCCGCAGGGCTGAGAGCATCGCTTCCGAGCGGGGCGGTGCCGGCACGGGCGTGGGTCCTCCTGCTCTGCCGGACGAAACCGAACGCGTAACGCTCTCGGGTACGAGAACTGCCGTCACGATAGCAGCGCGAGCGACACTCCCGGCTGGCGGATCCTCGCCGCGGACCCATCCTCCGCGGGCTCCTCGTCCAGCCCCGCGGCCGCCAGCGCCTCCCGAACGGTCGCGACGCGCACCAGCTCGATGTCGGCGGTGTCCGCCACCGACGTGGGCACGATGGCGTGCCGGAACCCGAGGCGGGCCGCCTCCGCCAGCCGCCGCGGCGTCTGCGCGGCCTGGCGGATCTCCCCGCCGAGCCCGATCTCACCCACGGCGACGACATCGGCCGCGACGGGCCGGCCCCGACGCGCGCCGGCCACCGCGATCGCCACGGCGAGATCCGCTCCGGCCTCGGTCACGCGGATCCCCCCGGCGACGCTCGTGTACACGTCCGCGTCGGACAGCCGTTGGCCGCCGCGGGCTTCGAGCACCGCGAGCAGCAACGTGAGCCGGCTCGGGTCGAGGCCCTGAGCCGAGCGCCGGGGCATGGGCGCACGGGTCGGGGTGACGAGTGCCTGGACCTCCACGAGCACCGGCCGGGCGCCTTCGAGGACCGCGGTCACGATCGAGCCGGGGAGGCCGGTGCGGCGGTCCGCCAGGAAGAGGCTGGAGGGATCCGACACGTCGACGAGACCCGCCTCCTCCATCGCGAACAGCCCGAGCTCGTGGGTGGACCCGAACCGGTGCTTCAGGGCGTGCAGCATCCGCAGCGCGTGATGACGGTCGCCTTCGAACGCCAGCACCGTGTCCACGATGTGCTCGAGGACGCGCGGACCCGCGATCGAACCCTCCTTGGTCACGTGACCGACGAGCAGCGTCGGCAGGTTCTGGTCCTTCGCGAGCCGGACGAGGCGGTGCGCGCACTCCCGCACCTGGGTCACGGATCCGGGCGCGCCGGGCACCTCGGGATCGGCCACGGTCTGGATCGAGTCGACCGCGAGCACATCGGGGTTGACGTCGGCCACGTGCGCGAGCACCTCGGGCAGCGAGGTGGCCGCGACGATGAGCACGCCGGGGTGAATCGCTCCGAGACGCTCGGCGCGCATGCGCACCTGCTCCTTCGACTCCTCCGCCGTGACGAGCAACGCCCGCGCCCCCGCCTCGGCCATGTGCACGAGCGCCTGGAGCAGCAGGGTGCTCTTCCCGATCCCCGGCTCACCGCCGAGCAACGTGACCGAGCCGCCCACGAGACCCCCGCCGAGAACCCGGTCCAGCTCCTCGATGCCCGTGGAGCGCCGAGCGGCCGCCGAGGTGTCCACCTCGCCCAGCGGAACCGGCCGATCGCCGGTGCCGACCGCGGCGGTGGCTCCACCCGACCCGGCGACGACCTCTTCCTCGAGGGTGCTCCAGCTGCCGCATTCCGGGCAGCGGCCCAGCCACTTGGGTGCCTGGGCCCCGCACTCCGTGCACGAGAAGCGAACGCGTGTTCGTGTCATGCCGACACAGTAACCCGGCCCTGGGACATCGATGCGGACGGTGTCCCGGCCCGCTCCGGGTGGGGCCTGCCTCAGCCCACGTTGCGGTGACGGGCCCCGATCAGCGCGACGGCGAGGATCGCAGGGACGTCTCCCGTGTTCGACCAGCGGTGGCGGGTCCCGTTCTGGACGTAGGTGTCGCCGACGCGCAGCACGGTCTTCGCGCCGTCGTCGAGCTCGAGCGTCGCCTCCCCCGAGACCACGACGCCGTAGTCGACCGTCGCCGTCGTGTGCATGCCCGGGTTGTCCAGCTCGAGGTGCTCCGCCATGCCCGGCAGCTTCTCGTCGAACTCGGCGAGTGCCGCGGCGAGGTCGAGGTCGGCCGGCGCGCCGACCCCGCCGTCGGGCGGGATGGTGAAGAACCCGAAGCGGAACCCGTCGACGGGCGGGAAGTACTGCACTGCGCTGGGCCTCGATCCGTCGTCGGGGAACGACGCGGTCGTGTCCGATCCCCAGATCTGGTGGAACTCGCTCCCGGGGAGGAGAGCCAAGGTCACGGGCGCCACCAGCTCGTCACTGACGAACACCGCCTTGCCGTCTGCATCGTGTCCCGTCACCACTCGCCGTGCGTCCATGGCTTCTCCTGCTCTCAAATCGGTTGTCGCGTTCAGCGGCGGACGGCAGGCTACGGGCATGGGGGATCTGGAGAAAGACACGGCAGTCCGCGCCTGCGGCGAGGGCCGCTTCGAGGCGACGCTGAGCAACGACTGGGAGATCTGGGGGCCGATGGGCGGGTACGTGGCCGCGTGCGCGCTGCGGGCCGCGGGCGAGTCGACCGAGCACTCTCGCCCCGCGGCGTTCTCGTGCCACTACCTGGGCGTCGCGCAGTTCGGTCGCATCGAGCTCCGGGTCACGACCCGCAAGCGGGGCCGGGCCGCGACGGCGCAGCGGGTCGAGATCACCCAGGAGGACCGTCCGGTCCTCGATGCGATGGTGTGGAGCGTGAACGGTGGCGAGGGGCTCGAGCACGACGAGACGACGATGCCGCCGGTACCGGGTCCGGAGGGCCTGCCCGACATTCGCGATCTCGTCCCGGAGGACGCCGCCCCACCCTTTCCGTTCTGGGAGAACCTCGAAGCACGACCCCTCGAGTTCGAGGAGCCCTGGCCTCCTGACGGTCCGCGGCCGGCGCGGTGGCAGGAATGGCTGCGGTTCACACCGGCGCCGACGTTCGACGACCCGTGGGTGGACGCGACCCGGTGCGTGATCCTCGTCGACCTGCCGAGCTGGCCGGCGGCTCACCGACCCCACGCCTGGAAGCAGCCGCCGTTCATCGCGCCGACACTGGACCTGAACGTCGCGTTCCACCGTCCGGCCGCCGGCGAGGACTGGTTGCTGTGCGAAGGCACGGCGCCGCTCTCCACCGGTGGACTGTTCGGCTGGAACGCGCGTGTCTGGTCCGCGAGCGGCCGGCTCCACGCGTCGGGCGGTGGGCAGTGCCTCTACCGCCGGTTGTCCCCACCCCCGACCTGACCGCAGTGCGCGGGCCGTTGCCAGCGCGTCGGCGTGCTGAACTACGGGCGTGCAGGAATACGACGGTCGTGTCGGTCTGAGCGGGTCAACAGCCGCCCACGCGACGATCACGGACATGGAGGCTGCCTCGTGGACCGCGGACGTACGCGACATCGCGGGGTTCGACCTTCAACCCGGCCTGGTGACACTCGAGCTTCTCGACGGCAACAGTGCCGGCCTCTTCGCGATCGGAGACCTGCAGTACCCGGCGGGTGCCCAAGAGCTCCCATACCGGGAGGGACCGGCAGTGGTTTCCGGGCGGACAGCGTTCGGACCGTGGCTGTGACAACGCTCATCCACGCCGAAGGTGGGCGCACCGTCGCGCAGGCCACTTTGCGTTAATGACGCCACGTCGACCCGTTTCGGTGTCATCTCGACACGCTGGGACGTGTTCGATCGACACCGAAACGTGAGAATGGTCGACCAGGTCAGCGGTATCTCGCCTGCCTCGAGCACACCGGGCTCGTCGCCGATGTGGTGGTGGGCTCGCGCCACGGACCCCAGAAGGGCGAGTCGCTCCTCGAGCACCGGGCCGTGGCCTACGTGGGCGACACACCGCCGGACATCGCCGCCGCGCATCTCGCGGATGCCATCGCACTCGCGGTACCGAGCGGCCCGTTCACCGCCGGCGAGCTGCGTGCCGCGGGGGCCGACATCATCCTCGAGTCACTGCTCGAGTTCCCCGCCTGGTTCGAGACCTCACTCGGGCAAATCGTCGAACAACCCGACTGACCGCGGCGCCGGCCGCACCACCCGGCGCGCCGCCTGACGCCGCTGGCGCCGCCCTCGAGACGCGCCGATCACGACCAGCACCACGGCCACGGTCACGAAGAGGAACCCGAGGACGACGAGCAGCAGCCGGCCCCATGCGGTCTCGCTCGAGCTGGTCCGCATCACCACCGTGGTTCCCGGCGGCACCCGGAACGTACGCGCCGACGCGTTCGGGAGCTCCGCGGTCACCCGGAGGCGAAGCGCGTCGCGGGTCTGCGCGACGAGTCGCTGATCCAGAGCGGTCACCTCCACTCTCTCCGCGGCCAGCTTGGCCAGGAGGTCGGCGTCGCCTCCGACCCCGGTCTTCAGCTCCTTCATGTCCGCGTCACCGGCGAACGACCACTCGGTCCGGAACTTCGACGAGTGCCGCCGCACCTGGACCCCGCGCACCGGGCCGTCCCCGCCATTGAGCTCCGCGACGACGTTCCCCGCGTCCTCCGCCCTGGCGAAGCCCTTGGTCAACGTCAGCGTCGCCCCGCCCGCCTTCGACCGCTTCCATCCCGATGTCTTCCAGCCCGCGCCGGTCAGGTCCCCCAACCGGACCGCGCCCTCGAGCTTCGCCCCGCCTTCCTCCAGGGACTGCACCGCGTCGGCGTCGAGCACCGCCCGAGCGGTCACCACCCCACTCCCGTTCGCATTCACGTGCACCGTGACCGACGCGTCGACACGACACCCCGCCAGCATCACCACCACCAGCAGGAGAACGAGCAGCCCGGTCCGACGCACGGCGAGCAGTCTGTCAGCCCCACTCCCCGCCCCCCTTCTCTCATACGTGGGGAGGGCGCTTCGGCCACAACGCCAACGCGCCGGGCCAAGCAACGATCAACACAAGAAGAAGCGGCGGACCCGGAGGCCCGCCGCTTCATTCAGATGTTGGGGGAAGGCTCAGCCCTCCGAGCCACTCCCCGCCAGCTCGACCGGAGGCGGCTCGATCGCTTCGATCGTCCGGAACACGATCTCACCGTCGAGGGTGTCGACGACGATCGTCTCGCCGGCGTGGAACTCCTTCCACAGGATCCGCTCGGAGAGCGGGTCCTCGACCATCCGCTGGATCGCCCGGCGCAGCGGTCGAGCTCCGAGCGTCGGGTCGTAGCCCTTCGCCGCGAGCAGCAGCTTGGCGTCCTGGGTGAGCTCCAAGGTGAGGCCCTGGCTCTGCAGCTGGGTCTGCACCCGCTTGGTGAGCAGGTCGACGATCTCGGTGACCTCGGCCTGGCTCAGCTCGCTGAAGACGATGACGTCGTCGATGCGGTTCAGGAACTCAGGCCGGAAGTGCCGCTTGAGCTCTTCGGTGACCTTCTCCTTCATCTTGTCGTACGTGACCGCTTCGTCCGCCCGGCTGAAGCCGACGTTGGCCTTGCGCAGGTCGGCGGTGCCGAGGTTCGACGTCATGATGATCACGCAGTTCTTGAAGTCCACCGTGCGACCCTGTGCGTCCGTCAGGCGCCCGTCCTCCAGGATCTGCAGGAGGGCGTTGAACACGTCGGGGTGGGCCTTCTCGATCTCGTCGAAGAGCACGACGGAGAACGGCTTGCGCCGCACGGCCTCGGTGAGCTGGCCACCTTCGTCGTAGCCGACGTAGCCCGGAGGCGAGCCGACGAGGCGGGACACGGTGTGCTTCTCCATGTACTCGGACATGTCGAGCTGGATCAGCGAGCTCTCGTCGCCGAACAGGAACTCGGCGAGCGTCTTGGCCAGCTCGGTCTTCCCGACGCCGGAGGGCCCGAGGAAGATGAACGAGCCCGAGGGACGCTTCGGGTCCTTCAGGCCGGCCCGCGTGCGGCGAATCGCCTGCGACACGGCCTTGACCGCCGCGTTCTGGCCGACGATCCGCTTGTGCAGCTCGTCTTCCATGCGCAGGAGCTTGGCCGTCTCCTCTTCGGTGAGCTTGTAGACCGGGATGCCGGTCCAGAGCGCGAGCACCTCGGCGACCGACTCTTCGTTCACCTCGTTGAAGAGGTCGACGCCTTCGGCCTTCCACTCGGTCTCCTTCGCGGCGCGCTGCTCGAGGAGCTCCTTCTCCTCGTCGCGCAGAGCCGCGGCCTGCTCGAACTGCTGGCCCTCGATCGCCTCTTCCTTGCGCTTGCGCACGCTCGAGATCTGCTCTTCGAGCTCGCGGTAGTCCGGCGGGGCCTGCATGCGACGGATGCGCAGGCGCGAGCCCGCTTCGTCGATGAGGTCGATCGCCTTGTCCGGGAGGTGACGGTCCGAGATGTAGCGGTCGGCGAGGTTCGCCGCGGCGACGATCGCCTGGTCCGTGATCGTGACGCGGTGGTGGCTCTCGTAGCGCTCACGGAGACCCTTGAGGATCTCGATCGTGTGCGGGACCGACGGCTCTTCGACCTTGATCGGCTGGAACCGTCGCTCGAGGGCGGCGTCCTTCTCGAGGTGCTTGCGGTACTCGTCGAGCGTCGTGGCCCCGATGGTCTGGAGCTCGCCGCGGGCAAGCATCGGCTTGAGGATGCTGGCCGCGTCGATCGCGCCTTCCGCGGCGCCCGCCCCGACGAGCGTGTGCAGCTCGTCGATGAACAGGATGATGTCGCCGCGGGTGCGGATCTCCTTCAGCACCTTCTTCAGGCGCTCCTCGAAGTCGCCGCGGTAGCGGGAGCCCGCCACCAGAGCGCCGAGGTCGAGCGTGTAGAGCTGCTTGCCGACGAGGGTCTCGGGCACGTCGCCCTCGACGATGTCGGAGGCGAGACCCTCGACGATCGCGGTCTTGCCGACGCCGGGCTCGCCGATCAGCACCGGGTTGTTCTTGGTGCGGCGTGACAGCACCTGCATCACGCGCTCGATCTCCTTGCTGCGACCGATGACGGGGTCGAGCTTCTTCTCGCGCGCGAGCTGGGTGAGGTTGCGGCCGAACTGATCGAGCACCAACGAACCGGAGGGTGCGCTCTCGCCCGGGCCGCTGCCCTGCGTCGCGCCCTCCTTGCCGCCGGCGTAGCCGGACAGCAGCTGGATCACCTGCTGGCGCACGCGGGAGAGGTCGGCGCCCAGCTTCACGAGAACCTGCGCGGCGACACCTTCACCCTCACGGATCAACCCCAGCAGGATGTGCTCCGTGCCGATGTAGTTGTGCCCGAGCTGCAGTGCCTCGCGGAGTGAGAGCTCGAGGACCTTCTTCGCGCGGGGAGTGAACGGAATGTGGCCCGACGGCGCGGAGCCGCCGTGACCGATGATCTCTTCCACCTGGGCGCGCACGGCCTCGAGCGAGATGCCGAGCGACTCGAGCGCCTTCGCGGCGACGCCCTCGCCCTCGTGGATCAGACCGAGCAGGATGTGCTCGGTGCCGATGTAGTTGTGGTTGAGCAGGCGCGCTTCTTCCTGCGCCAAGACCACAACACGTCGGGCCCGGTCGGTGAAGCGCTCGAACACTGTGACATCCGCCTCTCGTCGACTCGCCGGTCATTCTATCGGCCACACCAGTTTCGCCCTGACGCGGCCGTTCCTACAGCTGCAGCGGCGTCCTTCCCATCGGCTGGTCCAAGGACCACCTGAAGGCGGGGAACACCGGGGAAAGAACGACGCTTCCGGCTTGGAGTTTGTTCCCGCGACGCCGTACCCTGCGCAAATGCAGCCGCTTGGAGCGCTGGGGCTCGAGCCCCTGGCGGCCGATCTCGAGCGGGTCGAGCAGGCTCTCGCCGCTGCGGTGAGGTCGGACGACCCATTTCTGGGCGAGATCGCCTCCCACCTCGTGAAGGCCGGCGGCAAGCGCCTGCGCCCGGCCCTCACGCTCTGCACCGGGTACGCCGCCCAGGGCCTGGGCCCGGCCTCGGAGGAGACGATCACCGGGGCCGTGGCCGTAGAGCTCGTCCATCTCGGGTCGCTCTACCACGACGACGTGATCGACGAGGCGGAGACGAGACGCGGGGTTCCGAGCGTGAACGCGCGCTGGAGCAACATCGTCGCGATCCTCGCCGGCGACTATCTCCTGGCACGCGCGTCGGAGCTCGCGGCGTCACTGGGCGCGCCGGTCGCGGCGTTGCTCGCGGAGACGATCGGTGAGCTGTGCCGGGGCCAGGTGCTCGAGCTGCAACATCTCTTCGACGTCGACCGCAGCGAAGAGATCTACTTCTCCGCGATCGGCGGCAAGACCGCCGCGCTCTTCGCCACCGCGTGCCGCATCGGCGGCATGGTGGCGGACGTCGAAGGCGCCACCCTCGACGCGCTCACCGAGTTCGGGCAGCACCTCGGTGTGTGCTTCCAGATCGTCGATGACGTGCTCGACGTCACCGGCTCGGACGCGTCGCTCGGTAAGCCCGCGGGCAACGATCTGATGGAGGGCGTCTACACGCTTCCCGTGATCATCGCCCTCGATCGGATCCCGGCGTTGCGAGACCTGCTCGGACGCAAGCTCGACGACGAGCAGGTCGAGGAGGCGCGACGGCTCGCCGCGTCCGACGGGGCGATCGACGCCGCGCTCGACGCGGCCCGAGACCAGGCCGCCCGCGCCGAGAAGGTCCTCGCCGCCACCGTGGGCCTGGACCCCGACGTCACAGGTGGGATGCACCGGCTCGTCGAAGACCTCGTCGCCCGCGACTCCTGAGCGGATTCGGCACGCCCGTTTCGGTGGTGTTTGGACCCGCCGGAGTGTGTCGAATCGACACCGAAACCAGCAGGTGCGGGGTCAGGCGGATTCTGCGGCGCGGGGCTCGTCGATCGCGGCGTCAAAGCCGTCGACCTCGGCGAGGAAGCGCAGCACGGTGTCGTTGAAGCCGTTCGGCGCCTCGACCATCAGGCCGTGCGCGGCGCCACTGATCACCTCGAGGCGCGCGTGCGGGATCAGCTCGACCAGCTCCTCGGCGTCGCCGACCGGGGTGAGCGAGTCCTGGGAGCCGGTGACGACGAGTGTGGGGACACGCACGGACGAGAGCTCGAGCCGCAGCTCGTCGGTGGCATCGAGGATCGCGCCGACCTGCGCGATGAACGGCTCGGGCGGTGACTGCAGGAGGATCCGGGCCAGCAGGTTCAGCCAGATCCCGAACCGCTTCCGCAACCGCGGACCGATGAGCCACTCGAGCGCTTCGTCACCGAGAGCGGCCATCCCGCCCTCGTCCACCGCGTCGGCCCACTCCTGCAGGAGCTCGCGCCGCCACTCGTGGTGGCGGCAGGCGGTGCAGGCGAGGACGAGCGAGCGGGTGCGGGTGGGGTGGAGCACGCCGATGATCTGCGCGATGACGCCGCCCATCGAGGCGCCGACGACGTGGGCCCGTTCCACTCCTTCGGCGTCGAGCACGGCCAGCGCGTCGAGTGCCATGCGGTCGAGTGAGTAGGGACCGTCGGGCCGGTCGCTGCGCCCGGTGCCGCGGTTGTCCAGGGCGTAACAGCGGTAACGGCGCCCGAAGGCCAAGCGTTGGAGGGCCCACCCGCGGGCGTCCGTGCCGAGTCCCTGGACGAGGAGCAAGGGCGGCCCGTCGCGCTTGCCGAAGACGTCGTAGTGAATCGTGACGCCGTCCTCGACGACGACCTCCGACACAACGCCCCCTCACGCCCCCGTACTGCCGCGAGCGGGGTGCTCGCGGACGCGAACCCCACCTTAGACCGCGATTTGTCACCATTTGGTGAACACCGCCGGTTCAGACGTTGTGGCTAGGCGGCGCCGTCGAGGAGGCGAAGCACACTGTCGCGGGCGGCTTCGGCCAGTTCGGCCGCCGCCAAAGGGTCACCCGAGCCGCGAATCGCCCGCACGGGAAGGGGCTCGCCGACCACGACCCGCCACGGTCGGATCGGCAGCCCGAACGGTCCCCCGGGCCGCACCGCCACCGGGATCACCGGGTAGCCCAGCGCGGCGACCAGGAGCTGGATCGGCGGCGTGCCGGTTCCGGTCCGCAGCCAGGTCGGGCCGAGCGGCAGTGCCGCTACGTGGTCCGCGCGCAGCAGTGCCGCCAGGTCGCCGGCATACGACATCACCGCGCCGAGCTTGCGCATGAGGTCACCGAGGACGGGAACGTCCGGCGCGCCGATGACCCGGAGCCGCCGGCCCGCCTCCTGGCGCAGGGCGACGGAGAGGGCCGCGGGCTCGATCACCCCGAGGCCCTGGTTCGAGACCAGCACCGCCGGGCCCGAGTCCGGTAGCCGTTCGGGATACGAGACGTTCACGTGCACGGTCGCGGTCACGAACGGCGCGAGCAGATCTTGCAGCTGCGGATCCGCGCCGAAGGGATCGACGGGGTAGCGCCCCTCGAACCGGCGCCGTGCCACCGTGATCAAGTCGGTGGTCTGGGTGCGGTCCGTGTCGATGCCGTAGACGGGTAGCGGTGTCACGTTCGCGGTCTCGCTCATGCTCGTACTTCCCGCTCCGCCGCTCGGGGCCGCTCCGGCCTCCGCACTTCGTGCCCGCTCCGGCCTGCGCTCATTGGGCCTCCGCCAGCGGGAGAGCCGGACGCAACGGAGTGACCATCGCCCACTCGAACAGCTCGGTGCACACCTCTTGGGTGGGTCGCATCGAGCTCAACCCGAGCTGCTCAACAGCCTTCGACCCGTCCGCGGTCCGACCCTTCGTCATGAGCTCGGCGATTTGCGGCGGCATCGGCGCGCCCGCGAACTCGACCGCACGCCGCGCGACCCGCCAACCCGGGCCGAACACCGGCCACGGGATCCGCCCGCCGAGCCGCACCGCTTGCCACACGCTCGCGGCGCCCGGCCCGACGACGTTGAACGGACCATCCGCGCCGAGCATCAACGCCGACACCATCGAGCGTGCCGCGTCTTCCTGGTGCAGCAGCTGGAACGCCGGATCGGCGAGCGCGGGGACCGGGACGACCGGCAACCGCAGCACGCGCCCGAGCGGCGCGGGGACGTGCGAGCCGGCTTCCGGCGCCATGCGGAGCGCGGCGACCGGGAACCCGTGGCGGCGGCCGAGGTCCACCGCCAGTGCCTCGACCTCGAGACACGTCCGCCCGTAGGGAGTGGTGGGAGCGACCGGCGCGCTCTCGTCGGGCACTCCTGGCCGGCCGCGACCGCGGCCGTAGACCACGAGCCCGCTGCGCAACGCGACCCGTTCGAGCCGGCCGGTGCGCGCCGCCGCCCCCAGCGCGGCCACCGTGCAGGCCTGCGTGTACTCGGCCGCCAAGCGCGGCGCGACGCGGGACGCGGGCTCGTAGACACCAAAGTGCGCGACGGCCGTCGGCGCGAAGTCGGTGACGATGTCCGTGAGCTTCTCCCGGTCTCGCGGATCCACCCGGCGGAACTCGCTGCGCCGCAGCCGACGGCGCGGCGGGACGAAGTCCACCCCCAGGATCTCCCGTACCTCGGTACGTTCCTCGAGCAGCTGGGCCACCCGGGTGCCGAGCTCACCGCCCATCCCGGTGACGAGGACGCGCATCAGGCCGGGTCCTCGTCGGGGGCATCCCGGTCCAGCAGCTCCTGGTCCCGCGCTTCGTCGTCGTCTCGTTCCGGACGCAGCAGCGGGAAGAGGATCACCTCACGAATGCTAGAGACTTCGGCGAGGAGCATGATCAGCCGGTCGATGCCGAGCCCGAGACCCCCGGTCGGCGGCATCCCGTACTCCATCGCCCGCAGATAGTCCTCGTCGACGTCGTTGGCCTCCGTGTCGCCGAGGGCCTTCAGCCGCGCCTGCGCTTCGAAGCGGCGCCGCTGGTCTACCGGGTCGTTCAGCTCGCTGAACGCGTTCGCGAGCTCCCGCCCACCGACGATGACCTCGAACCGCTCGACGAGCGCGGGATCGTCACGGTGCTCGCGCGCGAGGGGTGAGACTTCGCGCGGATAGTCGATGACGAAGACCGGGCCGCGCAGGCGATGCTCAGTCGTCTTCTCGTAGACCTCGAGCATGAGCTTTCCCGCGCCCCAGCCCTTCTCGCGCGGCACGTCGAACCGGTCCGCGACCGCTTCGGCCTCCGCGACCGGCATCGCGGGGTGCATGTCGACCTCTGCATGCTCCCGGATCGCCTCGCGCATCGTGACGCGTCGCCACGGCGGCGCCAGCTCCAGTGGCTCGCCGTCGAAGGTGACCGTCGTGGTCCCGATCGCCTCGCGCGCCGCGTGGGCCACCATCTCCTCGGTGAGCACCATGATGTCCGTGTAGTCCACGAACGCCTCGTAGAGCTCGAGCATCGTGAACTCGGGATTGTGCCGCGTCGACAAACCCTCGTTGCGGAAGACCCGCCCGATCTCGAACACCTTCTCGAACCCGCCCACGATCAGTCGCTTGAGGTGCAGCTCGAGCGCGATGCGCAGCACGAGCTCGAGATCCAACGTGTTGTGGTGGGTGAAGAACGGCCGCGCGGTAGCGCCGCCGGCCTGCTCGTGGAGGACCGGCCCCTCGACCTCGACGTACCCGCGAGCAGCCAGAAACTCGCGAATCGCGTTGAGCGCGCGGAAACGGATCTCGAAGACGCGCCGCGCGTGCTCGTTGACGATGAGGTCTGCGTACCGCTGGCGGTAGCGGGTGTCCACGTCGGAGAGCCCGTGCCACTTCGGCAACGGCCGCAACGCCTTGGACAAGAGCGTGTGCTCCCGCACCTTCACGCTGAGCTCACCCTTACGGGTCGTCATCACCGTTCCTTCGACTCCGACCCAGTCGCCGATGTCCAGGTCGTCGAACTCGGCCTGACCTTCCGGGCCGACGACCTGTTGCGAGACGAAGAGCTGCACGGCGCCGGTTCCGTCCCGCAGCGTGCCGAACGTCAGCTTGCCCTGTCTGCGGATCAGCAGCAGCCGGCCCGCGACCGTCACCGAGACGTCCGTCTCCTCGCCCGGGCCCAAGCCGGCGAACGCGTCGCGCAGCTCGGCGATCGTGCGGTCGCGGTCGAAGCGGACCGGATAGGGATCGAGCCCGGCCGCCCGGACCTTCTCGATCTTGGCGAACCTCCGCTCGAACTCCTCGTCGTGGCGAGGCGGCGTCATGCGCGGTTCCGCTCGAAGACGATCCGCAACCCGCGCAGCGTGAGCCACGGCTCGTGGTGCTGGATCGTCCGGGAGTACGGGAGGATCAGCTCGGCCAGGCCGCCGGTGGCGATCACCGTGCATTCGCCGAGCTCGTCCTCGAACCGGTCCACGATCGCGTCCACCTGGCCGCTGAAGCCGTACACCGACCCCGACTGGATCGACTCGACCGTCGTCTTGCCGATGACGTTCTTCGGGGGCACGAGCTCGACGCGCCGAAGCGCCGCGGCGCGCCCGAAGAGCGCGTCCATCGAGATCTCGATGCCGGGGAAGATGGCGCCGCCAAGGTATTCACCCTTTGCGCTGATGGCTTCGATCGTGTTCGCGGTACCGAAGTCCACCACGATCGTCGGGCCACCGTAGTCGTCGTAGGCCGCGACGGCGTTCGCAATGCGGTCCGCACCGACCTCTTTCGGGTTGTCGTAGAGGATCGGCATTCCCGTCCGCACCCCGGGCTCGAGCACGAGCGCATCGAAGCCGAAGTAGCGCGTCGTCATCTCGCGCAACGCCGCGGTCACACTCGGCACGCCGGACGCGATCGCCACCCCGGTGACCTGCGCGTCGAACGAGAAGCCGTGGAAGCCGAGGAACTGCTGGATCATGAGCGCGAGCTCGTCTGACGTGCGCGACGCAACCGTCGCGATGCGCCAATGGTCCGCGAGCTCGGTGCCATCGAACAATCCGATGACGGTCTGGGTGTTGCCGGTGTCGATCGCGAGCAGCATGTTCCCTGTCCGTCAGCCGAGATCCAGAGCGATGTCCAACGCGGGGGCCGAGTGCGTGATCGCACCGACGGCGATGTACTCGATGCCCGTATGTGCGTACGATCCCACCGTCTCCAGCCCGATGCGACCCGACGCTTCGAGCGGGATCAGGCCGTCGACCACTTCCATCGCGGCACGAGCCTGCTCCGGAGACATGTTGTCCAAGAGGATGAGGTCGGGGCGAGCCTCGACTGCCTCCGCGACCTGTTCGAGCGTGTCGCACTCGACCTCCACGACCCGGCCCGGCCAGCGGGCCCGCGCCCGGTCCACGGCCTGGCGCAGCCCGACGTGCAGCAGGTGGTTGTCCTTGATGAGGACGGCATCCGACATGCTCTCGCGATGGTTGAACCCGCCGCCCGCTCGCACCGCCGCCTTCTCGAGCCCGCGGAGCCCCGGCAGCGTCTTGCGGGTGTCGCGGATCCGGGACTTGCCGTGCGCGCCACGCACGAACCGGCGCGTGAGCGTCGCGATCCCGCTGCAGTGCTGCAGCAGGTTCAGCGCAGTGCGCTCGCCACCGAGGATGGCGCGCAAGGGTCCGGAGACGGTGCCGAGCGCCTGGTCCTCGCGAATCTCGTCGCCGTCGACGGCCTGCCATTCGACGCGCACGGTCGGGTCGAGCTGGAAGAACGTCTCGGTCGCGGCCGCAGTGCCCGCAAGGACGCCCTCCGCCCGGGCGACGAACGTAGCGGTCCCGGTCGCCTCGTCGTCGATCACTGCGATGGACGTGAGGTCGCCGAGCAGACCGAGGTCCTCGGCGAGCGCCCGTTCGACGACCTCCCGCACGAGGTGGTGCGGCGGATCGAGGTCGCGGATCACGCGCTCGGCTCGCGGACGTCCGCAGGCAGGGGAAGGAACGTCGCGGAATCGCCGGTCGCGAAGAACCGGCCCAGGAAGGCACTCGACCGTTCCGGGAAGTCGAGCCGGGTGTGCGTCCCACGCGACTCCTCACGCGCGAGCGCTGCGGTGGCCAACGCCCAGCCGACGGTGACGAGGTTGCGCAGCTCGTAGCCGGCCGCGTCGGCCGGCAGCAGCTCGACGGCGGGATCGGCCACCGGGAGAACGTCGAGCACCTGCTCCAGGCTGGACCGGTCCCGGAGCACGCCGGCTCCCGCGGTCATGACGCGCTGCAGCTCGTCCAGGGAGATCGCCGGTGATCCGTTCGAACGCGGCGACGGGAGGGCGCTCGGGATCGCGCCGGACCGCAACACACCGGTCGGGTCGCATCCGTCCTTGCCGTCCACGATCGCATCGACGACGCGCGGCGCGAAGACGAGACCGTCGAGCAAGGAGTTCGAGGCGAGCCGGTTCGCACCATGCACCCCGGAGCACGCCGCCTCGCCACACGCCCACAGCCCGGGGAGCGTGGTCGCCCCGTCCAGGTCCGCGCTCACGCCACCACAGAGGTAATGCGCGGCAGGCGCAACCGGGAGCCAGTCGCGCGTCGGGTCGAGGCCCACGGCGCGGGCCGATTGCCAGATCGTCGGGAACCGCACGGGGAAGTCGTGGATGGCCGTCGCGTCGAGCCAGAGGTGGTCCAGGCCCCGGCTCACAATGCGCCGGGTGATGGCTCGCGCCACGACGTCACGCGGCGCGAGGTCCGCCAACGGGTGCTCGTCCGCCATGAAGGTGGCTCCGTGCTCGTCCCGCAACACCGCTCCCTCGCCGCGGAGGGCTTCGGAGAGCAAGGGCCGGGGCATGGACGGGTGATGCAGCGCGGTCGGATGGAACTGCATGAACTCGACGTCGGCCACCGCGGCGCCGGCTCGCATCGCGAGGGCGACCCCGTCGCCGGTCGAGACGGGCGGGTTGGTGGTCACCGCGAACAGCTGTCCGGCGCCACCGGTGGCGATCATCGTGTGCCTCGAGCGGATCTCTTGGTGCTCGCCGCCGGCACTCAGCGAGCGCGCGCCGACACAGCGGCCGTGCTCGACGATCAGATCAACCGCAAAGCAGCGCTCGCGCACCTGCACCCCGTCCAGGGCGTGAACCGCAGCCACCAACGCCCGTTCGATCTCGGCGCCCGTCGCGTCACCGCCTGCGTGCACGACCCGCGGCACCGAGTGCCCGCCTTCGCGGGCGAGCGCGAGCGACGCGGCCGCGCCGTCGCCGGTGCGGTCGAACACCGCGCCGAGCAACATGAGCTCGCGCACGCGATCCGGCCCTTCGGTGACGAGCACCCGCACCGCGTCCGGATCGCAGAGACCGGCACCCGCCGCAAGAGTGTCGGACAAGTGCAGCTCGGCCGAGTCCGGCTCTTCGAGCGCGGCGGCGACACCACCCTGCGCGTAGCGGGTCGCGGACCATGCGAGCTCGCCCTTCGTCATGACGACGACCGACAGTCCGCGGCGCGCGCCGTGGATCGCCGCGGAGAGCCCGGCGATGCCACTGCCCAGAACGAGAAGGTCGGCCATGGCGAGAGGTTACGGAACCACAGGGGTGCCTTGCCCACCCGTCAGCACACCGAGGTCCACTTCGACGGCAGAGCCGTTGACGGTCAGGGCCACGTTGTCGATGAGCCGGGCCCGGCCGACCGTGGCGGCCACCGCGAGCACAACGGACCCGGCCAGCTCAGGGCTCGGCTCGAGTGTGCGGGCATCGCGCCCCTCCGCGTACTCGAGTGCCACCAACGGCTCGCAGCCCACCTGCTCGCGCACCATCCGTTCCAGCGCCGCGACGTCCCGCTCCCCCGCGATCGCCGCCTCGGCCGCCGACCGCAACGATTGCGACAAGACCCGCGCGGCGTGGCGTTCGTCGGGATCCAGGTACGCGTTCCGGCTCGACATTGCGACGCCGTCCGTCTCGCG
This sequence comes from Acidimicrobiia bacterium, assembly GCA_038252255.1. Classification (GTDB taxonomy): domain Bacteria; phylum Actinomycetota; class Acidimicrobiia; order IMCC26256; family JAENVU01; genus Chersky-806. Next base: position 53,855 of record JBBSAM010000002.1, on the reverse strand, counting down.
CACCAGCGGACAGCCGCGTACGTCCACCGGCAAGTTCAGATCGCGTGTCATCTGCTGGATGACCGCGAGCTGCTGGTAGTCCTTCCTACCGAAGAACGCGGTGCAGCTGCCGACGATCGAGAACAGCTTGGTCACGATGGTGGTCACGCCATCGAAGTGCACCGGACGGCTCGCCCCACAGAGTCCGTCGGTGAGCCGGGCGACATGCACCTGGGTCAGCGGCGGGCCCTCCGGATACATCTCGGCGGCCGTCGGCACGAAGAGCACATCGACGTTCTCCGAGCGCGCGGTCTCGGCGTCGCGCTCGAGGTCACGTGGGTATGCAGAGAGATCTTCGTTCGGCCCGAACTGGGTCGGATTGACGAAGAGCGTCACCACGACGAGGCCCGTGGCCTCCCGTGCTGAACGCATGAGCGATCGATGACCGGCGTGGAAGTAGCCCATCGTCGGCACCAACCCGACCGTGCGGCCGCTCGCCCGCGCCTGGTCGCAGTGCCGGCGGAGCTCCTCGACCTCGGAGATCGTGATCACCGCAGCAGACCGGCGAGCTCGGCATCGTCGGCGCCCGCGCCCCGCCCGGCCAACTCGTAGGCCGCGCGGGCGAGGGCTCGGTAGAGACCGCGCTCGTCGGCCGGGAGCGCGTCGAGGTGGGCGCGCACCGTCTCGACGTCGCCCCGCGAGACGGGGCCCGTGAGTGCGGCCTCGGCACCCAGCTCAGCGACGTTGTCGACACTTGCCTCGACCAGCGGCAACAACGCAACGAGCGGCACCGGCGAGACGCGCTCGACCTGGCCGAGCAGCGCGACGAGATGGTTCGATGCGATGCACGCCGCCACGTGGTAGCGCGCCCGATCCGCGTCGCTCACGACGACGGGTCGGAGCTGGAGCTGATCCGCCAGCACCTCGACCTGCGGATCCCCGGCGATCGCGCACCACGATCCCGGGAGGCGGGCCAACCCGGCGTCTACCGTCGGGAGAGTCTGCAGCGGGTGCAGCGCGCCGACGCGCGACGGCACCGCGGCAAGCACCTCGAGCCCGCGCGCGCCCGAGAGGTGGATGACGAGGGCCTCGGGTCGCACCATCGGCGCGATCCGGGCGGCAACGGATTCGATCGCGGCATCGGGAGTCGCGATCAGGACGAGATCGGCGTCCCGCGCCGCGTCTTCGACCGCGACGATCGGCGCACCGAAGCGCGCGGCCGCGGCCGCCAACGACTCGGATCCCGGTCCTGAGCCACTGACAGCGACGACCTGCCAGCCACCGGCGGCCAGCGCGGCCGCGATCGTGGTCCCCGCGCGGCCGGGGCCTACGAGGGCGAGCGCACCCATCTCTTCCCCACCGTTCACGAGCCTCGCCCTTCCTCGCGGTTCCGGCCAGATGGTCCGGACTGCATCAAGGGAGCCGCAACTCTACTCCGCCGTCGCGAATGCCCTCCCAGCTGCCAGCCGGCTCCGGGACGCGATCCGGTGCCACGTCACGAAGGGGCGCGAGCACGAACGCCCGCTCGAAGAGACGCGGATGGGGAACCTGCAGATCCGGCTCGTCGACGCGCTCGTCACCGACGAGCAGGACGTCCACGTCGAGCGTGCGCGGTCCCCACCGGACGGTGCGCACGCGATCGGCAAGCTGCTCGATCTGATGCGCGATCGCGAGGAGCTCGCGGGGGGTGAGCTCGGTCTCGATGGCCACGACCGCGTTGAGATAGTCCTCCTGCTCCGGGCCGCCCACCGGGGTGGTCTCGTAGACCCGCGACACGGACACGACACGAATCTCGGGCGTCGCGGCCAACGCGTCCACCGCCAGCTGCATGTGCGCGGCGCGGTCGCCGAGGTTGGACCCGAGGCCGAGATACGCCCGGGTCACACCGTGACGCACACCGCGACGTGGTCGAGCATGGCCCGCACCGGAGGATGCAGCTTGCGCACGGTCACGGTGACCGCGCTCACCCGGTCGTCGACCCGGCAAACCTCGCCGATCCGCGTCGCCAAGCGCTCCAGCAGCTGGTAGCGCTCGTTCTTGACCACCCGGCTCACCGCTTCCGAGACGGCCGAGTAGTCCACGGTGTCGTCGAGGTTGTCGCTCTGACCGGCGACCGCGAGGTCGACCTCGAGCTCGACGTCCACCTCGAACGGCTGGGGCCGGCTCTGCTCCTCGGGCAGCACCCCGTGCACGCCGAGCTCGCGCAGGCCGGAGATCAGGATCTTGCCCATGGCTCAGGAGTCCGAGCGGGCCACACGGTTGCGCACGATGTGCTCGTTGACCGTGGTCGCGACGATCTCACGGCCTTGCGCGCCGAGCTGGCGGCCCGTGAGCCGCTCGCCTGCGACGATCGAGTGCGGACCCTCGTCGACGAGACCCGCGTAGAGCAGGTAGCCGCACAGGACCCCGAGCAGCCGGTCCCCGAACTCTTCGTTGTGGATCAGCACGCGCTCGGTCGGGACGTCGAGCCGGCGCGAGATGCACTCGTAGATCAGCCCGAGCCGCTCGCCCATCTCGTCGTGCCGGCCGAGCGGGACGTGCTCGTACGCGATGCCCGCCTCGTCGTAGGCGTGGAGGTTGTGCGGCGAGTCGAGCATCGAGATCACCCGGGTGAAGCCGTGCTGGCCGAGCCAGATCAGCTCCTCCTGGCGCCGGATCTTCCGGTGGCTCCGGGCGAACCCGCCGGGGCGCTCGGATGCCGCCAGCCGGTCCTGGATGATCCAACAGAAGAAGCGCGGCTCGAGCCCTTGCGCCCAGCGCCCCCGCAACGTCGTCATGCGAATCTCCTCATGCCGCAGCGGTTTCGAGGACGTCGAGCAGCGCAGCGGCGCGGACCGCGCTGCGGACGTCGTGGACCCGGACCATCCGGGCGCCCTGATCGAGCGCCCAGACCACCGTGGCGAGCGTGCCGTCGTCTCGCGCCGCGGGGTCCTCGACCCCGAGCAGCCGCCCGATGAAGGTCTTGCGCGACGTCCCGACCAGGACCGGAGTCCCGACCCGGTCGATCAAGGTCGCCAGCTCGGCGAGGAGCGTGAGGTTGTGCTTCATGCCCTTGCCGAATCCGATCCCCGGATCGGCCATCAACGCCCCACGGTCGATGCCGGCCGCGGCGGCCGCGTCGAGCCGCTCGACCAGAAAGGCACCTACCTCACCCAGTACATCGTCGTACCGGGGTTCGTGCTGCATCGTGCGCGGCTCGCCGAGCATGTGCATCGCGATGTACCCGGCCCCGGCGTCCGCGACCACCCGCAGCACGTCCGGATCCTTGCGACCGGCCGACACGTCATTCACGATCGACGCCCCGGCTTCGAGCGCCGCGGCGGCGACTGAGGCCTTCGTGGTGTCGATGCTCACGGGCACCCGCGCGTCCGCCGCCAGCGCGCGCACGACGGGTAGCACGCGCTCCAGCTCGTCCGCAGCCGAGACGGGCGCGGCACCGGGCCGGGTGGACTCACCACCGACGTCGAGGACCGCCGCACCGCCGTCGGCCAGTGCCAGACCATGGGCGATTGCGGCGTCCGGAGCGAGAAATTGACCGCCGTCGGAGAACGAATCGGGGGTCACGTTGACCACCCCCATGACCCGTCCCGCAACCGCCCCCCACTCGAACATCAGGTGACGCAGCGTACAGGGGGAAGCGCTCGCCCGAGGCCCGTTACAGCCGATTTCCGGGATGCCCGATGAGGCTCAACGCCTCGGCCCGGGTAGCGGGGTTGTCCTTGAACAGTCCCCGCACCGCAGACGTCACGGTCAGTGTTCCCGCCTTCTTCACGCCCCGCATCGACATGCACAGGTGCTCGCACTGGATGAGCACGAAGACGCCCTTGGGCTTGAGCTGCTCCAGCAGCGCGTCGGCGATCTGGGTGGTGAGGCGCTCCTGCACCTGGGGCCGGCGGGCGAACCCTTCCACCAGCCGCGCGATCTTCGACAGTCCGGTGATGCGTCCGTCGTCACCTGGGATGTACGCGACGTGCGCCATCCCGTGGAACGGGGTGAGGTGGTGCTCACAGGCGCTGAAGAGCGGGATGTCGCGCACCATCACCATCTCGTCGTGATGCGCCTCGAAGGTGACCGTGAGGTGCTGGCTCGGGTCCTCGTGCAGGCCGGAGAAGATCTCTTCGTACATCGACGCGACGCGCGCCGGCGTGCGCTGCAGACCGTCGCGTTCGGGATCCTCGCCGATCGCTTCGAGGATCTCGCGCACGGCTCGCTCGATGCGCGACTTGTCGACCGGGGGTTTCGCTCCGACTCTCGGCACGGCCTGCAGGGGATTGGGCTCCGTCATGGGTTGTTCCTTCCTGGCGAGCCATGGCTCGGCGATCCGTGCCCTGGCGGTGCATATCCCGACGCGCCGTGATCACTGGTGGCGACCGCGCTCGGCCGGCCGCCGCCCGGCTCGACGGACCGGGTCCACGGTTCCACGTCGCGGAGCAGCTCGCGGACCTGGTCGGCATCGAGCGTCTCGTGCTCGATCAGCGCGCGGGCCAAACGGTCGAGGATATGCCGGTTCTCGGAGACGATCGCGACCGCGTTGAGGTGCGCGGCGTCGAGCAGCCCGCGGACCTCCGCGTCGATGCGGGCGGCTATCTCCTGGGAGTAGTCCGGCGTCGAGCTGAAGTCGCGACCGAGGAAGACCTCACCCTGGGGCTGGCCGAACCGCATGGGTCCGAGCTCGTCGCTCATCCCGAACTCGGTGACCATCTGGCGGGCGATGGTGGTGGCCCGGTCGATGTCGTTCTGGGCCCCGGTCGTGGGGTCGGCGAAGATCAGCTCCTCCGCCGACCGGCCGCCGAGCAGCATCGCGAGCTCGTCCACGAGCTCGCTGCGCCGCACCAGGAAACGATCCTCGGTCGGCAAGGTGAGCGTGTAACCGAGCGCCCGACCGCGCGGGATGATCGAGACCTTGTGCACCGGGTCGGTGTGCGGCAACGCGTGACTCACGAGCGCGTGACCACCTTCGTGATACGCGATGACGCGCTTCTCGACGTCCGAGATCAACCGGCTACGACGCTCGGGACCGGCCATCACGCGGTCGATCGCCTCTTCGAGCTGATGCACGCCGATCTGGTCGAGACCTCGCCGACCGGCGAGCAACGCGGCCTCGTTCACGAGGTTCGCCAGGTCCGCGCCGGTGAACCCGGGCGTGCGCCGCGCGATCACCGACAGGTCCACGCCGTCGGCGAGCGGCTTGCCGCGGGCGTGCACCGCGAGAATCGCCTTGCGTCCCTCGAGATCGGGGCGGTCCACCACGATCTGACGGTCGAAGCGGCCCGGACGGAGCAAGGCGGGGTCGAGGATGTCAGGACGGTTCGTCGACGCGAGCAGGATCACGCCGGTCGTGGCGTCGAAGCCGTCCATCTCGACGAGCAGCTGGTTCAGCGTCTGCTCCCGTTCGTCGTGACCACCGCCAACCCCGGCACCGCGATGGCGACCGACCGCGTCGATCTCGTCCACGAAGACGATCGCCGGCGCCGCCTCCTTCGCCTTGGAGAACAGGTCGCGGACCCGTGAGGCACCGACCCCGACGAACATCTCGACGAAGTCCGAGCCGCTGATCGAGAAGAACGGAACGCCCGCTTCGCCGGCCACGGCCTTCGCCAGCAGCGTCTTGCCGGTGCCCGGGGGCCCGAACAGCAGCACGCCCTTCGGGATCTTCGCTCCGAGGTCCTCGAAGCGAGCGGGCGCGGCCAGGAAGTCCTTGATCTCGCCGAGCTCCTCGACCGCCTCGTCGAGCCCGGCCACGTCCGCGAAGGTCACGTTCGGCTGGTCCTTGCCGACCGGCTTCGCGCGCGATCGGCCGAAGCCCAGGATGCCGCGGCCACCACCCTGCGCCTGGCTGACGAACCAGAAGACGACACCGAGGATGAGCACGAACGGCAACAGGCTGACGAGCAGCGCGAGCCAGGGGTTCTCCGCCTGGCCGTCCACCCGGAAGTCCTGCACCTTCGCGGCGCGGATCTGGGTGGTGATCTCGTCGGTGTAGCGCTCGGGGAAACGGGTCCGGATCTTGGTCCCGTCGGTGAGCGTGCTCTCGACGACGTGGTCCTGGTCGAGCAGCGTGACGCTGCGGACCCGGCCCTCCGCGAGCCGGTGCTCGAACGTCACGAGGTCCACGGTGCGCCGACCGGAGTCCTGGCCGATGACGCGAGCCACGACGAAGACGGCGATCACGGCGAGCGCGACGCCGAAGATGAGGAGGCGACGGGGTTTGGTCACAGTTCCGAACGGCCCGGAAGGCCGGAGGTTCAGGCTATCGGGGTGGGCCGAGCCAGCCCCAATGCGAGTGGCTAGCGCTCCGGTCCGGTGTACTCGACCACGTCGGAGAGGTTGCGGTAGCGCTCGTCCACGTCGAGCCCGTACCCCACCACGAACGTCGGCGGGAGGCGGAAACCGACGTACCGGATGTCGAGATCCGACTTCTGCAGACCGTCCTTCACGAGCAGCGCGCAGATCTCCAGCGACGCCGGCTGGCGGGCGGCGAGGAGGCGCCGGAGGTACGCGAGCGTGAGGCCGGAGTCGACGATGTCCTCGACGATCAGCACGTGACGATTGGTCAGGTCGAGGTCGAGATCCTTGATGATGCGGACGACCCCACTCGACCGTGTCGCCGATCCGTACGACGACACCGCCATGAAGTCGAACTCGACCGGCAGGTCGATCGCCCGGGACAGATCGCTCATGAACATGAACGCGCCCTTGAGCACACCGACGAGCAGCGGTGGACGGTCCGCGTAGTCGGCGGTGATCTCCTTGCCCAGCCCGAGGATGCGCTCCTGGAGCTCCTCGGCGGGCACCACCACTGCGCCCAACGGGTCGGTCACGGGCGCCACGGTACTTCCTGGTGGAGGTGGCCGGCCCTGCGCCACACGCGCCGGCCCCCCGAGAGCTGCGCGGCCCGCCGCTCGCACCGGGCGACCTCGAGGACCCGTTCGACCTCGGCCAGCGACGGTGGCGGCGAACCGAGCCAGCGGCGCACCGCCCGGCGCGCCAGCGCGGGGTGGGCGGCCGTGATCACCCGAGCATCCGGCTCACTTCCTCCGGCTTCGGCCAGCAACGCGTCACCGAGCTCGTCGAGCAGGTCCGCTTCGGCCCGCAGCACCGCCGCTTGGCGGGCGAGGACGGGGACGAGGTCGCGGCGGGCGCCGTCCGACAGCGCGGGCAGCGCCTCGAGGCGGACCCAGTTCCGCCGGTGCACGAGATCGCGATTGGAAGGGTCGTCCACCGGCACGAGCCCGTGCTGCGCGCACAACGCCCGGGCGTCCGAGCGGCGCACCCCGAGCAACGGCCGGACCAGGTGCTCGCGCCGGGCGGGCATCCCGGCGAGACCGCTCGATCCACTCCCGCGCAGCAGGTTGAGGAGCACCGTCTCGGCCTGATCGTCGGCGGTGTGGGCCACCAGCACCGCCGTTGCGCCGACCTCGGCTCGCACCAATTCGAGTGCGGCGTAGCGCGCGTCCCTGGCGCGCGCCTCGAGGTTCCCTCCGGGCTCCACGACGACCTGGACCCGGTGCGCGCGCACGCCGAGCAGTCCTGCCGCGTCTTCGACGACGTCCGCTTCGCGCGCGCTCTCCGGTCGAAGACCGTGGTCCACGTGGACGGCGATCGGATCGAGCTGCGCGTGCGCGGCGACGATGAGCAACGCGAGGGAGTCGGGGCCGCCCGAGCACGCGACGACGACCGGCGGCACGAGCCCGTCGAGATCGACCGCTTCGAGCGCCGCTGCGGACATCGCGAAGGCTCGGCGCTACCCGGCGGCGACGGTTGCGCCGTCGACGCGCTCGAGCCACGTCGTCGGGGCGGAGAGCTCCGCCAGCGTGGGCAGGAGCTCGGGACCGCGCCACGCCGGATCGACCGCGTGGATCCCCGCTTCGCGCTCGATGGCGTTGACGAAGGACTCGCCGACCTCGTACTGGCGGAGCTTGAGCTCCAGGCCGAGCAGCCGGTGCAGCAGCGCAGTGGCACCCCGGGCGGTCCTCCGGGCCTGCAGCACCCGGGCCATGCGCTCCTGGCCGTCGACGAGCTCGGCGCCCAACCGGTTCATCACCGCGTTGCCGTGGCCCTCGAGCAGCGACATCAACGCCTGCACCTTGGCCAGCGTCTCGCGCTGCTCGTCCGAGGCGAACAGGGCAACCATCCCGCCTTCGTCGATAGGGTTCCGACCGTGGCGGACCTCGTCCACGGCCCGGCCGATCGCGGCGATCAGGCGCCGCGGGTCCGGCTCCACGCCCCCGAGGAGCTCACCGACCAGAGACAGGAAGTACGGCCGCAGCCACGGAACCCCGGTGAACTGGGCCCGGTGGGTGAGCTCGTGCAGGGCGATCCAGCGCCGGAAGTCGAGCGGCCGGAACGCGAACCGCTTCTCGAGCCCGAGGATGTTCGGCCCGACGTAGTAGACCGCGTCGTCCGCCGTGAGTGCGGCGGCGTCCTCGGGTACCAGCAGGTCGTACTGGCCGAGCACCCGTTGCGCGACGTAACCGAGCAGGAACCCGAGCTCGGCACCGGCGACGCGCCGGCCTACGGGGGCCACGGGACTCCGCGCCAGCCGCGCGCCCACCTTCTGGGTGAACGGGGACAGCAGCGCCCGCATGGACACGACGTTCGCGGTCACCCACCCGCTGCGGTCGAGCACGGTGGCGACCGCGGGACTCGGCGGGCGAAGCCCGGTGAGCTCGGTCACCGCGGCCTCGGCCTCGATCGTCACCGCGGCGAAGTCACGCTGCAGCGAGCCCCAGAGGTACGACGTGGCGAGCGGCTCGCGGCCGGCGATGCGCCGGGCAACCCGCTCGGCCAGCGCCCAGTCGACCGGCTCCGGTGTGGTGCTCGTCGGGCTGGGAGCGGCGGTCACGGCTCTGCCTATTGCTTCGGATGCTTGAGCCGCCACACCCGCTTGTAGTAGCCGACGGGCAGGGCGACGAGGACGATGCCGAGCGCACTGAAGAAGAGGACGAAGGCGATCCAGTAATGCCAGGGTTGCGCGTCCGCCAGGGTCACGATGCTCCTCACCGGTCGATGAACAACCGCCGCATCGTAGAGCGAGGCACCCGGCCCGGGTGAACCAGCCCTCCGAAGATCTCCGGAGGGCGAACGCTCGACCCGGAACGGTCGGCGCCCCCGGCGGTTCCCCCGTGAGGGTGCCGCTACTCCGGGGGTTGGATCTGCTGCAGCGATTCGGCGATGCGGCGGCGCAGATCGGCGGGGGCCTCGTCCCGGCAGCGGGTGGCGATGACCCGGCGGATCTCGATCTCGAAGTAGAAGCCCTCCGCGCACGGGGGGCACTCGTCAAGATGCCGACTGATCGCCTGGCGTTTCCAGACGGTCAGCTCACCATCGAGATAGTGGTAGACGCGATTTACTGCGCCATCGCAATCCATCTCTCTCCGAACCCCCGACCTATCCCCCTGATGAACCACTCGGGACCAGGCCGCGTTCCTCGGCCAGATCCCACAACCGCTTCTGGAGCTGCTTTCTTCCCCGGTGCAGCCGGCTCATGACCGTTCCGATCGGGACGTCCATGATCTCAGCAATTTCCTTGTACGAGAAGCCTTCGACGTCGGCGAGCAGCACGGCCATCCGGAACTGCTCGGGCAGGTCCTCGAGCGCCTTCTTGACCGTCTCGTCCGGTATCGAGTCGAGAACCTCGGCTTCGGGGCCCCGATCGGCCTCGACCGCCTCCAGCCCGCCCAGGCGCTTGTAGAGGTAGAAGTCCTCGACATCGTCGAGCTCGACCTGCTCGGGGCGACGCTTCTTCGCCCGGTACGAGTTGATGTAGGTGTTCGTGAGGATCTTGTAGAGCCACGCCTTGAGGTTGGTCCCCTCCTTGAACCCGGGGAAGCCCCGGTACGCGCGGAGGTAGGTCTCCTGGACGAGGTCTTCGGCGTCGGAGGGATTGCGGGTCATCCGGAGAGCCGCCGAGTACAGCGCCGACATGTAGGGCATCGCGAGCTCAGCGAAGCTCGCTTGATCGGCCATGCGGCGAGGATACCCACCCGCGCTCGAGGTCACCCCATCGTTTTCGCATCTGGACGCCGCCGCCCCGAGCCCGTTCGAGTAGAAAACTCGTGATGCCACGTTCGCGCGAGCTCGACGACGGGGTCGTGGTCCTCCGACCGCCTACGGACGGTGACGTCGACGAGATCTTCGCCGCGGTGCGCGAGTCACTCGCCGAGGTCGTGCCGTGGATGGCGTGGTGTCACGCGGGCTACCAACGGGTCGAATCCGCGGAGTGGGTCCGCTCGACGGAGCAGGCCTGGGCGAACGAGACCGAGTACCCGTTCGCGATCTTCGACCAGGCGACAGGGACGTTGTTCGGCACCTGCGGGCTGAACGCGCTCGACCGGGTCAACCGTTGGGCGAACCTCGGCTACTGGGTGCGCACCACCGCAACCCGCCGCGGGGTCGCCACCCGGGCCGCGACGCTCGTCGCCACCTTTGCCTTCCGCGAGCTCGGGCTGGACCGGGTCGAGATCCTGGCCGCTACGGGGAACGTGGCGAGCCAACGGGTGGCAGGCAACGTCGGAGCGGCCCGCGAGGGCGTGCTGCGGCGCCGCTTGCGCGTCGGTGACGTGTCCCATGACGCCGTGGTGTTCTCGCTGATCCGCGACGGGTGGTGCTGATACCACCCGGCGCGGCTCAGACCGAGACGCGACTCAGATGCGAGTGCTCTGCGACTTCGCGGTGGTGCGGGTACCGGCCGAGTCACGCTTGCGCATCACGACGAGCAGGGCGATGAGCCCAAGGATGGCAAGGATGCCGACGATTTGAAGCGGTCCCATTGTTTCCCTCCGAGTACGGTCCCAGCCGCGCTCCATCATCGGCACCGGACTGCCCGGGGTTGAGGCGAAAGACTTCGGAAGTGCGCGTCGGTCAGTAGCGGCCGCGATCGCGCTCGACCGCCCGCTCCCGGCGGAGCTCGTGGCGGAGCCGGCCGGTACGCCAGGAGAGCGCCAATACGATGGCCGGCCATCCCGCGCAGGCATACGCCACGTACAGCTGCTGCTCCCAGCGACTGCGGCGCCGCCCGCACGCCGCCCACACCCGCCGGGAGATGGTGCGGCCGTCCGAGAGGGTCGTGAGCAGGACCGGCAACGCGACGATGTAGCCGAGGATGATGAGGCCGATCAGCAGCTCGATGCGGAAGATGCTGGCCACGCCTACGCGTCCTCGTGATCGCTCAGGACGATGACCCGGTCCTCGGGATCCGGTGCCGGAGGGCGGACGTCGCCGGCGGTCTGCTCGCCGGCCGCCCGGGCCCGTTGCCGCGAGCGCCGCTTGCGGGCACTCAGGTGCGCCCATTCGTCGAGGAGGTTCGCCCGCTCGGCGCTCTGCCGCCACGAGGCGACGGCGATGATCACGGGCCAGCCGCCGAGCACGTAGGCACTGATCATCCCGGCCCGCCACTGGCGGCGAGGTCGCTGCGCCGAATGCCGCCAGACACCTCCGGGGATGTGGTTGAGATCCCCAAGGCCCCACCAGAGCACGGGCGCCGTCGCGACGAAACCCGCCAGCAGCGCCACGATGATCAGCAGCTTCCACGTCATGCCCAGGCCATTCCCACGCTCGAGGGCAAGATTCTACGAGGGGGTGCGGCGGGCGCGCTCAGGGAACCGCGGGGAGCGGCGGCGCGGTGGCCGGCGGGGCCGGCGGGGCCGCTCCGGCCGCGAGGATCTTCGGGAGCATCCATCGGGCGAGCCATACCGAGCCGGGCGGGTCGAAGTGGACGCCGTCGCCGTTGCGGGGCTCGGCACCGTCGACCTTCGACGGGCACGGTGCCCCGTGGGGGCAGAGCTTGGCCGCGACATCGATGACCCGCGTATCCGGGTGGGCCGCGACGAAGAGGGCGAGCTGCTTGTCCATCGCCGGGAAGCGCCAATCGAAACGAGGGCTCACGATCCGGCCACCGTTGATCATGGATGCCGGCGCGGGCGCGGCGACCGTCACGAACGCGAGGCGGGCCCCTTCCGCGGTCAGCCGCTGGTAGCCCGCGGTGAGCCGGCGTTGCAGCTCCTGCTTCCAGGCCTCCGAACCCGTCGGCAGCAGGTGGTTGCCCTCGACGAGGTTGAACCGCTCCCAGGTGCTGACCCAGAGCACGAGATCGGGCCGGAACCGGGCGAGGGCCCGGCTTTCGAGATCGCTCACGAGGCGCGGGCAGTTCTCGGTGCCACGCGGGAACGGCTCGGCTTCGTCGAAGACCTGATCGGAGACGACGCCGCACCCGACGATCGTCGCTTGCTGCGCGACGATCGCCGGCGCGCCCGCCGGCCCGAGACCCACCGCCACGCTGCAACCCAGTGAGTCCCCGACCACGAGCACCTTGAGGGGGCCGCCCGGACGGGGCTTCGGTGCGGCGCCGCTCTTCTTGACTGCGTCGCTTGCGCCCTGCCGCTCGTCGGTCCGCGGCGGCGGGCAGTTGACGATCCCGAGCGGGGCGACGGCACCACCGGTCCGGAAGTCGACGCCCGGGCTCGCCGTCAGCTCACCCGACCCGGCGCCCGGCGTCACCGTGCGGACCTGGCTCGCGCGCGTCGACGGGGTGGTCGCCGCCCCACCCGCACCGCCGATATAGCTCGGCGGGCTTGTCGCCCCCACGGTCCCGGCGACGAGCACCACGCCGACAGTCGCGATCGCCGCGGGCGCGGCCCACCGGATCACGTTGTGGTGGAGCACGCCTCGCCGGATGGGCATCTCGAGGAGGTAGTAGGACGCGATCGCGAAGCCGAACGTGACCGCGAGGCGCACGGCATTCAGCTGTGTAGGACTCCAACCGGTCCGGGCCTCACTGAGGTACACGTCCACGGGCCAGTGCCAGAGGTAGAGGCCGTACGAGATCTGACCGATCCATACGAGCGGGGTGAGACCGAGCCCGAGGCGGAGCGCGGTTCGGTTCGGCTGCATGACCGCCGCGATCAGCGCCGCGACCGCGATCGCGAAGAGCAGCGAGCCGCCGTGGTAGTAGAAGGACGACTGGTCCGACATGGCGTGCATCCACCAGGCGATCGCAACCGCGCCGATCAGTCCCGCGATCTGCACGTTCCGCCGCGCAATCGGAGTGCGGGGCGGGCGGGCGAGCAGGACGAGGGCCAGCGCCGCGCCGACGAGAATGGTGTGAATGCGCGCGTCCGTCCCGAAGTACGCGCGCGACGGATCGACGCGGTTGTACAGCGAGGCCATGACGATCGTCGATGCGACGATCCCGACCGCACACACCGCGAGAAGCGCACGACGTGATCCGTGGAACAGCTTCAGGACTCCCAGCACCACCAGCGGCCAGACCAGGTAGAACTGCTCCTCGATCGCGAGCGACCAGAGGTGGCGGACCGGCGACGGCGCGATGAACATGTCGAAGTACGAGGTGCCGGTCGAGATGAAGCGCCAGTTCGCGACGTAGAAGAGGCTCGCGAGCGAGTCACCCCGCAGGGCCGAGAGCTGGATCGTGGGGACCTCGGTCGCGCTGTAGATCGCCACCGCGACGAGCACGAGCAGCAGGGCCGGGAGCAGCCGCCGGAGCCTGCGGCCCCAGAATGCCAGCAGGTCGATGGTCGTGGCCCGGCGGAACTCGAGGACGAGCAGGGTCGTGATGAGGAACCCGGAGAGGACGAAGAACGCGTCCACGCCGAGGAACCCGCCGGCCGCCCAGGCGTAGGAGTCGTGGTAGCAGATGACCGCGAGCACGGCGACGGCACGAAGCCCGTCGAGCGCCGGGTGGTACTTCAGGCGCGGCTCGGTCGTCGCTTCGCTCGAGCCACTTGTCGACGCCCCCCCGAACACCACGCCCCCCATCTCAAACACCGGGACCTGGTCCTACCCGACGATCTTCCGCCTCTACCCACCGGCACCGTTTGAGGCGGCAAAGGGTACAAGGCCCTGCAGGCCTCAAGAACCGCGGGCCGGCCGAGCTGCCGACGTGGCGGACCGTTCGCGGCGGACGTTCGAGCGTGGTTGGGTGGAGCCGGGAAGGAGATTCGAACTCCTGACCTGCTCATTACGAGTGAGCTGCTCTACCGACTGAGCTATCCCGGCGGGGTGGCGCAGTTTAGCGAGGAGCACCCCCGGCGACGGCCGGTAGGTGGAGCACCAGGCGTTCCAGCAGCAGACCCTCGTTGGGATTGAACTCGAAGGCGGCGCGCGCCTCGCGGCAGGCATCGAGCGCGCGGGCGGCCGCGGCCGGATCGATCACGATGCGCTCACGATCGAGGTTGATCACCGGCGCGCCATCCGCGAGCGCGTCGCGGTACACCGACTCGATCGCGGTGATGCCCTCCAGCACCGCGTCCACCCGCGATCGGCGCGCTTCACGCTTCTGGCGGTCGGTGACGCGCTTGCGCATCGCCTGCGCGGTGCGCGGCGCGTACTGCCGGCGCTCGATCTCTTCTTCGAGGTCCTCGAGCTCGGTCTTCTGCGTGGTCTCGAGGCCGGCAAGCGTGTCCTTCACCACCTCACCGAGCCCTTCGGCCAGCGCGACGGCCGTCGCGCCGGTCCCGTCCACGCGCGCGGGGGCGTCGACGAACGCGTCGCGCAGACCCGACAACGGACCGGTGAGCGCGACAGCCCGGTCGAGACGCCCGCCGGCCAGCGTCGCCGCCAACCGCGACTGCGCTTCCGGCACGCCTCGACGCTCGAGCTCGGCAAGGAGCACCTCGATCCCCAACGCCCCGAAGTCCACCTGCTGGCAGCGCGAGCGGATCGTGCCGAGCAGCTCGGCCGCGGACTCCGCCACGAGGATGACGATCGTGCGCTCGGGCGGCTCCTCGATGCTCTTCAGCAGCGTGTTGGACGACTCCGGGTTGAGCCGGTCCGCTTCCAGCAGCACGACGCACTTGCGCTTGGACTCGACCGGGCTCGCGTGCACCGCGGGCAGGATCGCGGCCCGGACATCCCGCTCGACCGAGTACGTCGTGGCCACCGGCCGGAACTCCACGACGTCCGGATGGCGGCCCCGCATCACCCGGTCGTCGCCGTCCGCGCCGATCAGCAGCCCGGCGAAGCACCGGGCGGCGGTCTCGATGCCCGAGCCCCGCGGCCCCACCAGCAGGTACGCGTGTACCGGACGCTCGGCGGCGCGCTGCAGCATCGCCACCGCCCGCTCTTGCCCAACCACCTCGTCCCACATCCGGCCCTACCCTACGGGCCGAGCCGTTCGGCTACGGCTTCCACCACCCGCAGCGCGACGGTCTCGGCCGGCCCGGAGCCGTCGATCAGCCACCAGCCCCGCTCGGCCGCCAGCTCGCGGTAGGCGGCTCGCACCTCGCGGTGGAATGCGTCGCCTTCCCGCTCCAGGCGATCGGCTGCGCCGGACCGGCGCTCGGCCGCGACCTCGTCGGTGACGTCCAGCACGATGACGAGGTCCGGGACGAGACCTCCCGTCGCCCACGCGCTCACCTCGGCGATCTCGACGACACCGAGTCCACGCACCACTCCCTGGTACACGAGCGATGACGGAACGTGCCGGTCGCTCACGACCCACGCGCCGCGCAGCAGCGCGGGGCTGATCACCTCCGTGACGTGCTCGGCGCGGTCGGCCGCCATCATCAGCGCTTCGGCCCGAGCGTCCACCGCGGTGTCGCCGTCCAGGACCAGGGTGCGGAGCTTCTCGCCGAGCGGGGTACCACCGGGCTCACGCGTCTCGACCACCTCCATGCCGCGCCCGCGCAGCCAGCCGGCGAGCCTCGGCACCTGGGTGCTCTTCCCGCTGCCGTCACCACCCTCGAGCACGATGAACCGCCCGGTCATCCGCTCGCCTCCGCCGCCGGTGGGTCCGCGGAAGGTGGTGGTCCGGCCGCGGGCGGCGGGTCGCCGGCAGCCGGCGAGTCGGCCGCGGGGGGTGGTCTCAGGTGCGGGGACGGGTGTCCGTTCGCGGGATGGCGGGGCACGCCCAACAAGGCGCGCATCGCGCGCAGCTCATGGCGGGCGTAGAGCCCCGAGGCGACGGTGAGGATCGCACCGCCCCAGAGCGCAAGGCGGACACCGGGGAAGCCGTAGCTGAACCCGCCGAGCGTGATGCGTGGCGCGCCCGCGGCCAGGCTGAACAGCCACTCGTAGAGGTCTGCGAACAGCGGCGAGACGGTCAGCGACAGCAGGAGGCAGAGCCGCACCACCGCGTAGAGCGTCGCGAAGGTTCGGCCGCGCAGCTCGTCGGTCACCGTCTCCTGGAGAACGGTGAACCCGGTGATGTAGGCCGCGCCTGCGCACGCACCCACGCCTGCGATCATCACCGCGGCGAGGCCGCCGACGTTGAATGCGGCCGCGAGGGCCAGACAGATGCCCGCGCCGATGATCGACCACTCGAAGACGGTGTCCCGGGGCAGCCGCTTCTGGAACGCCAGGAGGCTGAACACCCCGATCGCCGCGCCGGTCCCGAGCGCGAAGAGCAGCACGGTGTATTCGGATTTGCTGCCGAGCACCTCGGTGGCGAACACGGTGCTCAACGGAACCATCGCGCCGGCGCCGATCACGCCACCACCGAGTCCGACGATCACGGCGCGCGCGAAGCGATCGGTGCGGATGAACGCGATGCCGTCTTTGATGTCCGAGAAGGTCGAAGTCCATTCGAACTTCTGATCCCCGCGCTTCGTTCGACGAGGGATCGGGAGGCCGAAGACGATGATCGCCGAGACGACGTAGGTGACGGCATCGAACCAGAACGCCGGTACCGCCGCGTTGTCCCGGAGCGAGTGCAGCGCCTGAAATCCGCCGAGCCAACCCGCGACGACAGTCAGCGCACCGGTGATGAGCGCGCCGAGGGGAAACGTGCCGTAGGAGGCGACGAGCGAGAGCGAGTTCGCGGTGGCGAGATTCTCTTCCGGCACGAAGTGGGGAACCGACGCGTCCTTGGCCGGACCCCAAAGCAACGTGAGGATCTCGATGAAGAACGAGACGAGCACCAACAGCCCGAGGCTGTTGACGAACGGCAAGGTGCAGATGAGCGCGGCACGGCCGAGATCGCAGCAGACCATGACCTTGCGGCGGTCGTAGCGGTCCACGATCACGCCACCGAGGGTCGCGAGGAAGAAGCCGGGCACCATCCGCACGCCGATCACCAGGCTGAACGCGGCCGCGGAGTCGTTCGAGACGCGTCCGGTCAGCTGCAGGATCGCGAAGAACCCGACCCAGTCGCCGAGGCTCGAGAAGACCTGGGCCAGCCAGAGCTTGAAGAACGGCCGCGTCCCGAAGAGCCGCCACGGCGCCGGCGGGATCGCGTGCCCATCCGAGGAGGGCGGGATGAACGGTGCAGGCTCCGGGCTCACGCGCCCCTCAGCCTAGAGACGAGGATCGGCTGCCTTCTTCGGTGCGGCTTTCGCAGCGGCCTTCTTGGTGGCCTTCTTCTTCGCGGTCTTCTTCGCCGGCTTCTTCTTGGCGGCCTTCTTCTTCGCCGGCCGCTTGGCCGTCTTCTTCTTCTTGGCCGGGCCCTTGGCGGCCCGCTCGCGCAGCAGCTCGACGGCTTCTTCGATCGTGACCGCCGATGGATCGACCCCGCGGGGCACCGTGGCGTTGGTGGTGCCGTCGGTGACGTAGGGGCCGAACCGACCGTCGAGCACGCGCACCGGGGTGCCGGTGTCGGGGCTGTCCCCGAGCTCGGCGAGCGGAGGCTTCGTGCGCTGGCCCCGCCGCAGCTTCGGCTTGGCGAAGATCGCTTCCGCCTCGGCGAGCGTCACGTTGAAGATCTGGTCCTCGGAGTCGAGGCTACGGCTGTCCGTCCCCTTCCGCAGGTACGGGCCGTAGCGACCGTTCTGCGCGGTGATCTCGACACCGTCGCCGTCCGCGCCGACGACACGCGGCAGCGAGAGCAGCTTCAACGCGCTCTCGAGATCGATCGTCTCGGGGTCCATCGACGAGAAGAGCGACGCACGCGGCGGCTTCGCCTTCGAGCCGTCCTCGAGCACCCCGAGCTGCACGAACGGACCGAAGCGGCCGTTCAGCACGAGCACCTTCTCCCCGGTCTCCGGATCGTCGCCGAGCTCGCGCGGCCCGGCCGATCCCCGCTCCAGCAGCTCCAGCGCCCGCTCGACCGTCAGCTCGTCCGGCGCGAGGTCCGCCGGCAGCGGGCACTTCTCCTCACCGCGGTGGAGGGACTCACCCGTGTTCCAGACCCGAACCATGATCTCGGGATCGCCGTCGTCCGCACCGCCACCGATGTGGATCTTGTTGACCTCGCTCATGTCGATCTTGGCGAGGTTCTCCTCGGACACCAGCTCGTGGAGGCCGGCCGTGCCGTTGCCGAAGTAGAAGGTGTGGAGCCACTTCTCGGATTCCGCGCGGCCGGCCGCGACCTCGTCGAGCGCTTCCTCCATCGTGGCGGTGAAGTCGTAGTCGACGAGGTGCTTGAAGTAGCGCTCGAGCAGCTGCGTCTTCGCGAACGCGGTCCAGGACGGGACGAGCGCGTTGCCCTTCTTCCACACGTAGCCGCGCTCGTTCGTGATCGTGTTGATGATCGACGCGTAGGTGGACGGTCGCCCGATCGCGCGATCTTCCAGCTCCTTCACGAGGCTGGCTTCGGTGTAGCGCGCCGGTGGCTGCGTCGAGTGCCCGGCGGCGTCGACACCCCGGCACGCGACACCCTCGCCCTCACCGACCGCGGGCAGGTTCGCCTCCTCTTCCTCGTGGGTGGGCTCATCGCTCACGTCCACGTACGCCATGCGGAAGCCGAGGAACTCGTAGGTGCGACCGGACGCGCGGAACACGGCGTGCTCACCGGCCGTCGAGGTGCCGGCGAGCCGCAACGTCAGGCTGCGACCGCGGGCGTCGAGCATCTGGCTGGCGACCGTGCGCATCCAGATCAGCTCGTAGAGCGCCTGCTCGTCGCGGCTGAGCTCGCCGCGGACCTGCTCGGGGGTGCGGAAGCGGGCGCCGGCCGGGCGGATCGCCTCGTGCGCCTCCTGCGCGTTCTTCACCTTGTTCGCGTAGGTACGGGGCGCGGGCGGGAGATACGCCTGGCCGAACCGCTCGACGATCTGCGCCCGGGACGCGGTGATCGCCTGCTCCGAGAGCGTCACCGAATCCGTTCGCATGTAGGTGATGTAGCCCCGCTCGTAGAGACCCTGGGCGACCGACATCGTGCGGGCCGCGCTGAACCGGAGCTTGTTCCCGCCCTCCTGCTGCAGCGTCGTGGTCTTGAACGGGGCCTTCGGCCGTTCGGTGAACGGCTTCGACTCCGCCGACAGGACGGTGTACGACGCGTCGCCGAGCCGGGTCGCGAGCGAGCGAGCCGCTTCCGCGCGCAGGTGGACGGCTTCCGACCCCGGCGCGAGCGCGCCGGTGGTCGAGTCGAAGTCGCGACTGGTGGCGAGGCGACGGTTGTCCAGCTCGACAAGCCGGGCATTGAAGTCGACGCCGCGCGCCGCGAACCTTCCGTCGAGGTCCCAGTACTCCGCGGCTCGGAACGCCATCCGCTCGCGCTCGCGCTCGACGACGAGCCGCGTCGCGACGCTCTGCACCCGGCCGGCTGAGCGCGCCCCGCCGACGCGACGCCAGAGAACGGGTGAGACCTCATAGCCCACGAGCCGGTCGAGGACCCGCCTTCCTTCCTGTGCTTCGACGAGCTTCATGTCGAGCTCGCGGGGATGGGCGATGGCCGCTTCGATGGCCTGCTCGGTGATCTCGTGGAACACCATGCGCTTCACCGGGAAGCCTGCCTTCGGCTTCAGCACCTCGAGCAGGTGCCACGCGATGGCCTCGCCCTCGCGATCCTCGTCGGTCGCGAGATAGAGCTCGTCGGCCCCCTTGAGCGCCTTCCGCAGGCTTCCGACGACCTTCGCCTTGTCCGGGGAGATCTCGTACTCCGGCTGGAAGTGGTTGTTCACGTCGATCGCGAGACCCTTGCGGGGAAGGTCGCGGACGTGGCCGACGCTGGCCATGACCGTGTAGTCGCGACCGAGGAAACGACCGACGGTGTCGGCCTTGGTCTTGGACTCGACGATGACGAGAGGTTTGGGCACGGCGCTCGATTTCGGCTTGACGACGGGGCGACCGTAGCCCCCGGTACCTAATTCCGTAGTGACACGCCGCCTCGGGGTGTGTCAAACCGGTCGACCCCGGACGAAGTCCGCGCGCCGTCTATCCTGATGCGCTCATGGATCTCTTCGACCCGAAATCGTTGATCGAAACGTTCGGCACGATCGGCCTGATCCTGATCATCTTCGCCGAGTCGGGCCTCCTGCTCGGCCTGGTGTTCCCCGGCGACTCGCTCCTCTTCACCGCCGGGCTCCTGGCCGGAAGCAACAAGTTCGGCCTGAACATCTTCGTCGTGGCCGGGGGCGTGTTCGTCGCTGCAGTTGCCGGCGCGCAGGTCGGCTACTGGCTCGGTCGCAAGTACGGCCCGGCGCTGTTCAAGCGGCCCGATTCCCGGCTCTTCAAGCGCGAGTACGTGGACCAGTCGCGCGAGTTCTTCGACAAGCACGGGGCCAAGACCATCGTCCTCGCCCGGTTCGTGCCGTTCGTGCGCACGCTGGCTCCGATGATGGCCGGAATCGGCGAGATGGACGCCCGCACGTTCTTCTCGTTCAACGTCGTCGGCGCCGCGCTCTGGGCTCTGGGTGTGAGCCTCGGCGGGTACTTCCTCGGTCAGACGATCCCGAACGTCGACAAGTACCTGCTCCCGATCATCGGGTTGATCATCGTGATCTCGCTGATCCCGCCGGCACTCGAGTACCGCAAGCACAAGCGCGCACAGCGCGCCAGCCACCCGCTCGACGATACGGAAGCCAGCGACCTCGCGGCGGACCTCCACGAGGTCGTCGACGACTAGGCAGGCTGGCTGGGTCGCTCCGGGCGTCCGCACTGCGTGCCCGCTCCCGCCACCGCTCAGCCCTCGAACCGGTAGCCCATACCGGGTTCGGTGACGAAGTACCGCGGCCGACCGGGTTCGGGCTCGAGCTTGCGCCGCACCTGGGCCATGAAGACGCGGAGGTAGTTCGTCTCGGTCTCGTAGGCCGGGCCCCACACCTCCTGCAGCAGCTGCTTCTGCGCCACGAGCTTGCCCGCGTTGCGTACGAGGACCTCGACGATGTGCCACTCGGTGGGGGTCAGCCGGATCTCCTCCTCGTGCGCGTCGATGACGCGCTTGGCGGCGAGGTCGATCGTGAAGTCGTCCGTCTTGATCACCGCCTCCTCCTCCGCCGGCGCAGCCCGGCGGAGCGCGGCGCGCAATCGCGCGAGCAGCTCGTCCATCCCGAACGGCTTGGTCACGAAGTCGTCGGCGCCGGCATCCAGCGCGGCCACCTTGGCGGCTTCCGCGTCCCGAGCGCTCAGGACGATGATCGGTACCGCGCTCCAACCCCGCAGGCCCATGATGACTTCGACGCCGTCGATCCCGGGCAGTCCGAGATCGAGCACCACGACGTCGGGGTGATGGCGCGCCGCGAGGTCCAGCGCGGCCTCACCAGTCTCGGCGAGGTCGACGTCGTAGCCGCGGGCGCGGAGATTGACGCCGAGTGCGCGGCGGATGGGCCCTTCGTCGTCGACGACGAGCACGCGCGCCGTCACGAAGCGCGCACCGCGGGGAAGCCGAAAGCCATCGTCAACCCCCCACGCGGGGTGTCCTCTACCGCGATCTCCCCGCCCATCGCCTCGACGAAGCCCCGGGCGACAGCCAACCCGAGGCCGACCCCTTGCCGGTTGCCCGAGTCGCCGAGGCGCTGGAACGGTTCGAACAGCCGATCGCGCTCAGCTTCCGACACCCCGCGGCCCTGGTCGACGACCCGCAGCTCGACGCGGTCGCCGACCGTGCTCGCCCGCACCCTGACCTTCGACTCACCCGGGGAGTACGAGAGCGCGTTGTCGATGACGTTCGCGACGGCCCGCTCGAGCAGCGCTCCGTCGGCGTGGATGCGCGGGAGTGACTCGGGCACCTCCACCTCCACCCGGGAGGCGCGGACCCCGAGACTGGCCAACGCCTTGCCGACGATCTCGTCGAGCCCGAGGTCGTCGGCGACGAGGTGCACCGCGCCGGTCTGCAAACGGCTCATGTCGAGCAGGTTCCCGACCAGGGTGTTCAGCCGGTCGGTCTCGTCGTCGATCGTCTCGAGGAACTCCCGCGTGGTATCGGGCGTCCACGTCACGTCCCGCTGGAGCAGGCTCGACACCGATGCCTTGATCGACGCCAGCGGGGTCCGGAGGTCGTGCGACACCGCCGCGAGCAACGCGGTCCGGAGCTCGTTGGCCTCGACGAGACCCTCGGTCATCGCGGCTTCGGACCGCAGGCGCCGGGTCTCGGTCGCCACCCGCAGCTGGCTGGCGAACGACTGGAGCACGTCGACGTCTTCCCCGCTCACCTGGCCTCGGAGAGCCAGAACCTCGTGGTCGGAGAGAGGCAGCGAGAGCGACGCGTCCTCGGGTGTGGCCGGAACCCGTTCACCCGCCGAGGCTTCGATCACCCAGTGGTCATCGCCGCGCCGGAGCACCGCGACCGACTCCACGCTGAACGCGGTGCGCAGCTGCGCGACGAGCGTCGGGAGCGGATCGCGCTCGGCCGCGAGCGTCCCGCCGAGTGCCGCGAGCGTCTCCGCCTCGGCTCGTGCCCGCGCGGCCTCGGCGGTTCGGCGCGCCGCGAGGTCGACGAGCACGCTCACCGTCGCACCCACCGCCAGGAAGATGGCCAGGGCGAGCAGGTTCTCGGCCTCCGAGATGGTGAACGTGTGGAACGGCGGGGTGAAGAACCAATTCACGAGCAGCGAACCGCCGATCGCGGCAACGAGTGCGGGGAACAGGCCGCCCGTCACCGCGACCACCACCACGAGCAGGAGGAAGAGCAGCAGCGCGACCTGGAGCGATGCCGGGTCAGGGAATTGGTCGAGCACGAGCGTCAAGAGCGGCGGCCCCGCGACTGCCAGCACCCAACCGATCAGCACCCGGCGGCGCGGCAGTGCCGACCGGCGGCGCTGGTAGCCGGTGGGCGTCGGTACCCGACCGGCCGTGGCGGGATTCGAGATCACGTGGACGTCGATCGATCCGGACTGGCGGATCACGGAGTTGATGACGGAGCCGCGTGTGAACTGGCTCCAACGCGACTGCCGGCTCGCGCCCAGGACCAGCTGGGTGCCGTTCTCCGCCCGCGCGAAGCGCACCATCGCCTCCGCGACATCGGCGCCGGAGATCTCGTGATACTCGCCGCCCAGCTCGGTGAGCAGCCGGCGGTTCTCGGCGAGCTGTTCCGTGGAAGGCCCCGCGAGTCCGTCGGCCGGTCGCACATGGAGGCCGATCAGGTCACCGTGCGTACGCATCGCCATGCGCGCCGCCCGGCGGATCACGTCCGCGCCGGCAGGCGCGCCGGTGATCGCCACGATCACGCGCTCTCGCGTCTCCCACGTACCGGAGATGCCGTGCGCCTCGCGGTACTCCTCGAGCGCCTCGTCCACCCGGTCCGCGGTCCACATGAGCGCGAGCTCGCGCAACGCTCCGAGGTTGCCGACGCGGAAGTAGTTCGCCAGCGCAGCATCCACCCTCTCCGGTGCGTAGATGTTGCCGTGGGCCATGCGCCGGCGGAGCGCCTCGGGGGTCTGGTCGACCAGCTCGATCTGCTCGGCTCGCCGGACCACCTCGTCCGGGATGGTCTCGCGTTGCTCGACGCCGGCGATCTGCCTCACGACGTCGTTGAGCGACTCGAGGTGCTGGATGTTGACCGTGGAGATGACGTCGATCCCGGCATCGAGGATCTCCTCGACGTCCTGCCAGCGCTTCTCATGGCGCGAGCCCGGCACGTTCGTGTGGGCCAGCTCGTCGACGAGCACCTGGGCCGGGTGGCGCGCCAACACCGCGTCGACGTCCATCTCCTCGAACGCCGTACCGCGGTATTCGACGACCCGGCGCGGCACGACCTCGAGGTCCCCGACCTGCGCCGCCGTGTTGGACCGGCCGTGCGCCTCGACGAGGCCGACCACGACGTCCGTGCCGCGCTCGGCGCGCCGACGACCCTCGTTGAGCATCGCGTACGTCTTGCCGACCCCGGGTGCCGCTCCGAGGTAGACACGCAACCGTCCGCGGGCCATACGACGAGCCTACGGCCTTACCCGAGCTCGTCGAGCGCCGCGTTCAGCTCCAGGACGTTGACTCCCGCTTCGCCCAGGAAGCCGAGTGAGCGACCGTCGGTGTGGTCGTCGATGAGCTGGTCGACCCGGGCCACCGACAGCCGGCGAACCCTCGCGACCCGATGCGCCTGGATGCGCGCGTTGGCCACCGAGATGTGGGGGTCGAGGCCTGACGCGGAAGCCGTCACCGCGTCGACCGGGACGCGGGCGTCGACCGCCATCCCGTTCTCCCTGCGGTATTCGGCGGCCCGCTGCTTCACCAGGGCGACGAGCTCGGGATTCGTCGGTCCCAGGTTCGACCCCGAGCTGATGTCCTGGGTCAGGTCCTTCGGATCATTGGGTACGGTCGTGCCGTGGTGGTTCGGATCGGTCGCGTCGGTGCCGGCCGCGGCCGCGCCCGCCGAACTCGGACGACCATGGAAGTACTTCGGCTTCGTGAAGGTCTGGCCGAGCAGCTTCGAGCCCACGACCTTCCCGTTCACCTTCAGCTTCGACCCGTTCGCCTGATCGGAGAACGCGACCTGCGCCACGCCCGTGACCACGAGTGGGTAGGCCACGCCGACGAGCAGGGTGAAGATGACCATCATCATGAGCGCGGGCAGGATCTGACGTCGCATCACTTCACCCCCAGCGCGGTCACGATCAGATCGATGATCTTGATCCCGACGAACGGCGCGACGATCCCGCCGAGGCCGTAGATCAGGATGTTGCGACGCAGCAGCTGGGCCGCCCCTGAGGGCACGAACTTCACGCCGCGCAAGGCGAGCGGGATCAGCAGCACGATGATCAGCGCATTGAAGATGACGGCCGAGAGGATCGCCGACCGCGGCGTGCTCAGGTCCATGATGTTGATCCGGTCGAGCTGCGGGAACACAGCCAGGAACATGGCCGGCACGATCGCGAAGTACTTCGCGACGTCGTTCGCGATGGAGAACGTGGTCAGCGCGCCACGCGTGATGAGCAGCTGCTTGCCGATCTCGACGATGTCGATGAGCTTCGTCGGGTCAGAGTCGAGGTCGACCATGTTCCCGGCTTCCTTGGCCGCCTGCGTGCCGGTGTTCATGGCCACGCCGACATCGGCCTGGGCGAGTGCCGGCGCGTCGTTCGTGCCGTCACCTGTCATCGCGACCAGGCGGCTGCCCGCCTGCTCCTCCTTGATGTACGCCATCTTGTCTTCCGGCGTGGCTTCGGCAATGAAGTCGTCGACGCCGGCTTCCGCCGCGATGAACCGTGCGGTCACCGGGTTGTCGCCCGTCACCATCACCGTTCGGATCCCCATCGCGCGCAGCTCGGCGAAGCGCTCCTTCATGCCCGGCTTCACGGTGTCCTTCAGGTAGATCACGCCGAGCGCTCTCGCGACGGAGCCGTTCCTCGTCGCGACGACCAGCGGGGTTCCGCCCAGACCGGCGACTTCTTCGACTAGGTCCATGAGCTCGACCGGCACGGTCCCGCCGTGCTCCTCCACCCAGAGGCGCACCGAATCTGCGGCCCCCTTGCGGATGCTGTGCCCCTCGTAGTCCACGCCGCTCATGCGGGTCTGGGCGGTGAACGGAACCAGCTCGGCGCTCGGAACGTCGCGCGGCGGGATGCCGTAGCGCTGCTCGGTCAGCTCCAGGATCGATCGCCCCTCGGGTGTCTCGTCGGCGAGGCTCGAGAGCAGCGCCGCGTCGGCCAGCTCGCGCTCGTCGACTCCCGGCGCGGGGCGGAGCTCGGCGGCTTGGCGCGCGCCGTAGGTGATCGTGCCGGTCTTGTCGAGCAACAGCGTGTTCACATCTCCCGCGGCCTCGACCGCTCGTCCACTCATCGCGAGCACGTTCCGGCGCACGAGCCGGTCCATGCCCGCGATGCCGATCGCCGAGAGCAGTCCGCCGATGGTGGTGGGAATGAGGCAGACGAGCAGCGCGACGAGCACGACGACCGACTGCTCGGCATGCGCGTAGATCGCGAAGGGCTGCAGGCTCACCGTCGCGAGCAGGAAGATGATCGTCAGTCCGGCGAGCAGGATGTTCAGGGCGATCTCGTTCGGCGTCTTCTGCCGTTCGGACCCCTCGACGAGCGCGATCATCCGGTCGATGAACGTCTCGCCGGGCCGGGCGGTGATCCGGACGGTGATCTGGTCGGAGAGCACGCGCGTGCCGCCGGTCACCGCGGAGCGGTCGCCACCGGCCTCGCGGATCACGGGAGCCGACTCACCGGTGATCGCCGACTCGTCGATGCTGGCGATGCCTTCGATGACATCGCCGTCGCTCGGGATCACCTCGCCCGCGACGACGACCACCTCGTCCCCCACGTCCAGCTGGGCGCCCGGCACCTCCTCGAGCGATCCGTCGCTCCGCCGCCGGTTGGCCATGGTCTCGGAGCGCGTCTTGCGCAACGTGTCCGCCTGCGCCTTCCCGCGCCCTTCCGCGACCGCCTCGGCGAAGTTCGCGAACAGCACGGTGAACCAGAGGAACGCGGAGACGAGTGCCGTGAACACGTTCTGGCTGGTGCTCGAGGATCCGAAATCGCTGAAGAGCAGGATCGTGGTGAGCACGCTGCCGACCTCGACCACGAACATGACCGGGTTCTTCATGAGATGCCGCGGATCGAGCTTCACGAAGCTGTCGGCTACCGCGCGGCGGAGGATCGGGCCGTTGAGCAGCGAGGTCGAGCTCCGCACGCGCTCCGCCTTCGTCTCGCCGGGCAGCATGGTGGGTTCGGTGATCGTCATCCGGCTCTCCTAGATGCCGAGCTGCTCGACGACGGGACCGAGCGCGAGCGCGGGAAAGAACGTCAAGCCGGCGACGACGACGATCACGCCGAAGAGGAGCCCCGCGAACAGCGGAGTGTCCGTAGGGAACGTTCCGGCCGATGCCGGCACCTTGTCCTTGCGGGCCAGCGCGCCGGCGATCGCCAGCGTCGGGACGATGAGGAAGTACCGCCCGATGAGCATCGCGATGCCGAGCGCCGTGTTCATCCACTGTGTATTGGCCGTGATCCCCGCGAATGCCGACCCGTTGTTGTTGCCGGCCGAGGTGAAGGCGTACAGCACCTCGGTGAAGCCGTGGGGCCCCGGGTTGAGGATCGACCCGTGGAGGACCGTCGGGGTGACGATCGCGATTCCTGCGCCGACGAGCACCGCAACCGGCATCGCGAGGATGTAGATCACCACGAGCTTGACCTCGGCGGCCTGGATCTTCTTCCCGAGATACTCCGGTGTTCTCCCGACCATCAGCCCGGCGATGAACACCGCGAGGAGAGCGAGGACGAGCATGCCGTTCATTCCCACGCCGACACCACCGGGACTGACCTCACCGAGGTGCATGTGGATGAGCGGCATCATCCCGCCGAGCGGCGTGAAGGAGTCGTGCATCGAGTTGACCGAGCCGTTCGACGTTCCCGTTGTCGAGGCAGCCCAGATCGCCGACGCGGGCGTACCGAAGCGCAGGTCCTTTCCTTCGAGATTCCCGCCGGGCGAGGTCGACGTCGTCGCCTGGTTGACCTTCAACGCGTCGAGCTTCGGGTTGCCGTTGAGCTCGAACATGGTGGTCAGTCCGACGACCAGCCCCCAGATCACCACCATCACGGCCAGCAGCACCCAACCCTGGCGCTGCGCCCCGACGAGCTTCCCGTAGGTGTAGGTGAGCGCGAACGGGATCACGAGGATGAGGTAGAGCCCGAACAGGTCCGTGAAGCCATTGGGGTTCGAAAGCGGATGGGCCGCGTTCGCGTTGAAGAACCCACCACCGTTCGTCCCGAGCATCTTGATGATCTCCTGGCTGGCGCCGGGACCGCCAGGGATCACCTGGGTGTTCCCTTCGAGCGTCTTGACCACCTGGAAGCCGTGGAAGTTCTGGACGACGCCCTGGCTCACATAGATGAACGCGCCGATGAACGCCAGCGGCAAGAGGATCCGCAGCGTGGTGCGGGTCAGATCGACCCAGAAGTTGCCGACGGTGTCCGAACGGCGGCGGGCCAGGCCGCGGACGAGCGCCACCATGACCGCCATACCGGCCGCCGCGGACACGAAGTTCTGCACCGTCAGGCCGACCATCTGCGTGAAGTCGCTGACCGTCGACTCCGGGGCGTAGCTCTGCCAGTTCGTGTTGGTGACGAAGCTGGTCGCGGTGTTGAACGAAAGGGCTGGGCCGACCTTCGGCGTGTGCGTGGGATTGAACGGCAACGATGTCTGCAGCCGTTGCATCGCGTACAGGATCAGGATCCCGACGACGCTGAAGGCCAGCACCGAGAACGCATAGACGGTCCAACGTTGCTCTTGCTCCGAGTCCACGCGGCAGATTTGGTAGATCAGCCGCTCAACCGGAAGGAACACCCGATCGCCGGGTGCTGCGCCACCGCCGTAGACCTTGGCCATGTACCCGCCGAGCAGCGGGATCGAGACGGCGAGCAGCACCACCAAGGCGAGGATCTGCAGCCAGTCGGAGCCCTGCATCAGAACCTCTCGGGGACCAGGAACGCGGCGACGAGGTACACGCCGAGCAGGATGCAGAGGATGAGGCCGATGAGGTTCTCGGCGCTCATGGCGTGACCTGGCTGCCGGTGCTGGTCTGCGAACCGTCGTCCCCGCTGTTCACGATGCGGTCGCACCCCACCACGAAGGCCGCGCACAGGGCGAAGAACCCGATGACCAGTACGACGACGAACACGATGTCGGCCATCACCTCTCCCCGGTCAGCTCGGGATCTCCCCTGCGAGCACCGTACCGAGCTGGTCTGCGAGCGCAACTGCGAGCGCCCGGTCCTCGGGGGGCAGCGCGATGCCCGACGCCCCGCCCTCGAGGTCGAGGACGAAGCGACCGACCGGGCGGCCCGCGCCGAACACCGGGAGCGAGACCCGCCCGTCGGCAGACGGTGCGGGCTCGTCGGTGCCGGGAATGCGGACGCCCTGGTGCGTGAGCTCGGGCAGAGCCGCGGTGAAGGGAAGCGACTCGAATCGGCACTGGCGCACATGGAGCAGCGAGACGAGCTCTCCCTGCACGATCCCGATCAACCGGCCTGCAGGCTCACCGCCGGCCGCGAGCTCGGAGAGGCGCCGTACGCGCACCACCTCCGCGCGGCTCTCCGCCGCTCGCGTCTCGCTCCGACGGGCCCGCACGACGACCTCCCCGACGATGAGCCCGACGAAGAGCAACAGCACGGCGGTCTCGATGTCGTCGTGGCTGCTGATGGTGAACGAGTAATAGGGGCGCGTGAAGAAGAAGTCGAACGAGACCATGGACACGAGCGCGGCAACCGCTCCGCCGAGCCGGCCACCGACTACCGCCGCGATGACCACGACCAGGACGAGCACGAGCGACACGTTCGACGTCCGGATGTCACTTCGGAGCGGGATGAGCGCAGCCGAGACGACGACCGGCCCGGCGAGCGCGACCACCCAAGCCAGGGGGGAGACCGAGTAGGGCGAGCTGCGCCGGGTTGGCTGGTCGTCGTGCATGACCACGGTTGTACGCCCGGTTCCACCCACCGAGTAGGGCCTTGATGCCTTCCTAGCGCCGCGCCGCGCATCCTTGACGCGCCACTATCGATCCCTCCTCGCTCACCGCGTCACACTCACCGGTACAGGACTCCAATGATGGAGGTGGGCCATGCCAGTGACCGACGCTCGAGCTCGGGGTGGCGTCGATGGCACGTCGACGATCGCCTACGCGATCGGCGGACTGCTTCCGATCGTCATAGGCGCTGCGATGGTCGGTGCGCGCGGCGAGGTCGACAACACGAACGTCGCGCTCGTGCTGGTGCTCGTGGTCGTGGGGACGGCGGCATTCGGCGGGCGCGGTCCCGCGGCGCTGAGCGCGGTCATCGCCGCGGTCTCCTACGAGTTCTTCTTCACCAAGCCCTTCGAGTCGCTGCGGATCGCCAGCGCGAACGACGTCGAGACCACGCTGATCCTGCTCGCGATCGGCCTCGCGGTCGGTCAGCTCGCGGTCCACGCGCGGCGGACCCGCCGGGAGGTGACCCGCGGTCGCGACGAGCTCGCGAGCATGCGCCGGATGGCCGAACGCGTCGCCGCCGGCGCGAGCGACAAGGAGCTGATCGCCGTCGCGGTCGCCGAGCTCACGGACCTGATGTCGTTGATCGGCTGCCGGTTCGAAACCGTGCCGACCGGCCCCCCGCTTCCCGAGCTCGAGCGCTCCGGTCGCATCGAGAGCCCGTACCGGCGCGTCGGTCCCGACGGCGAGCTCGCGCTCCCGCCACTCGGGGTCCGGCTCCCGGTCGTGGGTGGCGGCCACCAGATCGGATCGCTCGTGCTCGAACCCGATCCGATGGTCGGCGTCACGCTCGAGAGCCGACTGGTTGCGGTCGCGCTCGCCGATCAGCTCGGCGCGGCTCTCGAAGCCAGGGGCCGGCAGAACGCGACCCGCTCGTAGCGCTGCGGCCGAGAGCTAGTAAGCGGGACCGGTCACGCCGGTCTGGGACTCAGCCGTCACGAACTGCTCGGTCTCCTCGGCGAACGCGCCGCCCTTGCGCTTCGAGAACGCCACCGCACCGATGAGCACGAGGAGCGCGACACCCGCGATCACGAAGCGAATGTCGTCGCTGCGCAGGCTGATCACGGCCGGGAGGATCAGCAGCGAGACCAGGTTCATCACCTTGATGAGCGGGTTGAGCGCGGGGCCGGCGGTGTCCTTGAACGGGTCGCCGACGGTGTCTCCGATGACCGCTGCGTGGTGGGAATCGGAGCCCTTGCCGCCTTCGTTGCCGTCTTCGATGTACTTCTTGGCGTTGTCCCACGCACCTCCGGAGTTGGACAGGAAGTTCGCCATGAGCTGGCCGGTGAGGATCACTCCGGCGAGGAACGCGCCGAGCGCGAGGTAGTTGATGCCGAAGCCGACGATGACGGGCGTGAGGACCGCGAGCAGCGCAGGCGTCGCCAGCTCCCGCAGCGATGCCGCGGTGCAGATGTCGATGACCGGTCCGTAGTCGGGCTTCTTGGTTCCGGCCATGATCCCGCCGTCGGCGAACTGGCTGCGGACCTCCTGGACGACGACACCGGCGGTGCGGCCGACCGCACGGATCGCCAGCGCCGAGAACAGGAAGGAGACGGAACCACCGATGAGGAGGCCGATGAACACCTTCGGGCTGGCCACGTTGATCTGCGACGCGGCCGCGTTGAACAGCCGGTTGCCGAGAAGCGGCAGGCCGTCGACGCCCTTGAGCCCGAGCTCGCTGCCGGCGGTCTCGACGAACGACGCGAACAGGGCGACGGATGCGATGACCGCGGATCCGATGGCGAAGCCCTTGGTGACCGCCTTCGTGGTGTTCCCCACCGCGTCGAGGCTCACCATGATCCGCTCGGGCTCGCCCTCGAACTCGCCGGACATCTCGGCGATGCCGGCCGCGTTGTCGGCCACGGGACCGAACGTGTCCTCGGAGACGACGACACCGGTCGTCGCGAGCATGCCCATGCCGGTGAGAGCCACGAGATAGAAGGTGAACTGGATGTTGCCGTTCCCCATCGCGATCGCGACACCGAGCGCGATGCAGATGCCGATGATCGCGTAGACGCTCGACTCGAGCCCGGAGCTGATGCCGGAGAGCACGACAGTGGCGGGGCCGGTGCGCGACGCCTCGGCGATCTCCCGGACCGGTGCGGTCTCCGTGGAGGTGAAGTACTCGGTGAGCCGGCTCAGTGCCTGGGCGAGGATGAGCCCGGCGACCACCGCGCCGAAGCACTTCCACCCTGCGTTCGTGGTGATCTCGCGGCCGAACCGGTCGGTGTAGCTGTTGCCGACGTAGGCGAAGGCGACGATCGCGGTACCCACCACGGTGAGGAGACCCGCGGTGAGGAACCCGCGGTTGATCGGCGCCATCGCCGACTTGTCCTTCTCGGTGGCACGCACCGCGAACACCCCGACGATCGACGCGAGCACGCCGATCGCCCGGGCCGCGAGCGGGAAGATGAGACCGAGCGCCGGGTTCATGTGGAGCGAGGCGAACGCGGCAACCCCGAGGATGATCGACGCGACCAGCGTGACCTCGTAGCTCTCGAAGAGGTCGGCGGCCATTCCGGCGCAGTCACCCACGTTGTCGCCGACGTTGTCGGCGATCGTCGCGGGGTTGCGGGGGTCGTCCTCCGGGATGCCGGCCTCGACCTTGCCCACGAGGTCCGCGCCGACGTCGGCCGCCTTGGTGAAGATGCCGCCGCCGACCCGTAGGAACAGCGCGAGCAGGGAACCGCCGAACCCGAACCCGATGAGGATCGCGGAGGCGGTGTTCTGGAAGATCATGATGATGATCGTGGCGCCGAACAGGCCGAGCCCGACCGTGAACATCCCGGCGACACCACCGGTGCGGAACGCAACCTTCAGCGCCGCGGGCAGCGAGCCGGCCTTCGCCGCGGCGGCCGTGCGCACGTTGCCCCGCACCGCGAGGCTCATCCCGATGAAGCCCGTCAGCCCGGACATGGTGCAGCCGGCGACGAAGGCCAGGGTCCGGAACAGCCCGGATGCGGCGAACGAGAGGCCCGACCCACCGTCGGTGGGAACCAGACCCACGCGGGCGAACGAGATCGCTCCGGGCTTCGCGACCGCGGTTGCGGTGGCGAACACGATGATGGCCAGCGGGATGAGGATCACCGCGATCGTCTTGAACTGCCGCCGGAGGTACGCCATGGCGCCCTCCTGGATCGCCAGCGCGATCTCGACCATCGTGGGCGTGCCGGTCTCGGCCGCGAGCACACCGCGCATGAGGAAGAACCCGACGCCGATCGCCAGCAGGGCGGTCAGCGCCGAGAAGACGAGCCAGAACCACTCGCTCGAGCCCAGTGTGAAGACCTGGTAACCACCTTCGACCGCGAGGACGAGGTTCATCGAGCGCATTTCTCCTTGAGTGCCTCTGGGCGCGCGGGATGGGCGCCCCGGATTACGAGTAGGTCCGCGAGCTGTTCGGGGACCGTCACGAGGCAGACAATCTAGCCAGACCCCGCCGGACGCGCCTAACCGCTGGGCGGCTCGACCTTCTTGCCCCTGGAGTTGGGCAATTCCTCCACGTGGTACGGCACCGACGTGACGACGGTGTTCTTGCGGAAGAGCAACCGGCCCTTCAGGAACAAAGCACTCTGGTTGTGGAGCAGCTGGCCCCACCAGGACCCCACCACGAACTCGGGGATCACGATGGTGACGATGTCGTTGTCCCGCTGAGCATCGAGCTCGTCCACGTAGCGCAGAACCGGGCGGGCCAGCTCCCGATACGGCGAGTAGAGGATCTCGAGCGGGATGTCCATCTGGTATTGCTCCCAGGCCGCCTCGATCTTGGCCTGTTCCTCCTCGTCCGAGACCACCGAGAGGGCGAGCAGCTTGTTCGGCCGGAGCGACTTGGCGTAGGCCAGCGCCTCGAGCACCCCGCGGTGGACCGAGCCGACGAGGACGACGACGGTGTGGTTCATCTTGCGCACCTTGAAGTCCGGGGTCACCTTCAGCCCCTCGGCCACGGTCTTGTAGTGCCGGTGGATCGACTTGAACAGCAAGATGATGAGCGGGATCACGACGAGGGGGACCCAGGCCCCGTTCTTGAACTTGGTGGTCGCGACGATCAACAGGACGATCCCGGTCGCAACCGAGCCGAAGCCGTTGATCACGACGTTGCGCTTCCACCCCTTCTCCTTCTCCTGGCGGTGGTGGCGCACCATCCCGAACTGGGAGAGCGTGAAGGACGTGAAGACGCCCACCGCGTACAGCGGGATCAAGGCGTTGGTCAGCCCGCCGAACGCGATGATCAGCAGCGCCGCGGCACTGGCGAGAACCAGCACGCCGTTGGAGAACACCAGGCGGTCGCCCCGGTTGGCGAGCTGGCGGGGCAGGTAGCCGTCGCGGGCGATGATCGAGGAGAGGCGCGGGAAGTCGGCGTACGCAGTGTTGGCGGCCAGCGTGAGGATCGCCGCCGTCGCGAATTGGAGGATCACGTATAAGGGCCCGTTGCCGAACACGAGCAGGCCCAGCTGCGAGAACACGGTCTGCTCATGGCTCGGGTACGGCGAGGTGCGGTGGGCGAGCAGTGACACCCCGAAGAACAGCACCCCGAGGATGATCGCCATCCACATCAACGTGATCGCCGCGTTCTTGGACTCCGGGCGCCGGAACGCCGGTACCCCGTTCGAGATGGCTTCCACACCGGTGAGCGCGACCGCACCGGACGAGAAGCCCTTCAGGATGATGAAGATCGTCAGGCTTCCGCCGAACTCGTTGGCGCCCGCGAACGCCTTCGCATCGAACGGCACCTTGCCGAGGTGACCGAAGAAGCTCTCGAAGAGGCCGTAGCCGACGAGCAGGCTGAGCATGATGATGTAGATGTACGTGGGTACGGCGAAGATGCGGCCGGACTCCTTGATGCCCCGCAGGTTGGCGACGCTGATGAGGACGATCAGCGCGAGACCGAGCTCCACCCGGTGGGTCTGCAGACCCTGGAACGCCGGGATCGACACGATCGCGGCGACACCGGCGGAGATCGAGACCGCCACCGTGAGGATGTAGTCCACGAGCAACGACGCGCCCGCGATGAGTGACGGCATCTCGCCGAGGTTCTCGCGGCAGACGACGTAGCTGCCGCCGCCACTCGGGTAGGCGTAGATCGTCTGGCGGTAGGACGTGACGACGATCGCCAGCAGGACCGCGACCGCGATGGAGATCGGGATGAGGACGTTCAGACCGAGCGCGAGGCTCGACGCGCCGACCGCGGTGACGAACAGGATCTCCTCGGTCGCGTACGCGGTCGAGGAGATGGCGTCGGACGAGAAGACCGCCAGCGCGATCGCCTTGGGGATCCGCTGGTGCTCCTGCTCGGCCGAGGACAGGGGGCGCCCGACCAGGACCCGCTTGACGACGGACACAACCCTCACTTCGTACGGTCCGGGCGCTGACGGTTCTCTGACCCGCCGCCAGCCTGAGGCGCGTCAGTCTGGCACGCGGCTGCGCCGGGACCTCGGCCTCAGGGGCAGATGCGGGCGATAGGTTTCCCGGCCATGCGGGTAGCGATTGCGGGTGCGGGCAACGTCGGGCTCCACGTTGCCGACGCGCTCGGTCGATCCGGGCACGAGGTGCTCATCATCGAGCAGGACCGTGGCGTCGCGGCCCGCGCCGCGACCCACGCCGGGATCGAAT
This sequence comes from Acidimicrobiia bacterium, assembly GCA_038252255.1. Classification (GTDB taxonomy): domain Bacteria; phylum Actinomycetota; class Acidimicrobiia; order IMCC26256; family JAENVU01; genus Chersky-806. The sequence continues at coordinate 18,767 of JBBSAM010000002.1, read as the reverse complement.
GGCACATCGGCGATGCCTGTGAGGTGGCCACCCTCAAAGACGCCCACCTCGAGGCGTGCGACGTGATGGTGGCGGCCACCGGAGACGACGAGGACAACCTCGTGGTCTCGCTGCTCGCCAAGCAGGAGTTCGGGATGCCGCGGGTCATCGCCCGCGTCAACCACCCGAAGAACGAATGGATGTTCACCGAGAACTGGGGCGTCGACGTCTTCGTCTCCACCCCGCAGCTCATCACCGCGATGGTCGAGGAGGCGGTGAGCGTCGGCAAGCTCATCGAGATCCTGCGCTTCGAGCACGGGCTCGCCCGGCTCGTGGAGGTCACGCTGGCCCCGGACTCTCCCGTCGTCGAGAAGACGATCACCGAGCTCGCCATCCCGCGCGAAGCCACGATCGTCGCGATCCTGCGGGAGGACCATCTCGTCGTCCCGCGCGGCGAGACGCTCTTCGAGATCGGCGACGAGGTGCTCGCGCTCGTCACTCCCGACTCGGAGGACGAGATGCGCGAGCTGCTGACCGGATCGAGCGAGTAGCTGCTCCCCGCCTCGCCGGCGCTAACGCGGCAGGAACCGGTACCAGGGGTTGTAGACGAGCCGCTCGGGGCCGCGGGCAACGGGCACACCTTCGGCGATGATCCGGCGGCCAGGTGACATGGCGGCGATACGGCGGCGACCGAGGAACACCGCGACGACGGAGCCACGGCCATCCGAGATCGTGACCTCGAGCGCCGGCGCACCGGCACGCGGCACGATCCGCACCGAGGTGATCTCGCCGGCGACGCGTACCGGCACCCGGAGGGGCAGCTGATCGAGGTGCGTGATCTCCCCCAGGTCGTCGCAGAACGCGGCGAGCTGCTCCCGGTCACGATCCTCGACCGACTTGGTGACCCGGTCGACCAGCTTCCGCAACGGCATCGCCACCCCCTTCGCCCAGGAGGTTACGACCCGACGAGCTCGATGTCAGGGTTGAGAATCGCGAGGTAACCGCGGGACTGGCCGACCATTCCCTCCGCGATCAGCTCGCGGCCGAGCTCGATCCCGGCAACCTTCCGCCGGCCGAGGAACACGAGCAGGATGCCGCCGCTGTCGTCGACGACGACGCATTCGAGGGAGGCCACGCACGCCCAGGGCTGCACCCGCATCGAGCGGATCGACCCGCGGATCCGGGCACGGGTTCTCCAGCCCACGTCGCCGATCGGCTCGATCGCATCCGGCGAGCCGCTCGGTGCGCGCTCGGCCGCCGCCGCGCCGATCACGAGTCGGAGGCGGGGACCGGTTCACCCATCTGGAACGGCACCATGGTCACGTTCGCGTGCTCGAGCCTGGTCACCGCCGCCGCGATCTCGTCACCGGTGTTGTCGTGGAGGAGGCGGTGCCAGAAGCGGCGGTACAAGCGGTGCGGCAGGAGCACCGTGACCTCGGTCTTCGCGTCGCCGACCTCGCGCGCCACGACGTCGAGCGCGGCCCGCGCCACCCGTCGATCGGGGCAGTCGACCAGCTCTAGCGCGATCCGCGAGAGGCCGAGCGTGCGCCATCGGTCCGCGAGCTCCTCGGCCGCGTGCCGATCCCAGGCGATGTGCACGGCCCGCATCTCGTCGGGCACCAGCGTGCGGGCGTACTGAATGGCCCGCGCGGTGCTCTGGTCGAGCCGGGCCACGAACACCAGCACGACGTGGCGGCTCAAGATGGGCGCGCTCACTGCCGCGTGTGCTTCGTCCTCGAGCTGGTGAGCCTCCGCGACATACTGGCGGTTCAGTCGGACGAGCAACGCAACGAGGATCGGGACGATCACGATGATCGCCCAGGCGCCGTGGGTGAACTTCGTGATCCCCACTACGATCAATACGACGAAGGACAGGACGGCACCGATTCCGTTGATCGCCATGCCGCGGCGCCAGTGCGGTTCCCGCAACGTCCAGTGATGCTTGGCCATGCCCGCCTGCGAGAGCGTGAACGACGTGAACACGCCGATGGCGTAGAGGGGAATGAGGCGGTCGACCTTGGCCCGCGTCACGATGACGAGGAGGATCGCGGCGACCGACAGCGCGATGATCCCGTTCGAGAAGACCAGCCGGTGCCCTCGCTTCGTGAGCTGCTTCGGCATGAAGTTGTCGCCGGCATGGAACGATGCAAGACGGGGGAAGTCCGCGAACGACGTGTTCGCCGCGAGCACCAGGATCAACATCGTGGCGGCCTGGAGCGCGTAGTAGAGGACGTTCCCCAGGGAACCTCCTCCGAAGGTGAGGCGACCGACTTCGGAGATCACCGTCGGCGTGCCGTCTTGGTACGGCGCCACCTTCATGTGAGCCGCGAGAATCGAGAGGCCGAGGAACATCGCGCCGAGTGAGCAACCCATGACGACCAGCGTGGAGCGAGCGTTCTTCCACTCGGGCTTCTTGAACGCAGGTACGCCGTTCGAGATCGCCTCCACCCCGGTGACCGCCGCACCTCCCGACGCGAATGCCTTGAGGATGACGAAGATCGCGGCGCCGTAGAAGATCCCGTCACCGGCGCTGCCGAACTTCATCAAGCCCGGTGCGTGTTGGGGTGCAGTCGCCAGGTTCCCGTTGATCATGCCGTAGACGCCGACGCCGATCAGCAGGGCCATCATCGCCATGAAGAAGTACGTCGGCACGGCGAAGATCCGGCCGGACTCGCGCACACCCTTGAGGTTCCCGAACGCGATCACGATGATGAACGCAACTGATATCGGGACCTCGTACGCGGACACGCTCGGGAACGCGGACGCGAGTGCGGCAGTGCCGGCTGCCACCGAGACCGCGACCGTCAGCACGTAGTCAGTGAGCAGTGCCACGCCGGCAACCTGTGCCGGCAGCAACCCGAAGTTGTCTCGGGTCACCATGTAGGCACCGCCGGCCGTCGGGTAGGCCTTGATCGTCTCGCGGTACGACAAGATCAAGAAGCCGAGCACCACCAGGAGAGCACCGGTGAGCGGGACCAGGAGGGAGAACGCGGCGACTCCCACGATCGGAATCAAGACCCGCAGGATCTCTTCCGACGCGTAGGCCGAAGACGAGAGATTGTCGGAAGCGAAGACCGCGAGCGCGGTTGGCTTGCCCAGCCGCTCGTGCTCGAGCCGGTCGGTGTCGAGCGGCGGCCCGAGTAGCCGCTTCTTGAGCCGGTAGCGGCGGCTCTCCGGCAGCTCGACCGGCGCGTGAGCGGGGAACGGGCGTGGGCCCAGAGCTTCCTGCGGCTCGACCTCGGTCCTCGGCGCGGTGGCGGTCACGTGGCCAGTGAACCAGCGGACTGCCCGGGTGCCGAGGTTCGGCGATCAATCTTGACGCAGATTTAGCGCGCCGACCGGCCCGCGGTCTCGGTGAACGCGTGGGGCGGCCGTCTACGATGCCGACGTCGAAGGAGCGCAGGCATGCACGTCGTCGTGGTTGGGTGTGGGCGGGTCGGTAGCGAGCTGGCCGGCACTCTCGAGAAGCAGGGTCACACCGTCGCGGTCATCGACAAGCGCAAGGACGCGTTCCGGCGCCTGCCGACCGGCTTCGGTGGGTACCGGATCGTGGGCTTCGGCTTCGACCGCGACACCCTCGAGGAAGCCGGTGTGAAGGATGCCGGCGCGCTCGCGGCGGTGACGAGTGGTGACAACTCCAACATCATGTCGGCGCGGGTCGCACGCGAGACGTTCGAGGTGGAGCGGGTGGTGGCCCGGATCTACGACCCGCGCCGCGCTGCGATCTACCAGCGCCTCGGCATCCCGACCGTCGCGACCGTCTCCTGGACGACCGACCAGGTCATCCGCCGGTTGCTGCCGGGCGAGCACCCCGCCGACTGGACCGACGCGAGCGGCAGAGTCTCGATGGTCGAGCGCGACCTCCCGGCCGGATGGGCCGGCCAGAGACTCTCCAAGCTCGACGAGCCGGGCCGGTTCGTGGTGTCTGCGATCACCCGGCTCGGTGCCGCGCGGGTCATCGCCTCCGATCTGGTCGGCCAAGAAGGTGACGTGCTGCACTTCACCGTCGACGCCACCGCGCTCGACGCGCTGCAGGCCCGGTTGAGCGGCGACGACGGCGAAGAAGGACACCGCTGATGCGAGTCGCGGTCGCCGGCGCCGGCAACGTCGGCGGGTTCATCGCGAACGCGCTCATGGAGAACGGCCACGACGTGCTGCTGCTCGAGAGCGATCCCGACGTCGCGGCAAAGCTCGCAACCGTGGACGGCATCGAGCTGCACGTCGGTGACGCGTGTGAGGTCTCCACGCTCAAAGAAGCGGGCCTGGACCGTTGCGACGTCGTGGTCGCGGCTACGGGCGACGACGAGGACAACCTCGTCATCTCGCTGCTGGCCAAGCAGGAGTTCGCGGTGCCGCGCGTCATCGCTCGCGTCAACCACCCGAAGAACCAGTGGATGTTCAACGAGACCTGGGGAGTCGACATCGCGGTGTCGACCCCGCACCTGATCACCTCCCTGGTCGACGAGGCGGTGAGCGTGGGCCGGCTCGTCCGCCTCTTCCAGCTCGAGCGCGGCCAGGTCGGCCTGGTCGAGGTGACGCTGGCCGACGACGCGCCGGTGGCCGAGCGGGCGATCAAGGACCTGGACGTCCCGCGCGACGCGACGTTCGTCGCCATCATCCGCGACGAGCACGTCGTCATGGCCCGGGGCGACACCGTGCTCCAGGCGGGTGACGAGGTGCTGGCCCTGGTCACGCCGGACTCCGAGGATGCCGTCCGCCAGATGCTCACGGGGCAGTAGAACCGCCTCCCGATCCCCGATCGGCGGTACCCCAGATGGCATCCTGGAAGGTCATGCCTTTCCTTCGCGCCGGCCGCGGCGCGCCTCTCGGCCTCGTCACCGGCCTCCTGGTGCTGGCCCTGCTGGGCTGCTCGGGTGGCGGGAGCGATCACACGGGAACGTCGGCCAAGGTCGACTCCCCCAACGGGAGCAGCCTCGAGCTCCGGTCCGCTGGCGTCCAGGTCGAGACCACGGGCGCCCCGGCCACCCTGGGGAACGCGGATCGTGACGCGATCGTGGACACCGTCCGGCGTTACGTGATCGCGGCGACGATCGACCCGTTCCACGGCAAGAAGGTCGGCGACCTCACGCCCCTCTTCACGCTGCCGGCGGTGGCCGCGCTCTCCGGCCTGGACCGCGTCGCCGCGCTCGATGAGGGAGTGCCGAAGGCCACCGGGCTCGTCAAGGTGACGTCCGCACCGATGATCCTCACCGCATTGAGCGACCCGATGGGCTTGATCAACCTCGTCGGCACGTCGCTCTACATCGACGCACGCGCGACGACGAAAGACGGACCCGTACGAGTGAAGCGCAGCGGTCAGCTCGTGCTCTCTCGCGACGCGGGCACCTGGAAGATCGCCAGCTTCAAGCTCGCCGCGGATCGGAGCGGATCCGGGCTCGGTTCGACGACCACTACTCGCGCTACCGGGGACAGCTCGCCATGACCACCGTCATTCGCCGCCATCCCTTCCTCGCTGCGACCCTGATCCTCCCGGTCGTCGTCGCGCTCGCGCTCGCCGGCACCTTTGCGCTCTGGTTGAACGGCGTGCGCCTCCCGTTCGCGTCCGGTGCGGTGTGGTTCGAGGTCACGAAGACCGCGAGCGCCGACTACACGGTCTCGCCCGACAAGCCCGTGTTCATCCTGGCGATCGGCAACGACGGTCGGCCGGGCGACACCTCCACGCGGGGCGACGCGATCCACCTCATCGGCGTGAACCCGGTGCTGCGGCAGGCGACGATCCTCGACTTCCCGCGCGACACGGGTCTGCCGATCCCGGGACACGGCGTGGACAAGGTGAACGCGTCGCACGTCTACGGCGGCGCGAAGCTCGAAGCCCAGGTGCTCGCCAACACGGTGGGGGTGCCGGTTCCGTACGCCATCGACACCAACTTCCCGGGCTTCATCTCGATGGTCGACGAAATGGGCGGGCTGGACGTCAACGTGCCCGAGGCGATGCACGACGCGAACTCCGGCGCCAACTTGAATCCGGGCCCGAACCATCTCGACGGCCATGGGGCGCTCGCGTTCGCCCGCGACCGTCACCAATTCCCGACTGGCGACCTCAAGCGTTCCGAGAACCAGGGCTACCTGATCATCCAGGCGCTCGCGCAGCTCCGGGCACAGAACACCGGGCCGGTCGACACGCTGAAGCTGCTCGGCAATCTGGGCCGGCACACGACGCTCGTCGGCATCGGCGTGAACGACCTCTACAACCTGGGTCGGCTCGGGTTGTCGATCGACCCGGCGAACGTACGCAACGTCGTCGTCCCGGTCGGCCAAGGGAGCGGCACTCGCCTGAATCTCCTTCCGCAGGCCCGGTCACTCTTCGCCGACTTCGCCGACGACGCGGTGCTGCAATCCCACTAGAGGTGATCTCGTAGCCGAGTCGTATGGTCGCGGGGTGGAGCGCAAGCCGGAACGGGCACGCGGTGCGGAGGCTGGAGCGACCCGGAAGGACGCGTGCGACACCCTGACGGAGATCGCCGACGACCCCGACCTGCCCGGGCGGCTCGTCTACCGCACCGAGCTCCCGGCCCGGCCCGCGCGCACGGCACGACTCGCGCAGCCACTGCACGTCGACGTGGAGCATCGCCTCTCGGTACGGGGCATCGACGAGCTGTGGACGCACCAGGCCGCCGCGATCGATGTGATCCAAGCGGGTGGGCACGTGGTCATCGCGACCGGCACCGCTTCCGGCAAGTCGCTCTGCTACCAGCTCCCGATCGTCGACGCCGTGGTGCGGGGTGAGGCCGACACCGCGCTGCTCGTGTTCCCGACCAAGGCGCTGGCCCAGGATCAGCTCCGCTCGCTGCGGTCATGGCTGGTGCCGGGTCTCCGGGCGGTGACCTACGACGGCGACACCCCGTCCGACGACCGCGCGTGGGCGCGCAAGAACGCGAACGTCGTGTTGACGAACCCCGAGATGCTCCACCAGGGGATCCTGCCGTACCACAAGCGCTGGGCGACGTTCCTCATGCGCCTCCGAATCGTGGTGGTGGACGAGCTGCACTCGCTGCGCGGGATCTTCGGGAGCAACGTCGCTCACGTTCTCCGCCGGTTGCAGCGGGTCTGCGCGCACTACGGCGCGAGCCCGTCGTTCTGCTTCGCGAGTGCGACGATCGGGAACCCGGCCGAGCTCGCGAGTGCGTTGTGCGGCCAGGCGGTGACGGCGATCGAGGACGACGGCTCCCCCCAGGCAGCTCGCTGCTTCGGGCTCTGGCAACGCCCGCTGCTCGACGAGCACACCGGCCGGCGCTCGTCCGCCAACGCGGAGACTGCGGAGCTGCTTGCTCGCTTCGTTCGCGACGGGCGCCCGACGCTCGCGTTCACGCGGAGCCGCCGCGGCGCGGAGCTCGTCGCCAGCCAGGCGCGGCGCCGGCTCGAGCAGGACCATCCCGACATGGCCGGGCGGGTCGCGGCGTACCGCGCCGGGTACCTCCCCGAGGAACGCCGCGAGCTCGAACGCCGGCTCGGTGACGGCACCCTCGTCGGCGTCGCGGCAACCAACGCGCTCGAGCTCGGGATCGACGTGGGCGGGCTCGACGCGATCGTGCTGAACGGCTTCCCCGGCACCCGCGCCTCCATGCGCCAGCAGGCCGGGCGCGCCGGGCGGACCGGGCGCCGGTCCGCCGCGGTGCTCGTCGCGGGCGACGACCAGCTCGACCAGTGGTACGTGGCGCACCCGACCGAGCTGCTCGGGCGGACGGCCGAGTCCGCGGTCGTGAACCCGTCGAACCCGTTCGTGCTGCGACCGCAGGTGGCGTGCGCGGCGCACGAGCTCCCGCTCGAGCCGAGCGACGAGGCGTGGTTCGGCCCCGGTCTCGATGACGCCGTGCGCGAGCTCGTGCTCGCGGAGCAGCTGAAGCCGCGGGCCGGCCGCATGTACTGGGCGGCGCGTGAGCCACCCGCACCCCGCGTCGGGCTGCGCACCGGCTCGTCGGTCGAGTTCCGGCTCGTCGGCGAGGACGACAACGGCGAGGAGCGCCTGGTCGGGACGGTCGACTCGACGCGGGTGTTCCATGTCGCTCATCCCGGCGCGCTGTACCTGCACCAGGGCCGGCAGTGGCGGGTCGAGCGACTCGACCTGGACGATCACGTCGCCTGGCTCGAACCCGCAGACGACGCGGACGAGTACACCCAGGTCCGCGAGGACACGGACATCTCGATCACCGACGCGGACGAGCGGGTGCAGTGTGGTCCGGGCTGGGCGCACCTCGGCTCGGTCGACGTGACGAACCACATCCTCGCGTTCCAGCGCAAGCGGGCGTCGACCAACGCGACCATCGAGGTGGCCCCACTCGATCTCCCTCCCCGGACGCTCCCGACCCGGGCGTGTTGGTACACGATCCCGCTGCCCGCTCTCGTGGCCGCGGGCGTCGAGCCGCATCAGGTGCTCGGCGCGGTGCATGCGGCCGAGCACGCATTGATCGGGCTACTCCCCCTGTTCACGATCTGCGATCGCTGGGACGTGGGGGGCGTATCGATGGCCGAGCATCCGGCGACGGGCGAGCCGACGATCTTCGTCTACGACGGTTACCCGGGCGGTGCCGGGATCGCCGAGCTCGCGTTCGCGGATCTCCATCGCCACATCACCGCGGCGGCTGAGCTCGTCGCGCAGTGCCCGTGTGACGACGGCTGCCCATCGTGCGTGCAGTCACCCAAGTGCGGGAACTGGAACGAGTACCTGGACAAGAACGCCGCGCGCCGTTTGCTGGAAGTGCTGATCCGGCCGGCTTAGCCGTTCGGGGTCAACGGCGCCACCGGTCGCAGCGCCACGCTGAACGCGGCCGTCGCCGACGGGTTCGTCGCGCCGAAGGCCTGCACCGAGACGACGTGCTTCTTGCGGTCGCACTCGAACGGGAGCCGCTTGGTACCGCGGGCCTTCGTGGCCGTCTCGATCCGGATCCCGTCCACGTAGAACGTGAGCGTGTTCGCGTTTGGGGCGTACCACTCGACCTCGATGCCCATGCCACTGGTGTCGTTCAGGCACTGGGCCGGTCGGGTGAGCCGGAAGTACACGATCTTCGGTGCACCCACCGACTTCGCGCCGAGGATCGTGGTGGGCGTCGCGCCGCCGCAGGGCACCGGGACACCGTTCGCGCCGACGATGGACCCGAAGTTGAGGGCGCCATCCGGTTCGATCACGTTGCACTTCTGGAGCCCAGTGGTGATCGCGCCGGAGAGGTCCGCGTCGGTGAGGTTCGTTCCGAACATGAAGGCGCGGGTGAGATCGGCGCCTTTCAGATTCGCGCCCGTGAAGTCGGTGCCGCCGAGGGTCGCACCGACGAGCTTGGCGCCGCTGAGATCCGCGCCCCGCATGTCGGCCTGGGAGAGGTCGGCGCCACTGAGATTGATGCCGTCGACCCGCGCGTCGACGAAGCTGACATTGCGGAGATCCTGGTTCTGGCAGTTCGCCCGCGGCTTGACCGGGCAGGTCCCGGCCTCGTCCTGCGACCCCGCCCCGCTGGAGCACGCCGCGGCCGCTATCACCACGCTGATGATGACGGCCAAGCCGCGCGCCCGATGCACCGGCCGACCGTACCAACTCAATTGCGACTGAAACGGTCGGTCGTCGGTCGGCCGGCGTGAAACCAGTCGGGGGCTCATCTCGTGGCGCGCGGATCCTCAAGGGCTGTCGGTTGCGGATTCCGGTGGGCGAGGGCGCGTCGCGACGATCCCTGCGGTGGCGATGAGCAGCAGGACGATCGTGAAGATCCGTTCGCTCCTCGGCACCTCGAAGAAGAAGGCGTAGACCTGGAGCGAGATGGCGAGGATCTGGGCGGTGAAGGGCAACGCGATCGCCCGCCAGCCGGTCACGATCACGGGATCGAGCCGGCCCGGGTGGGGCAACCAGGCGGTGTAGGCGATGAGCGCGCTCCCCCCGAGCAACAGGGCCTCGAACGTGGTCCCGGTCTTGTACGAGTGCCCGAGCGCGTCGGCCGAGTAGACGGCATCCGCGATGCCCAACGCGGCGAAGCCGATGACGAGGGTGATCCAGGTGCGGCCGGGGCGCCAGCCCAGCAGCGCCAGCACGCCGAGCGTCGCGCCGACGATGATCGCGTCGCCGAGCGGGTACGCGAACTCGACCGCGTCCGTGAGGGCAGAGGAATTGGAGTGCTGCGCAGCAGGCTGCAAGAACAATGCGACCATGGGCGTCGCGACCAGCAGCATCACCACCAGGCCGTCGATCCAGCGGTAGAGATCGAACTCCGGCACCCGGTCACGGACCAGCAGCACCAGCGCGGCGACGATGAGCGGGTACCAGGCGAGCCAGAACACGTCGGAGACGCTCGTGATCTCCGAGGGATCGCCTCGCAAGCTCCAGAGCGTGTCGCCGATCGCCCAGGCGACGAGGGCGGCGCCGATCAGAAACCAGGCGGCCCGACTGCGCTCGGCACGGGCGGCCCCCGCCAGGCAGATCAGCGCCGCGACCCACAGGGCCACGTTGCCCAGCCAGTCGTCGAGGAAGTTGTTCGCGCCGACCCCGCCGAAGCCGGTCGTGCCGTGCACGGCGAGGATGACGGTGGCGGCGCCAAGACCGATCCACACGACCCGCAACCAAACGGGTTGGGGACGGACCGGCCGACCCTGCCGGACACTCCGCGCCGGCTGTTCCGGCGACCGGGCCTTCGCACCCTCGACCGCCGGCACGTCCGACGGTGCGTCCATTCCGCACATCCTGCCACGACAGCACACACAGATCGCCCGGACGCGCACCCAAGGCCGCGAGCGCATGTCGCACGCGGAGCACTCGGTGCTCACCAACCGAAGCCGCATGTGCGCATCGGAAGCCACCTGCCCCGGCCGGACGAGTGAGCTGCCCCTCTGGACGACATCGGCGCCGGGGCCACGACCAAGCAGGGCCTTCAGCGCGGGCAGCCCACCGGGTCGGCGAAGCACTCGAACCGCACTTCGGCGCGAGCGCGGGCGGTCGCTACACCCACGCGGACCTCGACCGTGGGCTTTGTCCCCGAACAGGAGCACCGGACCAGCCGCGCGCCGTTGCTGGTGGCCGTCGCGCCTGCCGCGGTCGTAGCCGCGGCCATGCCTTGACCACGCGCCAGCTCCCCCGCGGCCGCGAGCGCGGCGGCGTCTGCGGCCGTCTCGGCGCGCGCCTTGTCACTCGCCGCGTGGCCGAGCCGGGCAACCCCCAACGCGAGCGCGACCGCCAACGCGACCGCCACCAGCGCCAGCACCGTCGCCGACCCGCGCTCACCCTTCCCCTCCTTTCGGGGCGCAGCCGCGTCGCTATGGCGACGTGTACGCGCCCCGAAAGCGGCGTCCGGTGTTCGCCCGATCACTTCTCGGTCCGCATGACCGCGGTCGCGTGCAGATCCAGGTCCGGGAACAACGCACCGACGAGCGGCACGTCCGTGCGGTCGTGGTACGTGACCTCGACACTGATCGGCTGGCCCACTGCCGGCCGGGAGCCGACTTTCACCGTCGCTTTCGCCAGCACCCGGCGCACCGCGGCCGCCGCCCGCTCGGGATCGCGATCGACGCTCGCAGCCCGGGCCGCCTCCCGAGCCGCGTGGATCACCGCGACCTGGTCTCGCACGACCAGCCCGACCTGCAGGATCGCCATCAACCCGAAGACGATCAATGGCAGGACGAGTGCGAGCTCGACCGTGGCCTGCCCCCGCTCGCGAGGGCAGGCCCGGTCCGGGTTGCAGTGCGACACCCGGGCAGCCACCGGTTACCCGAGGACCTTCCCGATGACGGTGTCGAACAGCTTGGTGATCGCGTGGCTCTTGGTGGCCCATGCGACGAGTCAGATAGATACGCAAGGGAGCAACGATGAACACTCAAGAGACCGCACGACGGCTACTCGAAGCCTTCGAGTACGAGCCGGGCAAGCTCGCCACTCTCGATCAGGCGGCGGCGACGTTCCGCGACGAAGGCGGAGACGCGTCCGAAGCTCTGACCGAGGCGCTCGACGTGATCGAGCGCGGCGAGGTCGAGCCGTTCGAGTTGGAGCTTGCCGCGGACGTCGCGTACGTGTCGGCGCTCGTCCTCGTCGGGAGCGCGTTGTGAAGCGCGTCGCCGTGCTCGTCGTCGCCGTGCTCGCGCTCTCGGGATGCGGGACCGTGCATCTCGGTCCGGCGTGCTGGATTTGAAAGGAGCGCCGCTTCATTGCTCCAAGTAACTCATCCCGAACGCGAGCGAGCCCGGACCGAAGTCCGGGCTCGCTCGCGTTGCACGTACTTCTAGATCGGGCGTAGTTCCGTGGTGTTGTTCCTCGCGACGAGCTGCCCGTTCGTGCCGACTTCCAACGACTGCCCGACGATCACGGACTGCGTGAAGGGTTGATTGATCGGAGCGACCGGGCGGATCTGCGCCAGGACTGCCTTCCGGATGAAGTTCGAGACGGACTCGTTCCGGTTCGCAGCCGTCTCGCGGACGCTCCGATCCTCTTCGGGACTCAGGCGGATGGAGATCATCGACGCCAGTTTCCGCTTCTCGCTCGGTTCTGCCTGCCGGTCTTTCTCGTCGCTCATTGCGAAACCCTTCCTCTCGTGCGGACCGCGCCATTGCGGTTCGAGTTCATCCTCGCCCTACCGCGGAGCGTGGTCAAGTATGACCGTCGGTCATACGCTCCGCGCGATCTTGGATGATCCTCGTATGACCGTGACGCGCCGGTTAGTATGACCAACGAAGGTGACTACACGCCAAACAGGAGAAGAAGAGACCATGGAAGTTGACGCAATGCTCGCCGACTCGGTCGTCACGGCCGAGGGAAAGATCTACGTCCAGGGCGGAGGTTGGAACACCATCTACGTTCAGGGTCTTCCCGCCCGGCATGACCGCATCGGGATCGCGGTCCTGATCCGCGTCCCCTGGACCGCGACGAACGAGTCCCACAAGGTCGACGTCCGCATGGAGGATTCCGACGGCGGAGTGATGCCGCTCGGCGACGCTCCTCCGGGAATGGAGTCTCCCGACGGGAAGATCTACCGGCTCGGCGGCGAGTTCAACGTCGGACGTCCTCCGATGCTCCCACCGGGCGACGAGCAGGTCGTCCCGATCTCCATGAACATCGGGGGTCTCCTCTTCGAGAAGCCGGACGCGTACACGATCATCGTGGCCATCGACGGCACCGACCTCAAGCGACTGCCGCTTCGGATCGCGCAACTGCCGATGACCGGCCCGCTCCCGCAGTAGCCGATGACCTACAACGTCGACGTCACCGGAAGCGTGACGGCGTCGATGGTCGAGAGATCGAGTGTCGACGTTCTCGTGGGATCGATGACCCGGTTCCTGATCTTCTTCGGACTCGCGACCTGCTTCGTCGGGGTGAGCGTCACCTGTCTCCTCACGATGGCCGGCGCGTTGAAGCATCCGGTTCCGATCTACATCGGCATGACCGTGTCGGCGACCGCCGCCGTGATCTTCATCGTCCTCTCCGTGATCGAGTGGAGGAACTCGACTTCGGCGCGCGTCGCGCTCCGCGACGACTCGCAGACGTTGAACTTCAAGATCACGAGCGACGCCGGTCCGTCCGGACCGACGCCCACCACCGGCGCGCCGTAGATCAGAGCCCGGTCGCCGTGCATCCGTCCGGCGATACGCCCCAGGCGATCGGCGAGAAGATCGAGATCGAACCCGCGCCCGCCGTCCGGCGCACGTCGAGCGCGAAGCCGAACGGAGTCGTACCGAGCATCTGTCCGTGAAGCCACTTGAAGACCGCCGTTCCCGACGTCGGTCCGGTGACGGTTCGCTCGCTCGTCGAGCCGGTCAACGGAGCCGCTGCGCCGACGGAGAGCTTGAACGTGTCCGCGCCGCCGATCGTCCAGTCGACGTGAAGCTCTAAGCCCTCGTGTGCCACTTCCGGGAGCGTGAGGAAGTACGCCGGAGTGAGCACGCCCGACGACGTCGAGAAGGCTCCAGCGGTCGAGATCACGGGAACGGCGGGAATCGCCGGACCTACGAGCCCGCGCTCGTCGCCTCGAAACCGAGTGTTCCCGTTCGCGTCGCGCACGAGGAGCCCGTAGTGGCCGTCCGAAAGGAGACCCATCTCGACGCGCGCCGCGTCGTCCGCGTCGACGACTTCGACCGAGCCTTCCGTGATGCTCGCGTTCGTCAGGCGCTCGGCGTTCTCCATGATGCGAAGACGTCGTTCGAGATCCTTCACGCGCCGTTCGAGGAGTGCCGGAAGATGCGGGTCGACGTCGGTCACGAGTTGCTCCTTCAGTTGTGTACTGCGGCGAGACGGCCGACCGGGTAGACGCGAACCCGCCCGGTCGACCGCTCGCCTTCCGCTAGCGACTACCGGGCACTAGCGGAGAAGTTCGGCGACCGCCTCCACGTCCTCGTTTCCGAGACAATGTCTTCACGAGACGCGTCGCCTGATTCGGTTCGGCTCTTGCGGTCCCTAAACCAACAACCGCTTGCGGCCGCTCCGAACGTTCTAGAACTCGACGATGCGAAGCGCCGACGGTTGAGCGACCTTGAACGAGGCGCGCATCTCGGCGAGGAGCGTGAGCTTGCTCTCCGTGAACGTCGAGGCGTGCGAGTCGGAGACCGTGATCCCTGGAGCCTGACGGACGTAGATGGTCGCCGCGGCGTTCCAGTCGCCGATGACGGCGAAGCCTTCCGGCACGATCGACGAGACGACGATCGACTCGACGCCGAGCACGGCGCGGAGGATCGCTAGCTCGTCGTTCTGCGACGCGCCGTCTTTCACGAGCGACGCGGCGTCCGTGGCGCTCAGGACCGCGGCGATCGAGCCGAGATAGTCGCCGTCGCGGACCTCGCCCGCGGCGTCGGCGAGAGCGTCCGTCGGAGTTCCTGCCGCCGTGATCGTCGGGACGTCGGAGTTCACGAGGACTCCCTCGAAGTTCTCTCCGGTCGCGTCACCCTGGAGAACCTGATCGTCGAGAGAACGGGCGACGTCGCCGTCCAGGAGCACGCGGACCGCTTGATCGAGAACGGTCGAGTCCTCCAGCACGGAGCGGTGTGCCGTCGTAAAGGCGGCGAACCGACGAGTCGCGATCTCCTCCTGAACGAAGTCGACGCTCGACTCGATCGCAGTCGTCCCGTACGGCGTCGGCGCTGCGACCTCCATCCGTGCGCCTTCGATGCCGACGGCGACCTGAGGGTTCACGTTCGGGATGATGCGACACAACGAAGCGATACGCCCGCCGCGCTGCGGAGCGATGACCGAGTCCTCCTGCCACGCGGGGACCGGCACGCCGGAACCGTCGGAGCCCGTGACGGTTGTACGCAAGCGTGCGGCGTACTCGTCGGCGGTCAGGATCTCTGCGCCGATTCCGACCTTGTCGAATCCGGCACCCGAGCGGATGCGCTCGCCGATTGCAGTCAGAGCGATACGCGTCGCGTAGTCGATCTCTGAGGAGTGGAGCGCGGAACGGAACTTCTCGATCGTGTTCATGGATCTCCTACTTAGGCGACGTGCTCAATGGATGCGCCCGGATTCGCGGGACGCACGACGACGGAGACCTCGATCAGATCCGCGGCACGGATGATCTCGACTCCTCGCTCGGACTTGTCGATCTCTGTCGGGACGAAGCCGATCGAGAACGAGTCGAACGCTCCCGCCTTCGCCGATGCGTAGACAGTCCGCGCGCTTGCGCTCTCCTCGACGAAGAGATCGGCATCGACGGTGAGCGCGCTCGACGTCTCGCGGAAGGTGGCGATGCCGACGGGATCGCTCCAGTCGTGTTGATAGAACAATGGACGTACCGCTCCGCGCTCGCGCAGCGTTTCGGCGAAGGCTCCCGGCGCGACGCGCTCCTTCATGCCGCCGCCGATCGAATAGTCGATGCCGTAAGCCGACGCGATGCCGGAGACGCGTCCGTCAGACGCAGCCGAACGGAGACGCGCGCCGGAGAAGTCCCGGCGACGGACTCCGCCTCGGTCGGCGTGAAGCTCGCGCATGAGTGCGCGAACTTCGGGATCTCCGACGTCGAGCGTTCCGCGAGCAACGGCGCGGAAGAACTGACGTACTGCGAATGCGTTCACGCGGCGACCAGGCGGAGTACGGCTTCCTTGCGGAAGCGGTACTGCTTCCCGACCTTGATCGGAGCAGGGATCACGCCGTGACCGGCGTTCGCCTTGACCGTGTCCGCGTGGACTCCGAGGATCTTCCCGGCTTCGGCGGCGGAGAAGTACAAGCTCTCGTTCTCCTCGAACGCTGCGACGGCACGCTCCGCCCGCTCGGCGCGCTGGAGTCGCTTGTGCGCGTTCACGGGAGCCCACAGACGCACGTCACGATGGAGGATCCGCTCCTCGAACGCTTCGATCTTCGCCTGCGCGTCGGCGGCGTCGACGAGAGTCGCCTCGCCCGACTCGATCAGAGCGACGGCGCGCTCCGGCTCGACGGGCGCGCCGTCGACCGTGAACAACGGCCAGTAGTTGCCGTGCTCGCCCTTGAGCGGCGCGCGTGGCGGCTCGACGAACCTCTCCGGCTCGATCCCGTGTCCGGGCTTCTGGCCGTACGTGACGTGAGGCTCCGGGATTTCACAGAGCGGGTCGATCTGGATCTCGAACACGGAGCCCTACTTCTTCACTCGCGGACAAGGCTGGAGGTTGCTCCGTGTGTAAATACGAGTGTATCACGAACTACGCGATTTGGACGGCCTACGCGACCGTTTTCTTCGACGTCATGCGACGTCGTCGACCCATCCGTGATCGCGCTCCGCGTCGCGCAGTAGCTCGGCGTTCTTCTCCTCGAACGGCGTTCCCTGCGACCACTCTGCGACGACGCGCGCTTCGTCGAGCACGATCCGAGCGCGCAGACGTCGCATCACTTCCGCCCTTTCCTCTTCTGTCCGCTCCGGCACGCGGAAAAGTTCGTGAAGCGCGCGCGGCTCCGCCTTGATCTTGTCGGCGCGTCGAGCTTGCTCGGTCTGTCCGAGTTGGCGCGAGAGCGTGTCGCGCTCGCGCGCCGCGCCGCGGAGAGCCGTGCTCGCGCGCTTGTACTCCGGCGAGCCGGGAGTGAGTTCGTCGAGGACGCCGGTCAGGCGCTCGACCTGAACGACGGCGTGCGCGTACTGGCTCGCCTGAGCCTCTGTGACGGCCGTCAGGCGCCCACGGTCCCGGAGGTCGTCGAGGACCGCCTCTTCGATGCTCTGACGGTCAGTCGCCACGAGGAGTCTCCTGGAGAAAAGCAGAAAAAGAGAGATCGGAGCGCGGAAGCGGGCGAGGTCGGGAAGATCGCGCCGACTGAGGTCGAGACCCTCCCCCCACCAGCGAGCGAGGGGACAGAAGTGCCTTACCTACATGGACACAAAGCGAGCGATACTCAGGACGACCCGTGACCTTCTCTTGGCTCTTGTGGCGCAGTACGTCTACGCCCTGTTCCCGCATCTGCGGTAGCGGACGAACGGCGCTCAAGTGGCGTGCCGATGACGCCGACGCGTACGGCTCAACCGTTCCGACAGGGAGGAACACAAGATGCCGACCTTCAAGATCGTCTACAACTCGCTCAGTGGTCGAGCCGACGAGACCGTTCAGGCTGACGGCTACGGCGATCAAGGCGAGTACATCGACTTCTACGATGAGTCCGGACAGAAGCTTCGCCTCCAGCGGGTCGAGGTCAATCGGATCGAGAGGGTCGGCTAGATCGACTCGTGCCGCCGCTATTCGCCGCCTTAAGGCGGCGGCGAATCGGCGAGTAGCCAGTCGCCGCTTGTCGCCGCCACCCGGCGACAAGCGATCCAGTCCAGAAACACTCGCTCTCGTGAACTGGCGCGAGGCGTTAGTCGCCGGCAAATAGTCGCCGATCGACCGGCGACAAGCTTTTCCCGAACTGGCGCGGCGAACTGGCGCGAGCATCACGACGCCTTTTTCCGCGCCCATTTGAGCCCGGCAGAAGGAACGATCGGCGACCGGCTTGACGCTTGTTCGATGAGCCCGTCGGCGAGCCCGCTATCGAGCGCCTTCCGTACCGCGGCGCGTCCGATCCCGGAGACCTTCCCGGCGTCTTCGAGCTCCTTCTTCGTCGTCGACCCGGCGTCGATCACGAACTCCAGCACGAAGGCGAGCGACGCGTCCGTGCGCTTCACGTCCTCAATCTCGGCGATCACGAGCGAGTCACCGACCTCCGCAAGACGGAGACCCAACGGAGTCGCCTCCTGACCGTCCTTCGTCTTCTCGACCGTGAGCACGGCGCGGAGCGGATCGCGCTCGCGGTCTCGCTCCATCTTGAGGACGTTGTCCGAGTCGTCGAACATCGCCGACGAACCGCGGTAGCCGCCGTTCTTGTTCGCGTGATGGATGACGGTCGACCGTGCGCCCGTCTCCTCGTAGATTCGTCCGAGGTTCGAGACGACCGCGCCGACCTCTTTCGCCGAGTTCTCCTCCGCGTCCGGCATCGACCGGCGCAGCGTGTCGACGACGATCCGCGTGAATCCGAACATCTGGCACGCCGCGACGATCGTTTCGAGGTCGGCGACCGAGAGGAGGTTCATCGCTCCCGGATAGAGCTTGAAGTCTTCGACGGAGTCAACGCGGTGCGCGGTGAGCCACGAGCGGACACGCGCGCCGAGCCCTCCGGTACCTTCGGCCGCGATGTAGAGCGTCTTCTCGTGCTTCACGGTTCGCATATGCCATTCGAGGCGAGCGGCGGCGGTTAGCGCGAGGTCGAGAGCGAGGAAGCTCTTGAAGGACGCGCCGTCGCCGTAGATAAGGGGCCCTACGCGTTGAACCTGGGATGGGCCCGGTGGTGAGGGTCCACCGATAGAAGGAGGGCCTCCACGAATCTCGTGACTGCTTGAAGGTCCGAGATCGAGGAGGCCCCTGGTGGACGGTAGTAGCGCGATCTGGTT
>JBBSAM010000001.1:0-397412 GCA_038252255.1 Acidimicrobiia bacterium | reverse complement strand
GACCGGGTGGTGGTCGGGGGCCGGCCGCGGCCTGCCGAAGGTCTCTGCCGGCCGGCCGCGAGACCGGGTGGTGGTCGGGGGCCGGCCGCGGCCTGCCGAAGGTCTCTGCCGGCCGGCCGCGAGACCGGGTGGTGGTCGGCCCGCCGAGCTAGGAGGCGATGGGGACCTCCGCCGGCTCACGGACCACCACGAGGTGCCGGGCGGGGGCACGGCGGCCCGGTCGCAGCGCGGGGGCCAGGATCGCGGCATCGATTGCCATCTCCGCGTCGCGGATCGCGAGATCCAGACGCTGCCACGGGGTGATCGACGTCACCGGTTCCTCGACGGGCGCATCCGCGGTCCTCGTGGCCCGGGTCAGGCGCAACCCGTAGCGGGCGCCGGTGAGGAGCACCGTGACGTGCAGCGTCGCGAATGCGACGTTGTTCACTCCCGCGGCGGTGACACCGCGGAACGCGAGGCCGAACACCGCGGCGAGGCTCAACGTCGCGGCGGCGATCAGTGCCGGGGCCGCGGCCTTGGGCTGCCAACCGGGCCGACCGTGCTTGGGGGTCACGACGAAGCTGCGTTGGCGGCCGAGCACCGCCGCGAACGTTGACGAGATGTGGATCCAGAAGTTGCTGACGGCGAGTGAGTACCCGGCCCACGTGTACTTCCCGTCGGCCGCGGCCGAGAGCGTGAAGAGCGTGACGACGAAGAACGGTGCGAAGTGCAGGAGGAACTGACTGGCCGAGACCGTCGCGAGGGGCTGGTGACCCGTCACCGCCCAGATCACCGGCCAGAGCATGTTCAGCAGGATCGCCCAGCCCGACAGGAAGTACATCGCCGACATGAGGGAGCTGGCCTTGAACCGCAGCGGGGTCTTGGCCCGGAGGATCGTCGGGATCACCCCGAGACATCCACGGGCCCACCGGCGCTGCTGGCTCACGTATCCGGCCAGGTCCTCGGGCGCGAGCCCGGATGCGAGCACCTGTGGTTCGTAGACGGACGTCCACCCCTTCTCGACGAGCATGACCGACAGCAGGAAGTCCTCGGTCACCGAGTCCGTCGGGAAGCCACCGGCCGCGTCCAGCGCCTCGCGCCGCATCACGAAGTTCGTTCCGCAGCAGAACATCGTGTCGTGCGCGTCCTTGCCCCGGCCGATCGGCCCGAAGAAGAGCGCTTGCTGGGCCCACGCCGCGGCGGCGAGCGAATTGTCCGGCGCGTTCGCGTAGTACTGCGGGGTCTGGACGAACGCGACCTTCGGGTCGGCGAAGCGGCCGAGCGTCTGCTCGAGGAACCTCGGGTCCGGTACGTGGTCGCAGTCGAAGACCGCGAGGTACGGGCTGTTCGCATACGCGAGCGCGTGGTTGATGTTGCCCGCCTTCGCTCCTTCGTTCGTCGGGCGCGTCAGGTACTCGACGCCGTGCTGGCGCGCGAGCTGCTGCACCCACTCGCGGTGCCCGTCGTCGAGCACCCAGACCTTCACGTTCGCGCCGCGGAGCCGCCCGGCGGCCTGGATCGTCGGCTCGATGATCTCCCGGTCCTCGTCGTAGGTCGGGATGAGCACGTCCACGGCCAGCCCGGGCTCGGGGGGATCCGCGGGGAGCCGGATCACCGCCGGGGACACGGTCCACCAGAAGCCGATGGCGAGCACGAGGTTGAACACCTCGGCGACGACGAGCAACGCGTACACCCACGCGGTCCCGACCCGGCCGGGCTGGAGGAGCCACCCGAAGTACCAGAGCGCCAGCACGACGTCGACGACCACGAGCGTCCGTACGAGCCGCGTTCGGCGCGGATCCGGATCCGCGCTCCAATGCGGCGGTGCGTCGCGGCAATCCTTCGCCGAACTCATCGGTTCCTCCCCCGGTCGGCCAGCTCCCAGACCTGCACGTTGACGAAATGCCAGTGGCCCACGATCGTGCGGCCGCTCTCCTTGATGTGGGTGAGCACGGTTCCCACTTCCGCGTAGGTGCCGGGCACGTCGAAGAAGCTGCCGACGACGAAGACGCGACCGCGCCGCGGCAGCTTGTCGACACCGCCGTTGTTGTCGGCCGGGATATGGGGCGCGTAGTAGCGCACGACCTCCCGGAGATAGGTCGGTGCGTAGATGATGTGGTCGCCGGCCTGGGCCCGATGGTCGATGAGGTGAACGGCTTCCCGGTCGTCGTAGCGCCGCGGGTTGTCCGGGCTGAGCTGCTGGTCCACGAGCCCGACGCCGAGGCACAGCATCACGACTCCGACCGCCGCGACGGTCCCGCGACCTGGTGGCGCAAGGCGCGCGGTCAGGCGGGCCAAGAGCAGGAGGACCACGGGGACGACCGCGGAGAGGTAGCGGATCGTGAAGAGGTCGGGGTGGTTCAAGCTGAGCACGACGAAGCCCGCGACCGGGATCACGATCATGGCCAAAAGGGCCAGCGTGCGCGTCGACCAGCCGCGACCGAGGCAGAAGAGCGCGAGCAGGACGCCCGCGGGCCACAGGGCGACGAGGATCGCGACGGTCGAGTCGGCGTGGTAGCCGAGCACGGCCCACACCCCGTTCGCGATGATCGTGTACAGGCCGATGCCCGGGTGGTGCACGGCGGGCGCGTTGCTCCCGATCGGACCGCTCAGGCTCTGGTAGCTGATTCCGTTCAGCTGGTCCAGGCCGAAGGGCACCAGAGGCGCGACGAGGAGCAGTGCGCCGCCGGCCATGGCCGCCCATGGCAACAGACTGCGCCAAGGCTTGCCGTCCCTCAGGACGCGGCGCACGAGCACGACCACGATGACGAGCTGTTGGGCCGCGACCAGCAGGCCGCCGAGGTACTGCGTCCAGACGATCGCCGCGCTCAGCACGGCCAAGAGGGCCCAGTCGATCCTGCGGTTCCGTCGTAGCGCCCGGAAGCCGACCCACACGGCCAGCGCGCTCCAGAGCATCAGCAGGCCGTACATCCGTGCCTCTTGCGAATACCAGACCGCCAGCGGTGCCACGCTGGCGATCGCCGCCGCGATGAGACCGGTGCGCCGGTCGTAGAGCTCCCGCCCTGTCGCGTAGAGGACGAGCACCAACAGCACGCCCGCGACGAGCGACGGCAGCCGCACCGCGAACTCGGAGGTTCCGATCAGCCGCTCGGTCACCCACAGGATCGTGTGGTGCAGCGGCGGGTGCAGATCGGTGGTGCGGAGGTTCTCGAGCATCGCGCCGAACGACATGTGGGCCTGGTCGACGCTGATCGCCTCGTCGACCCACAACCCGCGGAACACGAACAGCCGGACCACGAGCGCGAACAGGGCGATCGCCGCGGGTGCGACCCACGTCGGGCGCACGCTGCGAGCCACGATCCGGGTTCGACGGTCTTGCCGGGACTCGAACCGAGGCTCGAGCGGAGTGAGAACCGCGGTCTCGGCGACCTGATCCTCGGTTTCGGGACCCCGGGGCGGGGTGACTGTGGTGGTCACGCGACCGACCCCAGGTCATGCGCACCGGCGATGCGCAGGTCGGCGTCGGCGATCCCGACGCGCTGCAGCACACGCGACGCGACCAGCTCATCGCACCCGTGCAGGTACACGTGCACGATCGATCCATGGACGCTGCAGTGGTCGGTGCGCCGCAGCCGATCGGCGATGTCGTAGGCCATGGCCAAACCGTCACTCGCTTGGAGCCGGACTACCGCGGTCAGATCGCTCGAGGCCCGGGGCACGGTCGGCTGACGCTTTCGGGCCACCTCGCTCGTGATCACGCGGATGATCCTCCCGACGCACTCCTCCCACGATGTTCCGGATCCCGCGCCACGCACCTCCACTCCGGGGCCGCCGCTCCAGCCGTCGGCCACCCGTGTCAGCGCGCGTGCGAGCGCGGAGCCGAGCTCGGCGTCGGAGTGAACGGTCCATCCGGTCGATCCTTCGGCGACGAGCTCGGAACGCCCGGGCTTCGCGAACGTCACCACCGGCACGCCGGCTCCGACCGCGGCCGTTGTCGCGAGGGTTCCGCCGACGGGCGAGGGATCGACCGCGATCCAGGCCGCGCCGAGCCGCTCCGCACTGGCGCCTGTTCCGAAGGAGAGTGCCGACGCGACACCGAGCCGCCGGGCGAGGGCTTCGAGCGCGGGTCGCTCGCTCCCGACCCCGGGCACGTGCACCGTCACCTCGGGCCACGACCGCAGCAGGGTGGGGAGGCTGCGGACCACCCGGTCCACCTGCGCGCCCGGGCGCGGGCCTACGAGGCAGACCACCGTCGGGCGCTCGGACCGCCGCGGCGGGACACGGATCCCGGACCCACCCGTCGGCACCACGTACATCGCGCCCTTGAGCTCGAGTGCTTTCCGGGCGACCGCCCGCAATGCGGGTGCGGTCACGACGACTGCGCTGTGTCGGTGCACGGATCGCAAGAGACGTCGATGCAGCCGCGCGCCGGATCCGGGACGCACTCGACGGCGCGGGTCGTCCTCCAGCACGAGGACCCGTCCGGCGCTCCTGCCTGCGGCCGAGGCGACCAACAACGGACGCGTACCGTCGAGATCGACGACCGCGTCGAAACGCGAGCCGGTCGCGAGCGTCGAGAGCGCGGCCGTGACGATGACCGGATGGGTCTGCGCACCAGAGGGATACGCGAAGACCCCGCTATCGCTCAGCATCTCGACGCGGGCTCCCGCCGCCGAGAGACCATCGGCGAGGCGCGGCGCCAGCTCGTTCTCCGCCCACACTTCGTTGGTCCGTTCGGCGGACCCGGCCAGGAGAATCCGAAGTGCTGCGGCCGTTCCCCGCTTCACCGGTTTCCCGGGCCACGCGCCAACACGCGCGCAACCTGGAAGGTCTCTCGCAGGGAGCGGAGACCGTCGTGGACCGCGTGGAACGACGAGCCGGTCCGGTCCGACCACGTGACGGGCACCTCGTGCACCGTGAAGCCCGCGCGCCGGATCACGGCGAGCAGCTCGACATCGAAGACGAACCCGTCCACCTGACACTGCGCAGCATGTGCCCGCGCCACATCGCCGCGGAAGAACTTGAAGCCACACTGCGTGTCGGCCACGTCGGGGACGAGATGATGGAACAGCCAATGGAACACGGATCCGCCGGCGCGCCGGACGACGGACTGCTGCTGTGCGTACCCGCCGAACGGGGCCCGCCGGGAGCCGACGACCGCGGCCTCGCCCTGCTCGAGCAGGATCATCACGCTGTCCAGGGTCTCGATCGGCGTGGCGAGATCAGCATCGGTGAAGCCGATGAAGCGGGCCGTGCTGCTCTCGATGCCACGCCGGATCGCCGCGCCCTTGCCACGGCGCGCGCACCCGACCACGTGGACCGGCACGTCGGTCGTCGACCAGCGACCCGGGATCTCGGGGGTGTCGTCGACGCTGCCGTTGTCGACGACCACGACGGCCGACGACCAGGGGCGGTCACGGAGGAACTCGGTCGTGCGGCGCAGGGTCTCCGGCAACCGGTGTTCCTCGTTCAGCGCAGGAATTATCACCTCGAGGTCAACGGCCGCCCGTTCGAGCGCGGGACTCCGGACCGATGGCGAGCGTGGTGCATCGTCGATCCGTTCAACCGGCCCCAGCCGGCGCGCCGCGCGGCGGGCTCTCCGATGCCGGACCCCGACGTCCGGCGCGAGTGACCTGGCTTCAAACATTCGGACCTGCCGAGGGGGGGACGAGGGACGAGGTCACGAAGCGCAAACGCGATTGCAACATCGCAAACATGGCGACCGGATGGACAGGTGTCAACATGCCTCCTGATGTGTTCACACGGAAGAGACTGATGCGTTCACAAAGAAGACTTTCGTGACGACAACTACGAACATGCGGCCGGAGACGTTCGATCTCATGGCCGCAATCGAACAGGATCACTGGTGGTTCGAAGCGAAGCGCGCCCTGGTTGCTGATGCGCTTTCTGCTGCCCTTGCCGACGCCGATGTGTTGCCCGACGCTCGGATTCTCGATGTTGGTTGCGGGACGGGAGCGACGATCGCCGCCCTCGGTCAGGGATTCGGTACCGCGATCGGTACCGACTTGGATGAGTATGCACTCTTCCACGCCCGGAGCAACCGCGCGCAATTGGACGTGCTCGCGGCTCGCGCCGAGGCACTGCCGTTCCCGGACGCGGTGTTCGACGCGCTCGTCTCCCTCGACGTCGTCGAGCATGTGGAAGACGACGTCGCCGCGCTCCGCGAATATCAGCGGGTCGTCAAACCTGGCGCGCCGCTCGTGCTCACGGTTCCTGCGTACATGTGGGCATGGAGTGACCACGACGTGACTCTCGGTCACCGCCGCCGCTACCAGCAGCGAACCATCGAGCACGCCACGCGCGCGGCGGGGCTCGAGCTGATCCGCGTCACGTACTTCCATTCGTGGCTGGTGCCGATCGCCTTGGTCCTGCGACGCACTCCGGCTCGCCGCCTCGTCCGCAAGCCGGCCGAGGAAGCCAGCTATGTAGGCCCGATGACCAACCGGATGCTCGGCCGGGTCGCCCGGGCCGAGCGCTCGGTCCTGCGGCGGGGAGGCCTTCCCTGCGGTCTCTCGCTGATGGTCGTCGCGTGCCGCCCTCGTTGACGTTCACACCGTTGATCAGGGGTTGACGCACCGGCCCGTGAACCGGCCCGGGGGTCGGCTCCCGGAAAGGATCAGGGGTCGTAGCTGACCCTGACCGCGGAGACCGTGTGGCGGTCGTTGAGATAGCCGGATCCGCCGGTGAAGCCGACCAGGGCCGTGATGGGGACGGCCAGCTTGGTGGCCAGGACGACTACTCCGTCGATCGTGACCGTGACGTCACCGTTCGCGAGCCGGACCGTGAAGTGGTGGGTGATATTTCGCAACGCGGGCACGTTGAGCGCGCTCGCCGAGTACACCGGGAGACCGCCGGAAGACCTCGTGCCGACGCCGACGAAATTCCAGCCCGGATCACCGACGTTGAGATACGTGTCGAGGGCGACGAGCGCGCCGTCGATGCCGGCGTAGCCCAGACCCCCACCCATCCCGCCGACCGATTGCGGCGTCGAGCTCGCCGGGTTGGCGAGCACGAGGGCCATGCCGTCGGCGCCGGAGCCGTCGCCGATGCGTGCGTCGAAGCTCACGGACAGTCCGGCCGTGGAGATCGGAGTCGGCCAGAAGCTGCTACCGGCCGCGTACCGGGTGAGCCCGGTCAGCTCGAGGCTGCTCGCGCTCGCCGATGCCGAGCCGTTCGTCGCCCAGCCTCCCATGACCGGGTCGGTGACGGCGGGGCGCACGATCCGCACCGCGCTGACCGTGTGCCGGTCGTTGAGATAGCCGCTCCCACCGGTGAAGCCGACGAGCGCGGTGGGCGAGAGGTTCACGGCCGTCGTGAACGCCGGTCCGCCGTCGATCGAGACCGAGACGGACGTCCGGGTGACGCGAACGGACACGTGCCGGGTCGTGCCGCGCAGCGCGGGGATCGCGGTGGACGTCGCGCGCCAGGCGGGCACTCCGCTCGTCGTCGACGACGACGCGACGCCGACGAAGTTGAAGGACGGATCGAATCCGGCGTTGAGATACGTGTCGAAGCCGACGGCGACGCCGGGAATGCCCGCGTACCCGAGCCCCCCACCGAGCCCGCCGACCGACTGCGGGGTTGCGCTCGCCGGGTCGGCGAGCACCAGAGCCATGCCGTCGGCGCCCGAGCCGTCACCGATCCGAAGGTCGAAGTCGACCGCGAGCCCGTCGGTCGCGATCGGGGTCGGCCAGAACGCGGAGCCGGCCGCGTACTGTGCGAGCCCCGTCAGCTCGAGCGTGCTGCTCGTGACCGACGCGGCGCCGTTGACCTGCCAGCCACCGGCGCTCGGATCCGGGACGGGGGTCACGCCGGTGCCGCTCAAGGCGATGTCGTGCTCGCCGCTGCCGTCGTCACCGGTCAGCGCCCAGGTACCGCTCGCGCCCCCGGTGGTCGTCGGCGTGAAGCGCACGCGCACGGTTCGTACCTCGCCGGCCGCGAGCACGGTTCCCTCGGGCAGAGGATCGAGCGCGGTGAACGCGCTGGACAGTAGGGGCTTCGACTTCTGGATGTGCAACGGAGTGCCACCGGAGTTACGGAGGACCATCAGCCGGTCACTCGTGGCACCGACGGGCACGGCGCCGAACCCGACCTGCGGGTCGACGGAGAGCTCGGCCGGCGCCGCTACGGTCGCAGTGGCCGGGATCGCGGCGCGGGCCGCGTTCGTCTCCAGGGTCACGAGTGAGCTGTAGGTCGAGGACGACGGGCCCGCGGTGTTCGGTGGCGTGAAGGTGACGGTCATCGCCACACGACCCCCGACGGGGATGACCGAGCCCGGTGCGGGCGCGCCGGTCACGGTGAACGGCGCGCTCGGCGGGACGACGCTCTGCACGGTCTGGGGCGCCGAGCCGGTGTTCGCGAACGCTATCGATGACGACACGGGTGAACCACCGTAGGGCTGGGTACCGAAGTCGACCAGCGCCGGTTCCACGCCGATCGGAACCGTCGGTGCCTGGCCGACCCCGGTCAGGCCGAAGCTGATCGCGCCCGAGCTCGTCGTGACGGTGAGCGAACCTGAGATCGACCCGATGCTCTGCGGCTGGAACCGGATCGGGACCGTGACGGTCTGACCCGTCGCCAGCGCGATCGGCAGGGCCGGTGCCCCGGGACCGGTGGTGAAGCCGTCGCCGGTGACCGCCAGCGCGGTGACCGACGTGGCCCGGGTGGCCGTGAGCGTCAAGGACCGGTCACTCGTGGAGCCGACGTTGGTGGCCGGGAAGGCGAGGTCGGGTCCGGTGATCCCGGCGCCCGCACTGAGCGCGCCGAACCCGAGCACCGTGCCGTCGCGCGTCCCGACGTAGATGCGACCGTTGTCGATGGCCGGAGTGGAGAACTTCGCCGACGTGCCGATCGGGGCGCGCCACCGCACGACCAGCCCTCCGTTCTGCGGGATCGGGTCATAGGCCCGGAGCTCCGCGTTCGCGCCGGAGCCGTCGGCCGACCAGATCGTCCACACCAGCGCGGTACCGGATGCCGTGCCGCTCGACGTGACCACGGGCGCGCCCGACGAGAATCCGAATGCATCAGCCGAGCTGCCGGCAAGTACGAGCGTCGGCCGCCCGTCCCCGGTGACGACGCGCCGGTACGCGTGCAGCACGCCGGCCGAGCCCCCGCCCGATCCACCGGGCGACGCCGTGGGCACGTAGATCCAGCCGCCGTCGCCGGGCCACACGGACGGCTTGCTCCAGACCCCGCCGTCGGGACCGACGCGGTCCACGTACCGATCGACCGCGGGTGTCGCGACGCGACCGCCGAGATTGTCGCGATCGAGCAGGTAGACGTAGCCCTCCTTGCCCGCGAGCGCGACGAGATGCGGATGGGTCGCGGTACCGAACGAGTCCGGCAGGTCCGCGGGCGCGCCGGAGCCGAGGTCGCCGTCGAAGAGGTTGAGGTCGTCGGCGTTGCTCGGCGCGAAGTAATCCGCGACCTGGAGCGTCTTGTCGGCGCGGACGTTGAGCCGTACGACCGACTGGGCGAGCGAGCCGGGCGGTGGAACCTGGTTGCCGGGGCCGACGGGAGGAGTGGTGCCGTTGCCGGTCACGAGCAGCAGCCGGCCGGGCCCGTCGGAGGCGATGCCTCCGGACGACTGCCAGATGCCACCGCCACCCGCGCCGAACCTCCCGGCCTCCGTGTTCCACCGCGCGGTCACGCGCGCTTGGGTGGTCGAGACGCCGACCACCCAGCCGGAGAACGGGTACGCGTCGCAGTGGCTGCCGAAGCCGGCGTAGACCACGCCGTCGAGCAGGAGCAACGCGGTCCGTTGGTTCTCGGTGGTGGGCGAGAAGACGGCGCTCGGGTCGTTGTCCGCCGTCCCGTCGATCAGCAGCGGCCATCCCGTGCGCTCCACGCCAGTCGCGACGTCGACCGAATGCGCGTACCAGCGCGCGGGACCGGACGATCCGCTCGCGTACGTCTTCGAGAAGAAGTAGGCGCTCCCGGTCGCGGGATCGATGACCGGGGCTCCGGTGATGCCGACCAGGGGTGCGAGATCGCCACAGCCGATGTCGAACGGGTTCCACGCGACTCCGACGTTGCGGGACCACTTGATCGCGCCGGTCGCGGCATCGAGCCCGTAGATCCAGTTGGCTTCGGTGGCGACGAGCACGGTGCTGCCGTAGACGAGCGGCTGTGCATACACCTGGCCCTGGACGGACGTGGCGAAGCGCTGTCCGAATCCGGACTGCGTGACTGAAGACGGTGCGAGCGCCGGTTCGTTGCCGTCCCACCCGGACCGGCCGGTATCGACGCCCGCGGTGAGGACGTCTGCGCTCGCGGGAGGTGCGTGCACGAGGGAGATCGCCTGGAGCGCGCCCGCGGCGAGAAGCGCGACGACGAGCGTGATGGTGAGACCGGCGTGTGGACGCCGCGTCTTCCTGTGGTGCAACGAGCTCCGGGACAACGCCGCCCTCTCCGGTCCCGAGACCAGATTCCGTGACCCCTAGCAGTAGATCAGGCTTTGGCCCCGTATCGCCACACCGCGTTCTGCGCGAACTGATAGAGCGGAGCCGAGCCACCGAACGACCGTTCATCCATGAAGCTCCAGGCGAACAGCCCGTCCTTCACCAGGTTGCGCATGGAGCTGTCGGTGAACAGCGCCTTCAAGTCAGCGGTGGCGATCGTCGGTTGCGGTGCCGGCGAGGGAAGGTAGTGGGCGAGCATGACCGGCCCGTACTTCCCGAGGATCTTCGTCATCGTGCGGATCTGCGTGACGTTCGAGTCGGTGGCCATGGCCTGGAAGCTCTGGAAGTCCGAGGCGCGCATCACGTTCGCGAAGTGCTTGATCAATGAGAGACCGCCACCGATGTTCGGCTGGTCCCAACGGGCCTGCCATCCGCCCCAACCGAGCGAGACCTTGGCGTTCGGCGCGTAGCGGTGGAACACCGCCATCGACTTGAGGTACTGGTCCTTCAGCGCTCGGTAGTACCGGCGCGCACGGGCGTCGGCGCGCCACGAGTTGTCGGTGCAGGGGTACGTCTGGAACTCGGTGAACATCGTCACGTACAGGGGCGGACCGGCCTTCGGGCCCGCGAACGTCTGCGCCAGGGTCTTCATGTCGCCGAGGAACCGGCTCGAGAGCGGGTACGGGCGCCCGCAGGCCTGGCCGTACTTCGTCTTGATGAGCTGCTCGGGAGTGTCGGAGTAGACGATGAGGTGGTGCGCGTAGCCCTCGGAGTACGTCTGGGGGACGAGCGCGGTCTTGTTCCCGACGATCCAGTACAGGTCGCCCGGGCCGTTGTACCAGCTCGACAGCATCTTCACGGGGGAGCGCTTCACCAGGTTGTAGGTGAGGGCCGGGCCGGCTTCGCCGCCCATGCCGAAGAGGACCTTCGGAATCGCGGGAGCGGCGGCGGCCGAAGCGGGTGAGCCCGTGGCCAGCAATCCCTGGGCCATCAGCGCCACGAGCACGGCCACGGGGAGGACGATGCGACCGATCCATGACCACACTCCGTGGTCAGTCCCGAGCGAGCGAGACTTGGAGGGTACGTGCGGCATTGTGGCTCCCGATGTTGACGAAACCGAGCGTGACAACCCCGTCGTGGGCGGGGGTGCCGGGGGCGTGGGGCCCGCGCGGCGCTTGGTTCACCTATATCGGCCGACACGGAGCGTGGCTGTAGCCATTCGCCCGTTCGACTCAGTCGTCACGAGACGGTAATAAACGCCTAAAGCCGCATTTACCGCCCGTTCCGCCCCCACTGCGAACGGCGCGGGAGAACCCGCGGGAGACAGCCGGGGATCAGAGGCTGATGCCCAGCTGGCTCAGGATCGTCCCGGCATCGAAGTAGACGCGCTCGCAGGTGATGCGGTCCGTCCCGGTCTCGAAGATGAAGAACGCGGCCATGCGGCAGCGGAACTCGCGCCCGGTCGGCGCGCGACCGAGGAACGGGCCCGAGTGCGTGCCGAGCAGGTCGAACTCCACGATCACGGCGTCGTCCGCCTGGCGGATGGAGTGGATCTCGTTGCGCTGGTCGGGAAACGCCTCGCGGGAGGACGCGTAGTACCCCATGACCGCGTCCACGCCGTCGTAGGTCGTGCCGGTCGCGATCAGCTCGTAATGGGGTCGCGCGAAGGTCGCGATCGTCTCGTCGAACGCGAGCCGGTTCTCCGATTCCATGTGCTCGCGCACCACCTGGGCGCGCCGTTCGGCCAGGGTGCCGTCGGCGTTCGGCATCGGCGGATCAGATGCCGGGGGCGATCGGGGCCTCGCCCGCGACCGTCGTGCGGTGCATCGCCCGGCGGTGGCCCTCGACGTCGGCCATGACCATGTGCTGCAGGCAGCGGTTGTCCCAGAACGCGACGTCCCCGGCTTGCCAGCGCCAGCGACACGTGAACGCAGGTTGCGTCGCGTGGCGGAACAGGAAGTCGAGCAGCTCCTTCGCCTCGTGCGGCCACCACCCGTCGAGCCCGATCGTGTACTGCTGGTTCAGGTAGAGGGCCTCGCGACCCGTCTCGGCGTGGACGCGCACGGCCGGATGCGTGTGGACCCGGTTCGCCTCGTCGCTCGTCCGGACGGTCATGCCCTCGAACTGGTCGTGGATCGCCTGCATCTTCGGCGAGTACGCGTCGCGGGCGCTGTGCACTCCGATGAGGCCGCGCACGGTGCGCTGGAGCCCCGGGGACAGAGTCTCGAACGCGAGGTACTGGTTGGCCCAGAGGGTGTCGCCGCCGTACGGCGGAACCTCGAGCGCGTAGAGGATGGATCCCATCGGCGGCTCGGGCAGGATGGAGAAGTCCGAGTGCCAGATCCCGCCGAACGCGAAGCCCTGGCGCTCGGTCGGCTCGCGCACGACCGCGATCACCTCGTCGTGCTCGGGGATCGGCAGCACGAAGGGGACCGGGCTGTACGGACCGAACCGGCGACTGAAGGCGACCTGGCGTTCGGGGCTCAGGCTCTGCTCACGGAAGAACACCACGCCGTGGTCGAGGATGGCCCGGCGGATCTCGCTGATCGTCTCGTCGTCCAGGTCGTCCGCGAGGTCGGCGCCGCCGATGACCGCTCCGCAGGGGCCGGCGATCTGCTCGACGGTGATGCGCCGGTAGGGATGGCCCGCGGGTACGGCGGGGACCGGGACGAGAGGAAGCTCGGCGATCGTCACGCCACCAGGGTAGGAGAGCCCACCGCGTCCGGCCAGGGGAGAATTACGTCGTGCTGGAGGTCGGCGGCACGGTGGTGGTCGTCGTGCTGGTGGACGTCGAGGTCGTCGACGTCGAGGTCGTGGTGCTGGTGCTCGACGTGCTCGACGTGGTGGTCGTGGTCGGGCCCGCGCTCACCTTGATCACCACGACCGAGCCCTTCGCGGCCTTCGTCGTCGGCCTGGGCGCCTGCGCGAACACCAGCCCGAGCGCGAACTGGTCGTTCGGCTCGTTCACAGGGGTCGAGGTGAGCCCGGCCGCGATGATGGCGGCCTCGGCCTGGGGCAGCTTCAACCCGACGACCGCGGGCACCACCACCTGATCCGCCTTGTTCTTCGCGTCCTGGTTGACGGCCCAGGCGACCAAGCCGCCGACCACGAGCACGAGCACGATGATCGCGGCCACGATCCAGGGAGTCGCGCTTCTGCGCTTGCGCGATTCGGCCGGAGCGGCCGGCGGCGGGATCACGGGTGGCGGAGCGGGCGCGGCGACGGTCGGCATCTGAGCCGTGGCCGTGGCGAGCGGAACTTGGATCGTCTCACCCAACCGCAACAGCGCGGCGGCCGCGTCCGCGCCGCTCCCATACCGGCCCCCCGGGTCGCGGTCCAGGAGGCGCTCGACGATCGCATCGAAGCCGGGTGGGATGCCGGGCGCGACGGTCGACGGCGGGATCGCCCGATCCGCAAGCTTGCGCTGAGTGATCGCGACGGTGTCGGCACCGGTGAACGGTGGCGAGCCGGTCGCGGCCTCGTAGAGGATGGCGCCGAGCGCGTAGAGGTCGCTGCGCGCGTCGGCCGGGCGCCCTTGGAGCTGTTCCGGGGACTGGTAGAGCGCGGTCGCGGTCGGGTCACCGAGTGCCGCGAGCCCCGCGGTGGCGGTGCCGAAGTCCGTGACCTTCACCGTGCCGTCGTGCGCGAGCAGCACGTCACGGGGGGTCAGGCTGCCGTGCACGAGCCCGGCCCGGTGCGCCGCGTCGAGCGCCTGCGCCACCCCGATGCCGATGTTGACGGCGCGGTCGACGCCGAGTCGCGGCGCGTCGCGCAGCGTCTCGGCGAGGCTCGGCCCGTCGACGAGCTCCATCGCGACGTACACCGCACCCTGGTCGTCACCCCAGTCGTAGATCGTGACGATCCGCGGGTCGTGCACCGACGCGGCGGTGTTCGCCGCCTGCCGGAAGCGTTCGACGATCTCCGGGTCGCGGGCGAGCTGCGGTCCGAGGACCTTGATCGCCACCGGGCGACCGAGCTCCAGGTCCTGGGCGAGGTAGACGCGGGCGGACGGTCCCGCGGCGAGTTGGCGACGCAGCTCGTAGCGGCCGCCGAGGGGCGGGGTGGTCTGCGACATCGGGCGCGACGGTACTCCCCCCGACCCGCCGAACGCGGCTCTATCCGCGGGTGCCGCGCGGTGCGATCGCGTCGAGCGCGGCGAGGTCGGCCGCAGTGGGTTCCCAGGTCCCGGCGGCGGCGTTCGCCTTCACCTGCTCGGGGCGGGTCGCGCCGGCGATCACCGAGGCGACGGAGGGCTGCGCGGCCAACCCGCCGATCGCGACGTCGAGCAACGCGATCCCACGTTCTCGCGCGTACACGTCCAGTGCCTCGACGCGATCGAAGGTGCGATCACGAACGGAGTCCAACCGGTCCGCCATGCGCGTCCCCTCGGGCGCGGCCTCGCCGCGCCGGTACTTGCCGGTGAGCAAGCCGTTCGCCAGCGGGAAGTAGGGCAGGATGCCCACGCCGTGGGCGACGCAAGCCGGCGCCAGCTCGCGCTCCACAGTCCGGTCGAGCAGCGAATATCCGTTCTGCGCGCTGATGAACCGGCTCGTCCCGGAGTGGCGCGAGTACGAGTCGCAATCGGCCACCTGCCACGCGGCGAGGTTCGACGACCCGATGTAGCGCACCTTGCCCTCGCGCACGAGCTCGTCGAGCGCGGCGAGCGTCTCTTCGAGTGGCGTCGTGTCGTCGTGAGCGTGGTACTGGTAGAGGTCGATCCAGTCCGTCTGGAGTCGGGCCAACGACGCTTCGACTGCCAGCCGGATGTAACGCCGGGACCCGCGCGCTCCCCAATCGGGGCCATTCGCCCCGTTCATGTCCATGCCGAACTTCGTCGCGAGCACCACCTGCTCGCGGCGGCCCTTCAGCACCTCGCCGAGGAGCGACTCGCTGGCGCCCTTGTTGCCGTAGATGTCGGCCGTGTCGACGAGGTTGATGCCGGCCTCGATGGCCGCGTCGACGACGGCGCGGGTGCCGTCCTCATCGATCCGGCGCCCGAAATTGTTGCCGCCGAGCCCCACGACCGAGACCTGGAGCCCGGAGTCGCCCAATGGCCGGTACCGCATGCCCGGACCGTACCCTGGAGGCGTTCTCGAACACCTCCGATCGGCCCACTTCTCCGAGCCGCGCAGACCGTCGGGCCCGGTAGTGCGACGCTGGAGATGACGAGGGCTCCCGACCTGACCGATCACCCGTCGACGGGTGAGCCTGGGGACCGATGGAAGACGCACCGCGCCGAAACCGCTTGGACCGCGCCAGTGACCGCTTGATCGCGCTCGGCCGCAAGCTGAGCGCGCGCGGGCGGGACCTGCTCCAGCACCCGGTGCGGGTCCTGATCGGCGGGATCTGCATCCTGCTGCTCGCCGTCGCCCTCCCACTCTTCATCGGCGGCGGCGCCCGGCTCCACTCGGCCTGGATGGACTGGCGCCATGACCGGGCGGTCGGTCGCGACTGGGTCCGCAGCACCGCGACGGTCCAGCAGGTGCGCGAGCGCGACGGGCTCGAGCTGCGGCTCTCGTACCGGGGCGCGGACGGTCACCTCCATCGCGCGCAGGTGCTGGTCGAGGCCTCCGGTTCCGAGTGGGTCGACACTCGCCTGAAGATTCACTACGACCCGGCCAACCCCACCCGCGTGGATCTCGCCGGCATCGCCGAGGTCTCGCCGCTGGGTAGTGCGCTCGTCGCGGGCGCCTCGGTCGGCGCGGGTCTGGCCGCCCTGATCCTCGCGCTCGGGATCTGGCGCCGGCGTCGTGCACTCGAAGACTCCGCGCATCCGCTCCGCGTCCTGCGCGTACCCCTCGCGTTCGCCGCGGTGGTGCTCGCGCTGGGGATCGCGGCGTGGGCGGTGGGGACGGTCAAGCTGCGCGGCTGGACGGGTGTCGCCGATCGGCTCGGTCACCAGTTCTCCGTCGTCTTCGGCGACATGCTCGGTGTCACCGTTCCTCTCGTCGCGTTCGCGATCGGCTGCCTGCTGACGGCATGGCTCGCCCGTCACCGTCATCACGAGACGCACGAAGGCGTCTTGTCGAGCGCGCACCGGCTCATCGACCGCGCCGCCGGCTACGTCCCGTCGCCCGAGGATCTGCAGGCACGAGAGACCGGCGAGGAGAAGGGGCCCGTTCCCGAAGAAGAGCCCGAAGGCTCCGACGGGACCGTCAGAACCGGCTGACGACCTCGTCGGCGAAGCGGCCGAGCGAGTCGAGCTGGACCTGGAGGTCGTTCGGGTCGCCGCCGTAGAAGTACCAGGGCACGGTCTGGAGCTCCGTGACGCCCCGGTCGGCGAGCCGCCGGTACCCGTCGAGGTCGAAGACGTCCAGGCAGAGGGCGTTGACCTCGAACGGCACCTCCGACCGTCCGTACTCCTTGCGGTACCGGTTCAGGTCGTCGATCGCGCCGGTGATCTCCGCCTCGGTGTTCTGCACGGAGATCCAACCGTCGCCGAGGCGCGCGGCTCGGCGTAGCCCGGGCTCGGACAAGCCGCCGACATAGATCGGGACCGGGCGCTCGGGGGCCGGCGCGATCATGAGCCGGTCGAAGTCGTAGTAGCGCCCGTGGTACTCGACCCACTGCGATCCGCCGCCACCGCACACGAGCCGCAGGATCTCGATCATCTCGTCCGCGCGCTTGCCACGTGTCCGCATGTCGGTGTGCGTCCACGCGAACTCCTGCGGGATCCAGCTGAGCCCCACACCGAGGCCCACGCGATCGTGCGAGAGCACCGCCATGGACGAGAGCTGCTTCGCCACGAGCAGCGGGTCCCGGATGGGGAGCTTCACGACGTTGGTGAGGAACCGGATGCGCTCGGTCACGGCGGCCATCGCGCTGATCGCGACGAACGGGTCGACGAAGGGGGTGTCCCCGGTCCAGAAACGCGAGCCGTCTGCCGAGTACGGGTAGCTCGCGTCGACGTGCTCGGGGAAGAACACCGAGTCCGGCACGGTGACGGTGTCGAAGCCGGCTTCCTCGGCCCGGCGCGCCATCGGTACGAGATGGTCGGCGGGGAACATCGGGAACGCCACGGTCCAGCGCATGGCGGTCAGGTCACAGATCCGGCAGGTTCAGCGCGAGGTTCGCCTCTTCGA
This sequence comes from Acidimicrobiia bacterium, assembly GCA_038252255.1. Lineage (GTDB taxonomy): Bacteria > Actinomycetota > Acidimicrobiia > IMCC26256 > JAENVU01 > Chersky-806. The sequence continues at coordinate 379,969 of JBBSAM010000001.1, read as the reverse complement.
GGCCGCCGTCCACCTCGAAGACCTTGCCGGTCACGAAGCTCGCGGCCGGCGACGCGAGGTACAGCGCGCACAGCGCGATGTCGTCTGCCTCTCCGAGCCGCTTGAGCGGGGTCCCTTCCACCATCTCGTTGCGAATCCCGTCGTCGGTGAGGACGACCTCGAGCGCACTCGTCGCGATCGAGCCGACGGCGATCGCGTTGACCCGGATCTTCGGCGCCAGGTCGGCGGACATGAGCCGGGTCATGTGGGTGAGTGCGGCTTTCGCCGTGCCGTAGGCGATGAAGCCGCGGTCGCGCAGCCGGCCGATCGTGGACGAGATGTTCACGATCGCACCGGAACCCTGCTCGATCATGTGCGGGACCGCGGCCTTGCTCAGCACGAACGCGCTCGTGGTGTTGAAGTGGAAGGCCCGCTCGAGGTAGCCGGGGCTGGTGTCCATGAACGGGCGGGGCATGGTGCCGCCCGCGTTGTTGACGACGACGTCGACGCGACCGAGCTCGTCGATCGCGGCCGGCACGAGTGCCGCCACCGCTTCGTTGTCCGTCACGTCGGTCGGGACGACCACGGCCCGCCGGCCGAAGCTGCGAGCCGCGTCGGCGACCTCGTCGAGCTGCTCGCGGGTGCGGGACGCCAGCACGACGTCCGCGCCCGCTTCGGCGAGCGCCAACGCGGTCCCGGCCCCGATGCCGCGGCCCGCGCCCGTGACGATCGCCACCTTCCCGTCCAACCTGAATCTCTCGAGCACGTGTCCTCCAAGATCTCCGTCGACCGGATGCCGGACGTTAGATGTTCGGCGGTCGACGGCGTTCCTCCAAGATCCCCGTCGACCGGATGCCGGACGTTAGATGTTCGGCGGTCGACGGCGTTCCTCCAAGATCCCCGCCGACCGGATGCCGGACGTTCGATGTCCGGCGGTCGACGGCGTTCCCTCCGGAGTCTGCTGGTACGAGTGGTGGTGCCGTCAACTACGGGACGATGACGGCGCGGCCGCGCAGGGTCCCGGCGGCCATCTGCTCGTACGCCTTGGGCGCGTCCTCGAGCGAGAACTGCTCGACGTGGGCCCGGAGGTGACCCGCCTCGGCGAGCGCCACCACCTCGATGAGCTCGGCGACCGAGCCCCAGTAGGTGCTCGCGAGCGACACTTCGTACGGCACGGTGATGAAGCTGAACGGATAGCTCCCCATCCCGATGCCGACGAGCGTGACATCCGAGAGCGGGCGGGCGACCGAGACCGCCAACGCGATGGTGGCGTCGACCCCGACGAAGTCCAGCACGAGGTCCGTGCCGCGGCCCTTGGTGAGCGCGCGGATCTCGGCGGTGGCGTCGCCGCCGGCCAGCACGCGGTGATCGGCACCGACCGAGAGCGCGAGCTCGAGCGCTTCCGGCGACCGGTCGAACGCGATGACCGTGGTCGAGCAGATCGCGGCGAGCAGCTGGACCGCCATGTGGCCGAGACCACCCGCGCCGATCACGAGCGCGGTCGAACCGGGAACCAGCCGCGGGAGCGAGCGCTTGATCGCGTGATACGGCGTGAGCGCGGCGTCGGTGAGCGGTGCGGCATCGACCGGCTGCAGGGTGTCGAGCGGGACCAGTTGGCGCGCGCTCGGAACGAGCAGCAGCGGGGCCATGCCGCCGTCGAACCCGAGACCGCAACCTTCCCGCCGGTACTCCGCCCGGTTCTCGCAGTAGTTCTCCATGCCCTGCAGGCAGCGGCCGCACCGGCCGCAGCCCCACGCGCCGTAGACCGCGACCGGCTGCCCGGGCTCGAGACCTGTGACCCCGGCCCCGAGCGACTCGACCCAACCGGCGTTCTCATGGCCCAGCGTGAACGGGGGATCGAACGGCAGGAGGCCGGGTGGGAACTCGTGCATGAGGTGCAGATCGGAGTGGCACGCGCCGGCACCCCCGATCCGCACGAGCACCTCACCGGGCCCGGGCTCAGGATCGGCGACGTCTCGAACCTCGGCGGCGTGTTGCCATGCCGTCAGTCGGAGTGCGCGCACCCGATGCTCACCTTCCCGTCGGATCGGGACGGTGGCTCAGCAGCTCCCGCCCCACGGACCGGAACCTTGCCACTGGTAGAGGCTCCAGGCCATCGCGTCCTGGTCGGCCGGCGACGCGTTCGACGGCAGCACGCCCACGAGATCGAGCCGGCCGGCATGACTCGCGGTGATGTTCCAGGTCGAGGCCAGGAACTGGTACGCGCCGTAGTACGGCCCACTCGGGTTGACGACGCTGTAGTTGCCGCGGCTCTCGCGCTGCCGGACGCAGGAGAGGAACGGGTCGTCGTGATGCGAGCCGCCACTGCTGCCGCCGCTGGCGGGCGGCGGGACGGCGACGTGCGGAGCCGGCGGGGCCGGCGGGGCCGGCGCGTGCCCGGTCGCGGCAGAGGTCGATCGTGCCGTGCGGACCATCCGGATCGTCGTCACCGCACTCGCGGCTTGCGCGGCGAGGCGCGCTTGCACGTCCTGACGGTCGCGCATGGCGGCCACGAGCTGTGCGTCGGCCCGTTTGCTGGACTGCTGCAAGGCGACGAGCGCGCCACTTTGACGATCTTCGAGCTTGCGCAGGTCTTCGCGCTTCACCTTCAGATCGTCTTGCTGTGCCAGCAAGAGTGAAAGTGCGTCGGAGTCCTCGACGTTCGCCGTCGCGAGGAGCTTGTCGCTGCGCATCAAGTCGGGGAGATCACCAACAGTGAGCAGTGATGGCAAGCTCGAACCCGCGCCTCGATAGGCGCGCGCGGCGCGCTGTTGCACAACGCTGCGCAGCTTCGCCGCGTGCTTCTCTCCTTCTGCGATCGCGGTCTCGTAGCCCGTGGCCTGCACGCGCAGTCGCTCGAAGACGCCCAACGCATCGAGGTACCGGTTCGCGGATGCGTTCGCGGCCCGGCGCGCGGCGTCCACCCGGCTCTGCGCGTCGCCGGCCGCGTCGCGCGGACGCGTGGCAGCCGCAGCGAGAGCGGGGGCGCTGAGCACGAGGGAGCAGATGGCGAGAAGGGCCACCACCGACCACCGGGCGCGCGCGACGGGAACGAGCGTTCGATGCGTCACGGGAGACCTTCACGGTACCCGGGCGAGCCCCGGATCATCCACGTGGGGCGGCCCGATTCACCGGCTCACCAGCCAATTCGCCGGTAGGCACGGGCTCTGTGTGCGGCCTACGCTCCGGCCCACTCGAGGCGAGGAGCGGGGTCGTGGCGTACAAGGTCATCCAGTGGAGCACCGGCAACGTCGGGCGTCATGCCCTCCGGCTGATCGTCGAGCACCCGGAGCTCGAGCTCGTCGGTCTCTGGGTGCACAGCGAGGAGAAGGCCGGGCACGATGCCGGCGAGATCGCAGGCATCGAACCGGTCGGTGTGGCTGCGTCGAACGATGTGGACGCGCTGCTCGCGCTCGACGCGGACTGCGTGTGTTACACCGCGACCGCGGACCTCCGTCCGGCTGAGGCGATCGCCGACATGGCGCGGATCGCCTCGTCCGGCAAGAACATCGTGTCCAGCTCTGTCGTTCCCCTCGTCTACCCGCCGCACGTCGCCCCGACGATGCGCAAGCCACTCGAGGACGCGTGCGATTCCGCGGCAGTGTCGTGCTTCACCTCGGGCATCGATCCGGGTTGGGCGAACGATCTCCTCCCGCTCGTGCTCACCGGGCAGTGCGAGTACATCGACACGGTGCGGGTCATGGAGATCGTCAACTACGCGACGTACGCGCAACCGACGGTGCTGTTCGACACCATGGGCTTCGGTCAGGATCTCGACTCCACGCCGTTGCTGCTCATTCCCGGCGTGCTCTCGTTCGCGTGGGGTGGCACCGTGAAGGCGATCGCCGCCGGTCTGGGCGTGGAGATCGAGGAATTGCGTGAGGTGCACGAGCGCCTGCCCGCGGAGGAGACCATCGACCTCGGGTTCGGTGTGGTCGAGAAGGGAACGACCGCGGCGATGCGCTTCGAGGTGCAGGGCATCGTGGGCGGGGAGCCCAAGATCATTCTCGAGCACGTCACCCGGCTCGACGACCGGCTCGCGCCGGACTGGCCGCAGCCGGTCGGCTACAGCGGCTACCGGGTCGTGATCACCGGGAACCCGAGCTACACGTGCGACGTGCAGATGATGGGTGACGACGGTGACCACAACACGGGTGGGCTCGTGGGCACCGCGGCCCGGCTCGTGAACGCGATCCCCGCGGTGTGCGAGGCCGCGCCGGGCCTGCTCTCGGTGCTCGACCTGCCGTTGATCACCGGCCGCGGCCTGCTGCGTCACTCATAACCGGTGCGCATGCAGCGTCACGCGGGCGAGTGGCATCTGCACGCCTGGGACCTCTCGCGCGGGAGCCACCGCCCGTCGCAAGCTGTGGGAGCAGCTGCTCCGGCGATCCGGTCGGGACCCCGTTCGCCCCCCAGGCCACCGAGCCGACGGTTCAGACGTCGGGGATCAGCGTGGTGATGCAGAACGGGTGGCCGGCCGGGTCGATGAGCACCCGCCACATGTCGGGCGCCGGCTGGGTGTCGGGCTTCGTTGCTCCGATCGCGAGAGCACCGGCTTCGGCCGCCTCGAGATCGTCGACCGCGAGCTCTAGGTGGATCTGCTTCGGGACGGTCGCGTTCGGCCAATCGGGCGCTCGATGGTCCTCGACCCGAATCACCGTGAGGAGCACCGCGGCGCCCTTCAGCGCGATGAAGCTCTCGGTCTCGAACATCACCTCGAGATCGAGGAGCTCCCGGTAGAAGGTCGCGAGGACCGTGGGATCCGAGCTGTCCAGGGACACTGCGCCGAGCCGGGCGATCGCTGCCATGTGTCCGATCCCACTCGGTTCGAGTCGGCGCGTCAAGCCTCCGCCGGCATGCCCGACAACACCCGATGTGGATGGGATCTACTGCTGGCGGGCGGCGCGCCACATGGTCGTGATGACCGTGTGGCCGTCCGGGAGCTCGAACTCGCCGCGCGGCACGAAGCCGACGGACTCGTAGCGCCCGATGTTGACCGGGTTGCTCGACTCGAGATACGCGGCTGCGTGCTGCTCGTCGATGCGGGCGAGGCCGTCCGCGAGGACGGCCATGCCGACGCCGTGACCGCGGTGTTCGGGCGCGGTGCCGAGCAGGCTCAGGTAGTAGTGCGGTGCTTCCTGTACGTGGTGGGTCTCGAAGAGCTCGAGCGTCTCGAGCACCAATCGGCCCCGATCGCCGATGAGCGCGCGGAGCAGCGGCTCGATATGCGCCTCCTCCTCCGGCGCACACTCGTAGCCACCGGGCGGGATCCACACGGCGACCGCCTCCGCACCCGCCGTCATCCGTACCCAACCCTGGGGCAGCGCGCCCAGGACCCAGAACCGCCACCACACCTCGAGCTGCGCGCGATCCGGAAACGCCCAACCCCAGACCGGATCCTGTGCGAATGCGCCGGCCAACGTGACGCTCACCGCCTGCACGTCGCTCGTCGTCGCGCTCCGGACCTCCACGCCCGGGGACCCTAGGTCTCTGCGTCGCCGCTCACCCGGCTTGTCGCACCCTCTCGATACGCTCCGCCGAATGGAGTCGCACGCGGGGCCGGTCGGGCGCATCGTCGGTACGGAGGACAGCACGCCGCTGCACTTCTGGGTCGCGCTGAGCCCGGAGCGCTACCTGCAGCTCGACGACGTGGTGATCTGCGAGCGGCCGCTGCCCGCCCCGGATCCGATCACCGGCCACGAGTCGGTGACGCTCTCGGGGATCGTCACCCAGGTCATCGCCCGCCAGGAAGGTGCGCAGTTCGCCTCGGACGTGTTCCTCATCGCGGACGGCGTGCTTCCGGGGGCGTCCGCCGAGGTGGCCGAGATCACGGTGAGCCGGGTAGAGCCGGAGATCTACGTGCCGCCGCTGCCCGGGGCGGAGGCGCGCCGGGCGGAGCAGGCCGAGCGGGACCACGCGCTGTTCTTCGACGACATGGAGCACCGGGTCCCGATCGGGCTCGGCCGGGACGGCGCCCCGCTGTTCGCCAACCTCGAGTTCCTCGACGGCACCCGGGGCGCGCACGTCAACATCAGCGGCATCTCGGGTGTCGCGACCAAGACGAGCTACGCGACCTTCCTGCTCTACAGCCTCTTCCACTCGGGTGTGCTCGGCGCCGAGGCGGTGAACACGAAGGCCCTCATCTTCAACGTCAAGGGCGAAGACCTCCTGTTCCTCGACCAACCGAACGCCAGGCTCGACGAGGTGGAGCAGGACCGCTACCGGCGGCTCGGCCTCACCCCGGATCCCTTCAGGTCGGTGGCGGTCTTCGCCCCGCCGCGCCGCGGCGACCGCAACGCCGGGCCGGACGTCGCGACCCGCACCACCGGCGTCAGCACCTACTACTGGACCATCGCGGACTTCGTCGAGGGCGAGCTCCTGCCGTTCGTGTTCGCGGACGCCGAGGACGAGCGCCAGCAGTACACGATGGTGATCCACAACGTCGCCCGGAAGCTGAAGCTCGACGGAGTACCGGTTGGTGACGACGGCGCCTGGCAGGTCGACGGCGTGACGATCACGACCTACCACGATCTGGTGGAGCTGGTCGTCGCCCGGCTCACCGATGACGAGACGATGGTCGACTGGGCCGGTCGGGCCGTCGGCATGGGCACGATCAACGCGTTCGTGCGGCGGCTCCTGTCGTCCCAGCGAGCGCTCGGGCACCTCGTGCGCGCGGACGTGCCGCTCCGCGCCGACCGGCACGTGCGCACCGCCGAATCCGCGCAGGTGACCGTCGTCGACATCCACAACCTGGCCGATCGCGGGCAGCGCTTCGTCGTCGGGGTGACCCTGCAGCGCGCCTTCGAGGAGAAGGAGGAATCGGGCGCCCGCCGGCCGTTGCTGTTCGTGGTGCTGGACGAGCTCAACAAGTACGCGCCGCGCGAGGGGCAGAGCCCGATCAAGGATCTGCTGCTCGACATCGCCGAGCGCGGCCGCAGTCTCGGCATCATCCTCGTCGGTGCCCAGCAGACCGCGAGTGAGGTCGAGCGACGCGTGATCGCGAACTCGGCGCTGCGCGTCGCCGGCCGGCTCGACCCCGCGGAGGCCGCCCGGCCGGAGTACGGCTTCCTGCCCGCGGCGCACCGCGAGCGGGCCCGGATCGCCAAGCCCGGGACGATGTTCGTGAGCCAGCCGGAGATCCCGGTGCCACTCGTGGCCGAGTTCCCGTTCCCGGCCTGGGCGACCCGCCCCGACGAGGTCCGGGGCGGGCGCGTGGGCGCGAGCGACGGCGAGAGTGCCGACCCGTTCGAGGGTCTGCCGGGGCGATGAAGCTCCTCCACACCTCGGACTGGCACGTCGGCAAGACGATCCGGGGCGAACCCCGCCTCGAGGAGCACCGCACCGTCCTCGGCGAGATCGCGCGGGTGGCGCGTGACGAGTCGGTCGACCTCGTGCTCGTCGCCGGCGACCTCTACGAATCGGCCGCGCCCACCCCGGCGGCGGAGCAGATCGTGTTGCGCGCGCTCCTCGACCTGCACGACACGGAGGCGAAGGTGGTGGTCGTTGCGGGCAACCACGACAACCCGGCGCGCTTCGAGGCGATCCGCCCGCTGCTCGGCGAGCTGGGGATCACCGTGCTCGGCCACGTCGCGGCGCCCGATGACGGAGGTGTCGTCGAGCACACGACCGGATCGGGTGAACGCGCCCACCTCGCACTCCTGCCCTTCTGCTCGCAGCGCTACGCAGTGCGCGCCGCGCAGCTCATGCAGCACGACTCCTTCGAGAACGTCGGCCGCTACGCCGAGCAGATGCGTGGCATCGTCGGCGCGTTGACCGCGGACTTCGGCGGTGACGCGGTCAACCTGGTCGTGGCGCACTGCATGGTGCGCGGTGGCCGGGTGGGTGGAGGAGAGCGCGACGCACAGACCGCGTTCGAGGACTACTGGATCGATGCGAGCTCGTTCCCGGCGAGCGCGGCGTACGTCGCGCTCGGCCACCTGCATCTGGCCCAGAAGCTGCCCGGCGGCGCGCCGATCTGGTACTCGGGCTCACCGATTCAAGTGGACTTCGGCGAAGCGGGCGCGGGAAAGCACGTGCTCCTGGTGGAGGCGGCACCCGGCCTCCCCGCGTCGATCCGCCGGCTCCCCATCGAGAGCGGGGCCCAGCTCCGCACGCTGACCGGTACGGTCGCCGAGCTGCGCGCGATCGCCGAGAGCGAGGACCTGGCCGGCGCATGGCTCCGGGTGCGGGTGACCGAGCCGAGCCGCGCCGGTCTCGCCGACGACGTGCGCACGCTCCTCGGCCCCGGTGTGGTCGAGGTGCGGGTCGAGCGGAGCACGGATCCCGGAGACGCTCCGCCGCGTGCGGCACGGGCGGGGCGGACCCCCCACGACCTGTTCCGCAGCTTCCTCGAAGAGCAGGAGATCGACGACGACCGGCTCACGGCGCTGTTCGCGCGGCTCCTGGACGAAGAGCTGGCCCGGTGAGACCCATCCGGTTGGAGGTGCAGGGCTTCGGCGCGTTCCGCGACCGGACCGAGATCGACTTCGACGGCGTCGACCTCTTCGCGCTCGTCGGACCCACCGGCTCGGGCAAGTCCACGGTCATCGACGCGATGTGCTTCGCGCTCTACGGCAGCGTCCCGCGCTACGGGCACAAGGGAAGTGTCGCGCCCGTCGTAACCATGGGCGCGCAGGAGGCGAAGGTCAGCCTGACGTTCGAGGCGGCCGGGCACCGCTACGTCGCCACCCGGGTCGTGCGTCGCCACAAGACGGGGGCGAGCACGAAGGAAGCGCGGCTCGAAGAGGCCGGCGGCGAGGTGCTGGCCGGGTCCGCCGGGGAGATCAACACCGCGGTCCACGAGCTCCTCGGCCTCACCTTCGAGCACTTCACCCGCGCGGTGGTGCTGCCCCAGAACGAGTTCGCCCGCTTCCTTCACGACACCCCGGGGGATCGCCAGGACCTGCTGGTCAGCCTGCTCGGCTTCGACATCTACGGCCGCATGATGCAGCGTGCCCGCGCCGTGGCCGACGAGCACGAGGTTGACGCACGACTCGCCCGGCAGCGGCTCGCCGATCTCGAGCACTGCACCCCCGATCAGGTCGAGATCCACGAGCAATGGGTCTCGGCCTACGGCGAGCTCCGTGAGGAGGTGCGGGCCGCTCGGGCTGCGCTGGCCCAGCTCGAACGGGAGGCGACGGAGGCCAGGCACGACGCGGACCGCCAGCGCGAGGTGGTGACCCGGCTCCGGGAAGTCGTGGTGCCGGCAGCGTTCGAGCGGCTCGCCGCCGACCGGGAGCGGAGCGCGGCCGCAATGGAGGCCGCGGCAGCTGCCGTTGCCACGGCCGCGGCCGCGGTGACGACCAGGCAGGGTGAGCTGGACCAGCTCGGGGAGCGTGATCCGCTGGTCGCCGTGCGGGCGGCGTACACCGAGCTCGACCAGGTTCGGGCGGCGCGGGTCGGCGCGGTGAAGAAGGCCGACGCCGCCGAGGCCGCGATCAGACCTGCCGCAGAGGCGCTGGCGGAGGCCGAGCACGCGCTGGAGTCGTTGCAGGTCGCGCACGCGGCGCACGCGCTCGTCGGCGCGCTCGCGGTCGGCGAACCCTGCCCTGTCTGCGATCAGCCGGTAGCGAAGGTCCCCGAGCGCAAGGCCCCGGCCGCGCTCGCGGGGGCGAAGAAGCGGGTCGACACGGCGAGGAGCACGGAGCGGCGGGCCCGGGATGCGGCGGCGCAGGCCCGCCAATCCGTCCGCGGGCTCGAAGAGCGAGAGCAGGCGCTCTCGGCCCAGGTTGCGGAGCACCCGGACCGTGCGGCGCTCGACAAGCGACTCGAGGCGCTCGACGCGGCGGCGACGGGAGTCGCGGAGGCCCGGAAGGTCGAGGCCGCGGCACGCCGGGACGAAGACACGGCCCGGCAGGGCCTCGGCACCGTGGACCGGAAGCTGCAACACGCGGTGTCGGCGTTCCGAGCCCAGCGCGACGCGCTGGTCCAGCTGCGCGCCGAGCCGCCGCCCGAGCACGGCGCACTCTCCACGGACTGGCCCGCGCTCGCCGCGTGGGCCGCGGCAGAGGTACCGGCGCGCGCGGACGCGGCTTCGGCCGCAGAGAAGCTGGCCGGGCAGGTGCTGAAGTCGCGCGACGCGCAGCTCGGCGGGCTCGTGAGCCGCGCGCTCGAGCTCCAGGTCGACGTGGGGAAGCGGGCCACCGCGGACGATCTTGCCGACGCGCTGGTGCGGGCCGAGGAGAGCTCCAAGGCAGATCTCGAGCGGGTCAAGGCCGGCATCGAGGAACGGGCGCGGCTGGAGAAGGAGGTCGAGCGCGCCGGGTCCGAGGTCCAGGTGGCGCGGGAGCTCGCTCGCCTGCTGGACGCGAAGCACTTCGAACGCTGGCTGGCCGTGGAGGCCCTCGAGCTCCTGGTCGCCGGCGCGTCCGAGCGGCTGCAGGAGCTGTCCGCGGGGCAGTACTCGCTCGCCGCGGAGGAGGCGAGCCGCGATCTCCTCGTCGTCGACCACAACAACGCCGACGAACGGCGGTCGGTGCGCACCCTGTCGGGCGGCGAGACCTTCCAGGCGGCGCTGGCTCTCGCCCTCGCGCTGGCGGACCAGCTCGCAGATCTCGCCGCTGACGGTGCGGCGCGGCTCGAGTCCATCTTCCTGGACGAGGGGTTCGGTGCGTTGGATCCCGACACGCTCGAGACGGTGGCCGGCACGATCGAGAGTCTCGGCGCCGGCGATCGGATGGTCGGCGTCGTCACGCACGTGCGCGAGCTCGCCGAGCGGATGCCGGTGCAGTTCCGGGTCACGAAGGGCCCGCGCACGGCAGTGGTCGAGCAGGTGACCCGGTGAACGGGACGAGACCATGAGGTTCCGTGTCGACCCGTGGAACGTGGAGTACGGCGCATCGGTAGAGAGCGAGCTGCTGCCGAGTGAGGTCGAGGTCAACGTGGAGGTCGAAGCGCCCGCCGATCGTTGGGAAGCCGTCGGGCCGCGGCCCGACGCCCGGCAACCGTCGACCCTGCTCTTCGTCGACGGGGTGCGCCGGGTCGACGCACGGGTCTGGATCGAGGATCCCGAGGGGGATGCGGAGCCGGGCATCTGCGCGTCGTACGGCGCGGGAGTCGCGCGCTGCGGTCCCGGACTGCCCGCGAAGGTGATCCACGCGAGCGTCGGGCGCGGGGTGTTCAGCGCGTCGGCGCACGCGGTCGACATTGCGACGAGCCACGGCGAGTACACCGCGCACGTCGCGGCCGGTTCCACTCCCGAAGCGCTGTGGATCGCGCTGCAGGAGCGGATGGCCCGGCGCGAGGTCGAGTCGGCCGAGGCCGCGCGTCGCGATCTGGGTGCACCCGACGACGCGCTCGTCGTCGTCGACGGACCGTTGAGCGGCCGCCAGCACGTCACGGGAGCGGTGGGGGTGATCAAGACCCACGGGGTCTCGTACCTGCCGGCCGACCTGAACCGGCTCGTCGCGAGGTTGGCGCCCGGAGGCCGTACGCCGGTCTTCGCGATCGGTGGCCGGTGGTCCCGGTACTCCTGGTACCTGCGCCTGCCCGGTGGGGTCGACGCGCCGTGGGCCGGCGTGGTGCGGGTCGAGTGCTCGACGGACGTCTCGGTTCCGGAAGCGATCGAGCTCGCCGACACGGTGGGTGTGGCGATCAGCCGCTACGCCAGCGAGCCCTACAAGGACCCCCGGGCGCCGCAGAACCTCTACCCGATCGGCGGCCTCGAACGGGAGCTGCGCCACCGCCTGGGCGACGCCCGGCTGCTGTTTCGCGGGCTCCGGGCCGCGGCTGCGCTCGGCGCGGCGTGAGCGGCCCGATCAGGAAAGGCAGCGGCGCGTCGATACTCTCGTAGCGTCCGTGTCCGCCATCTGCCTCGAGCGCGAAAGGGAGGCCTCATGCGACGCAAGGCCCGGGCCCGAGCCGAGGCAGCGGACGACGAGCGCACCGGGGCCGACTCTTCCGCGCGAGATCACGACGCGTTCTGGCTCGGCGCCCCGAGCGGTGTCGATGGGCACTTCGAGACGCTCGCCGGTGTCGTCGACACCGAAGAGCAGGAGATGGCCGACGACACGCTCGAGTACATGGGCACACCGCGCACGCACGTCGATCCCGAGGAGCTCACCGCGCTGGCCGAGTGGGCGGGCTCGAAGGCGTGCCGCGTCTGCCGCAAGAAGCTGCACGACACGCACGACCTCACGACGCTGAAGCACCCCAACTGCCGCTCGGCCCTCCGCGTCGAGCGCATCCTCCGCCGCTACACCTGACCCCGGGTTCCGCTCCTTTCGGTGTCGTCTCGACACGCTGGAGCGTGTCCGATCGACACCGAAAGGGAGGCGGGGAGCGGTCGGGGTCAGGGGTGGGGGGTCAGGGGTGGGGGCCGTTCCAGGTGAAGTCGACCTCGCCGGTCTCGTAGCAGTGCAGGAGGTGCTGCAGCCAGGCGAGGGAGTCGCGGAGCCCTCCGGGACGGTTGCGGGCCAGCCACAGTCGCTCGTGCTCGGCGACCACGGGCCGGAGTGCTTCCGCGAGGGCGGCGCGTTCGGCGGCGGGGACCGCGGCGAGGGTCCCGTCACCAGCGACGCGGGCGCGACCGTCACGGCACAGGACCGAGACGAGCGCGATCGCGTTGCGCAGCTCGTCGACCACGAGCGCGGCGTCGGCGCGCCGCGGTTGCGAGCCGCCGAGTGACGCGCGGAGCACTGTGAGAAGATCCTCCACCTCCTGGTACTCCTCGGCGCTCACGTGCTTCAGCGGCCACCGCCCGGCGACGAGATGCGGCCAGTAGAGGTGAAGCACGAGTGTGGACACGTTGCCCATCTGCGGGGTGAGTGCGAGGTACAGATCGCCGAGTGCGACGAGCGTCTCACCGAGCACACCGGTCGGATCGTCGTAGCAGTGAGTGGAGAGCGCGGCACCGAGGTCGAGGTCGCGGTTGGCGTCGATGCACCACGCAACGGCCGCGCCGTACGCCAGACCGGGTTCGCTGATCGGCAGGTACTGGAGGTGCCCGCTGTCCCCCCAGTCCGTGTTGAGCATCCCGCCACCCCCGTGCGCGACCGCGGCGTCGACCGCCTCCGCGTAGTTCCCGCGCATGTTGGTGCTCCGTCCGAGGATCGTGAGCCAGCTCGACGTCCCGGGCGCGACCCAGAAGGGCTTCCCGGCGGCTTCGTACGCCGCGGCGCGTGCCTCGAACGGATGCCCGATGTCGTAGCCCCACTCGCAGACGGTCACGCCGTCCGGCAGGGCCCGGATCCGCTCGGGCTCACCGGCGAGGATGTCCCCCCAGATCAGGACCTCCCGGTCGTCGAGCTCGGGCAGGGCGCGCAGAACCCGCACCCATTCGAGGTAGTCGTCGATGCGCTCGGGCGGCAGCTCCCACGGCTCGTCGAGACCGACGTTGACGTACCGGTGGCTCGAGAAGTTCGGGAGCAGCTCGGCGAGCAGGCTGCGGACGAGTGCGAGCGCCTCCGGGTTCTGCGGCTCGATGGTGGTGGGCGCGCGGTCGGGCTGGTCCGCGGAGGGAGCCATGGCGAGCGGCCGGTACTCGTCGTGCGCCAACCAGCGGTGCATGTGGCCGAGGCAATTCTGATTCGGCACGAGCTCGATGTGGCGCTCCGCGCAGAAGCCGTCGGCCGCGCGAATCTCCTCGGCGGTCATCGGGCTCGCGTCCCGCCAGACGACCTCGTGCTCGCGGTAGGCGAACGTGTGCTCCGAGTACAGCTGGATCTGGTTCACCTTCCAGCTCGCGAGCCGGTCGATGAGCGCGAACAAGGTGTCCATCGTCGGCACCTTGTCGCGCGAGATGTCGATCATGACCGCGCGCACCGGGAGATCCGGCCAGTCCCGGATCGTGCCGACCGGCAACGAGCCGCTGTGGACGTGGGCGAGCTGGGCCAGCGTCGTGCGCGCATAGAACAGTCCGGCTGGATCCGCCGCCTCGATCATCACCGTGCCGTCGGCGTCGATCGTGATCGCGTAGCCCTCGGCCGGGAGCTGGGTGGAGCCGAGCTGCACCCGCGGTTCGCTCGCGACGACGGTGTGGTGCCCGAGCTCGACGTGACGGGGGACGGGGAGCAGGTTCACCTGAGCTCCTTGCGGTGGACGAAGAACACGCGACCGACGGTCGCGCCGACGCGCGCGTACGGGACGACGGGACCGACCCAACCGACCTCGACCCGGCCGTGGCCGCCGGCCCGCATGCGGTGGAGCGCGCCGAGCAGCGGGGTCACGCCGGCACCCGTTCCGATGAGGTCGGGACGGGATGCAACCGGGCCGACCCATCCGGCGCGGTTGACGTCGTACGCGCAGACGGCCGATATCCCCTCGCCGTCGCGGCTCATCACGAGCGTGTCGTGATCCAGCGCCCGCAGCATCTCGGCTTCCCAGAAGCCCCAATGTCGCACGGCCCACGAACGCACCTCGTCGCGCTCCGCCTCGCTCGCGACGGTCCAGCCGCCCGGATCGTCGGGGATCGTCGCGAGCTCGAGGTCCATGTTGAAGTTGGCTTCCGTCCGGCTGTACTTCATCCGCTCGAGCAGGTAGAGCAGCGCGGTCTCCCGGGCATCGACGCCCGGCCAGAGGTAGTACGGCGCGTCGGCACCGACCGTCACCGAGCCCAGGCCGCGAGCCTTCAGGTGCTCCTCGCCCGCCTGCAACAACGTTTGCCCGACGCCGCGGCCGCGATGCTCCGGCGCGACGACGAGGAGCCGGACGAAGCCCTGACCCCCGGTCCCGACCGCGGCGATTCCCTCGACGGTCGCGATGAGGCCGACGGTGGGGTCGCCGATCACCGTCGCCGGCTGGTCCGGTGTGAAGAGGGTCCGGGCCAGCTCGTCGATCGTGGGCGCGTCGGACAGTGAGCCGGCGCACAACGTGGCGATCGCGGGCAGGTCGGCCTCCGTGAGCGGCCCGAACACGTCGCTCAACTCTCGTTCATCCCCATGATCGGACGTTACGTCCAATCAAGAGTTCGACACGATTGGCCGATCATGTCCGCAGGGAGGCCGACGAACGGAGCGGCCGTGTCCACCATCGAAGACCTGAGAGACCAGATCATCCGCGAGGAGCGGGTGACGAACCTGCGGGCCGACGGAACGGTGACCGCGGCGGAGATCCACCGCCGGCGCTTGCAGATGTTCCTGCTCGCAGCCGTCGTGCTCATCGGGCTGCTGTTCACCACTGTCGCCAACGACGTGTGGACACAGTTCCGTGAGAGCAGCTGGATCGATCCCGAGATCGCCCGCATCGTCCTGATCGGCTTCGGCATCGGTTGCGTGCTGTACGTCTACGACAAGGAGCAGCATCTCAAGCGCCTCAGCCGCCTGGGCCAGGACGTGCAGGATCTCGACGCCCAGCTCGCTGCCGGGATGCTGCGGTCGGCCCGCATCGCGGAAGCGACTGAGATCGTGCACGACTCACTCGACCTGGACGAGGTCGTGCAGCGCGTGGTGGATCAGGCCGCGCGGCTCGTCGGCGCGCGCACCACATCGTTGCGGCTCACCGATGAGGACGGCGGCCTGCACCCGGTCGCGTCACAGGTCGACGTGACCGGCCCCGACCTGGCCGAACCCGCGGAGCCGAACGACGACATGCTCGAGGTGGTGGGGAACACCCATGAGCCGGCGCTGCTGAACTCCGGCACCGTCTCGGTGCTCTGCGTTCCGATCGTGCGTCGCGAGCGCCTGCTCGGGCTCATGGCCCTCAGCGCGCCCCCGGGCAACCGCTTCGACGATGGCGATGCCGCGCTGCTCGGCCGCTTCGCGGTGTCGGTGGCGAGCGCCGTCGCGAACGCCCAGCGCTACGAGGCCGCGGTCTTCCTGCTCGACCGCGGCACCGAAGACCTGCCCGCGGCTTGAGAGCCCGGTTCGGGCGACTCGCGGCTCGACGCCGGTCCGACCTACGAGGAGCGCAGCTCGGAACGGGCACAAGTGTGGAGAGCGGAGCGACCATTCAGATCGTCCAGGGGTAGTCCGCGGTGGGCCAGTTGACGATGCCGGCGGCCTTGAGCTCGTCGATCTGCTCGTCGGTGTAGCCGAGCCAGCTCAGGATCTCGCGGGTGTTCTCGCCGACACGCGGCGGCGGTCCCTGGATGTGGGCCGGCGTCTCGGAGAACTGGATGAGCTCGCCGAACTGGCGCATCAGTCCCATGATCGGATGCTCGTACTCCGCGACGAGGCCGAGCCGCTCGTTGTCCGCGTCGAACAGCACGAGGTCGCCGGCCTTCGTGTCAACGGGGATCTCGTTGGGAACCCCGGCGTCGTCGAGCGCGCCGGACCACATGATCGACGTCTTCGCGGTGAAGCGGGCGGCCAGCAGCTCCTCGAGCTCCTCGCGGTTCTCGTGGCGGAAGTCCGCGACCGCGAACCGGGCGTCGTCGGCCAGCTCCGGTACGCCGAGCACCGCGCAGAGCGCGGTCCATTCGGACTCCTTCACCGCCGCGATCTGGATCCATCCGTCCTGGGTCTCGTACAGGCGGTAACACGCGTCGAGGCCGTGCAATCCCTGGTCGAGGCGTGGCCGCGGGAGTGCCTCGCCGTCCACCAGGATCGCATCGGAAGCGAAGACGGCGCCGCCGTCGAGCAGCGACGTCCAGAGCTCTTGACCTTCGCCGGTACGACGCTGGTGGAACAGCGCGGCGAGGCAACCGACGACCGACAGCATCGCGTTCGCCGCGTCGCACATCCCGAACCGGTAGTAGAGCGGTGCGTTGCCGGTGTGGGCGGCGCCGGCCTCGTACTCGAGACCGGTCGCCGCCTGGTACAGCGGGTCCAGCCCGCCGAAGTGCGCCAGAGGGCCCTCGAGGCCGTACGCCCAGGTGTTGCAGTAGACGACGTCCGGCTTCACCCGCTTGCAGTCTTCGAAGCCGATCCCGAGCTTGTTCGCGACGCCGGCCGTCATGTTGTGATGCACGATGTCGGCCTGCTCGACGAGCTCGAGCGCGATCTTCAGCCCCTGCGGCGTCTTGAGGTTGACCGCGATGTCGCGCTTGCCGCGCTGGCAGCCGAAGAAGGGCTTGCCCGCGAGGCGCATGCCGTCTCCGGTCACCGGCTCGACCTTGATGACCTCGGCGCCGAGGTCGCCGATGATCATCGGTCCGAACGGGCCCGCGAGGTACTGCCCGAAGTCGAGGAGCCGGACTCCCTCGAGTGCGTGCATCAGTCGCGTTCCCCGCTGAAGGCGGCGATCTCCGCGTCGCTGTAGCCGAGGAGACCGAAGATCTCGATGTTGTGCTCGCCCGGCAGCGGCTGCGGGCCCTGGATCCCCCCGGGGGTGCCGAGCAGGTTGATCGGCACCCCGATCTGGGTGGTCCGGCCGAGCTCGGGGTCCTCGATCTCGGCCACCATCCCGTTGGCCACGAGCTGGGGGTGCGGTGTCCCGCCGGCACCGAGCGCCTCTTCCATCGTGATGACGGCTTCGATCGCGTGCTTGTTCGCCTGGAACTCGTGCACGATGTCGTCGCGCTGCTGCGTCTTGTACGCCTCACGCCGGCGCACGGTGAACACCTCGCGTTCTTCCGGTGCCATCGTGAGGAACGTCATCGGGTCGGGTGGGTCTTCGAGCCCGAGCAGCTCGTCCTGGCTCGCGGTGGGGGTGAGTCCGCTCATCACCGAGGAGTGCACCCACTCGCCGTCCGCGACCTCGAACAGCATCTGCTGGTGGATCCCGGGCGGGTAGCTCTTTCCCATCAGGTCGTGGAACGCGGCCGGGGCCTTCTCGACGTGCTGCCAGATCTGGGTGGTGTAGAGCAGCGCGCCCTGGAGCAGCGATGTCGTCACGTGCTGGCCGCGGCCGGTCTCCTCGCGCGCGACGAGCGCGGCGAGGATCCCCGTCGGGATGAGGAACATCGCGCCCATGCTCGGCATCGGCATGTGCAGGAAGATCGGGCCCATGCGCCAACCCGGCTGCTCCCACTGCTGCCCACTGCTCGCCTGTACCAGCGCGTCGTAGCCCGGCCGCGACGCGAAGCGGTGCCCCTCGGGATAGCCCGGGCACGAGCAGTAGACGAGGCGGGGGTTGCGGGCGTGCAGCGCGTCGAACCCGAAGCCGAGCCGGTCCGTGACCCCCGGCCGGAACGTCTCGACGAGGACGTCGGCGTCCTCGGCCAGCCGCTGCAGCGCCTCGAGCCCCTCGGGGCGCTTGAGGTCGACCGTGACCGAGCGGCGTGAGCGGTTCCAGGCTGCGTATCCGGAATAGGCGCGAAAGGGGTCGCCTCCCGGCGGCTCGACCTTGATGACGTCCGCGCCCTGCTCGGCGAGGAGCGTCACGCCGAGCGGCCCGGCGATCCCCCACGAGAGGTCGAGGATGCGGACCCCGTCCAGTGCGCCGGCCATCACCTCGGGTCTAGCAGACGGCTGCCAGGCTCGACAGCGCGATCCCGCGCCGGCCCTGGCGGATCACGTGCTGATCCATGCCGTTCGTGACGTAGGCGAAGGAGATCCCGCTCTCGGGGTCCGCCCACGCGATCTGACCACCCGCGCCGTTGTGGCCGAACGATCGCGGCGATCCCGTGTGCCCGAACCCGCGAAGGTTCGCGCGGCCGTCGTCGCCCGCGATGACGACGCCGAGTGCGCGGCTCGCGGTGACGCCGGACCAGCGCTCGGGCAGGTTGTTGCGCACCCGGCCCGTCGCGTCAGCGAGCACCTTCGGATCCCAGATCCCTCCGGGGTCGTGCAGCAGCGCCTGGTAGAAGAGCGCGAGATCCGCGGCGCGCATCACGCCGCCACCGCCGGGCACTCCGAGCGCGCACACCTCGCGTGCGTTGAACTCGAGCAGCGCCTCGGGCGTCACTTCGGTGACCGGCAGCTCCCGGACCCCCAGCACCGCTTCGAGCTCGTCGGGCGTCGCCGGCTCGCCTGTGTTCACGAGCGTCGCCACCCCGTCCTGCTCCTCCACCGGCGCGCCGAGCAGCCGGCCGGGTAGCCCCGAAGGAGTGGTGATGCGGGTCTCGATGAAGTCGCGGTAGTCGCCGCCGGTCACCCGGTCGATGATCTCCGCGAGGACCCAGTGCGCAGAGGTGGCGTGGTACTCGTAGGTTGAGCCCGGCTCCCAATTCAATCGCCACCGGCCGAACTGCTCGACCCGGCCCTCGCGCGTGAACCACGCGGGCGGCCCGAGTGGTGCGTGCGGGAAGCCCGAGGTGTGGAGCATCACCTGCTCGACGGTGATGACGTCCTTGCCGTTCGTCGCGAACTCCGGGATGTAGTCGGCGACGAGCTTCGTCTCGTCGATCGCGCCCTCGGCGATCAGGATCCAGACCGCGGCGGCCACGAACGCCTTGGTCGCGGAGAACACCACGAAGCGCGTCTCCGTGGTCGCGTCGCCGAAGGCCTCGAACAGCTCGAGCTCACCATTGCGTGCGATCGCGATCTGGCACGACGGCAACAGGCCGGAGTCGATCTCCCGCTGCGCCCGTGTTCGCAGCGCGTCGATCTCTCTGCTCCTCGTTCCCGTGCTCATGTCTGCCCACCTTGCACGGCCTGGGCGAGAGAGTCCTCCCACGCCCAGTTCGCGGTGAAGTGGCGGTTGCCGTCGTCCATGACGTTGTAGAGCCAGAAGAACGTGTACACGCCGCACGTGAAGATCGCGGCGAGGATCCGGCCCAGGTAATTCTGCGGTTGGTGCAGCCGGCCGGGGTCGGGCGCGACCACCGGAGTACCGAGCCGGCCGTAGATGTACGCCAGCTCGTTCTCGGCTCCGCCCTCGTCGTAGTCGTGCTTGACGAGGTCACCGTCGAGCAGCACGAACGCGACGAGCTCCACGATGCCGCGCGCCACGATCGCGAGCACCAGCCAGATCACGGGGTCGCGGAACTCGGTCGTGAGGCGCCGCAGGCCCTCGAGGTGCGCGGCGACCCGCTCGAAGTTGGGACGGAGCTCGTCGGCCAGGCCCTGTTCGGTCGCCCGCTCCCATGCCACGGCATTTGCCGCGTCGAGGAGCTCGAGCCGGCGCTGGTTGTGGTCCCGCGAACGGCGGACGAGCTGGTACACGACGTAGACGAGGTAGATGCCGCACGTCAGCAGCGTCCATCCGAACGCGGTCCAGAAGTCGAAGATGTAGTCCGACTCGTGCCGGCGGAGGTACGCGGCGCGCACCCTCTCGGCCGCCGGTGGCGGCGGCGCGGCTTGGTAGGGCGCGGGATTGATCGGAGGCTGGGTCACCGGGCTCCGACCCTACGCGTTTCGTCCGGGCGGAGCACGACCGGTTGGTCGACCACGGTGGTGCGTGGCCGATGAAGCTCGTGGCCACCAAGTACCACGCGGTCGAGGCGGCGAAGCAGGTCGTCGACACGGCCATGGACGTCTCCGGTGGCTCGGGGATGTTCAAGACCCAGGAGCTCGAGCGCCTCTACCGCGACGTCCGGTGCGGCGGGTTCCATCCGGCGAACGGCGCGCTGGTCCACGAGCTCGTCAGCAAGACCGTGGTCGGTGTCCTCGGTGAGGAGCCGCGCTGGTAGCGGCGGTCCCCCGGTGATAGTGATCCTCGGGTGAGCTACGAGCCGGCACCCGAGGATCACTTCACGTTCGGGCTCTGGACCGTGGGGAATCGCGGTCGCGACCCCTTCGGCCACGAGACGCGGCCCCCGCTCGACCCGGTAGAGACGGTCCGCCGCCTCGCCGACCTGGGGGCCTACGGGGTCAGCTTCCACGACGACGACCTGATCCCGCCCGGATCGAGCGCCTCGGACCGGGAGGGCATCCTCAAGCGTTTCCGCGCCGTCCTGGACGAGACCGGGCTGCGGGTCCCGATGGCCACGACGAACCTCTTCTCCCAGCCGGTGTTCAAGGACGGTGCGTTCACGGCCAACGATCCGCGCATCCGCCGGCACGCGTTGCGCAAGACCCTGGATGCCGTCGATCTCGGGGCCGAGCTCGGCGCGTCGGTCTTCGTGATGTGGGGTGGGCGGGAAGGCGTGGAGTCGGACGCGGCCAAGGACATTCCCGCCGCGCTCGACTGCTACGCGGAGGCGGTCAACGCGTGCTGCGCGTACATCAGCGAGCGCGGCTATGAGATGGAGATCGCGCTCGAGCCCAAGCCGAACGAGCCGCGCGGCAACCTGCTGCTGCCGACGGTCGGCCACGCGCTCGCGTTCATCCACGAGCTCGAGTTCCCCGAGATGGTCGGGCTCAACCCGGAGTTCGCGCACGAGACGATGAGCGGGCTCTCGTTCCATCACGCGGTCGCCCAGGTGCTCTGGGCCGACAAGCTCTTTCACATCGATCTCAACGGCCAGGTGCCGGGCAAGTACGACCAGGACTTCCGTTTCGGCTCGGAGGGCGTGAAGGACGCGTTCTATCTCGTCAAGCTGCTCGAGGACGCGGAGTGGGACGGCATGCGCCACTTCGATGCCCACGCGTACCGGACCGAGGATGTGGACGGGGTGTGGGAGTTCGCCCGGGGCTGCATGCAGACGTACCTGATCCTCAGGGAGAAGGCGGCGCGCTTCGCCGAGGACCCGGATATCCAAGAAGCGCTCGCGGTGGCCAAGGTGGCCGAGCTGAGCCTCCCGACCCTCCCCGAGGACGGCGAGGACCGCTTCGAACGGTTGCGCAAGGAGACGGCGGACGTCGAAGCGCTCGGCGCGATCGGCTGGGGCCACGAGCGGCTCGACCAGCTCGTCACCGAGCTCCTCCTCGGCACCCGGTAGATGGCACGCGTCTGCGGCATCGACTCGTCGACCCAGTCGACGAAGGTCGAGGTGCGTGAGGCGGAGTCCGGTCGCCTCGTCGGCACTGGTTGGGCTCCGCATCCGGCCACGTACCCACCGTGCTCCGAGCAGGACCCCTGGAGCTGGTACTCGGCGCTCGGCGCGGCACGAGCCGAGGTCGGCGGGGAGCTGGACATCGGGGCGATCTCGGTGGCCGCGCAGCAACACGGCCTGGTGGTGCTCGACGCCGCGGACGAGGTGATCCGGCCGGCGAAGCTCTGGAACGACACCGAGTCCGCGCCGGATGCGGGATGGCTGCTCGATCAGCTGCCTGACGGCGCGAGCGGGTGGGCCGCCGCCTGTGGATCCGTCCCGGTTGCGGCGTTCACGATCACGAAGCTCTCGTGGCTGCACCGCCGGGAACCCGACGCCTTCGCGCGCATCGCTCGGGTGCTGCTCCCGCACGACTGGCTCGCGTGGAAGCTCACGGGAGAGCTCGGAACGGACCGCGGCGACGCGTCCGGCACCGGGTACTGGTCCGCCGCCACCGGCGAGTACCGGCTGGACCTGCTCGAAGTCGTCGACGGTGACCTCGACTGGGCCGGGGTGCTGCCGCCCGTGCTCGGCCCGGAAGCCGCGACGGGGACCGGCGACAACATGGCGGCTGCACTGGGACTCGGGTTGCGCCCCGGCGACGTCGCGATCTCACTCGGCACCTCCGGCACCGTATTCGCGGTCAGCGACACACCGACGGCGGATCCGACCGGAGCGGTGTGCGGATTCGCGGATGCCACCGGCCGCTACCTGCCCCTCGTCTGCACGCTGAACGCGACCAAGGTCACCGATGCGACCGCGCACCTGCTCGGCGTCGGCCTGCCCGAGCTCGACCGGATGGCGCTCTCCGTCCCGTCCGGCTCCGGCGGCATCGTGTTCGTGCCGTACCTGGACGGGGAGCGCACGCCGAATCGACCGAACGCGACCGGGACCATCTCCGGTATCCGCTCGGACGTCGGCCGCGAGCAGCTCGCCCGGAGCGCCTTCGAGGGCGTCGTTTGCGGGTTGCTCGACGGTCTCGACGCGCTGCGGGCAGCCGGTGCCGCGAAGGACGGCGGCCGCCTGTTCCTCGTCGGTGGCGGCGCCCGCAGTGCCGCGTACCGTCAGATCCTCGCCGATCTCGCGCAGCGGCCGGTCGTCGTCACCGCGGAGGACGAGCCCGTGGCACTCGGCGCGTGCGTGCAAGCCGCCGCACGGGTCTCGGGCGCCCCGATCGCCGACGTTCAGGACGCGTGGGCGCTCGGGATGGGTACGACGGTCGACCCCGTCCTGGGCCCTGACGCGGCGAGCGGTGTTCGGGCCGCTTACGCGTCGGCGCGCGACTCGCGCTGAGCGGCTCCACTCGCCGCTTCTTGCCCCGCGGCCTCACGGGCGCGGCGCTTCCGGTGCCAGCGCAACCCGCCTTCGAGCGCGGCGAGGATGGTGTCGTTGTCCTTCGAGATCCGCCGATGCACGTAGCGCTCGAGCCCGAGCCGCCGCATCCACGGGTTGAAGCACTCGTAGGTCTCCGAGAAGTGCACGCGAGTCCGGCCGTCGCCGAGATCCTCGAGCCGGGTGTGCCCGACCGCGCGCGACCAGAGCGGCTTGCCGATCGCGTCGTAGCGCCACGACACGCACGGCTGGACCTCGGTGAGCCACTCCCACGACTTCCCCACACCGCCGGACAGCAGGAGCTTCGGGACCGGGAAGGTGCAGTGACGAATCAGGCCTTCACCGATCTCGTCCCCCGGATGGAGGATGTCGATGCGCCCGATCTTGCCCTGCGGCCGGTCGGGTCCGCGGTACCAGAACAGCTCCCACACCTCGTCAGGCGGGGCGTTCAGATCCAACGAGTAGTCATGCCTCTGCACGGTTCAGGAGCCTAGGTCTGCGGGATAGCGTCGCGGCATGCCCCGAGACGATCGGCCGTCGATGGAGGTTGCCGACTCGTTGCTCGATCTGGTCGGCAACACGCCGATGGTGCGACTGCGCCGGATCGGCGAGGGCCTCACCTGCGATCTCATCGCGAAGGTCGAGATGCTCAATCCGGGCGGGAGCGTGAAGGACCGCCCCGCGATCGCGATGATCGACGCGGCCGAGCGCGACGGTCTGCTGAAGCCCGGCGGAACGATCGTCGAGCCCACGTCTGGCAACACCGGGGTCGGTCTGGCGATCGTCGCGGCGCAGCGCGGTTACGGCTGCATCTTCGTGATGTCCGACAAGATGAGCACGGAGAAGGTCGCGCTGCTGCGGGCGTACGGCGCCGAGGTCGTGGTGTGCCCGACCGCCGTGCCCCCGGAGCACCCGGACTCGTACTACTCCGTCGCGGACCGGCTCACGCGGGAGACGCCCAACGCGTTCCGGCCCGACCAGTACTCGAACCAGCACAACCCGGAGGAGCACGAACGCTCCACGGGGCCCGAGATCTGGCGCCAGACCGCGGGCCGGATCACGCACTTCGTGGCCGGGATCGGGACGGGCGGCACGATCACCGGGGTGGCGCGGTACCTGAAGAAGATGAACCCCGACGTGCAGATCATCGGCGCCGATCCCGAGGGTTCCGTGTACTCCGGCGGCACCGGTCGCCCGTACCTCGTCGAGGGGGTCGGGGAGGACTTCTGGCCGACGACCTACGACCCGGATCTGGTCGACCGCGTGATCATGGTGACGGACACGGAGTCGTTCCACATGACGCGCCGCGTGACCCGGGAGGAAGGTCTGCTCGTCGGCGGGTCGTGTGGCATGGCCGTGCACGCGGCGCTCGTCGTCGGCCGGGAGCTCGGTCCCGAGTCGGTCGTGGTCGTGCTCCTCCCGGACTCCGGGCGTGGCTACCTGTCGAAGATCTTCAACGACGACTGGATGATGGACTTCGGGTTCATCCGTTGCGACGGCCCGTGCGCCGGCGACGTGCTCGCGAGCAAGGACGGCTCGATCCCCGACCTGGTGCTCGTGACGCCGGACGAGACCGCGCGCCACGCCTGGGGCCTGATGCGTGAGCTCGGCGTCTCGCAGGTGGTGGTGAGCGTCAGCAAGGAGCCGCCCCTCGCGGCGAAGGAGGTGAGCGGCACGCTCGACGAGCTGTCGCTCATGGATCTCGGGTACCGCGACCCGTCGGTGCTCGAGCGGCCCGTCGCCGAGATCATGAGCCCCGCGATGCCGATGATCGGGATCGGCGAACCGGTGCCGGACATCGTGGAGCGCCTCGACTCCGCGTCGGCGGTGCTCGTCCTGGACGGCGGTCATCCGGTCGGCGTGCTCAGCCGCTCGGACCTGCTCACGTTCCTGGCCTCGAAGGCGCCCGGTTGAGCGGCTCCGACCCCGGCAGCTCCGGCTTCGAGACGCGCGCCATCCACGCCGGCCAGGAATCGGACGCGGCCACCGGTGCGGTCGTCGTCCCGATCCACCTGGCCACGACGTTCGCGCAGGACGCCGTGGGCAAGCACGCGGGGTTCGAGTACGGGCGGACCGGCAACCCCACCCGCAGGGTGCTGGAGACCTGCCTCGCGTCGCTCGAAGGCGCGGCGCGCGGCCTCGCGTTCGCGAGTGGGATGGCGGCCGAGGATGCCGTGCTGCGGACGCTGGTGGGCCCGGGCGACCACGTCGTGATCCCCGACGATGCGTACGGAGGAACGTTCCGGCTCGTGTCGAAGGTCTTCGCGCCTGCCGGCGTCACGTGGACCTCGGCCGCACTCGGGTCGATCGACGCGTTGCGCGCGGCCTGGACGGACATGACACGCGTCGTCTGGGTCGAGACGCCGACGAACCCGGCGCTCAACGTCGTCGACATCGCCTCGGTCGCGGCGTTCGCGCACGAGCATGGCGCGGTCGTCGTCGTCGACAACACCTTCGCGACGCCGTACCTCCAGCGACCGCTCGAGCTCGGAGCCGATGTCGTCGTGCACTCCACGACGAAGTATCTCGGCGGTCACTCGGATGTCGTCGGTGGGTTCGTCGCGGTTGCCGATGACGAGATCGGCGACCGGATCGCGTTCCTCCAGAACGCGGCCGGTGGCGTCCCCGGCCCCTTTGACTGCTACCTCGTGCTGCGGGGCATCAAGACGCTCGGGGTGCGGATGGACCGTCATTGCGCGAACGCGCTCGCGGTCGCGGAGATGCTCGACGGTCATCCTGCGGTCGCGCGGGTGCTGTATCCCGGCTTGTCGACCCATCCCGGCCACGAGGTCGCCGCGAAGCAGATGCGCGGCTTCGGCGGGATGGTGAGCTTCCTCGCCGCCGGCGGCGAGACCGCCGCGCTCTCGCTCGTCGCGCGGACCCGGATCTTCACGCTGGCCGAGTCGCTCGGGGCGGTGGAGTCGCTGATCGAGCATCCGGCCCGGATGACGCACGCATCGGCGGACGGATCACCACTCGCCGTCGACCCGGCGCTCGTGCGGCTGTCGGTCGGCATCGAGACGCTCGACGACCTGCTCGCTGACCTCAGCCAGGCCATGGACGGCTTGTAGTCTCGGACGAGATGTTGGTCCTGGTGGTGATCGAGGCAGTCGTCCTCGCACTCCTGGCGCTCCTGGTCGCCGGGTTGCTGCGCAGCCACGCCGAGATCCTGCGCACGCTGCACGACCTCGGGGTAGGCCGTGACCCTCTGGCCGAAACCGGGGGAGCCACCAGTCCGGTGCGTGCCCCCACCCTGGCCCGGGCCACCGCGGCGACGCGGGCCGATCAGCCACCGGCCGTCGACGTCGTGGGTACGAGTCCCGGTGGCGATGCGGTCGTGATCGGCGTCAGCGCCGCGCCGCAACCCACGCTGCTGGCGTTCCTGTCGAGCGGCTGCATCACGTGCCGCCACTACTGGGACACGTTTGGCGCGCCGGGTCTCGATCTGCCCGGCGGCGCCCGCCTCGTGATCGTGACGATGGGACCGGAAGCGGAGAGTGAGGCGGCAATTGCGAGCCTGGCTCCCGCCGCGGTCACCGTCGTGATGTCGTCCGAAGCCTGGGACGCCTACGAGGTGCCCGGCTCGCCCTACTTCGTCTTCGTCGACGGGGAGAGCGGGGGGATCGTCGGCCAGGGCACCGCCCCGGAATGGGACCAGGTCGTGCGGCTGATGACGGAGGCGGGTGATGACGGCGCGCTCGAGGCCGGCCGCGCGGGCGCGGATCGACGCGCCCGGCGGGCCGAGCGCCGCCGGCTCGATGACCGGGCGCGCGAAGCGAGGGCCGACGAGATCCTGATGTCGGCCGGGATCCATCCCGGCCACCCGAGCCTGTACGCCGACCCGGACCACCCCGACCACCCCGAGCACCCCGAGCGCTAGTGCCGGATCTTCACGGGCACCAGGTGCGGGTGACACTGCCCGCGGGTTGGGACGGGCGCATCACCGTCCGTCGCGATGGTTCCGCCGAGGCGCTCCGGACCGCGGGCGGTCCGGTGGTGTTCACCGCGCGCCCACAGCCGGTCGTCCACATCGCCAACTTCGCCTTGCCCGAGGAGCGCGCCGACTTCGGCAACGGTGCGGTCGAGCTGATGGGCGACCGCGACGTGCTGGTGGTGTTGTTCGAGTACGAACCGGAAGCCGTCGAAACCCCGATGTTCGCGGCGCGGGGACTACCTCGTTCGCTCACCGCGGCGGACTTCGACCCGGCGATGTTGCGACGCGGCATCGCGGGTCACACCGGTCATCAGAGCTTCTTCCGGCAATCCGGGCGGGCGTTCTGCCTGTATGTCGTGCTCGGCAGCACGACTCGCCGCGCGCGCTTGATCCCACTCGTCAACGCGGTGCTCGAGACCGTGCAGATCACGCCGCGAACCCCCGGATAGCCTGACGACGATGGGTGCGTGGGCCGGTCCCTTCCTTGTTGCAGCGTTGCTCCTGACGGTGGCCGGCGCGCTCAAGGCGTTCGACCCGGCGACGACGGCAGGGGCACTGCGCCGGGCCGGATTGCCGGTTCCACCCACCGCGGTGCGCATCGGTGGCGCGGGAGAGGCGGCGATCGGAGCGGTCGCGATTGCCACCGGTGCGGCGGTGCCGGCGGCGTTCGTCGCCCTCTCGTACGCGGTGTTCACCGGGTTCGTGCTCGTTGCGTTGTCTCGCCACATCCCCATCGGGTCGTGTGGTTGCTTCGGCAAGGTCGATACCCCGCCGAGCGTCGTGCACGTGGTCCTGAACGTCGGGGCGATCGTGGCGGCGACCGCAGTCGCGCTCGGGCCCGGCGGAGGGATCGGTGCCGTGCTGGCCGATCAGGAGCTCCTCGGCCTGCCGTTTCTCCTGCTCGTCACCATCGCCACCTACGCCGCGTACCTGGCACTCACGATCCTTCCGCAGCTCCGCGCTCTGGAAGCTCCGAGGCCGCAGGCGTGAGCCGGAAGCTGGCCGAGAAGGCCGCCACGTTCCTCGCGTCGCGCAGCACGTCGCGGCGCAACTTCCTGCAGAAGACCGCGCTGGTGGGGAGCGCGCTCGCGGTGGTCCCGAAGGAGTTCGCGTTGCGACCCGGGTCCGCGTACTCGGCGTTGTGCGCGTGTGGCGGTCAGAACTGCGCGTGCGGCTCGTTGTGCTGCGACGGATACACGGAGTTCTGCTGCACGATGACGGGCGCGAACGTCTGCCCGCCGGGAACGATCGCGGGTGGCTGGTGGAAGGCCGACGGCTCCCGCTACTGCAACGGACCCCGGTACTACATCGACTGCAACGCGACCTGCCGTTGCGGTGGTGGCGCGTTCTGCCCGGACAGCTGCTCGAACTCGCCGTGGGGCTGCGGTTGCGGCAACGGTGACTGCAACAACCGGAAGGCGGGCTGCACGCAGTTCCGCTACGGCCAGTGCAACCAGCAGGTGGCGACGGTCGGCCGCATCGCCTGTCGTGTCGTCTCGTGCGATCCGGCGGTGCTCGCGATCGGCAACTGCGCGCCCACGCTCGCGGTCGACAACTCGACCGCGAATCACAACAAGCCCTGTCTCCAGGATCCACCCCGGGAGGAAGACGACGTGGAACACGGAATGGCGGTCGACCTGGTGGTCAACCCGAAGGACCCCGCGAGCGGGTACACGCTCGACCGGTGGGGTGGCATCCATCCCTTCGGCGATGCGCTGGTGGCGAACAGCGCCGCGTTCTGGCCCGGCCAGGACGTCGCTCGCCGGCTGGTGATCACGAACTGGAACCGGCCGTCCGGCTACGTGATGGACCTCGACGGCGCGTTGCACCCGTTCGGCGGAGCGGCGCCCGCCCGCGGCGCCGCCTACTGGAAGGGCGGCAAGATCGTGCCCTTCAACGAGTTGTAGCCAGGAGCGCAGGCCGGAGCGGGCACGAAGTGTGGAGGCCGGAGCGACCCAGAATTACGACTGGCCGACGAGCCGGCTGTTCTTGAACTGGGCCTTCACGTAGTCCCGGTTCATCAGCGCGATGAAGTCGATCGAGATCTCCTTCGGGCACGCCTTCTCGCACTCGCCGTGGTTCGTGCAGGAGCCGAACCAGCGCTCCATCTCCTCGACCATGGCGACCACCCGGGGAAAGCGCTCGGGCTGGCCCTGAGGGAGCAGGCTCAGGTGTGAGTACTTCGCCGCGGTGAAGAGCTGGGCCGCGTTGTTCGGGCACGCGGCCACGCAGGCGCCACAGCCGATGCACGCGGCCGCGTCCATCGCCGCGTCGGCTGCCTCCTTCGGTACGAGGATCTCGTTGGCATCCCGGGCGGAACCCGTCGGCGCGGTGATGTAGCCACCGGACTCGATGATGCGGTCGAACGCGCTGCGGTCGACGGCGAGGTCCTTGATGATCGGGAACCCGGCGGCCCGCCACGGCTCGACGGTGATGGTGGCGTTGTCCTCGAGCTTGCGCAGGTGGAGCTGGCAGGTCGCGGTACCGGTCTGAGGTCCGTGCGCGCGCCCGTCGATCATCATGGCGCAGGAGCCACAGATGCCCTCGCGGCAGTCGTGGTCGAAGGCAACCGGCTCCTTGCCCTCCGCGTTGAGCTGCTCGTTGAGCACGTCGAACAGCTCGAGGAACGACATGTCCGCGCTCACGTCGCGCATCTCGTAGGTCTCGAAGTGCCCGGTCGTGTCCGGACCGGCTTGCCGCCACACCTTGAGAGTCAGGTTCACGCTCGCGTCTCCCGGGTCACTTGTAGCTGCGCTGCGCGAGCGCGACGTTCTCGAAGCTGAGGGGTTCCTTGTGGAGGATCTGCGGCTGGTTCTCGCCGGTCCACTCCCACGCGGCGACGTACGCGAACTCGTCGTCGTTGCGCAGCGCCTCACCTTCCTCGGTCTGGTGCTCGACCCGGAAGTGACCGCCGCAGCTTTCCTCGCGGTGGCGGGCGTCGCGCACGAGCAGCTCACCGAACTCGAGGAAGTCGGCGACCCGGCCGGCGCGCTCGAGGGACTGGTTGAACGTCTCGTTCTCGCCGAGCACCCGGACGTCGGCCCAGAACTCCTCGCGCAATGCCGGGATCTCGCCGAGCGCCTTGTCCAGGCTCTCGGCGCTGCGCGCCATGCCGCAGTTGTCCCACAGGACCTTCCCGAGCTCGCGGTGGAAGTGGTCGACCGAGCGCTTGCCGTTGATCGTCAGCAGCTTGTTCACCCGCGCGTCCACCGCGGCTTCCGCCTCGAGGAAGGCGGGGTCGTCGATGGAGGTGGGCGCGGTACCGAGCAGCGGTGCGAGCTCGTCGCCGATCGTGGCCGGCAGCACGAAGTAGCCGTCGGCCAGGCCCTGCATCAACGCACTCGCGCCGAGGCGGTTCGCCCCGTGATCCGAGAAGTTCGCCTCACCGAGCACGTACAGGCCGGGGACGTTGCTCATCAGGTTGTAGTCGACCCAGAGGCCACCCATCGTGTAGTGGATCGCCGGGTAGATGCGCATGGGTACCCGGTACGGGTCCTCGTCGGTGATGCGCTCGTACATCTGGATGAGGTTGCCGTAGCGCTCCTCGATCGTGTCCTTGCCCAGCC
The DNA here is from genome assembly GCA_038252255.1 of Acidimicrobiia bacterium. Lineage (GTDB taxonomy): Bacteria > Actinomycetota > Acidimicrobiia > IMCC26256 > JAENVU01 > Chersky-806. The sequence goes on along the minus strand of JBBSAM010000001.1, from coordinate 349,485 downwards.
GACGGATCGCGTCGGCGAGGTCGAGGTAGACACCGTTCTTCAACGGGCCCACACCGCGGCCGGCGTCCACCTCGCGCTTGATCGCGCGGGAGGCGACGTCACGGGGGACGAGGTTGCCGAACGTGGGGTAGCGGCGCTCGAGGAAGTAGTCGCGCTCGGCCTCGGGGATCTGGTCCGGCGAGCGGGGGTCGTCCAGCTTCTCGGGGACCCAGACCCGGCCGTCGTTGCGGAGTGACTCGCTCATCAACGTGAGCTTGGACTGGAAGTCGTCGCTGGCCGGGATGCATGTGGGGTGGATCTGGGTGAAGCACGGGTTCGCCATGAGGGCACCGCGGCGGTGCGCGCGCCAGATCGCGGTGACGTTGCTCGCCTTCGCGTTCGTGGAGAGGAAGAAGACGTTCCCGTAGCCACCGGTTCCGAGCACGACCGCGTGGCCGGAGTGCGACTGGACCGCCCCGGTGATCAGATCCCGGGCGACGATTCCGACCGCGCGGCCGTCCTTGACGACGAGGTCGAGCATCTCGGAGCGCTCGTGCAGCTCGACGTTGCCGAGATGCACCTGGCGCGCCAGCGCCTGGTACGCGCCGAGCAGCAGCTGCTGGCCCGTCTGGCCACGGGCGTAGAACGTGCGGCTCACCTGCGCGCCGCCGAACGAGCGGTTGTCGAGGAGGCCGCCGTACTCGCGAGCGAACGGCACGCCCTGGGCGACGCACTGGTCGATGATGTTCACGCTCAGCTGCGCGAGCCGGTACACGTTCGCCTCGCGAGCGCGGTAGTCCCCGCCCTTGACCGTGTCGTAGAAGAGCCGGTGGATGCTGTCGCCGTCGTTGCGATAGTTCTTCGCCGCGTTGATGCCACCTTGCGCCGCGATGCTGTGCGCGCGTCGTGGGGAGTCGTGGAAGGTGATCAGCTTCACGTGGTAGCCGAGCTCACCGAGCGACGCGGCCGTCGATGCACCGGCGAGGCCGCTGCCCACCACGATGATGGTGAACTTGCGCTTGTTCGCCGGGTTCACGAGCTTGACCGAGAACTTGTGGTTGTCCCACTTCTCGGCGATCGGGCCGGCCGGGACCTTCGAGTCGAGCTTCATCTCTTCCGCTCCAGGCCATTCGGGCCGGGCCGCTCGGGCCCCGCTGCGCTTGTCCATCGGCCGCGGCCGCGTGGTGTGTCCGCTGCACTCACTTGGTCACCACGCCGGTGACGATGAGCAACGGCATGCTCACGTTGCCGATGCCGATGATCACCGCGAACGCGGCGGCGAAGTAGCGCCGGTAGATGTTGAAGCGCGGATTGTTCCAACCGAGGCTCTGGAACATGCTCCACGCGCCGTGGAAGATGTGGAACGCGAGCGCGATGTTGGCGACGATGTAGATGATCGCCACCGGCACCCGCTCGAAGCTGGCGAACACGTTGTCGTACACGTCGCCGCGCACGAAGCTGGGGTTCGCCGACCCCCAGGTCAGGTCGGCCAGGTGGAAGATCAGGAACAGGCCGACGATGACCCCGCTCCAGCGCATGGTGCGGGACGCGAAGTTCGCCGCCACGTAGTCCCTCGGCGCCTGGTAGGCGCTGCGGGCCCGCTGGTTCATCCGCGTGAGCTGGTACGCGGCGACGATGTGCAGGACGAACGCGGCGATCAGGCCGACGCGCACGATCCACAGGAGGACGGTGCGGGGAAAGAAGGGCTCGCCGAAGGTACGAAGCCACTCGGCGTAGGTGTTGAGGTGGGTCGGTCCCAGGTAGATCTTCAGGTTGCCGACCATGTGCACGAGCACGAAGCCCAGCAGCATGATGCCGCTCAGCGCCATGATCCACTTCTTGCCCACGGCCGAGTGCCAGAAGTTGAGCAGCGGGTGGCCGGTGCGGCGCGGCCTCGGGATCGGCGCGCCCGTGCTGCGCGTCAGCCGGTCGGCGTCATCGGCGCCGGGACGCTGGTCCGCGGTTGATACCTCTACCTTTGCCATCCCCGCCTCGCTCTGTCCCTTCCGGGTTCCCCCACCGGCGGCCGACTCGCGCGAAACCTAGCCCTCGACCTCAGCCGGCGACGATACGGAGCCACTCGAGCACGTCGTCGTACGAATTGGCCACGTCCGGGACGGCGGGGTGATGCAGCCTGAGTGCGACGTGCTGGGCCGTCGCCGGGAGGTCGAGCTCGCCGATGTAGACGATGCCGTCGGCCGGGATGTCGCCGACCCAGCCGTGGCGCTCGCCGTCGACGTGGGCCTCGACCACGGCTCCGGGCAGCGCCACCCGGTGCTCGTTCACCACGTGCACGAGCCCGGCGCGCGGCTCGAGCATCGGGAGGACGGTGCGGCACGCGTCGCGCAATGCCCAATATCCGGCTTTCGGGACCCGCGCGTGGTCGAGCACGGACCAGGTGACGGAGGGATGGCCGTCGGCGAAGCAGAAGTGGCAGAACCCGCCGGTGGGATCGTGCTTGAGCCGGCGCAGGTCCTCGACCTGCAGCTGGATCAGCGCGGCTTGGTAGTGCTGGGTCGCGTCGCGCCACGCCGCGAACGAGTCGAACAGCGCGGGGGGCACGTGCGCGTCGAAGTAGCGCTTCTGGAGCGCGTGATGCTCGAACAGATCGTCCCAGTCGAGGTCGGGCCAACGCTGTGGCTCCATGAAGTCGGCCGAGTAGGGCACGGCCTGCGCTCCGAACTCCGTCACGAACCGCGCCAGGCGCGGCATCGCGCGCAGTGCCGGTGCGAGCCCGTCCATCCGGCCGTGGTACCAGCCGAAGTAGAAGTGTGTGTCCGTTCCCCCGCTCCCGATTCCCGGCAGTACGCCGGAGTGCGGATTGACGGCACGCGTCGGATCCGCCTTGTGCAACGCGCGGGTGATCGACCGGTCGAGCACGTCCTTGTTCCACGACGGTAGGAACATCGACACCGCGGTTCTCGCGATGTCGCGGGCACGGAAGGCCTCGCCCGGTTGCAGGTCGATCGCCAAGGGCTCGTTGTGCGCGCACCACAACGCGATGCTCGGATGATGGCCGAGCAGGTCCACCATCTCCCGGGCCTGGCGCACTGCCTCCTTGCGTGTCCCGCGTGCATAGCCCCACTGGAGCGGAAGGTCCTGCCAGAGCAACAGGCCGGCCGCATCCGCCGCGTCATAGAGCTCGAGTCGCGTCACGTGAGCATGGATGCGCAGCAGGTCCAGGTTCGCGTCGACCGCGAGCTGCACGTCGTCGAGCAGCTCCGGGACCGTGGCTTCGGCGAGGGCCATGCGCGTGGGTCCGTGGTTGGAGCCCATCGGGAACATGCGCTCGCCGTTGACCGTGAGCTGCCAGTTGCGGAGACGGATCTCCCGAAAGGCCGTGCGCAGCCGCCTGTCGTCGCTCGGCGCGCCCGCGACCTCGACGCGCACCTCCACATCGCATTGCGGTTGGCTGCCGAGCCGCCAGGGCCACCAGCGGGGTGGGTGGTCCACCTCGACGGTGAGGACCAACGTGTTGTCACCGGCGGCGAGCACCACGTCCTGGGTCACCGCGGCGAGCGTCGCGCCGTCCGGACCGGTGACCGTGGCGAACAGGCGGGCGGGCAGCGGCGTCTCGGGTTCCGCGCCGCGGTCCAACGTCACGTCGAGCAGGAGCCGGCCGCGGGCTTCGGTCGCTTCGCTGCAGAGCGCGCGGAGCCACTTGATCCGCACGGGGCCGGTATCGCGCAGCCGGACCGGCCGCCAGATGCCGCCGGGGTTCCAGTCCGGGTCGAGGTTGTCCCAGTGCGAGAAGACTCCGGTGATGGTCCGCTTCGCGGTGCGGTCCCGTTGGGGCGGGCAGGCAACCTCGACCGCGAGCAGGTGGCCGTCGTCGGGCGCGTTGCGGGCCTGCTCCGTGACTTCGAAGGTATGGGGGAAGAAGTAGCCCTCGGTCACACCGAGGTAACCGCCGTCGAGCCAGATGTCGCCGTAGTAGAAGATGCCGTCGAAGCTCACGAACCGCCGGTGGCCCGGCTCGAGCGGTGCCGGTTCGTACGTACGGCGGTAGAGCAGCGGTCCGTCGGCGTGGGCGAACGCCTCGCTGCTGCGCCAGTGGCCCGGGACCCGCACCTCGGGCCAGTCCGCGTCGGAGATCGACGGATCGGTGAAGCGCCGCGCCAGGTCACCGTCCGAGGTGTGGACCCGCCAGGCGCCGGAGAGATCGATCGGCGCGGCTGGGCCGCCCGCCGCGCTGGTGGCCCTCACGTCGGTCACGGGGCGAGGTTACGAGACCGGAGTACGAGAGGGCGCTCCGCGCGGCTCGGGCGGTTGGCGACGGAGATCCGGATCAAGGCGTTGGATACAGTGCGGACATGAGCCGCCCCGCGAACCTCGGAGACCTTCGAGCGAGTGGCTGGGAGTCGCGGCCGGTCAAGGACGAGGTCCGCGCCAACGCCATTGCCCGCGTCGCGGCGGGTGAGAGCCCGTTCGCCGGGGTCCTCGGCTTCGAGGACACGGTCATCCCCCAGCTCGAGAACGCACTGCTCGCCGGCCACGACGTGATCTTCCTCGGCGAGCGCGGCCAGGCGAAGACGCGCATGATCCGGTCCCTCACCGCGCTCCTCGACGAGTGGATGCCGATCATCGCCGGCAGTGAGATCAACGACGATCCGTACCATCCCGTCTCGCACTACGCCCGGGTCCTCGTGGCCGAGCGCGGTGACGAGACGCCGATCGAGTGGGTGCACCGGGACCGCCGGTTCGGGGAGAAGCTCGCGACTCCCGACACGTCGATCGCAGACCTGATCGGCGAGGTGGACCCGATCAAGGTCGCCGAGGGCCGGTACCTCTCGGACGAGCTCACGATTCACTACGGGCTGGTGCCGCGCACGAACCGCGGCATCTTCGCGATCAACGAGCTCCCCGACCTCGCCGAGCGGATCCAGGTCGGCCTGCTCAACGTGCTGGAGGAGCGAGACGTCCAGATCCGGGGCTACAAGATCCGGTTGCCGCTCGACGTGATGCTCGTCGCGTCGGCCAACCCGGAGGACTACACGAACCGCGGCCGCATCATCACGCCGCTGAAGGACCGGTTCGGCTCGCAGATCCGCACCCACTACCCGCTCGACGTCGAGACCGAGATGCGGGTCATCGAGCAGGAGACGCGGCCGCTCGTCTCGGCCGGGCTGGTGGTCACGGTGCCGGAGTTCATGACGGAGATCGTTGCCGAGATCAGCCAGCAGGCGAGGCGTTCACCGCACGTCAACCAGCGCTCGGGAGTCTCGGTCCGCCTGTCGATAGCGAACTACGAGACGCTCGTGGCGAACGCGATGCGCCGGGCGCTGCGCAACGGCGAGCACGAGGTGGTACCCAGGGTCAGCGACCTCGAAGCGCTCGTCGCGTCGACCGCGGGGAAGATCGAGATCGAGACCATCGACGACGGTCGCGAGGGCCAGGTTCTCGACCGCATCGTCAAGGCGAGCGTGCTCGAGGTGTTCCGCTCCCGGGTACGGCCGGAGAAGCTGGCGGATCTCGTGCGCGCCTTCGACGACGGTCGGGTCATCCACACCGGCGAAGACGTGCCGAGCTCCGAGTACGCGTCGCTCGTGAACGAGACGCCTGGGCTGCGCGACGCGCTCGGCGACCTCGGCGTGGGTGAGACGCCGGCCGGGCTCGCCTCGGCGGTGGAGTTCGTGCTCGAGGGGCTGCACCTCTCGAAGCGGCTCAACAAGGACGCCGTCGGCGCCCGCGCCACCTACCGCGCCCGCGGATAAGGCTCAGTAGGGAAGGGCCGCTCTCGGCCGCCCGGCGCACGCGGCCGAGCGAGAGCTCCGGAACGAGAGAGCCCTCCGGGACGGAGGCGAGCCGCTCCTCACATCCCCTGGCGCTCGTACCAGCCGCAGTCCTGGCCGGCGCGGCGGTTCACGTTGCCGACCGCGGTCTTGACGCGGGGGTTGTCGACGACGGACTTGTCACCGCGCTCGCGCCGCTGCAGTGCATCGAGGAACATCCGCGCGTCGCTCGCGATGTCCTTCGGCGCGTGCTCGGCGATGGCCGAGACGAGCTGGATCTGCTCGGCGAGCTTGGCCTTCTGGACCCGCTTGTCGTACTTGGCCGCCGCCTTGCAGAAGGCCGCCGACGGGCGGGGGAGGTTCGACGTCGCGCTGTCGGATTCCTTGCACGCGGCCAGGCCACTGCACGCCAGCAGCGCGGCGACCGTGAAGGTGAGCAGGCGGTGCATGCCCCGATTGTGTCCCGGCCGCGGGGTCCGGGCCGAGTCGGGGGTCGATCCGGCGTCGACCCGGGCGGACGCCTCGGAGGAACAGCGGTACATTTCATGGATGCCGCGTCCAGCGTTCAGGTACTCCCGATGGGACGGTTCCCAGGTCGGGTTCGATCTCGATGCGGACGCGCTGCTCTCGGAGATGTCGGACGATCTCCTCTACCACGGCGACCTCAACGCGGCGCTGCGGCGGATGCTCCAGCAGGGCTTCAAGGACCGCAACGGCGAGCGGCTCGAGGGCATGCGGGAGATGATCGAGAAGCTGCGCCAGCGCCGGCGCGAGGAGCTCGAGAAGCGTGACCTCGGCGGCGTGTACGACGACATCGCCGACCAGCTCGACGAGATCCTGGACCAGGAGCGGGCCGGGATCGAGCGCCGGCTGCAGGATGCCCGCGATTCGGGCGATCGGCGCCGCCAGGAGATCACCGAAGACCTCGCCCAGCAGCGGCAGATGGAGCTCGACCTCATGCCGCCGGACCTCGCCGGTCGCGTGCAGGCGATGCAGGAATACGACTTCATGGACGACGCGGCGCGCCAGCGGTTCGAAGAGCTGATGGACGAGCTGCGCCAGCAGCTGATGTCGAGCTACTTCAACCAGATGTCGGAAGGCATGCAGAACGTCTCACCCGAGCAGATGGCCCGCATGAAGGACATGCTCGCCGAGCTGAACCAGATGCTCGAGCAGCGGGAGAGGGGTGAGGAGCCGGACTTCGAGGGCTTCATGGAGCGCTACGGCGACTTCTTCCCCGAGAACCCGAAGACGCTCGACGAGCTGCTCGAGCAGATGGCGCGTTCGATGGCGGCGATGCAGCAGCTCATGAACTCGATGACCCCCGAGCAGCGCGCCCAGCTCCACGGGCTGGCTCAGGCGCTGCTCGAGGACCTGGACCTGCGCTGGCAGGTCGACGAGCTGTCGCGCAACCTGCAGCAGGCGTTCCCCGACATGCCGTGGAACCAGCGCATGAACTTCCGCGGCGACGACCCGTTGCAGTTCGGCCAGATGCCCGGGCTGCTCGAGACGCTCGGCGACCTGGACCAGCTCGAGAACATGTTGCGCAACGCGACCCAGCCCGGCCAGCTCGCCGAGGTGGACATCGACCAGGCCCGCGACCTGCTCGGAGAGGACTCCGCCCGCTCACTCGAGCGCCTGCAGGAGCTGGCGAAGATCCTCGAGGAGGCCGGCCTGATCGACCAGCGTGAAGGCCGGTACGAGCTCACGCCGAAGGGAGTGCGCGCGCTGGGCCAGCAGGCGCTCGGCGACCTGTTCCGCAAGATGATGAAGGACAAGGCGGGACGGCACGAGGTCGAGCGCACCGGCGTCGGCCACGAGAGGGCGTACGAGCACAAGCCCTACGAGTTCGGCGACCCGTTCCATCTCAACGTGGAGGAGACGGTCAAGAACGCGATCTGGCGGCAGGGCTCCGGAACCCCCGTGCGCCTCTCGCCCGAGGACTTCGAGGTCGAGCGCACCGAGCTGCTCACCCGATCGGCGACCGTGCTCATGCTCGACGTGTCGTTGTCGATGCCGATGCGTGACAACTTCCTTCCCGCCAAGAAGGTTGCGATGGCGCTGCACGCGCTCATCACGACGCAATTCCCGCGTGACTACTTCGGACTCGTCGCGTTCGGACGCGTCGCGCGTGAGGTCAAGCCGGAGCTGCTACCCGAGATGAGCTGGGACTTCGAGTGGGGCACGAACATGCAGCACGCGATGCTCCTCGCGCGCACCCAGCTCGAGCGTGAGAGCGGGACCAAGCAGATCATCATGGTCACCGACGGCGAGCCGACCGCCCACATCGAGCACGGCGAGGCGGTGTTCCAGTACCCGCCGTCCGCGGTGACGGTCGAAGAGACGCTGCGCGAGGTCCAGCGCTGCACGCGGGCGGGCATCCGCATCAACACGTTCATGCTCGACGAGAGCCCGTACCTCCAGGACTTCGTCAAGCGGATGATGAAGATGAACTCGGGTCGGGCGTTCTTCACGAGCCCGGACAACCTCGGCGACTACGTCCTCGTCGACTTCCTCGAGCACCGCCAGGCCCAACGCCGCGCCAGCTGACCCACCTCCCCTTCTCGGCCCGCTGAACGGCCTCACGGCCCGTTGAACGTGCCGAGAACGTGAAAGCCGGCGCTCGGGTTCGGGCCGGTCGGGCACGATGGATGCATGGCCGGGCCGAGACAGAGTGGTTGGTTGCATGACGTATCGGCTGGCGACTGGATTGCGTCGCGCCTGCATCCGTTCGGTCAGGACACGGGATCCATCGTCCCGACCGGCTTCGAGGCGTACGCCCGGGTCTTCCATCCGCTCGAGTCGGGCGGGCGCTGGTCCGATCTCGCCCGGCAGAACGGGCGCATCGCCCACTCGCAGATGCAGCTGCACCGCATCAGCGCGCCCCCGGGTACGCCGACCGAGGGCCGAGAACCGAACGTGTCGTGGGGCGCGCTTCCCATTCCGGAGCGGAAGACCTTGATCGATCTCCTTACCCCGGAGACGACGACGCCCGACCGGTGCTGGTTCGCGGTCTGGGAGGGGTTCGGTGGCCTGGACCGCGGTGACGTCGCCGAGCGGATCCGGCTGCCGGGCCGCAGCTACCTGCTCACCACCGGCCCGGTCGAGAAGGCGCTGGACAGGGTTCCCGCTGTCGATGCGTTCGACTGGGGTGTGTCGCCCAACCTTTGGTGGCCGGATGACCGCGCCTGGGTGGTGGCGACCGAGATCGACTTCGCCTGGACCTACGTCGGCGGCACCCGCACGACGATCGATGCGGTTCTCGCGGACCGTCGGCTCGAGGCGCTCGAGGCGCTCCTCGGTGACGACCCTACGTACGGTGGCGACACCATGAACGCCGCGCTCGACCCCTGACGATGCCCGGGGCGCAGGGGTAGCGTTGCGGCGAGGCGGTGCGGGCCGCACCGCCCTTGGACGGGAGGAGCGCCGCATGTTGGGTGTGTTCGTGACGTTCCAGTACGACGCCGACTTCGACCGCGAGCGGGTGCTGAAGGTCGCCGCGGGAGCCCGGCCGATGTTCGAGGGGATGCCGGGTCTGCGGAGCAAGGCCTTCACGGTGGACGAGGCGAACCGACGCGCCGTCAACTTCTACGTGTGGGAGTCGGACGACGCCGGCCGCGGGTTCTTCTCCGACGAGCTCCGGGGCCGGGTCACCGAGCTGTACGGGGTGGTTCCGAGCATCGACGTCGTCGAGATCGCCGAGCTGGTCGACAACTCCGGCTCCTAGGCCCGCCCCGGAGACGACGGGCCGGTCCGCTCGCGCGGCCGATGGCAGGAATCGTGGGGTGCCCGGCATTGCGGCCATCGGCCGGAGGCCTCAGGATGAGGGCATGGCAGCTGAGCGGCGAGTCGTGGTGCTGGCGTTCGACGGGGTGCAGTCCCTGGACGTGACCGGGCCGGTGGAGGTGTTCGACGTGGCGGCCCGCCACCGCGTGACCCCGTCCTACCGGGTCGAGGTCGTGGCGCCGACGGCCGCACCGGTGACGACCACCAGCGGGATCTCGATCAACCCCGCCCGGGCCCTCGCCGACGGCCGCGACGCGGTCGACACCTTCGTCGTGGCGGGGGGCGAAGGCGTGCACGAGCGGCTGAAGGACGCGGACCTCGTGGCCCAGGTGCGCCGGGTCGCCCGCCGGTCCCGCCGGGTGGCCTCCGTCTGCAGCGGCGCGTTCCTGCTGGCCGAGGCCGGCCTGCTCGACGGCCGCCAGGTCACGACCCACTGGGGTCGCTGCCGCCAGCTCGCCCGCGAGTACCCGAGCCTCAGGGTGCAGCCCGATCCCATCTTCGTGTGCGACGGCAACTTCTACACGTCCGCCGGAGTCACTGCGGGCATCGATCTCTGCCTGGCGCTGGTGGAAGCCGACCACGGCCGCGACCTCGCGCTCTCCGTCGCCCGCCAGCTCGTCGTGTTCCTCAAGCGGCCGGGTGGCCAGGCGCAGTTCAGCAGCCATCTCTCGACCCAGGTGGCCGATCGTGACGCGCTGGCCGACGTCCAGTCGTGGATCGCCGACCATCTCGAAGAGGACCTGGCGGTACCGCGCCTCGCAGCCCGCGCGGCGATGAGCCCGCGGCACTTCGCGCGTGTGTTCCGGTCCGAGACCGGCGTCACCCCGGCCCGGTTCGTGGAGCAGGCGCGCGTCGAGCACGCGCGGACGCGGCTCGAGGAGTCGAGCGCCGGCATCGAGGAGATCGCCCGGGCGTGCGGCTTCGGGACCCCGGAGACCATGCGCCGCGCGTTTCTCCGCTCGCTGTGGGTGGGTCCGTCCGAGTACCGCCAGCGCTTCCGCGCGACGGAGAACCAGACGACGGAGGTTTGAGAATGTCGATCACGACCGGGATGCTGTTGTTCGACGGGGCCGAAGAGCTCGACTTCGTCGGGCCGTGGGAGGTGTTCACCATGGCCCGAACGGAGGGCGATTCCGTGGTGACGATCGCGGAGCGGCCCGATCCCATCCGTTGTGCCAAGGGCCTGCGCGTCCTACCGGACCACACGTTCGACGTCGCGCCGGCGCTCGATGTCCTCGTCGTGCCGGGCGGCCACGGGACGCGGCGCGAGGTGGAGAACACGCTGCTGCTCGACTGGATCGCCGCCGTCGAGCCCGGCTGCACCTGGGTGACGAGCGTCTGCACCGGCGCCTTCCTCCTGCATGCCGCCGGACCGGCCCGGGGCAAGGAGCTCACGACGCACTGGGGCTCGATCGAGCGCCTCCGCGAGCAACCCGAGACGACGGTCCACGAGAACGTCCGCTACGTCCGCGACGGCAACCTCGTCACCGCGGCCGGGGTGTCCGCCGGGATCGACATGGCGCTCTGGCTCGTCGGCCAGGTCTACGGGGTCGAGCACGCGCGGGCGACCCAGCACGCCATGGAGTACGAGCCTGCACCGCCCTACGCCGCCCGGGTCTAGATCGGGAGAAACGGGGTCAAGCCCGGGCCGGACTGCGCCGATGGTTCAAATTGTCACGGCGGCGTGAGGACCCATGGACCAGCTCCCGGTTGAGATCAGTCAACGCATCCGGCACGAGGCCCGGGTCGCAGGCCTGCGCGAGCGGCGCGCCCCCTCGATCGAGATGGTCGAGCGGCGGCGGATGCAGCTGTGGTTCCTCACGGTCGTCATCGTCATCGTGCTCGGTCTCGCGACGCTGGTCGCGGGGAGCGCGGCCGGCTTCGAGCTGATCAGCGGCGGCTCCTGGATCCTGCGGCTCGCGGTGGCGGCCCTCGGACTCGGCTTCTGCGTCTACGCCGTCGAGAAGGAGGTCCACCTCCACCGGCTGAGCCGCCTTCTCGTCGACGAGCGCGTCCTCAACTCGGCGATGGCCAAGCGCCTGCAGATGAACGCGGCCCTCTTCAACGCGGGCAAGGCGTTGAACTCGGTGCTCGACCTCGACGATGTCCTGGACGCGATCCTGGCCAACGCACTGGACCTGCTCAGCGGCGCCACGGGTTCCGTGATGCTCATCGAGGGCGAGGACCAGCTCCGGGTCGTCGCGACACGCGGCAGCCGGCTCACTCGCGACGCACGGGTCAAGCTCGGGGAGTCCATCGCCGGACGCGTCGCGCGCAGCCGCGAGCCGTTGCTCATCAACGGCGTCGTCACGCCCGAGGACTACCCGGGCTACACCGATCGCGAGCACACCACCTCGAGTGCGATGTGCGTGCCACTCGTCAACCGCGGTCAGCTGCTCGGCGTTCTGAACATCAGCGCCGGCGCGGATCGTCAGTTCGACGAGCACGACATGCAGGTGCTCAGCCTGTTCGCCGAGCCGGTCGCGGCGGCGATCGCCAAGGCCGGTCTGTACGAAGCCGAGCGCGCCCACGTCGCGCAGCTGCTCGACACCGATCGCATGAAGACGCAGTTCGTCGCCTCCGTCAGCCACGAGCTGCGCACCCCGATCACGTCCATCCGCGGCGCGGTCGCGGCGAGCCGCCGGGCCGTCACCCCCGAGCAGCGGGTCGAGCTGCTCGAGGTCATCGAGCGGCAATCGAACCGGCTCCAGCTGATGGTCGAGGAGATCCTGACCTCGGCGAAGATGGAAGAGGACGGGAAGCGCCCGCTGCTCCGGCGCATCGACCTGGCCGCGCTCGTGCGCCTCGCCGCGCTCGACTCGCAGGTCGCGGGCCGGCCGGTCGAGGTCGAGGCCCCGGCCTCCTGCGAGGTCAGGGCCGACCCCGAGGCCGTGCGCCGGATCGTCGGGAACCTGATCGAGAACGCTCACAAGTACGGGCTCGCGCCGGTCCGCATCACCCTGCAGCCGCACGAGGACTCGGTCGTCCTCTCGGTCGTCGACCACGGCACCGGGGTTCCGCCGGAGGTCCGCGAGAAGATCTTCGAACGTTTCTACAGAGTTGACCCGAACGGGACGAAGCCGGGAATGGGACTCGGGCTCGCCATCGTGCGCGGGCTCGTCGAGTCGTGTCACGGCTCGGTCTGGGTCGAGGAAGCCCCGGGTGGTGGCGCCGCGTTCCGCGTCTCCCTCCGTACCGGTGCCATCGAGGAACGTCAGCGGGAGGTCGCGCATGCACGGTAGGCCGAAGGTGCTCATTGTCGACGACGAGCCGGATGTGCTGCTGACCCTGCGGATGATCCTCGAAGCCGAAGGGTTCGATCCGTCACTCGCGGCGGATGGTGAGACCGCGCTGCGGCGCATCGACGAGGAGCACCCTGACCTCGTGGTGCTCGACATCATGATGCCCGTGCTCGACGGTTGGTTCGTGCTCGCGGAGCTGGCCGGTCGCGCGAAGCGACCGGGTGTCGTGGTGTGCTCCGCCAAGTCGAGCGAGGTGGACCGCGTGCGGGCCAAGGAGCTCTCAGCGGACGAGTACGTAACCAAGCCGTTCGAACCCGACGACCTGGTGGACACGATCCGCGGGGTGCTCGCGCGCCGCGCCGGCCTGCGCGTCTGATCTGCTCGCCCGGAGAGCCGTCGAGCTAGTAGCCCATCACGCGGTCGTACGCGGCGCGGGTTGCGTGGTCGAAGCACACGAAGCGCACTAGCTGCACCGCGGTGCTCGCCGCACGCACGGTCGCGACCGCGATCTGGGTAGCCGGCTCGAGCGGGTAGCCGAAGATGCCGGTCGAGATCGCGGGGAACGCGACGCTGCTCGCACTGAGCTCGTCGGCGACTTCGAGCGAGCGCCGGTAGCACGAGGCGAGCAGGGCGGCCTCGCCGAGGTCTCCGCCGTGCCAGACCGGTCCCACCGCGTGGATCACCCAACGGGCCGGCAGCTGGAACCCCGGAGTGGCCTTCGCGTCCCCGGTCTCGGCCCCGCCGAGGGCCTCGCACGCGGCGCGCAGTGACGGACCGGCCGCGGCGAAGATCGCGCCGCATACGCCGCCACCGGGCGCGAGATGGGTGTTCGCGGCGTTCACGATCGCGTCCACGGGCTGATGCGTGATGTCGCCGTCGACGATTTCGAGTGTCACGTCCGATGCGGCGCCCACAAGATCCCCCTTGCGCCGACCGGGCGGTCCTGTCAGAGTAACACCGTTGTAATTCCACCGGTGCAACTCACCGTGAGCGGGGGACCGACCGGGTGCGGCTTGCAGCGTGTGATTCGAAGGTGTGAACCCGACCGCTTCGCTCGAAGCGTGTCATCCATGAGCAGAAGTGTCCATCAAACGACGCCTCAAGGAAGGGGCAGCTGGTGCGGGAGATGATCGTGGCCCACGTGCACGTGACCGAAGTCGGCGACAAGCGGTGGCAGGAGCGCGCCAACTGCCTGGGGGTCGACCCGGACCTCTTCTTCCCCGAGCGCGGTGCTTCGACGCGCGAGGCGAAGTCGGTGTGTGGCAGCTGTGAGGTTCGCCTCGACTGCCTGGAGTACGCGCTGGTCAACGGAGAGAAGTTCGGGATCTGGGGCGGGCTGTCCGAGCGCGAACGACGCCGACTGAGACGCCAGCGTGCCCTGGCCCGGCGAGCCGCCGCCTCGGCCTGAGCCACGCCATGGATTGCCGAGGGGCCGCTCCGGGCCTGCGCCGCGGAGGCGTCAGGCCGGGAGCGCCGGGCCGGCGTCCGGGGTGGCGGCGGCTGCGCCCGAGGCGGCGAGGGCGACCCTCGCTTCGATCGAGTCGCTCGCGCTGATCCCGCTCCACTCGAGGAACGCCGCGCTGCACGTCTCGAGCGCGGCGGCGGGAACGAGTCCGACGAGCTCGACGCGGTCGACCTGCGCGCCGTGCCCCTCCACCCGATCGCGCACCGCGAGGCAGGCAGCTTCGAGACCGGTGGCGTCGAGGTCGACCAGGTTCATGCTGACCTGCGCGTGGCCGCGTGAGCCGAGACGTAGCCCGAGCGCGCGCACTCCGCGCAATCCGCCGTCCCGTTCGCGGACGCCGCGCGCGATGGTGCGCGCGAGCGCGACGTCGTCGCGGTCCAGCTCGACGTTGATCGCCACGAGCGGGTTGCGGGCTCCGACCGCGGTGGCACCCAACGTGGGATGCGGCGTGCTCGGGCCCGCATCGGGCTCGCGCGTCGAGAACGCCTCTCGCCGTAGCGACGGCAGGCTGCGGTGTTCCGGATCGGCCCGGTCGTAGAAGAACGCGGGCACCTCGAGTGCCGACGCGAGCCATCGCGCGAAGTCCCGGGCGGCCGCGACGGCCTCATCGGGCCGGCTGGGCCGGAGCGCGACGAACGGCACGACGTCGATGACGCCGAGTCGGGGATGCACGCCGTCGTGGTCATCGAGGGACAGGTGCGCGGCGGCGGCCGTGGCCAGCCGTCGCACCGCGGCTTCGGTCTCGCCGCCGGCCGCGCTCGCGATCGTGAACACGGCCCGGTGGTGGTCTGGATCACGGTGCAGGTCGAGCAGGGCCGGTCCGGTGGCCCCGGCGAGACGGTCGAGTACATCACCCCGGCGCCCCTCGGACACGTTCACCACGCACTCCAGCACCCCACCAACCTAGAGAACGGGCGCCCGGGTGCTTCAGATACTTGATTGTGTCGTCTCGGTGGCCTAGACGCAGTGCGTGCGCATCGGGCTGGCTCTGCCGCAGTACGACTTCTCGGTGCCGGGTGAGTCACCGCTGCGCTTCGACACCCTGCGGGACTTCGCCCGGAACGCGGACGAGACGGGCTTCGACTCCCTCTGGCTCTCGGACCACCTCTTCTTCGACGTCGGCAAGTACGGCGGGAGCTCCGAGCCGGCCGGAGCGTTCGAGCCGATCTCGACGCTCGGCGCGCTCTCGAGCGTCGTGGTGCGGGCCCGCCTCGGAACGCTCGTGGTGTGTGAGGCGCTGCGCCCCGCGACGGTGCTGGCCAAGGCGCTCGCGACGCTCGACCGTCTCACCGGTGGCCGCCTCGATGTCGGTCTCGGCGCGGGGTGGTACGAGCCCGAGTACGCCGCGGTCGGCATGGACTTCCCGCCGCCCGGCGTGCGGCTCGAGCGGTTGGCCGAGGCGGTGTCGATCGTGACCGCGATGCTCGCTCCGGACGGTGGTCCGGTCACCTTCGAAGGCAAGTTCCATCGAGCGGCCGAGGCGCGCAACCTTCCGCCCGCGGTGCAACAGCCGCGACCACCGGTGTTCGTCGGGGGCAAAGGCGACCGGCTCATCCGTCTCGCGGTCGAGCTGGCCGACGGTTGGAACACCTGCTGGGCGTGGACGCCCGAGCAGTACCGCGGCCGGCTCGACGTGCTCGAGGCGGCCTGCGATGCGGTGGGACGCGATCCCGCGTCGGTGTGGAGATCACTCGGGCTCTACGCGCTGTGCGGCGAGAACGAGGACGATCTTGCCCGGCGCTTCGAACGGCTCCGTGCCAACACTCCACCCGGCGTGCTCGATCACACGACCCTCGAGCAGTGGCGCGTGGGCCGGCTGGTGGGGACCGTCGACCAGATTCGGGAGCAGGCCGCGACCTGGGCCGGGCTCGGGGTCGAGACCCTGATCCTCGGGGTCGGCGCCGTCCCGTTCCACGTCGGCGCGGCGGACGATGTCGCCCTGCTCGCCGAGGCCTTGGCGGTGACGAATGACCCGGCACCCGCCGGGTAGGCTGGGAATCCCCATCCCGGGAGGATCCTCGCCTCATGTTCGGCCTCGGAGCCCCCGAGCTCCTCATCATCCTGCTCGTCGTCCTCATCATCTTCGGCGGAAGCCAGATTCCGAAGCTCGCCCGCTCGCTCGGACAGGCCCAGAAAGAGTTCAAGCAGGGCCTCGACGAGGGCGCGAAGGACGACCCGAGCCCGAAGGACGGCGAGAAGGGGCAATAGCCCCCGCTGCCCGATCGGCCGGATCCAGCCTGCTTCGGGAACCTGGTCCCCGCCCCGGTCGTTGTCGATGACGACTGACGGTGTCCCATCTTGGGAGGAGGTCGCCCGCGACCATGGGCGCTTCCTCTACAACGTGGCCTACCGCCTGTCCGGAAATGACGACGACGCACGGGACCTCGTGCAGGAGAGCCTCCTTCGCGTGCGACGCGGCTTGGAGACCTACCAGCCCGGGTCCTTCGAGGGGTGGTTGGCTCGCATCGTGACGAACGTGTTCCTCGACGAGGTTCGGCGGAAGCGCCGACGACCGGTCCAGGCGTTGCCCGACGACCCTGATCGCGTGCTGCCCGCCATGGCGGGCGCCGACGACGCGGCCGCCGCGGCCGGCCTCTCCGCCGAGATCCAGGAGGCCCTCGCGGGACTGCCCGAGGAGTTCCGGGTCCCGGTGGTGCTGCGCGACGTCGCCGACCAGACCTACGAGGACATCGCCGGGACGCTCGGAGTACCGGTCGGGACCGTCCGGTCCCGGCTTCATCGCGGCCGGCGGATGCTGCGCGCCGCCCTGGTCGAGAGCGGAGTCGTGCAATGAGCGCGCCCCCCGAGGACCTGCTGTCGGCCTACCTCGACGATGAGCTGGATGCCGGTGAGCGCGCGCGGGTGGAACGGCAGCTCGAGGAGTCGGCCGAATGGCGCGAGCTGCACCGCGAGCTGCGCGAGACGCGCGAGCTCCTGCGCGGGTTGCCGATCCGCGACGCGCCCGCGGGGTTCTTCGACGGCTTGCTCGAGCGGGGCGTGACCGGCGCGGTCCCGATCGACGCGAAGCGCCGCCGCACGCGCATCGTCAGCTGGGTCGCCGGTGGCGCGGCCGCTGCCGCGATCGTGGCGGTCGTGCTCGTTCCCGGCCAGACGCGGGTGAAGCCGGCGGTGGCAACGTTCGTGAGCAGCCACGCCGCTCGCTCCTCGGTGAGCGAGGAGCCGGTCTCGGAGCTCGCGCCCGTTGCCGGCCCGGTGAGGCTCGGTCGATGACGCGGCGACGCCCTTTCGCGCCGCCGCAGGTGCCCGCCGGCTGGTTCGCCCGCCGGCTCGTCGTCGCGTGTGGCTCGATCATGGTGGCGGCGGTGCTGCTGGCCGTGGCGCCCGGTCCCGGTGCCGGCGCGGACGACGGGGGTACGGCCGCGACGCTGCTCGAGCGGTCCCGCCAGGCTGCCTCCGGCAACGAGTTCCGGGGCACGATGACCGTGGAGTGGCGAGCCGGAGGCCACCTGCAGGAGCGACCCGTGGCGGTTCGCGTCACCGACGGCGTGCTCCACATGGGGGACAACCGGATCGTTAGCGCCGGCACCCGGCGCCTCCTCAAGACCAGCTCGGGATGGCGGGTGCTGTGGTCGGGCACGTCGAGGCTGGCGAACCCGGACCCCACCCACAAGTACCGCTTCACCGTGATCGGCGAATCCTCCGTTGCGGGGCGCGCCGCCACGCCTGTCGTGGTCGTCCGGGCCGGGGAGCGGTCCGTGCGCGAGCGCTTGTTCTTCGACATCGAGAGTGGCCTGCTCTTGCGGCGTGACCAGTTCGACGAGAGCGGCCACCTCCTGCGCCGGGTCGCGTTCACCGACATCTCGCAGCCCCGCCCCGTACCGACGACCGAAACGCGCGACCTGCCGAACGCGAGCCGCAAGGCCGCGAACCGCGGCCCGTGGGCCTTGCGCAAGGTGCCCGCGGACGTCAAGGCCCCGAAGCGGGTCGGCGACGGGTTCGTGCTCCTCGGGGTGTACGGGCAGCCCGGCGGCAGCACCCAGCTGTACTACAGCGACGGTCTCGTGGGGATGTCCGTGTTCGAGTCCCAGGGCGATCTCGCGTGGGACGAGCTGCCCCGCGGCGGGCACGCGACGTCGCTCGACGGGACTCGGGCCCGGTTCTATTCGACCGCCGCCGGTTCCGCGGTGGTCTGGGAGCACGACGACGTGACGTACACCTGCGTCACCGACGGACCGATGGAAGAGGTGCAAGGTGTCGCGGCTGACTTCGCGCACCGGGACCAGCCGAGCACACTCGAGCACATCGGGCGTTACGTGACCGGACCGTTCAGCTGGGGATAGGCCGGCCGTCGCGGTCTCTCGCGGGGTCGGTTCGTGGGAGCTGAGTCAGGAGCGGGTGCTCATGCGACGGGCGCGCAGGATGCGCCGCCGCTCACGCTCCGATGCGCCGCCCCATACGCCGTGCTCGATGCGGTACTGCAACGCGTACTCGAGGCATTCCACCTGCACCGGGCAACCCGCGCACACTTTGCGGGCATGCTCGACGCCGACACCGTCCGACGGGAAGAAGAACGATGGGTCGCGGCCGCGACAATGCCCATCGAGCATCCACATGTGCTCGGCGTCGTAGTTCGGAAGCGGGTAGTCATCCATTCGTCGAGTGCAACGGTAGGGGACGCGAGATGGTTCCCCGAACCGTTCTCAGGTTGTTCCCAGGTTCACGCTCAGTTTGGTCCCAGGTTGCGGTGGAACCCTTTCGACGTCCGGGGCGTTGCAGATGACGGATCGAACCCGTGAACATGCCTCGAATCAACGTTTCCCCGAACTGCCCATGGAGGTACTCGTGACCGACGAGCCCACGCCAACCGAGCCGCAGGACCCGGTCGCCGCACCGCCGACCCAGGACCTGCCGCCGGCCGCGATCCCGGTCGACGAGCCCCCGACGACCGAGATCCCGACCGTGGGTGCCCCTCCGGCCGATCCACTCGGTCCGCCGCCCTGGCCGTCCGGAGCCGGCGGTGCCGGTGCGGGCACCCCACCGCCCGCAGCCCCGCAGCCGGCGGTCCCTTCGCCCTCGGTCCCTTCGCCCTCGGTCCCGCCGCGCCGCCCCGGCGCGTGGAAGCAGTTCGTCGTGGGTGCGCTGGTGGGCGCGCTCGTCGGCGGCGGCGTCGCGGCCGGGGTCTCCGCGGTCGACAACAACGACACGACTACCCGTACGGTCGTGGTGCGGCCGACGACGGCGGCCGTCGGCGGCCGCAACACCTCGGTGATCGCCGCGCCGCAGGACATCCGGGGCCTCCTCGCGAAGATCCAGCCCGCAGTCGTCGCCATCACGACGGGGAGTGGCGCCGGGACCGGGTTCGTCATCTCGTCGGACGGTGTCGTCGTCACCAACGACCATGTCGTCGAAGACCCGAACGGCGAGATCAAGGTGACGTTCACCGACGGGACGAGCAAGAGTGCGAAGGTGCTCGGCACCTCGGTCGACAACGACCTCGCGGTGCTCAAGGTCGACGCGACCGGGCTTCCGTTCGCCAAGCTGGGTAGCTCCGACCAGACCCAGGTCGGTGACGAGGTGATCGCCATCGGGAACGCGCTGGCGCTCGAAGGTGGGCTCAGCGTGACGCAGGGCATCATCTCGGCGACGGGCCGCACGGTGCCCGAGGAGAACGGCGCGACGCTCTACAACGTGCTGCAGACCGACGCGGCCATCAACCCCGGGAACTCCGGTGGTCCGCTCGTGAACGCCGACGGAGAGGTGATCGGGATCAACACCGCGATCGCCCCGCCCGACCAAGCGCAGAACGTCGGCTTTGCGATCAGCATCGACGCGGCGAAGTCGGTCATCGCCGACCTCCGGGTCGGCAAGGCGGTCAAGACCGCGTTCCTCGGTGTGGTGACCCAGGAGGTCACCTCGGCGGTCGCGAAGCAGCTGAACCTGAAGACCGACACCGGTGCGCTCATCCGCAGCGTCACGGCGAACTCCCCGGCCGCGGACGCCGGTCTGAAGCGCAACGACGTGATAATCGCGGTGGACGGCAAGGCGGTGAGCTCGCCCGACGAGGTCGGCGCGGCGATCCGGCGCCGGAACCCGGGGGACAAGGTGAGCCTGCTCGTCGAGCAGGGCGGCAGCCAGAAGACGATCTCCGTCACGCTCGGCACCCGCCCGGCCAACGCCGGCTAGTCAGACTCGCATCGACACCAGCTCGGAAACGGGCCGGGGGTACGCTGCCCCCGGCTCACTACGCGAGGAGCACGACGCATGGCCACTGAATCCGAGGAGCTCGAACAGCAGCCGCCCATCGGCCACGTGCGTGTGGTCTACCTGGGTCCGGTCGCTCCGCACTGGGAGGTGCAGGGTGTGTTCGGCGACCGCCAGGTGGTCGACGAGTTCCGCCAGCGGGCCCTGGCCCGGCTCCAGCTGCTCCCGCCCCACGACCCGCAGTTCCGCCGGAACCGCGAACGCGTGGTGCGAGACGCCGAGCGCGAGAACCTGATCCTCGACTGGGACCTCGGGTACGAAGAGGCGGAGACGACCACCGCCTGATCCGGACGCCCGGCCCGTGGCGCTAGCTCTGGTCGAGCATGCCGGGGTGCGTCCCGGTGACCATGTACTGCACGCGCTCGGCGATCGTGACCGCGTGGTCGGCGATCCGCTCGTAGTGGCGGCCGACCAGCGCGACCTGGACGGCCTGGAGCACGGTGGCCTCGTCGGACGCGCCCCAGGCGAGGATGTGTCGGAACAGGCTCTTCGTGAGCTCGTCCATCGTGTCGTCCATGTCGCCGAGCGCGGCCGCCCACGAAGGGTCGGAGTCGGCGAAGGCGTCGATGGCGAGCCGCGTCTGGTTCGAGGCCTGGATCCCCATCCGGTCGATGATCCCCCGGATCTTCGGGTCGAGCTCGTGGGGGTAGATGCGCCGAGTCGTCTTGGCCACGTTCACCATGAGGTCCGCGTCCCGCTCGAGCTCGTGGTTGATCCGCATCATCGTGACCACGAAGCGCAAGTCGACCGCGACCGGCGACTGGGTCGCCAGGATCAGGAGCAGCCGGTCCTCGACCTGGTGGTACAGGTCGTCAATGCGGTCGTCACCTTCCACGACCGCCTCCGCCATCGCCAGGTCGCCGTCGAGGAAGGCCTGGGTGCCGGCCGCGATGGCCTCGGTCGTGAGCGCGGCCAGTCGGATGATGTCGCTGCGGACGTCATCCAGCTCCTCCTGGAGCGTCTTGCGACCTTCGTCGCCGGTGGTAGCTGGAACGGTCACTCGACCTCCGGGATAGGGGACCGACGAGGATCATCGTCGCGCGTTTGCCCATTGGAAAGCATCGCCGGGAACTGAGAGCCACTGTTCCCTCGGGGTTCACCTTCTGGTCGGTGTTTCGTGGCTTGGAACATGTCCTCCAGGGGTCGGGCACCCCTCATCGATCGGAATACATGCCCTGTTCACCTTCGCGCCACCCGGCAGCCACTCCCGAGTTAACCGGGCTTCTTACGATCCCGCCGTGCCCAACCGGGCGCACTGTCTCAGTTTCCGACTCGGGAGGACTCCCCGATCATGACTCGAACCTCGCGACGAGCGCGGTGGGTGTTGGCTCTGCTGGTCGTCTTCGGCCTCGTGGCCGCGGCCTGCAGCAGCAATGACAAGAAGAGCAACGGTGGTTCAGGCTCTCCGACGACGAAGTCGACGAAGCTCGCGGCCGCCACGCTGAACGGCTCGGGCTCCACCTTCCAACAGGCATACGACGAGACCGTCATCAGCGAGTTCCAGACCTCGCAGCCGGCCGTGACGGTCACCTACGCCGGCGGCGGCTCGGGCAAGGGCCAGACCGACCTCCAGGCGGGCCTCGTGCAGTGGGCGGGCTCGGACTCCACCGTGAAGCCCGAGGACGTCTCGAAGTACAAGGGACCGTTCCTCTACTTCCCGACGGTAGGAGCGCCGATCACGATCTCCTACAACCTGTCCGGCGTGAGCAAGCTCCAGCTGTCGGCCGACACGATCGCCGGGATCTTCCAGGGCACGATCAAGACCTGGGACGACGCCGCGATCAAGGCGGACAACCCGGGCGTCAACCTGCCGAGCACCGCGATCACCGTCGCCCACCGCTCCGACGGCTCGGGGACGACGGCAGGATTCACGCTGTACCTGACGAAGGCCGCGCCCACGACCTGGAAGCTCGGCACGGACAAGACCGTGGCGTGGCCCGCAGGTGAGCAGGCGGGCAACGGCAACCCGGGCGTCGCCCAGATCGTGACCGGCACGAACGGCGCGATCGGCTACGTCGACTTCTCGGACGCGAAGGCTGCCAACCTCAAGTTCGCGGCGATCAAGAATGCGTCCGGCAAGTACGTGGCCGCGTCGATCGCGGGCGCGACGGCGGCGATGGAGGGTGCGACGGTGAAGCCCGACCTCACCTTCGACCCGATCAACGCGAGCGGACCGAAGGCGTACCCGATCACGTCACCGACGTACATCCTCGTGTACACGTCGCAGACCGACGCGGCGGTCGGTAACGCGCTCAAGGGCTTCCTGAGCTACATCTACGGTCCCGGCCAGGATCTCGCCGCGCAGGTGGACTTCGCCAAGCTGCCGGCCAACATCCTGAGCCAGGCCAAGGCCCAGGTCGCCAAGATCACCGTCTCCTAGCATTCACGCCATGGTGGGGGCGGGCGGTCCCGCCCGCCCCCACCCGGCACCTGCTCATGGCGATCGATTCCGAGCTTCTCCCAGCCCCAACGCCCGATCACCTCGGCGGCGGACGCCCGCCCGGTCGTGTCACGGACCGGGTCTTTCGTGTCGTCGCGTTCGCCGGCGGGCTCCTGGTGCTCGTCATCCTGGCGCTCATCGCCTACTCGACGATCTCCAAGGCGTGGCCCGCGTTTCGCGACGAGGGCCTCAGCTACTTCACGAGCGACGTCTGGGATCCGGTCAATGCCGGCTTCGGCACGCTGGCCTTCTCGTTCGGCACGCTCGTGATCTCGGTCATCGCGCTCGTGGTCGCCGTGCCGGTGAGCATCGGCATCGCGTTGTTCGTCACCGAGCTCGCCCCCCGGTGGATGCGCCGGCCGGTCGTGACGCTCATCGACCTCCTCGCGGCGGTCCCGTCGGTCGTCTACGGCCTCTGGGGCCTGCTCGTGCTCGTTCCGGCGCTGCCCGGCTTCTATCAGGACTGGCACGACCTCTTCGCCGGTGTCCCGGTGCTCGGAGACGTGTTCGACGGCAACCCGATCGCCGGGAAGGCCTTCATGACCGCCGGTCTCATCCTGGCGATCATGATCGTCCCCATCATCACCGCGGTGACCCGCGAGACCTTCGCGACGGTCCCGCAGGCGCAGAAGGACGCCGCGCTCGCGATGGGCGCGACCCGCTGGGAGATGATCCGCGCCGCGGTGTTCCCGCACGCACGCAGCGGCATGACCGCGGCGATCCTGATCGGGCTCGGCCGCGCGATGGGCGAGACGATCGCCGTCGCGCTGGTCATCGGCTCCTCCCCCCAGATCACCGAGAAGCTCTTCAGCTCGGGCGACGCGTTGCCCGCGGTGATCGTCAACCAGTTCGGAGAGTCCACCGGCACCTACCAGGCCGCGCTCATCGGCATGGGTGTGGTGCTGTTCTTCCTCACGCTCATCATCGGTGTGATCGCGCGGGCGGTCCTCGCCCGCTCCGAGCGCAAGCTGAGCGCGCCATGACGCTGCTGGAGACGCCTCCCCGCCCGTCGACGCCTCCCCGCCCGCCGATCAGCCATAGCAGCGCGGGCGGCTGGCGGCGGGCGAAGAACACGATCGCGAGCCTGCTCATCGTCGGGTCGCTCGTCGCGGCGATGATCCCGCTGGTCCTCATCATCGGCTACGTCATCGTGCGCGGGATCGACGCGATCAGCTGGGCCTTCCTCACCGAGGACATCCCGATCCTGACGCGCGCCGAAGGTCCCGGGATGGGTCCTGCGGTCGTTGGCACGCTCCTGATCACGGGCGCGGCCACCGTCATGGCCGTCCCGTTGGGTGTGCTCGGGGGGATCTACCTCAACGAGTACAGCGCGCGCTCGACCTTCGGCCGGGTCGTGAGCTTCTTCGCCGAGGTGATGACGGGAGTCCCGTCGATCGTGATGGGCCTGTTCATCTACTCGATTTGGGTGCTGCGCTTCGGAGTCTCGGGCTTCGCCGGGGCGCTCGCGCTCGCTTGCCTCATGCTTCCCGTGGTCATCCGCACCACCGAGGAGATGCTGAAGCTCGTCGCCCCGGAGCTACGGGAGTCCGCGTACGCGCTCGGCGGGCGCAAGGCGGGAACGATCCTGCGGGTGGTGCTCCCGGCGGCGGCGCCCGGCATCATCAGCGGCGCGCTCCTGGCGGTGGCTCGGGCCGCCGGGGAGACGGCGCCCCTCCTGTTCACCGTCCTCACGGTCAACAAGACGAACACCGACCTCTTCAACGGACCGAACACCACGCTGTCGCTGCAGATCTTCCGCAACGCACAGCAGGTCTTCACCGGTCCGCAGGATCGGGCCTGGGGTGCCGCGCTCACGCTGATCGCGATCGTGTTCGTGTTCACCCTGCTCTCCCGCGGCCTCTCCGCCGTGTTCGCCAGAAAGCACCGCGTATGAGCCTCGTTGACGACCGGAGCCAACCCATGGATCATCACGACGTGACCCCCACTAACGTCGCGCCAGTGAACGACGGGGTCGAGGAGCAGCCGGAGACGGCGCGCGAGGTCGTGTTCGAGATCCGCGACGCCTCGGTGCGCTACGGCTCGAACCTCGCAGTCGACGACGTGAGCTTCGATGTCGGGGCGCGTGAGATCACGGCGATCATCGGACCTTCGGGTTGCGGCAAGAGCACCTTCCTGCGCTGCTTGAACCGGATGAACGACTTCATCCCGTCGGCGAAGGTCGAGGGGCGGATCAACTACCACGGCGAGAACCTGTACGACTCCAGGGTCGACGCGGCGGAGGTCCGGCGGCGGATCGGGATGGTGTTCCAGAAGCCGAACCCGTTCCCGAAGTCGATCTTCGACAACGTCGCGTACGGCCTGCGCATCAACCGCTTCAAGGGTGATCTCTCGGAGCTGGTCGAGCAGGCCCTGACCCGTGCCGCGCTCTGGGACGAGGTGAAGGACAAGCTGAAGAAGAGTGCCTACGCACTCTCGGGTGGCCAGCAGCAACGGCTCTGCATCGCCCGCACCCTCGCCGTGCAGCCGGATGTCGTGCTGATGGACGAGCCGTGCTCCGCCCTGGACCCGATCGCCACGTCGCGAATCGAAGATCTCATGGTCGAGCTGAAGCGTGACTTCACGATCGTCATCGTGACGCACAACATGCAGCAGGCCGCGCGTGTCTCGGACATGACCGCGTTCTTCACGACGGATGTCGCCGAGGACTCGAGCCGGGTCGGCCGCCTCGTCGAGTTCGATCGGACGCAGACGATCTTCACCAGCCCCTCCGACCAGCGAACCGAGGGTTACATCACCGGTCGGTTCGGATGAGTCCTCGCACTCGTACGTCCGGCGGAGCGGCGGACGCGAGCAGCACGCCCGACGACCGCACCCAAGCGCTGGTCACCGAGCGCGGCCTCTTCGCGGAGGCGCTGCACGCATCGCCAGACGCCGTCATCGTCGTCGACACCAACGGCGTCGAGCTGCTGCGCAACGATGCCGCGGAACGGTTCCGGGACGGTCGGCACAGCGACGCGCTGGCCGAGGAGCAGATCAACGAGCTCCTGACCCAGGCCCGGCAGGGCCGGGGCGGCGAGCGCGAGCTGCAGCTCTTCGGGCCCCCGCGAGAGGTGCTGTTCCTCCGTTCCCAGCCGCTGCTCTCCGACGGCGCGATCCTCGGGGCGGTCGTGTTCATCCGGGACATCTCGGAGTCCCGGCGCAAGGAGAGTGTGCGCAGGGACTTCGTGGCGAACGTCAGCCACGAGCTCAAGACGCCGATCGGCGCGCTCGCGCTGCTCGCCGAGACCATGGCGGCCGGGGGTGACGAGGAGGTGGTCCGCCAGCTCGCCGAACGCGTCTCGCGTGAGGCGGACCGGCTCGGGCAGATCATCGACGACCTCCTGAACCTCAGCCTCATCGAGGCCCAGGAATCGCCGAGCCGCGAGCCGGTGCCGATCGCGCTCCTGATCGGTGAGGCGGTCGATGCGGTACGCCCGGCCGCCGAGGCGCTCGGGATCCCGCTCCACGTCGCGACGGACCTCCCCGATGCCGCGGTGCCCTGCGACCGGCGGCAGGTGCTGAGCGCGCTCACGAACCTGCTCGACAACGCGATCAAGTACTCGGAGGCTCCGAGCGCGGTCGAGATCGGCGCAACGACTTCGGACGCGATGGTCACCGTCACGGTGACGGACCACGGCCCGGGTATCCCCTCACGTGATCGCGAACGGATCTTCGAGCGGTTCTACCGGGTGGATCGCGCCCGGAGCCGGGCCACCGGAGGTACCGGTCTCGGCTTGTCCATCGTCCGCCACGTGGCCCAGGCGCATGGCGGCGATGTCACCGTCGTTTCGCGTGAAGGCGAGGGCTCGACCTTCCGGCTCCGGCTCGCGCAGGTAGCCGGCGGCGGCGCCGAGCCGGCCGGCTACCTGTTCGAAGAGCGGCGCTGATGGCCGATCCGCCGATGATCCTCGTCGTGGACGACGAGCAGTCGTACCGCGATGCGCTGACCGTCGCGCTCCAACGAGAAGGCTTTCTGGTCGAGACGGCGGCTGACGGCGTCGAGGCCCTCGAGCGCTTCGATGCCGTCCAACCCGCGCTGATCCTCCTCGACGTCATGTTGCCGCGCGTGTCGGGCGTCGACGTCTGCCGCCAGATCCGGACGCGATCGCGGGTGCCGATCATCATGGTCACCGCCCGCAACGCCGAGATCGATGCGGTCGTGGGGCTCGAGGTGGGAGCCGACGATTACGTCACGAAGCCGTTCCGGCTGCGTGAGCTCATCGCGCGGGTGCGCGCCGCGCTACGTCGCGTCCCCGTAGGAGCGGAACCCAACGGCAATGCGGCCGACCTGATCGAGATCGGAGACGTGCGGCTGGACGCGGCGCGCCACGAAGTGTCTGTCCGGGGCAACCTGGTCGCGCTCCCGCTCAAGGAGTTCGAGCTGCTGGAGCTCCTGCTCGCGAACGCGGGACGGGTGCTCACGCGCGATGTCCTGATCGATCGCATCTGGGGCCCGAACTACTTCGGCGACACGAAGACCCTGGACGTGCACGTCAAGCGGCTTCGAGCGAAGGTCGAGGAAGATCCGGGTAGCCCGACGCACATCGTCACCGTGCGCGGGGTCGGCTACCGGTTCGAGAAGCCGAAGAGCGCGGTCCAGCCCGCGAGCAGCTGACCGAACCCGATCCGCGCGGCTCGTCGCCCCGGGCTACTTGCGGCCGCGACGGCTCGTGGACGGCAGGAGATCGTCGACGACTGCCTCGAGACGCGAGAGCGCGTCGACCTCCGAGATCTCGGGGTCCGGCGCCGCGGCTTCCTGCGGCACGTTGACCTCGGCGAGCCCCGTGCGCGGCGGCGCCGGAGCCACCGGTGGGGCCGAGGGAGGTGCAACGGGAGCGGCCGGCGCGAACGAAGGAGCGGGTGCCCCCGGCTCGGGCGGCGGTGGGGGAGCGACCGTCGGGCGGGGTGCCACCGGCTCCGGTGGGGTGGTCGGGTACGCCACCGAAGGAGTCGACGGGGGTACGGCTACGGGGACCGGCGCGAAGACGCTGATCGGCTCCGCCTCCTCGGGCAGATCCCGGTCGCGCTCGGGCTCGGGCTCACCGAGCAGCTCGGAGAACTTCATGCCACGCGGGCCAGCGCGGCCTCGTAGTCGGCCCGGGCTCGCGGTGTCGCGAGGTTGGCCGAGGCGAACTCGGCCACGACCTTGCCGTCCTTGTCGATGACGAAGCTGGCACGGTTCGCGCAGCCGAGCTGGTCGTTGAACACGCCGTAGGCCTTCGCCACCGCGCCGTGCGGCCAGAAGTCCGAGAGCACCGGGAACGTGAAGCCCTGCTGCTCGGCCCACTGCGCCTGCGCGTGGCGCGTGTCGCAGGAGACGGCGAGCACGGCGGCGTCAGACGCCTCGAACGTCGAGGGATCGTCGCGGATCTCGCAGAGCTCGCCCTGGCACACCCCGGTGAAGGTGAACGGGTAGAAGACGAGCACGACGGGCTGCTTGCCCTTGTAGTCCGCGAGGCTGACGTCGTTGCCGGCTTGGTCCTTGAGGGTGAAGTCGGGGGCAGATTGCCCAACCTCAACGGCCATCTGATGGTCTCCTGAATCGACGGTGGGGAACCGCCGAAGTGTACGGCCTCCACCGGGCGATCCGCGTCGGTGCAATGCCGCGGGACGACGCGATCGGAAGTGCTGGCGGCGCGTGGCGCGGTCAGGGCCGCTGAAGACGATGCTCATGGTCGAGCGCGTTCTCGACCGATTCGGCGGCTCCCTTGAGCGAAGACGCCACGATTCCGAGCAGCGGCGTCACCGTCGCGTAACCCGCGACGACGAGGGCCGCGTCCGTCTCGGGGTCGAACTCCTGCGCCGGGCCCTGGAACTCGATGCGCAGGTCGCCGGAGCGGAGGTCGGACGTCGCAACCCAGAACTCGCCGTACGGTGCGAGCTTCGCCTCGCGCACGCCGAGCACCTCGGCGATCGGGAGGTTGGGAACGTTGAGGTTCAACAACCGCGGGCTATCGGTGGAACCGCCCGGGGCGGCGACCCAATCGAGCGCGGGCACCGCGATCTGCGCCGCCGTCTCCCAGTGGTAGCCCGTATCGCTCCACTTGACGCTCACGGCGAGAGCGGGCACGCCGAGCCCCGCTGCGGTGAGTGCGGCGCCCACGGTCCCGGAGTGCAGGATCAGGTGGCCCGTGTTCGCGCCGGGGTTGATGCCCGACGCGACGATGTCGGGGCGCTCACCGAAGGCGCCGAGGCAGGCCAGGTACACCGCGGTTGCCGGCGGTCGCTCGATCGCGAGCACCGGAACGTCCGGCACCTCCGGCCAGTGCCGGGTCGCGACGGGGATGGGCTCGGACCGGTGAAGCGGACCGATCGACGCGCCGGCCCCGCTCAGGTCCGACGCCGGAGCGACGACGAACACATCGTGGCCGGCATCGTGCAGCGCCCGGGTCAACGCGACGATGCCGGGCGACTCCACCCCGTCGTCGTTCGTCACGAGCACCCGCATGAGCAGCTTCCCAAGATCTCCGGAGGGCAAAGGGTGGAGCGTGAGTGATGCAGCGCCCTCCGGCGCGAACCTACCGCCTGGTCGGAGTGTGATTGCGCCGTCGGCCCGCAGTGGGCCACGCTCCCGAGGTGGCGACGGTCGTGGTGGTCGGCGGTGGCGTGCTCGGGACGATGCACGCATTCGCCGCGCACGAGCGCGGGCACCAGGTCACGCAGCTGGAAGCGGATCTCGAGGCACGCAGAGCATCGGTCCGCAACTTCGGGTTGATCTGGGTAAGTGGCCGCGCCGTGGGCCCGGAGCTCGAGCTCGCACTGGTCGCCCGTGAGCGCTGGGAGCAGATCGCCGCGCTCGTGCCGGGGGTCGGATTCCGCCCGGACGGATCGCTGACCGTCGCGCAGCAACCGGGCGAGCTCGCGGTGCTCGAAGCGGTATGTGCACGCAGCGACGCGCCCGCCCGGGGCCTGCGCCTCCTGGAGCCGGCCGACGTCGTCGCGGTGAACCCGGCGGTGCGGGGGTCGCTGCTCGGAGCGATGCTGTGCACGCAGGATGCGATCGTCGAGCCGGGCCGCGTGCTGCCGGCGTTGCGTCAGTACCTGACCGACCGTGGCGGCTATCGGTACGTAGGAGGGCGGACGGCGATCGCAGCCGAACCGGGCCGCGTCCGGGACCACACCGGTGAAGCGTGGTGCTCGGACGTGACGATCCTCTGTCCCGGAGCGGCGCACTGGGGAGTCGCGGCTCCCTGGCTCGCCGGGGCACCGCTACGGCGGTGCCGGCTGCAGATGATGCAGACCGCGCCGCTGGGCGAGCGGCTCACCACCGCCCTCGCCGACGGGGACTCTCTCCGGTACTACCCGGCGTTCGCGGTCGTCGAGGCGGCCGGCCTGCCGGAGCAGGCTCCGATCGCCGCGCGGTGGCACGCGCAGCTTCTCGTCTCCCAGCGCGCGAGCGGCGGGTTGACGATCGGTGACACCCACGAATACGACGAGCCGTATGACTTCGCGGTCGAGGAGCAGCCCTACGCGATGCTCCGGGCGCGAGTCGAGGTCATCCTCGGTCGACCGTTGCCACCGGTCGAACGGCGCTGGGCCGGCGTCTACTCGCAGGCCACCGACGATTCCGCTTGCGTGCGCATCGTGCCCGAGCCCGGGCTCGTGATCGTGACCGGCCCGGGTGGACGCGGGATGACGCTGTCGCCGGCGATCGCGGCGGCCACGCTCGACACCGAAGGAGTGCTCCCATGATCCGACTCGCCGTGCTCGACATGGCCGGTACCACCGTGCGTGACGGCGGAGTCGTCGAGCGGTCATTCGTCGAGGCGCTCGCCGGGATGGGGTTCGATCCTGAGGGTGAAGATCTCCGGCGTCGTCTCGACTACGTGCGCAACACGATGGGCCAGTCGAAGATCACCGTGTTCCGCGCGGTGTTCGACGGCGACGAGGCGCGTGCGCAGGAAGCCAACGCTCGATTCGAGACGGCGTTTGACGCCGCGGTGTCACGCGGGGAGATCGAGCCGCTCCCCGGCGCCGAGTCGACCCTCAGCGCGCTGCGTGCCCGTGGAGTCCGCATCTGCCTCACCACGGGCTTCTCCGCGAGCACGCGGGAGCGGCTGATGGACGTGCTCGGCTGGCGCGACCTGGTCGACCTGTCGCTCAGTCCGGGCGACGGCATTCGCGGACGGCCGTATCCGGACCTCATCCTCTCGGCGCTCATGCGGCTCGAGGTCGGCGCGGTTCAGGAGATCGCGGTCGCCGGCGACACCGTCAGCGACCTCAAGGCAGGAGTGGCGGCCGGTGCCTCGGTCGTGGCGGGGGTGCTCACCGGCGCCCACAGCCGCGAGCAGCTCGAGGCCGCGCCCCACACCCACGTCCTCGACTCGATCGCCTCCCTCCCGGCCGTCATCTTCGGCGACTGAAGCGCGCTCGCCAGTACCCGAGGTCCGGGACGTCCCGGTCGGGGACCTTGGCGTCGTCGTCGGCCCGCCGCAGCGTGAGGAGCGCGTCGAGATCCGGCGCCGCGTCGAGCCCCGCGACGGCGGTGTCGTCCATGAGCCCACCCTGTGCCTCCAACGTCACGACGCTCCGCGGCGAGAGCCGCGCGCGGTACGTGGGGTCCGTGGTCACGAGATAGCGCTTGGCGTCCGCGTGCCACGACACCAGCCAGGCGACCCGCCGCCCGAGCAGTGGCGCGACGGCCGCGGCCCCGGTCGACGCGTGGCGCTCTGGTTCGTCGGGGCGCAGGATCGAGCCGACGTCGTGGACCAGCCCGGCGATCTGGAGCTCGTGATCGTCGGGGGCGCGCTCGGCGAGCAGCGCGGCACACTGCAACGAGTGGGCCAGGAGGTCGACGCGTTCCTCGTCGGCGTGGTCCACGCCGCGCGCTAGCAGCTCGAACAGCTCAGCCGCGGTCACGCAGGGGGAGGGAGATAGTGCGCCTTGACGACCGCGCGGTCCTCGACCTTCAGCACCCAGGTGGAGCCCTTCTCCATGCGGTCGTCATCGAGCGGTACGCCGCGCTGGTCGAGGTGGTGCATGAGGTCGCCGATCACGTCGCCGTGCGAGCACAGCACCAGCGGTTCGGTCGCGCACTCGATCAGCGTGAGCGCGCCGGACCAGTCGGCCCCCTCGGCGAGCCTCTCGGTGAGCTCGAGGCCGAGGCCGAGCTTCTTCGCGAGCGGTTCGACCGTCTCGACGCAACGCACGTACGGGCTCGTGATGACGCGCGTGACGTCGGAGTTCAGCAGCTGCTCGACGATCGCCCTGGCCTGCACGCGGCCGTTGCGGCTCAGCGGGCGCAGATCGTCGTCGCCCTCGAAGCGGCGCCGGCTACCCGCCTTCGCGTGGCGCACTACGAACACATCCATGCCGGCAGAAGGTTAGACGCGGAGCGCGGTCACCAGCTCACGATCGTGGTCGTAGGTCAGACGACTCAGGGCTTCCGGCAGCGACACCCAGGCGATCTCGTCCACCTCGTGGTTCGGAGCGAACTGCTCCGGTGTCACGACCGGCCGCATGCGCCAGTACCGCACCACCTTCGGCCGACCCTTGTGGTCCCGGTAGCGGACCTCGGGCAGGGGATCCTCGAGCTCGACGGTGATGCCGGTCTCCTCGAGGACCTCACGCACGCCGCAGTCCTCGTCCGACTCGCCCGGCTCGCACTTCCCCTTCGGCAGGCTCCAGTCGTCGTAGCGGGGGCGGTGGATCAGCAGCACCTCGAGCTCGCCGTCCCGGTCGAGACGCCACAGCACGCCGCCGGCCGCGCGGACCTCGTCTTCGACGTCGTCCCGGCCGCGGTCGTGAGGGGAGCCGGGGCTCACGGGTGACCGGTGACGGCCCGGTGCTGGCGGCGTGCCGCGCGCCACGCCGCCGGCCAGGCCGCCCGGGTCCTGCGCTCGTCACGCCGCAGCATCCCGGCAAGCATTCCGGCGACGAACACCTCGGCGCCGGAGTCGGAGCTCCCGGCGACCGCGCGGAGCCATGCCGTCGCGACCACCGCATCCTGGTGGTCGCCGAGCACGTCCTGCAACGACGCGATGGACCGGGCGAGCTCGCGTGATCCGGGCCCGACGGCCGGAGCCACCGCGTCCGCCGCGTACCGAGCCCGTTTGGCGCGGATCCGGATCGCGTGGAGCTGCCGGTCTTCGGGGACCTCGGGGAGGGCCCTGATCTCGTTGCGCAGCCTCTTCCACGGTCCGAGTGCCAACGCGGGAAGAACGTCCGTCGCCGGCGCGTCCGCGGCCGGCAGCAGCGCGGGCTCGCGCGCCGCGTCGACGAGGCGATCGAGGAGCTCGGCGTACCGCGCCGAGCGCATCGCGTGGAGAAGCTCGACGCGGGCGTCCTCCCACGCACGGACCAGATGCATGATGAGCTGCTCTCCGACGCCGCGATCGGCGTCGGAGAGTCGTTGCACCTTGGCCCGCAGCAGGTCCAGGAGCACCTCGATGTCGCGCACGGCACCGAGCTCGCCTCCGAGCCACTTCAGCTCGACGCGCAGGGGCTCGTCCCACTCCGGTACCAGCAGCGAGCCAAAGGTCCGGAGGTCCGAACGGAGCCGGCGTGTGGCCACCCGGGCCTGGTGCACCTGCTCCGGATCGTCACCGAGGCGCACGCCGGGGTCGTGGTCGAGCAGGCGCTTGACCGACGCCGCGATCGCCGCCCGGACCACGTCACGCGCCGGAGCGGCGCCGGTGACGTCGGCGGCCGGCACCACGTCGGGAGCCGCGAAAGCGCGCATGCCGAGCGCACGGACGATCTTGGGCGTCGGGTCGGGTGGTCCGGCTCCGGCCGACTGCAGCCGCTCGACGACCACGTCCACCAGCTCCACCGGCGCGTCCTCGCCCAGCTCCACCTCGAGCTCGCGGAACCGGGCGGTGATCCTGCCCTCGTCGACGACGGAGACCTCGTCGTCCACCACCTCCGCGACCTTCTTGCCGCCCGGATCGCGCAGCTCGACGCGGCGGCGCCGGGTCTTCAGCCGGGCGACCGGGTGGAGCGAGGCCGTACGGACCCATGCGGTCACCAGGTCGACCGCCGCGGCCGGTGGGGTCGTGGGCTCACCGGGGAAGGTGTGCTCGCCGCGGACGAGCAGCGATCCCTCCGGCGGCGCGGGCAGCTTCACGGTCCACCCTTCGGGGCTGCGGTACCGGAGGCTCGCGCCCGACCGGGACAACCGGAGATCCACGGTGTCGAAGTACTGGGCTTGGAGGTCGAGGATCTCGGCGGGATCCGCGCTCACTCCGTCCGCGACGTCGTCGAGCGAGGGGAGCCGGAAGCCGGGAACCGGGTTGAGCTTGACCTCGCGCTCGGGCATCGACCGGTTGGTCGCTTACCCTCGCGACTCGGCGAGCTCGCCGAGTCGGCGGTGGGTGTCGATCCCCACGACCGTCGGCACCTTCTCCCACGTCCCGTCCTGGCGAAGCTCCCAGGCGAGCACGTCGTCGGCGAGATTCGTGTTCAAGATCTCCTCGAGCCGCGCGCGCAGTGGCGCGGCGGTGACCGGGGTGACGGCTTCGACGCGGCGATCGAGGTTGCGCGGCATGAGGTCCGCCGAACCGATGAGGTACTCGGCGGTCTCCGCGTCGCCGCCGAAGTGGTAGATGCGCGAATGCTCGAGAAAGCGGCCCACGATCGAGCGCACGCGGATGTTCTCCGACATGCCCGGCACCCCCGGGCGCAGGCAGCAGATTCCCCGCACGATGAGATCGATGCTGACGCCGGCATTCGACGCCGTATAGAGCGCCTCGATGATCTCCGGATCCACGAGGCTGTTCATCTTGAGCACGATGCGACCGTCGGAGCCCTTCGCGGTCTCGCGTTCGATGCGGTCGCGGATCCCGGGTCGCAGGCTGACGGGTGCGACGAGGAGCTTGCGGTACCGGCCCTGGCGGCTGTAGCCGGTGAGGTAGTTGAAGAGCTCGGTGAGGTCGGCGCCGAGCAGGGGGTCCGCGGTCAGGAGCCCGATGTCCTCGTAGAGGTTCGCGGTGACCGGGTTGTAGTTCCCGGTCCCGATGTGGCAGTAGCGCCGGATGCCGTCGTGCTCCTGGCGTACGACGAGCAGGATCTTCGTGTGCGTCTTCAGGCCCACGAGGCCGTACACGACGTGCACGCCCGCTTCTTCGAGCTCGCGGGCCCGCTCGACGTTCGCCTGCTCGTCGAAGCGCGCCTTGAGCTCGACGAGGGCCACAACCTGCTTGCCGGCATCGGCCGCGCGGACGAGTGATGCGACGATCGCGCCTTCCGGGCCGGCGGTGCGGTACAGCGTCTGTTTGATCGCGAGGACGCTCGGGTCGCGGCTGGCCTGGTCGACGAACGCCTCGACGCTCGTGGTGAACGAGTCGTACGGATGGTGGACGAGCACGTCACCCGCCTGGAGCAGGCGGAACAGGTCCGGCGGCGGATCCGTGCGGGTGAGCACGGGCTGGGTCTGCGGTTGCCACGGCTGATCCTTGAGCTCGGGTCGATCGAGCGCGTAGAGCGCCCACAGCCCGGAGAGGTCCAACGGCGCGTCGACGACGTTGACGTCGTGCTCTGAGAGCTCGAGCTCGCGACACAGCAGCTCGAGCACTTCCTCGCTCATGTGCGTGTCGACCTCGAGCCGCACCACGTGCCCGGAGCGCTTGCGCAGCGTGAGCACGCTCTCGATCGCCTCGAGCAGATCCTCGTCCTCGTCCTCGAGCTCGAAGTCTGCGTCACGGGTCACCCGGAAAGGATGGTTGGCGATGATCTCCATGCCGGGGAAGAGCCCGTCGAGGTGTGCCGCGATCACCTGCTCGAGCGAGACGAACCGCTCACCGTCCGGCATCACGATGAAGCGCGGGAGGAGCGGCGGCACCTTCACCCGAGCGAACCGCTGCTCGCGGGTCTCGGGATCGCGCACGACGACAGCGAGGTTGAGCGAGAGGTTCGAGATGTACGGGAACGGGTGGGCCGGGTCCACCGCGAGCGGAGTGAGCACCGGGAACACGCGAGCCTCGAAGACGTCGACGAGGTATTCGCGGTCGTCGTCATCGAGCTCGTCCCAGTTCGAGAACGCGATCCCGACGTCTTCGAGCGCGGGGGCGATCTCCTTGGTGAAGAGCCTGGCCTGGCGCGTCACGAGCTCGTCGATGCGCGCACGGATCGCCCGGAGCTGCTCGAAGGAGTCCATGCCGTCCGGGGTCGTGGCCCGGACGCCCGCCGCGACCTGCTCCTGGAGGCCGGAGACGCGCACCTGCACGAACTCGTCGAGGTTCGTGGAGAAGATCGCGAGGAACTTCGCCCGTTCCAGCAGCGGGCGGTCCGAGTCTTCGGCCAGGGCGAGCACACGGGCGTTGAAATCGAGCCATGACAGCTCACGGTTGAGCAGCCGTTGCGGCTCGGATGCCGCTGGTGACTCGGTGTTGTCCACAACGGCATCGTACCGGCGATGTCAGCGGTGTCTCCTGGCTTGTTCGCCGCGCAGCACGGGCGTACCGGAGCGCGCTCGAGCGACCCCGGGGGGAAGGTCGCTCGGCGGGCCGGACGTGAGGGGAGCTCTCGAGTCTGGCCGGTGTCGGGGTCGCATCCTGTGCGTCTACCCGACTGCCCGCGACCCTAGAGAACTTCGGTGGCTCGGCGATCACACACGACCAAACGTCGGGTGACATCCAGGTGAACGGTGGGAGTGCGGTGCGCAGCGGGCACGTCGGGTGGAGGCGGTGATGACCCCCGGAGTCGGCGTACCCTCGGTTTCGAGATGGCCACTCGTGATCCGCGCACCTACGCGCTGAACCCGTTCGGTCGGCTCGTCGCGGCCCAGGCCGCGAGCATGGTGGGCGACGCCGGCCTGACGGTGTCGTTGGCGGGCTCGATCTTCTTCACCCAGCCGCTCGGCCAGTCCCGGACGCAGGTGCTGCTGTACCTGTTGCTCACCATCGCACCGTTCGCGGTGGTGGGACCGATCATCGGACCGGCGCTGGACCGGAGCCGGGCCGGCCGGCGCACGCTGATGGCCGTCGGGTGCTTCGGGCGGGCGGCGGTCTGCTTCCTGATGGTGGGCAACCTGCACTCGCTGTTCCTGTTCCCGCTCGCATTCGTCGCACTGGTGCTCTCGAAGGGCCACGCCGTCGCGAAGTCGGCGCTGGTCCCGGCCGTCGTCAAGGACGAGCACGCGCTCGTCGAGGCCAACTCACGGCTGTCGCTCGTCAGTGTGGTGGCCAGTGTGGTGGGCGGGCTCCCCGCGGCCGCGTGCATCGCCATCTTCAACGCCCAAGTGTCGCTCGTCGTCGCCACGGGTGTCTTCGTCGTCGCAGGCGCGCTCTCCATGAAGATCCCCGCCGCCGGGCGTCCGGCCCCGGTCGAGACGGACGAGGAGCGGCTCGAGCTCTCGGCGCCGAGCATCGTGTTCTCCGGGACCGCGATGGCGATCATGCGCGGTTGCGTCGGGTTCCTGACCTTCCAGCTCGCGTTCATCCTCAAGGGCGCGAACCAGCCCGCGTGGTTCTTCGGTGTCGTGCTAGCGATGAGCGCGGTGGGTGGATTCCTCGGGGTCATCTCGACACCGATACTGCGGCGCCGGCTGAAGGAGGAGACGATCCTCGCCGGGTCGCTGGTGATCCCGTCGATCGTGGCGTTGTTCGCGGCGCGCGACGGCGGGCGCGTCGGGTCCGTCGCGATCGCGTTCTTCATCGCGATCGGCGCGTCGGCCGGCCGCATCGCGTTCGACAGCCTGTTGCAGCGCGACGGGCCGGAGCACCTCCGTGGCCGCGCGTTCGCGCGCTTCGAGACCCGGTTCCAGCTGGCGTGGTGCGCGGGAGCGCTGATCCCGGTGGCCCTGCTCGACGTGCTGACCCGGCGCAGCGGCTTCTTCCTGCTCGCGCTCGTCCTCGGGTTCGCGGGCCTCTCGTACGTCGGCGGGTTGCGGGCCCGCCACCAGTGGGGTCCCAGCGGCCCGACGGATGCGCGTGACGCCGGCGAGCCGGAGCCCCCGCAGCTCCCGCCGCGGCGCGATCCACGGGAAAACCCACCGGGCGCGCCCAAGTAGCGGGCTACAACTACACGATGGAACTGACGCTGCGTCCCATCGTCGCCGACGAGATCCCGGGGTTCCTCCGCGCCGACGAGTACGGCTTCGGGTTCCGTCACGATTACGAGCCGCACATGGCCTGGGCCACCGCCGAGCTCGATCGCACCATCGCCGCGTTCGACGGTGACCAGATCGTCGGCACGGGACGCAACTACTCACTCGAGCTCACACTTCCCGGCGGCGCGGTCATCCCCGCGTCCGGGGTGAGCTGGATCTCGGTCCTGCCCACCCACCGCCGCCAGGGCATCTTGTCGGCGATGATGGCGTACCTCCTTGACGAGAGTGCTCGGCGCGAAGACTCCGTCTCGATGCTCACCGCGTCCGAAGGCGGGATCTACGGCCGGTTCGGGTTCGGGGTCGCGACGCGCGTGCTGAGCATCCGAATCGAGCGCGTGGCTGCGGTCTTCGCCGCGCCCGTCACGGCCGGTCGGGTGCGCCTGGTCGAGCCGGAGGAGAGCTCGAAGGTCGCGCCCGAGCTCTTCGAGCGTGTACGGGCGCAGCGTTGCGGTGCGGTCTCGCGGCCGTCCTTCTGGTGGCCGGGTGAGTGGGTGCCGAAGGAGCACGCGAAGCAACGCTTCGACGTCATCTACGAGCTCGACGGTCGCGTCGAGGGCTACGCGGTCTACAACGTCGAAGGACCGTGGGCCGATGGCTTCTCGGACAAGACCGTCGCGGTCCACGATCTCATCGCCGCGACCCCCGAGGCCGAGGCGGCCCTGTGGCAGTACCTCTGCGGCATCGATCTGGTCACGTCGATCACCCACTGGAACGTCGCGCC
Source organism: Acidimicrobiia bacterium (assembly GCA_038252255.1). GTDB lineage: Bacteria > Actinomycetota > Acidimicrobiia > IMCC26256 > JAENVU01 > Chersky-806. Next base: position 310,852 of record JBBSAM010000001.1, on the reverse strand, counting down.
GGACACCGAGCTGCCGTGGCGGCTGCGCGACGCGCGCCAGGTGCGCACGAAGTCGTTCCGGGACTGGCTTTGGCTGCGACCGGTCGACGTCGCGGCGCTTCTCTCCGCCCGCCGCTACGCCACCGATGGTCGCTTGGCGTTCGAGGTGCGCGACGACATGCGGCCCGACGGCCGGGCCGCCGGCCGGTTCCTGCTCGAGGGAGGGCCGCACGGCGCGTCGTGCACACGTACCGATTCGCCGCCGGAGCTGGTGCTCGGGGTCGCGGCTCTCGGTGCGATCTCACTCGGAGGCATGGCCCCCTCGGTGCTGGCCCGCGCGGCTCAGATCGAGGAGCAGGACCCGGGCGCGCTCGCTCGCGCCGATGCGATGTTCGCCGCCGAGCGGGCCCCGTTCTCGCTGACCTGGTTCTGAACCGCGTGAATCCAGGAAGGGGTCAACCCGTGGGGCCGTCGTGCCGACAGGCGGAGTATGCCCCCCGGCCCTGGTTCTCGCGCGTTCCGACGCGCCTTCGCCCATCTGTCACGGCGGGTCCTGTTCGTGGCGCTCGTCACCGGCTTGGTCCTCGGCGGGGCGGTCGTCACGCTCTCGCCTTCGGAGGGTGGAGTTTCGGGTGCCGGGGCGCTCGCCGCTCCCCGCTCGGTTCGAGCTCGGGTCCCGATTCGCGTCAAGGCGTCGACCCGCCAGTCATCCGCGATGGGGCGTTCGCCGGCCGGAGAACGTGAACCGGCCTCGGTAGCGTTCTTCGGCGACTCGCTCGCCCACGAGGCGAAGGCCGCGTACAACGGCCAGCTCGCTCGGCGAGCGCGGATCAGCTCGACCGTCGAGACGTTCCCGACGACGGCGTTGTGCGACTTCCGCACCGCGATCGCCGAGGAGCTGCTCACCCACCGCCCCGGCCTCCTGGTGCTCGAGTTCTCGGGCAACTCGAGCACCGCGTGCATGCGCGATCGGACGGGCACGTTGCCCGCGCCCGGCTCGAACCGTTGGCTCGCGCACTATCTCGACGACGTGCGCGGTGTGCTCGCGATCGCCCACGCGACGGGCACGACCGTGCTGTGGGCTACGGCACCGCCGATCTCGCCGACGCAGTATCCGTCCGACTACCCACGACGGCTCGCGGCGGCGATCCGCAAGCTCGCGACGACCTTCAGCTGGCTACGCGTCGCGGACACCGGCGAAGCGCTCACCACCGACGGCCACTCGTTCTCCCACACGCTGCCCTGCCGACCCGACGAGTCGGCCTACTGCGAGCGCGGGCAGCTCGTCGCGCGATCCGACGACGGCTTGCACTTCGACTGCCACGGGGTTCCCGACCGGCTCGGCGCGTGCATCGGGTATTCCGCCGGCGCGCGCCGGTTCGGCGAGGCGATCGCGAACGCCGCCGCGGACAGCCGCTAGCCGCTCCACCCCTCGGTCGCGCCCTTCACCATCCCGAACGGCCCTGCGGGCCAGCGGAAGCAGTCGGTCATGATCTGGTCGACCTGGTCCGCAGTCGCGATCCCTTCGTTGACCACCTTCTGCGCCTCGGCGACCATCGCGAAGTAGACGCGGTTGCTCACGAAACCCCAGGCCATAGCGGTGTCCTTGATGACGACCGGATTCTTCCCGCACCTCGCCGCAACGGCGGTCACGGTGTCGACGGTCTCGTCGCTCGTCGCGTGCGTGCGGATGATCTCCGCCAGCTTCATGACCGGTGCCGGCGACGCCCAGTGCCAACCGACGACCCGATCCGGTCGATCCGTCCCCCCGCCGAGCGCCTGGATGGGAAACCCGGACGTGTTGGAGCAGAGGATCGTCGCGGGCGGCGCGGCGCGGTCGAGATCGCGGAACACCTTGATCTTCAGGTCGAGCCGTTCGGGAACCGCCTCGATGACGAGGTCGGTGTTCGCCGCGTCCTCGAAGGTGCCCGTGAACGTCAGGCGTGCGGTCGCCGCGTCCGCCTCTTCACGGGTCAGCTTCCCGCGCTCCACCCCGCGCTCGAGGCCGTAGCGGCCGGTGGTGGCGTGCTCGCGCCCCGCCTCGAGCGCAGCCGGGGCGATGTCGTAGCACACGACGTCGTAGCCGCCGGTCGCGCACACCTGCGCGATGCCGCCACCCATGACACCCGCCCCGAGCACCCCGATGGTCGTGATCGTCGCTTCGCTCATCTCTCCCGCTCTCGGTCCTCCGGACCGGGCCGCTCGGGCCACGCTCCGCTCGTCCAACGGCCTGAGTCGCTCGTCCTGTCCGCTTCGCTCACGTCGGCTCGACTTCCTTTGCTCGATGGACCGGATCGACGCGCCGGCCCGTCCACGTGGCCAGCTCCCGGAGTCTGGCACCCAGGGCGACCATCTCGTCCGGCACGAGGGCCTGGGGGCCGTCGCAACGGGCCGCGGCGGGATCGGCGTGCACGTCGATCATGATGCCGTCCGCGCCCGCGGCCACCGCGGCGAGGGCCATCGGCGCGACGAGCGTGCGCCCGCCGGTGCCGTGTGAAGGATCGACGATCACCGGGAGATGCGAACGCTCCTGCGCGACCACGACCGCGGAGAGATCGAGCGTGTTGCGGGTCGATGGCTCGAACGTCCGGATGCCGCGCTCGCAGAGGATGATGTCGAGGTTCCCGGAATGCGCGACGTACTCCGCGGCGAGCAGCCACTCCTCCACGGTGGCGGAGAGGCCCCGCTTGATCATCACCGGCTTCCCGGTCTGCGCACACGCGCGCAACAGCTCGACGTTCTGCATGTTGCGCGCGCCCACCCGCACGACGTCGACGACGTCCGCCACGAGCTCGAGCTGCGTGACGTCAAGCACCTCCGCCACCCAGGGCAGCCCGAAACGCGTGCGCTGCTCGGCCACCATCGCGACTGCCTCGGCCCCCAGGCCCTGGAACGAGTAGGGCGACGTCCGGTGCTTGAAGAGGTCCCCCCGCAACATCGTGGCGCCGGCCGCGACCGCGGCTTCACACGCCGCCGCGAGCTGCTTCGGTGTCTCGACCGCGCACGGCCCGGCGATCAGGGTGAACGTGCCGGCGCCCACGAAGTGCTCGCCGACCCGAACGAGCGTGCGGGCGCCGGAATCGGGCCCGCCGACGAGCGGGTGGGGTGTCGAGTCGGTGGACATGGTGGCGGGCTCCCTTGCGACGGAGTGGAAGGAACGGCTCCGAAACGAAAAGAACCCCGGCCATCGGCCGGGGTTCCGTCGGAGACCTCGTGCAGTCGCTAGACGCGACCGGCTGAGACCCCGGGGGACACCCCGGTGTCAAAGAAGAAGTACCAGCCGGTATAGCGAGTGCACATGGTGACGACAGGCTAGCCGAGGATCCCCGTCGGCCGTACGGGGGGCAGTGGGTCAGCTTGAATCGTCAAACTGACCCACTACCCAGCCCGCCGAAGTGCAAGGTCGTGGACATGCATGTCCACTTCATGCACCACTACTTCTGCCGCTCTCACCAGACGCTCAGCAAGGCAGCCGGAACGCCGACTACCCCGGCAATGGCCGCAGGTCCGGCGGACTATCCGTGGTCGCTCACCCGGCTCGCAGAACTGCTGGACTAAGGCACATGAGCGAGGCCCGACTGATTCTCACCTGCGGGTTGCCCGGGGCGGGTAAGACAAAGCTCGCAAGGCAGCTAGCTGCGGACCGGAGCGCCGTGCGCCTCACGAAGGATGAATGGCTCTGGGCCCTCGGGTCCACCCCCTGGGACGCGCCGACCCAGGAGAAGGTGGAACATGAACTCTGGCAGCTCGCCCAAGAGATTTTGCGCCTTGGCCTGAGCGTCGTCCTCGATTTTGGGCTCTGGGCGCGGATCGAACGTGACGAGATGCGATCCGTGGCTCGCGGCCTTGGTGTCGGAGTCGAACTGCACTACCTCGACGTGCCTGCCGACGAGCTCTGGCGGCGCATCGATGCACGGAACTCCCAGCCACCCTGGGACGGCCACCCGATCCCCCGCGCCGACCTCGACGGGTGGCTACCACTCTTCCAGGCGCCCGATGCTGCCGAGCTGGCCTTGTTCGACCCCCCACCAGAACCAAACTGACCCACTCGCCGAACGGAGAGATCGGTCGCGGTCGGTGGTCGCCTATCCGTCGAGGTCGGGGAGGTCGATCCTCGCGAGCCAGAGGCCGGGCGCGTCGATCTCGTTGGGGGTGGGGAGCATGCGCTCGGACTCCCACACTCGGTTCAGCCCTTCTAGGCCCGCTCGCTCGACCACCCCGGCGCAGAACCTCTCCCCCCGCTCGTAGTGCTCGCGGTCCAGCCGCAGCCCGAGCAGCTGCTCGACGAAGCGTTCGGCTTCGCCCCGCTCGACGTGGTGGCGCTGCATGGCTTCGTGGATCCGGGCGAAGTCGGGGAGCAGGCGCGACCCGAGCCGTTCGACGACCACGTCGGCGTATCCCTCGAGCACCATCGTGAGCCCCTGGACGCGAGCGAGGATCTCGGGTTGGCGCGCCGACTGCATGGCCCCGAGGAGCGCCTCGGGATGCTCGGCGATCCCCGCGAACGACGCTGGGTCGTTCGGGTCGATCTCGCCGAACTGCTGCTCGAACGCAGGGGAGTCGACCTCGTAGGCCGAGACGTACTCGATGGCCAGGCGGACCAGTCGCTCGCGCACCCAGGGCACGGACCGCTCCGCCGCGTGGACCACTTCGTGCAGCGCCACGGCGAACCGCAGGTCCTTTGGCTCGAGCGACCACGCCTCTTCGAACGCGGCGAGGTTCGGCAGGACGAAGGCGAGCGTGGGTTCGTCGTCGGTAGGGAGGGGGAGGTCGTAGCGGCCGAGCGCGTGCTGGCCGAGATAGCCGACCATCGACCCGGCCTGCACTCCGAGCAGCAGCGGCGCGAGCATCGTGAGCAGGCCGCCGAACGGGTCGCCTCCGCCTCCGAACCCGAACGGGTTGGCCCCGGAGGGGTGGTTCCCGCCCGGACCCATCGGCTCGTCGCCTGCTTCGAGCGCCTGGCGCAGCGTCACCGCCAACGCCTCGAGCACCGGTCGCAGCGCGTCGAGTGACAGGTCGGCCCACTCGCGCCGCCCCATCACACTGGTGCGCAAGCCGAGCGCGCTCGAGAGTCCGGTCTCGGCGACGACGTGGCTCTCGGCCGCCCCGGCGAGCTCGACGAGCTCGGCTCGCTCGGCGTCGCTCACCGGTGAATCACTGGTCGCGCCGTCGAGCGCGACGTAACCCGCGATCTGGTGCGCGATCTCCCAGTTGACCGGACCCTCGGACTGCAGCATGCGCATGACCTGGGCGAGGTCGAGCTGGGAGAAGTCGAGCCCGGGGATGCCAGGGAGGCCGAAGGGTCCGGGTACGGCTTCGTGCCCGGAATCGTCGTCCCCGGCGTCCCCAGGTTGAGGAACGTCGGTCACGCGGTCAGTCTATGGACTCTCATGGCCTCCAGAACCGTCGCCGTCACCGGCATCGCCGGCTTCCTCGGGCAGCGTCTGCTGCTCGGACTGGAGGCCGAACCGGACGTCGCGAGGATCGTCGGGCTCGACGTGCGCGAACCGCCGCGCCGGTCCCCGCATCTCGAGCAGCACCGGGTGGACATCGCCGGGCAGGACCTCAAACCGCTGCTCGAAGGCGTCGACGTGCTCGTGCATCTCGCGGCGGTGGTCGATCCGATCGCGGACGAGCCACTGATGACCCGGGTGAACGTCGAAGGCACGCGCCGCGTGCTCGACGCCGCCGCCGCGGTGGGAGTACGCAAGATCGTGCGGCTCTCCACCACCGCGGTCTACGGCGCGTGGGCGACGAACCCGCTCCCGTTGACCGAGGACGCGCCGCTCCGTCCCAACCCTGGCTTCAGCCCGGCCGTGCACGCGGCGGAGGTCGAGCGGATGCTGGCCGAGTGGCAGCACGACCACCCGGCGGTCACCATCACCACCCTGCGTACGGCGCCCGTGCTCGGGGCCGGCGCGCACCATCTCTGGGCGCGGCTGCTGACCGGCCCCTCCCGACCCCGGGTGCGGGGAGCGGCTCCGCCGATCCAGGTGGTCCACGTGGACGACGTCGTGCGCGCGCTCACGCTCGTCGTGCGCGAGGACCACCCCGGTGTCCTGAACGTCGCCGCCGACGGCTGGCTCGGCGCGGAGGCGCTCGGCGCGCTCGTGCCGCGCGCGGTGCTGCCGCCGCTGCCGGCCGACGTGCTGCGTCGCGCGCTCGTGCGCATGTGGTCGACCGGCGTCGGCGATGTGCCGCCGACGGTCGTTCCCTACCTGGTGTTCCCATGGGTGGTCGCGTCGGACCGGCTGCAGGCGCTCGGTTGGGCACCGAGCCATACGAACGAAGAGACCATCCTCGAGACAGTCGACGCGCGACCACCGTCTCGCCTTCCCTCACTTCGGACGATCGCCATCGTGGCCGGAGTCGCCGCCGCCGGCATCGCCACGGGGTTGACCCTCGAGCTGCTCCGCCGCCGGCGCAAGCGTCGGCGCTGAGGAACGCAGCTCAGCTCGCTCGTGGGCTACGTGGTCGGGCTGAGGTGCTCGCTGCGCCACGTGTCCCACTCGGGGCCGTAGTAGCGGAGCCGCACCTTCTTGTACTCCTTGATCGACCACAGCAGGTCGAACTCCTCGACGCCGGTCTCGTCGCGGATCGCGTCGATCGTCGCCTCGCAGTCCTTGCCGGTCCGGCCGTGGACCATCGTGAACACCGTGTACGGCCAGTCCTCGTAGGTGGGGCGCCGGTAGCAGTGGGAGACGGCCGCGAAGCCGGCCATCTGCGGCCCGATCGTCTCGAGCTGATCCTCGGGGACCGCCCAGACCCCCATCGCGTTGGCCTTGAAGCCGGCACTGCGGTGGTTCATCACTGCCGCGAAGCGGCGCATGAGCTTGCGTTCGGAGAACGACTGCAACGTGGCCAGGAGCTCGTCCTCGGTACCGCCGATCGCCATCGCCTGCGCCGCGAAGGGCCGCTCGACGAGGGGGAGGTCTTCCTGGGCGATGCAGATGACGGCGGTGTCCCAGGCGCTCAGCTCCGGCGCTTCCATCTCGGCCCGGCGTTCCGGTCGCTCGTGCGCGAGCACCTCGGCCTTGGCGTTCGCCGCGGTGTGACCGGTCATGTCGAGCTTCACACCGATCTTGTAGAGCTTCAGCGTCGGGAGCTTGCGGGTGACGAGCGCACCGGACTCGCGGTGGAGCGCGTCGAGATGCTCGTCGAAGTCCTCGCCCGGCGGCACCGCGAGCGTGTACCAGAGGTTGTACGAGTGGTTGCGCTTGTAGTTGTGGCTCACACCCGGGTGGCGACTGATGATCGCCGCGGCTTCGTCGATGTGGTCGGGTTCGATGCGAGCCGCGACCAGCGCCGAGGAGTAGCCGAGTGCTCGCGTGTCGAAGATCGCCGAGAGCTGCCGGAGCACCCCCGACTCCTTGACCCGGCGGGTCCGGCGCAGCACCTCGGCCTCGGAGATGCCGAGCCGCTCACCGAGCGCGGCGTACGGCTGGGCGACGACCGGGAAGTCCCACTGCAAGGCATTGAGGAGCTCGCGGTCGACGTCGTCGAGCTCGTCGGGATCGGCGGCGGTGACGTCGGGGCTTGCGGGTTCAGGAGCCATCGGACCCATTCTCGCGCCGTGCCATCGCCGAGCACCTACCCGGTGCTGACGCTCGCCGCGGGCTCGATGCTCTCGGTGGTCGCGGCGGTGCCTAGCACGACCGTCATCTTCCGCGGCTTCCGGCGGCGCATGATCGTCAGCTGCACCCGATCGTCGGGCTGACGCAGCCGCACGGCCACGACGAGATCCGCCACGTTGCGCACCGGTGCGCCGTCGACCTGCACGACGACGTCGTCGGCGATCAGCCCGGCCCTCGCCGCCGCGCTGCCCTCGACGACCGACGCCAGCCGAGCACCTCGCGGATGGACCTCGTCGATCGCGCGGACTCCCAGGGCGCCGTGCTCGGCCTGGCCCTTCTCCGCGAGCTGCGCCGCGACGTCACGGACGGTCGCGATCGGAGTGGCGAGCCCGCCCATCTCGTCGGTGGTTGCACCCGCGAGCACGCCGACGACATGGCCCTGGCGGTCGAGCAGCGCGCCGCCGCGAGCCTCGGGCGGCGTCGCCGCGTCCACGGTGATGAGCCCTGCGGTCGGGAAGCCCGAGCCGTTCGTGGCCCAACCGCCGACGGAGGCCACGACACCGGCCGCGACCCACGGGCCAGTGCCGTCGCTTCCTCCGAGCGCGAGGATCCACTGGCCGACGCGCACGTTCCCGTTCGCGGCGAGCTTCGCCGGTTGTGCACCGCTGTCGACGCGCACGAGGGCGAGCTGGGTGGTCGGGTCCGCACCCACGACGGTCCCGGGTGCGCGGGCGCCGTCGGCTCCCACGACTGTCAGAGTGGTCGCGCCCTCGATCGCGTGCGCGCTCGTGATGATCTCGCCGTTGCGCACGCAGACGCCCGAGACCCGCTTCGATCCCGTTGGGGTGCTGATGAGGATGCCGACCACGCTGTGGCTCGCCACCGCCGCGAGGCGTGCCGCTACGTCCGGATCGGACGACTCCTCGGTGGCAGCCCGGGCCTGCCCCGTGTCCGACGATTCGCTCAGCAGCCCGGCTGCCGCCAGGATCAGGACCATCGCCAACGCACCGATGACCCCGGCGCCGAGCGCGAGCAGCAGGTCGCGTGAGCGCCTGGGGCGGGCTGGCCGAGGTGCCGGTCGCCTGCCTGCAACCAGTTCGGATGGGTGAACCCAGGGGCGATCGAGGGGATGCGGCGGCGGGCCGCTCGCGTCTTCGTCCCCGGCCTCCTCTGGGGCCATGTCGCGGAGTGTACCGACGGATCGGAAGCATGGGACCGCGGCCCGCACGGCCTCGAGAGCGGGCGAGTCGGTCGGCTCGGAGCGCGATTGGGATCCGTCCCTACAATGAACCCGTGCCCACCTCCCGAGAGCCCGCACCCCCGGACGGCGCCGACTGGCTCGCGCTGACCGAGGCACCCTTGCCCGTTGAGGCGGTGGTGTCGTGGGCGACGACGCCGGCGGCCGGTGCCGTGGTGAGCTTCCTCGGAGTCGTGCGCGACCATTCCGATGGTCGCGGCGGGGTGGCCGGGATGGACTACGAGGCGTATGAGGACGAGGCTCGGCGGGTGCTGAGCGAGATCGTCGCCGAGGCCCGCCGCCGGTGGCCCGTGCTGGAGCGCGTGGGCCTGCTCCACCGGACCGGGCCGCTCGCCCTCTCGGAGGTGTCGGTTGCGGTCGTCGTCTCGGCACCCCATCGACCCGAGGCCTTCGACGCGGCACGCTTCTGCATCGACACGCTGAAGGAGACAGCGCCGATCTGGAAGCGGGAGCACTGGGCCGAGGGATCGGACTGGGCACTCGGCGAGCAGCCGATCCGGCCCGTCCTGGCCAAGGAATCCAGAACCTGAGCACGACGAGTTCGAGAGCAACGAGGAGGAAGCGCGAGTGGAGTTCCTGATTCTGGCCGTGGTGCTGATCGCGATCGGGGTGCTGGTCGTGGTGCTGCGCAACCGCCGCCCGACCGGAATCGACGCCGGCATCGCGGACTTCGAGGCGCGCCGCCAGGCGCTCGCGCCCAACGAGCGCGAGCAGGAGCCACGGAGTCGCCGGTCTGGCTAGAGACCTGGCGATCGACCTGGGCACCGCGAACACGCTGGTCTATTCGCGCGGGCAAGGAATCATCCTCAACGAGCCGACCGTCATCGCGCTGAACAGTCGCTCACAAGACGTCCTCGCGATGGGCCACGAGGCCTGGCAGATGATCGGGCGCACGCCGGGCTACATCGTGGCCGTGCGTCCGCTCCGCGGTGGCGCGATCACCGACTTCGAGATCACGCAGCGCATGATCCGACTCCTCTTCCAGCGCGCCGGCGTGTCACGCATCTACCGCGCGCGCGTGCTCATCTGCGTGCCGTCCGCGATCACCCACGTCGAGCAACGGGCGGTGCTCGAAGCGGCGCGGCGCGCCGGTGCCGCGGCGACCTACCTCATCGAGCAGCCCATGGCCGCGGCGATCGGCGCCGGCCTCCCGATTCACGAGCCGATGGGGAACATGGTCGTGGACGTCGGTGGCGGCACGACCGAGGTCGCGGTGATCTCGCTGGGCGGCGTAGTGGCGTTGGAAGCGGTTCGCGTCGGATCGTTCGACATTGACGCGGCGATCCAGACCTACGTGCGGCGTGAGTATGGGATGGCGATCGGCGAGCGCACCTCGGAGGAGATCAAGCTCGCGATCGGATCGGCATTCCCGACACCCGACGAGTACAAGGTGGAGGTGCGTGGCCGCGATCTCATGAGTGGGCTGCCGAAGACGATCATCCTGGCGCCGGAAGAGGTACGCGGCGCGATCGAGGAGCAGGTGCGCGCCATCTGCGACGCGGTCGTCGCCGCGCTGTCCCAAACCCCGCCCGAGCTCGCGCAGGATCTCATCCACCACGGGATCCATCTCGTCGGTGGCGGTGGGATGCTCCGTGGCCTCGACCTGCGCATCGCCCAGGAGACCGCGCTCCCGGTGCACCTCGTCGACGCGCCACTCGAGTGCGTCGTCCTCGGCGCCGGCCGCTGCCTCGAGTCCTTCGACCGCCTGAAGGACATGTTCATGGGCCGGGCCCGGACGTAATCTCGGTCGAGCTCGCGAGCTCACCACTCCTGCGAGCTCGCTGCTCCTCCGTCGGTCGGGACCGTTCACGTTGGAGACTGGGTCAGGTCTTCGGCCGCCTGACGGACCTGCCAGTCGCTGTCGGTGAGCGCGTGGGCCAGCGCGGCGTCGACCTCGGGGCCGTCGAAGGGCGCTAACGCGAGCACCGCGCGCCGGCGGATCGGTGGGCGGTCACCACACGCGATGAGGATTGCCGGGAGACCGGCGGGGTCACCGATCGAGCCGAGTGCGGCAACGGCCGACTCGCGGACCAGCGGATCGGGATGCGTGCGAGCCGCTCCCGCCAGCGCGCGGACGACACGCGCACGCGTGCGGCCGGACCAGTCGATCTCGCCGAGCGCCCACGCCGCGGACTCCGCGACGAGCGGGTCCGGATCCGCGAGCAGCTCGAGCAGTCCGACGACCGGTGCCGGCGCGACACGCGGAGCGAGCTCCGTGGCGCGCCGTCGCACTGCCGGCACCGGATCGGTGACGGCGCGCTGCCATGCCGCACGGGCGCGGCGCGCGCTCCCGCGGCGGACCAGTGCTCCGAGCGCCGCCGCGCGTACGCGGTGATCGGCATGCGTGCGCAGCGCCGAATCCAGCTCCGTGTCCGCGGCCCGGAGCGGGCCGAAAGACCCCGAAAAACGGGCTGCCAGCTCGATTTCGTCGGGGGCAGGAACCACGTCGTCCACGGCTCCCGGTCTACAGGTCGGCCGGTCGAGTGCCGATGTTCCTCGTGCAATGAAACACACCTACTGCCGCCGCCCCCTGCTCCTTGCGCTCGCCGTCGCACTCGTCGTCGGTTCCGGCGCAATCGCGCTCACCCCGGGTCAAGCCGAGGGCCAGTCGACGCGCCCATTGCTCACGAAGCTGGCGGCCCATCGGCCCGAGCGCGCGCCGGCCGTGATCCGCCCCACCGCGATCCGCATGGTCGAGCCCGCGCTGGCGATCGCCGCCGCGACTCCGCCGACCCCGCCGCCGCCGCCGAATCCCGTCCCGCCGCTTCCGACTCCCGCGCCGTTGCCGAATGCCGGGAACCGCGTTGCTCTGGTCGACATCGGCCGCATCCAGATCCCGAAGATCGGTGTCGACCAGCGAGTGCACGAGGGCATCGAGCAGATGGTCATCGACGCGGGTCCCGCGCACTGGCCCGGCACTGCTGCATTCGGCTCCTGGGGCAACGTCGTCCTGGCCGGCCACCGCACCACGCACACCGAACCGTTCCTTCGCGTCGCCGAGCTCTCCCCGGGTGACGAGATCATCCTGTCGGATCCGAGCGGCACGTACACCTACCACGTCACCGGCACCCAGGTCGTCGCCAACACCGCGCTCTGGATCGTCGATCAGAAGCCCGGTCGCAACCTCACGATCTTCACCTGCCACCCGATCGGCAGCTCGGCGCAGCGCTTCGTGGTGTCGGCGGAGCTCATGTCGACCCCACGTCCCGGTCAGTAGGCCAGCTCACCGGCCGCTCCGGCACCCGCGACTCGGGCCCGAGACGGCGCGCCGCCTCACCGTTCTCGTAGCGGTCGACGCGCCACAATCCGGAGTGCACCCAGGTACCCTGCGCGCACCTACCGGCACTGATCTCGGAGCTGCATGACCACCCCGTTCCCCGGCGCCCCGACAGCTGCCGCGCCGCCTCCATCGCCGCCCGAGCCTCAGGAACGACGGCGTCGCTGGCCCATCGTCGTCACGGTCGCGGTGATGGGGTTCTTCGTCATCCTCCTGCTCGGGACCGTCATCCGGCTCCCGTACGTGATCTTCTCGCCGGGCTCCGCCACCCCGGTCGATCCGATCGTCCGGATCTCCGGTGCCCCGACGTACCCGCACCGAGGAAACGTGTTGTTCCTCACGGTCTCGGTGTCGCGTGAACGGCCCAACGTCTGGCGCTACCTCGTCGCGGAGGCTGACGACGACTCCGACGTGATCGGAGAGCACGACTACCTCCAGGGCGCGTCGCGTTCGACGGTCCAGAAGGAGAACGTCGTCGCGATGGACGACTCGCAGCTCGCGGCGAAGAAGGTGGCGCTCGAACGGCTGGGCTACACCGTGGTCGCCACCGGCAAGGGTGCGCTGGTCGAGCAGGTGCTCAAGCACGGTCCGGCGGCCGGGCACCTCCACGACGGAGACGTGATCACGGCGATCGACGGTCAGCCGATCCAGCTGCGCGACGAGGTGGGAACCGCGGTGCGGGCCAAGCCCGCCGGCACCACCTTCGTGTTCACGGTGAAGCACAAGGGAGCGACGCGATCGGAGGCCGTCACCAGCGCAAAGGCGCCCGCCGGCGAGCTGCGGGGCAAGCCGTACATCGGGATCGGGGCCGGCACCGTCGGTCTGAAGCTGCATTTCCCGGTCGGTGTCACGATCGACCCCGGCGCCGTGAGCGGCCCGTCGGCCGGGCTGGCGTTCACGCTGACGATCATCGACAAGCTCTCTCCCGGCAACCTGACCGGCGGCAAGAACGTCGCGGTGACCGGGACGATGGAGCTCGGCGGTACGGTCGGCGAGGTGGGAGGCGTTCCGCAGAAGACCGCGGCCGCGATCGATGCCGGGGCCAAGCTCTTCCTCGTCCCGACGGCCGAGGCGCGCGAGGCGAAGGCACGAGCCGGGTCGGCGATGAAGGTCGTCGGGGTCAACTCCATCGACGATGCGCTGCGCGCGCTGCGCAGGAACGGTGGCGACCCGGTCGAGAAGGTCGCGCCGAAGGCCGCTGCCTAGCCAGGACACCGCCTGCTCGCGGCGAATAGCACGCTCCGGACGCGTATCCGTGGAACTGTGGCGCTGCTTCAATACGATGGCGGGAGATGACCGATGTCCACCGTCGCAGCTCGAGCTCGTCGCGCCTGAGCCCCGAAGAGATCGTCAACCGCGGCTTCGCGAGCGCGTTCCGGGGTGTGTCGGAGACCGAGGTCCGCAACTTCCTCCGCCGGATAGCGGACGACCTCACCGCGATGCGGGCCCGGGAGGCGGACCTGAATCGCCAGATCGAGGAGCTCCGGGAGCGGCTGGCGAACCCACCGCCGGTAACCGAGCAGCAGCTGCTCGAGGCTCTCGGCGAGGAGACGGCGCGGGTGCTCCGATCGGCGCAGGACGCCGCCGAGGAAATGCGCAAGCGAGCCGAGGAACGGGCCGCGGAACGGGTGGCCGAGGCGAAGGAGGCGGCGGACCGCATCCGCCAGGAGGCCGAGCAGCAGGCCGCGACGCGCACCGAGCTCGCGGAGCGTCGCGCCGCGGAGCTCGAGCTCGAGGCGCAGACGAAGTCGACCGAGCAGCGTGAGGCGGCCGAACGCGAAGCCACCGAGCTGCGCGAGAGCACGGTGCGCGAGACGGATGCAATCCGGGAGCAGGCCGAGCAGACCGCGGCCGCGGAGGTGGAGAACACCCGCTCGACGAGTCACGCTCTGGTCGACGAGGCGCGCACCGTGCGCGCACGCGTGCTCTCCGACCTCGCGCGGCGGCGGTCGTTGCTCCAGGCCCAAGTGGACGAGCTGCGGAGTGGACGCGACCGTCTGCTCGACGCGTACCGCGTCGTGAAGCACACGCTCGGGGACGCCACGGTCGCGCTCGCACAGGTCGAGACACGCGCGAACGCGGAGCTCGCCGCACCGCCACCGCGCGTTGCGGTCCCGCCGGTGGAGGGCGAGGTGGAGATCCTCGAGTCCACCGGAGAGGACGACGTCGAGATCGACCTCGAGGGCGAGTCGGTCGTCGTGCTCGATGAGCATCCGGAGCCGGGTCCCGCGACGGGAGGCCGGGCCGAGTCCGGTGCGGGAGAGCCCCCGGACGCCGAGGACTCGGGTGCTGCGGTCGATGCGCTCTTCGCCCGGCTGCGGGCGAGCCACACCGCGGATCCCGTGCCCGGGACGATTCCGCCACCCCAGGACGAGAAGGATGCCGTAGCCGACGCACCGACCCCCACCGGGGCCGATGCCGGCCCGGCGGACGCCGCACCGAACGGCACGACCGAGGATGAGGGCGGCTCGACGGCCGAGCCGCGGGCCGACGAACCGGCGAAGCCGCCGGAGGAGCCGCAGGCGGAGAAGCAGGCGGGCGAGAAGCAGGCGGGCGAGAAGCAGCCGGCCAAGCCGCAGAGCGAGAAGGTCGGGCACAAGCCGGTCGAGAAGAAGCCGGTCGAGAAGAAGCCGGCGGAGAAGAAGCCCGAGAAGCCCGCCGCGAAGTCGCGCGCGCCCGAACCGGCGGCCGCGGATTCGGGCGCGGCGCCGCTCACCGGCGACGACGCGCTCCGAGCCGAGCGCGACGAGATCCTGGCTCCGATCGCCCACGATCTGGCGCGGCGGGCGAAGCGAGCGCTGCAGGACCAGCAGAACGAGATTCTCGACAAGATCCGTACGGTCAAGGGCAAGGTCGAGTCGGCGACGGTGCTGGTCGACGCCGAGGCGCAGGAAGCGGCGTGGGTGACGGTGCTGCGCGAGCCGCTCGCCTCGGCGTACTCGCACTCGTACACCAAGGTCGCCCCACCCGGTGGGCCTCCGCCCGAGCTCCCCACCGACCTGGTCGACGACCTCGCCCACGTGATGGTGGCGCCATGGCGGAAGCGGTTGGTCGCGGCGATCGACGGTGCCGGCGACGACTCCGACGCGATGACACAGCGGCTCGGGGCGCGCTACCGCGAGTACCGGGGCCGGGAGCTGGATGCCGCGCTCGGGGACTCGATCGCCGCGGTGTGGGCACGCGGGACGTTCGATGCGGTGCCCGACGGGACCATGCTGCGCTGGGTTCCGGCGGAGGTCGGTCGGTGCCCGGACTGCGACGACAACGCGCTCGAGCCCACGGCCCGGTCGGAATCGTTCCCAACCGGACAGCGCCATCCACCGGCGCATCCGGGCTGCCGGTGCTTCCTGGTGCTCGCGGAACCCGAGCGCGGAAACGCCTGAGCCGGTCTCCCGCTCCCAGTTGAGCGCGGCCGCCCTCTAGGCTCCCGATCGATGCGCGTCCCTTCGGTAGAGCGGCGTCGCCGCGGCGGCTTCCGAATCCGCGGGTGGATGATCGCGATCCTCGTCGTGCTCGTGGTGCTCTTCCTGAGCGCTCGCGGGCTCGCCGGGTTCTACACGGACTATCTCTGGTTCGACTCCGTCGGCTTCGGCTCGACGTGGCGCGGGCTGCTCTGGGCCCGGTTCGCGCCGTCGGCGGTGTTCACGATCCTCTTCTTCGTCCTGATGATCGTGAGCCTCACGGTGGCCGATCGGCTGGCGCCGCGAACCCGCACGATGGGCCCCGAGGACGAGCTGCTGGCCCGCTACCAGCAGTCGGTAGGCCCGTACAGCGGCCGGATCCGGATCGCGGTGGCCGCGTTCTTCGCGCTCGTCGCCGGCGGGAGCGTGACCGGTCAGTGGCAGCAGTGGATCCTCTTCACCCACGCCAAGTCGTTCGGGATCGACGACCCGCAGTTCCACAAGGACGTCGGCTTCTACGTGTTCCGGCTGCCGTTCCTCACGTTCCTGTTCGACTGGCTGTTCGCGGCGCTCATCATCATCCTGATCATCACCGCGGTCGCGCACTATCTCAACGGCGGCATCCGGCTGCAGAGCCCGTTCCAGCGGGTGACCCCGCAGGTGAAGGCGCACCTCTCGGTGATCCTGGCCCTGATGGCGCTGGTGAAGACCGCGCAGTACTACTACGCCCGCTTCCAGCTGAACTTCTCGACCCGCGGCGTCGTCGAAGGCGCGAGCAAGACCGACGTCGCCGCGCAGCTCCCGGCACTCAACCTGCTGATGGTGATCTCGATCGTCGCCGCCGCGTTGTTCGTATGGAACATCTGGCGCCGGGGGTGGGTGCTGCCCATCATCGCGGTCGGGCTCTGGGCCTTCGTCTCGCTCGTGATCGGCACCATCGTCCCGGTCGTGTACCAGCAGTTCTTCGTGAACCCGAACGAGCTGCAGAAGGAACGCCCGTACATCGAGCGCAACATCCACTCGACCCGAGAGGCGTTCGGACTCGACCAGGTCGCGGTGCAGAGCTTTCCGTACAAGCAGAACCTGAACGCGCAGTCGATCACGAGCAACCAGGCGACGATCGACAACGCGCGCCTGTGGGACCCGCCCGTGATCTTGCGCAGCTACCAGCTGTTCCAGGGACTGCAGACCTTCTACAAGTTCGCCGACGCGGACGTGGATCGCTACGTAGTGGACGGGAAGCTCCGCCAGACGTTGATCTCGGCTCGCGAGCTCAACCCGGCGGACCTGCCCAGCCAGACGTGGGTGAACCGTCACCTCGTCTACACGCACGGATACGGCGCGGTGGTCTCGCCCATCAACTCCGCCAACACCGACGGCCAGCCCAATTACCTGCTGAGCGACATCCCGCCCGCGGGTGACATACCCCTCGATGTTCCCGAGGTCTACTTCGGCGAGAACCTGCAGGGCTTCTCGCTCGTCGATGCGCAGACCCGGGAGTTCAACTACCCCCTGAAGGGGGCCAGCAACGCGACCACCCGGTACAAAGGGTCGGGCGGTGTCGAGCTCTCCAGCTGGCTGCGGCGTGCTGCGTTCGCGTTGCGCTTCAACGACTTCAACATGTTGATCTCCGGCCAGGTCACCCCGCGCACGAAGGTCCTGTACCTGCGCGACATCCAGGACCGGGTCCGGAAGGCCGCGCCGTTCCTGAAGTTCGACATCGATCCGTACGCGGTGATCGCCGACGGCCGTCTCGTATGGATGCTCGACGGGTACACCACGAGCGACCGCTATCCGTACTCACAGAGCTTCGACGGCGCGGGCGGCCTGAGCGGGTCGTTCAACTACGTGCGGAACTCGGTGAAGGCGACGGTCGACGCGTACAACGGGACGATCAAGCTCTACGTGGTCGACAACAAGGACCCGATCATCAAGGCGTACCGGGAAGCGTTCCCGCAGCTGTTCCAGAGCTTCTCGAGCATGCCCGCCTCGATCAAGAAGCACCTTCGGTTCCCGCAGGACCTGTTCCGGGCCCAGACCGACGTGTACCGGGCGTATCACATGACCAACCCGACGACCTTCTACAACAAGGCCGATCTCTGGGAGGTCTCGCCCGATCCGGGCTCCGGGGAGGTCGCGGCGCCCACCCTCAACGATGTGCAGACGCCGACCACCACGAACGTCCCGCAGGCCGCGTCGTCCACCGGGAAGCGGATCGATCCGATCTACCTCTTGATCCGGCTGCCCGGAGACACGCGCGAGCAGTTCCTGATCCTCCGCCCGTTCGTCCCGGTGTCGAAGGGCAACGCGCTGCAGAACCTCGTGTCGTTCATGGTCGCGAAATCCGAGCCGGGCCAGTACGGCAAGCTCCAGAGCTTCACGATGCCCACCGGCAACAACACGGTGTACGGCCCGGTCCAGGTGAACAGCACGATCCTCAACACGGATCAGATCTCGTCGCAGTTCACGCTGTTGAACCAGCAGGGCTCGCGCGTCGTGCAGGGCAGCTTGCAGCTGATCCCGATCGAGGACTCGCTGCTCTACATCCGACCGATCTACGTCGTGTCCCAGAGCCAGCGGCAGCCCGCCTTCCGGTTCGTGGTCGTGTTCTACGCGGGCAAGGCCGTGATCGCGACCACCGTGGAGAAGGCGATCATCCAGTTCCCGCAGTTCCGGGAGCTCGCCGGGGTGATCGCGCCGACGACCCCGACCACCCCGACCACCCCGACGACCCCGGAGACCGAGACCGCCGCATCACTGTTGAGCCAGGCGACCAAGGTGTACAACGACGCCCAGGACGCGCTGAAGGCCGGCGACTTCGCCCAGTACGGGACGCTGACCAAGCAGCTCGGCACACTCCTGGACCGGGCCGCGGCCGCCCTGAACGGCACCTCGGCCAAGTCCGGCGGGGCCACGTCGTCGAGCAGCTCCACGAGCACCACCACGACCACGACCGCCGCCGCCGGTTCCGGGGGCTCGCAGGCGCTCGGAGCGCACCGCTAGGACCCGCCCGGCAGCCGGAAAAACCCCGGCTGGCGGGATTGTTTGGCCTGGGGGGTATTGTTACTATCTACGTAGTGGAAATACCTCCGGCCTCCCCCCGGCCGGCCCCCGATCCACGGAGCTCGCAATGGCCGTCAAGGGCATCGACCTCGGTAAGTACCAGCTCGGTTGGTCAGACGCCGAGAGCTACGTCTACAAGCCGAAGAAGGGCGTCAACGCGGATGTCGTCCGGGACATCTCCTGGCACAAGTCCGAGCCGGAGTGGATGACGAACTGGCGGCTCAGCGCCCTGAAGCGCTTCGAGCGCAAGCCGATGCTCGAGTGGTTCGCGAAGAACATGCCCGACATCGACTTCGACGACATCTTCTATTACATCAAGCCCACCGACGGCGTGGTCAGCGACTGGGACATGCTGCCGGACGAGATGAAGGCCACGTACGAGAAGCTCGGCATTCCCGAGGCGGAGCGCAAGTTCCTCGCCGGGGTCACGAGCCAGTACGAGTCCGAGGTCGTGTACCACAAGAACCGGGACGACCTCGCGGAGAAGGGCATCCTCTTCACGAGCATGGACCAGGCGCTCATCGACTACCCGGACCTGGTCAAGGAGCACCTCGGCACGGTCATCCCGCCGGGTGACAACAAGTTCGCGGCGCTCAACTCCGCGGTGTGGTCCGGTGGCAGCTTCATCTACGTCCCGCCCGGGGTGCACGTGGACATGCCGCTGCAGGCGTACTTTCGCATCAACGCCGAGAACGCGGGCCAGTTCGAGCGGACGCTGATCATCGCGGACGAGGGTTCATCGGTGCACTACGTCGAGGGGTGCTCGGCTCCCGTCTACTCGAGCGACTCGCTGCACTCCGCGGTGGTCGAGCTGATCGCGAAGCCGAGTGCGCGCATCCGGTACACGACCATCCAGAACTGGTCGCCGAACGTCTACAACCTGGTGACGAAGCGGGGCCGCGCCGAGACCGAGGCCACCATCGAGTGGATCGACGGCAACCTCGGGTCGAAGCTCACGATGAAGTACCCCGCCGTCGTCATGACCGGCCCCAAGGCGCACGGCGAAGTGCTCTCGGTCGCGTACGCCGGTCCCGGCCAGCACCAGGATGCCGGGGCGAAGATGACCCACGCGGCGCCCGAGACCACGTCGATCATCGACAGCAAGTCGATCTCCAAGGACGGTGGGCGCACCACCTACCGCGGCCTGGTCAAGGTCGAAGAGGGTGCCCACGGGGTGAAGAGCCACGTGCGCTGCGACGCGCTGATCCTCGACGAGGAGAGCCGCTCGGACACGTACCCGTACATGGAGATCAACGAGAAGGACGCCCGCATCGGCCACGAGGCCACGGTCTCGAAGGTCGGTGACGACCAGCTCTTCTACCTGATGAGCCGGGGTCTCTCGGAGCAGCAGGCGGTCGCGATGATCGTGAACGGGTTCATCGAGCCGATCACGAAGACGCTGCCGATGGAGTACGCGGTCGAGCTCAGCCGGCTGATCGAGCTCAACATGGAGGGCGCGGTCGGTTGACCGGGAACACCCGGTTCACCCCTGCTGCCTCGCTCGCACTCGGCGGTCCCGACTGGCTCGTGGAACGGCGACAGCGCGCGGCCGAGCAGCTCGCGACCCTCGATTGGCCGACCGCGTCCGAAGAGATCTGGCGCTACAGCCGGATCGACGACCTCGATCTGGATCGGTACCGGCCGCTCACCGGTGACGAGATCGGCGCCGTCGGAGTGGAGAACGCGCCGGGCGGCGGCGTGCTCGCCGCGGAGGCGGGCGACCGCGCCGGGTTGATCGTCGTGCGCGACGGCCGGGTGGTGCACCACGAGGTGGACGACGCGCTCGCCGCCAAGGGAGTGGTCGTCTGCGGTCTCGCCACGTGCGAGGGCGAGGACGTCGGCCGCTGGCTCGGGATGTGCTCCGATGCGTCGCCGGACGCGTTCACCGTCCTGCACGACGCCTTCCTTGCGGGAGGTGCGTTCGTGCGGGTGCCGAAGGGTGTGGTGGTCGAGAAGCCGATCGTCGTCCTGCACTGGTCCGACGGCGACGGGCTCGCGTCGTTCCCGCACACGCTCGTCGTGGCCGAGGAGCAGAGCGAGGTCACGGTCCTGGATCGATTCGGCTCGCCGGACGTCGAGCACTTCGTCGACGGCGTGGTCGAGCTGGTCGTCGGCGACGCGGCGCACGTGAGGTACCTCTCGGTGCAGGAGCACGGACCGCGGACCTGGTCGATCGTGCTGCAACGCGCCCACGTCGGCCGGGACGCGTCGTTGCGCTCGTCCGCGGTGGCGCTCGGCGGTGACTACGCCCGGTTGCGGAGCGAATCCCTGCTGACCGGCGAGGGTGCGGAGAGCGACCTGCTCGCCGTGTACTTCGGGGACCAGGAGCAGATGCTCGACTTCCGCACCCTGCAGGACCACGCCGCGCCGCGCACGCGAAGCGATCTGCTGTTCAAGGGCGCGGTCGAGGACAAGGCGCGCTCGGTGTACAGCGGGCTCATCCGGTTGCGCCACGAGGCGCAGAAGGCGAACGCCTACCAGACCAACCGCAACCTGGTGCTGAGTGAGGGCGCCGGTGCGGAGTCGATCCCGAACCTCGAGATCGAGGCGAACGACGTCCGTTGCTCGCACGCCTCGACTGTCGGGCCGATCGACGACGACCAGCTCTACTACCTCGAGACCCGAGGGATCCGTCCCGAGGATGCCGAGCGTCTCATCGTCCTCGGCTTCTTCGAGGATGTCCTCGCCCGGCTCCCGATCCCTTCGCTGGCCGGCGCGTTGCGCCGGTCCGTGCACGAGAAGGTCGGGCATCTCCATGGGGAGTGAGGTGCGGGTGTGCTCGACCGCCGACGTCCCCGCGCCGTCGTCGCGCCGGTTCGATCTCGAAGGTCACCGGCTCTGCGTCGTGCACCTCGACGACGACTGGTACGCGATCGGCGACCGCTGCTCGCACGCGGACTGGTCGCTGTCCGAAGGGGACCTCTGGGTGGAGGAGCGCGAGGTCGAGTGCCCGAAGCACGGCTCAACCTTCGACCTGCGCACGGGCGAGCCGCAGGCGCTGCCGGCGACGAAGCCGGTCCCGGCGTACGAGGTGCGCGTGGAGGGCGACGACGTGTTGGTGACGCTGCCATGACCGGCGCCGGGAGCATGCTGACGATCCGGGACCTCCACGCGTCGGTGCAGGGCCAGGAGATCCTGCGCGGCGTGGACCTCGAGCTGGCCTCCGGTCAGGTGCACGCGCTCATGGGTCCGAACGGCTCGGGGAAGTCGACGCTGGCCCACGTGCTGATGGGGCGCGGCGACTACGAGGTCACCGCCGGCTCGGTGCGCCTGGACGGCGTCGAGCTGCTCGAGCTGCCGACGTGGCAGCGGGCTGCTGCGGGGCTCTTCCTCTCGTTCCAGTACCCGGTGGAGATCCCCGGGGTTCGCGTCGAGGACCTGTTGGACGCGGCCGGCGGGTCCCCCGGCAACGGGCTCGGGGCGCGCGTGCGCACCGAGGCGAAGCGTCTCGCGGTGGCGGACGAGTTCCTCGAGCGTGGCGTCAACATGGAGTTCTCGGGTGGCGAGCAGAAGCGGGCGGAGACGCTCCAGCTCGCGCTGCTCAAGCCGAAGTTCGCCGTCCTCGACGAGCTCGACTCCGGTCTCGACGTGGACGCGTTGCGCGACGTCTCGCGACGCATCGAGGCGATGACCGAAGAGGACGGGCTCGGTGTGCTCGCGATCACGCACTACGCCCGGTTGCTGACCGAGCTTCGTCCGGACGTCGTGCACGTGTTCATGGCCGGGCGCGTGGTCACGAGCGGGGGACCGGAGCTGGCCGACGAGCTCGAGGTGAGCGGCTACGACGGTCTCGCCGAACGTCTCGGCGTCGAAGAGCCGACGCTCGCCGCCGCCCCGGTCGAGGAAGACCCCTTCGCCACCCCCGGCTTCTAGCCCTCCCGCCGCCTCTCGATTCGCCGCCTCCCGACTCGCCGCCTCGCGATTCGGTGTCGTTTCGACACGCTGGGGCGTGCTCAGACGACACGGAAACGAGCCGGACGGGTTAGGTCGAGGACGTGGTGGGGGCGGTCGTGGGTGTGGTCGGCGGCTCGGTGACCGGGGGCACCGTGACCGGCGGCTCCGGGACGGTCGGCGGGACCGTCGGCGGAGCGGTGGGCGGTGGCGGGGCGATCGCCGTGCTCGAGATGACCTGCGCCGGCGTGCCCCCGAAGACGTAGACCGGGTCCCCGACGTGTACCAGCGTGTGGAAGTACTCGGCGATGTGCATCGGGATCCTGGTGCAGCCGTGCGAAGCGGGGGAGGTGGGGACGGATTGGTAGCCGTGCACCGCGATGCCGCCGTTGAAGTAGAAGGGGTTGTACAGCTGACCGAGTGGTGACTTGTCCCAGCCGCTCACGAACCGCTTGTAGGTGAAGCGGCCCGACGGCGTGTTGGCGTACTCGCACACGTGGCGGGTCGGGTTCACGCGGGGCGTGTCGTAGCAGTACCGCTGGCCCGAGCCGCTCGAGGTGGTCGTGATGAGGCGCACCTGGTAGTTCTCGTAGAGCGTGATCACCTGCTTGGTGATGTCGATCTCGGTGCGGTTCGCTTCGCCGGTCGGCTGCAGCGGGGTGGGGTACTGGAACGTCGCCAGCGCGGCAGACTCGGCCGCCCCGATGCGACCGGTGCGCGGCAGGCCCATGATCTTCTGCAGCGCCTGGACCGCGTAGGACATCGCCGGCCCGTACTTCCCGTCGACGGCACCGGGATCGAAGTGCACGTCAACGAAGCGTTGCTGGTAGGCCGTCACGACGTCGCCGCTCGCGCCGGGCCCCATCGACCCACCCGGGATCGCGGGCAGCAGCGTCGGGGCCGGCTGTACGAGCGCGGGAATTGTGCTCGTCGTGGTCTCCGGGACCGTCGTCGTGCTCGGATGGTCGGCGACACCGCGCACGTCGCGCAGGTCGGTCGCGATCGGCGTCTTCGAGTCGCTGCGCGCGAACGCGTAGCCGACACCTGCGATTGCGAGCAGACCCACGACCGCGCCGAGGGTGATCCAGATCCACGGGCGCGCGAGCTTCTTCAGCCGGCTCGGCGATGGCGCGCGGGGGGCGTCGGGCGGGGGAATGGAGGTGATAGGACAAGCTCCTCGGGGGCTCACGATCCTAACTTGACCATTGGGTCAAGGAGGTATCGTTCCGCGGTGCGCTGCTTCGCGTTCCATCTGATGCCGTACATCGGGTTGGATCCGGCCTACGAAGGCCCGGCCTGGGTGACGGTCCCGAACGAGCTGTACGACCCGGCGGTCGGGCACCAGCTGTACAACCGGTACCTCGACGAGCTCATCTACGCCGAGGAGCTGGGCTTCGACGGTGTGTGCGTGAACGAGCACCACCAGAACGCGTACGGCAACATGCCGTCGCCGAATCTCATCGCGTCGATCCTCGCCCGCCAGACGTCACGCATCAAGATCGCGGTCGTCGGCAACGCGCTCCCGCTCTACGACCCCCCGACGCGCGTGGCCGAGGAGTTCGCCATGATCGACGTGATCAGCGGCGGGCGGCTCATCGCCGGGATGGTCGTGGGCGGCGGGCCGGAGTACTACTCGTTCTCCGTCAATCCCTCCTACGCGCGGGAGCGGTTCCGCGAGGCGCACGACCTGATCAAGAGGGCATGGACCGAGCCGGGGCCGTTCGAGTTCATCGGCAAGCACTTCCGGATCCGCTATGTGAACCCGTGGCCCCGCCCGATCCAGCAGCCGCATCCAGAGATCTGGATCCCGGGTGCGGGGTCGCTCGAGACGTTCGAGTTCGTCGCGAAGAACCACTACTCGTACATGGGCATCCCGTACTTCAGCTTCGACGTCTTCGAGCGTTACTTCTCGATGTTCCGTGACGCCTGCGAAGCCGAGGGCTACACCGCCGACCCGCTCCAGGCCGGTTGGCTCGTGCCGATCTACGTGGCCGAGACGGACGAGCAGGCCCGCAAGGAGTACGAGGAGCACCTCTGGTACTTCGTGAAGCGGCTGTTGCCCGGCATCACGATCCAGCCGCCCGGATACACGTCCGCCCGCTCGCTCGCCAGCATCCTGAAGGCAGCGGGCAAGTTCATGCTGAACGTCGAGACGTGGGACGAGATCATCGAGGGCCGCTACGCGCTGGTGGGGTCGCCCGAGACGGTGGCCGACACCCTGATCGACAGCCTCGGCCGGCTCGGCACCGGGAACCTGCTCGGGCTGTTCCAGCTCGGCAGCCTCCCGCACGACCTGACCACCAAGAACATGAAGCTCTTCGCAGAGAAGGTGCTCCCGCGGTTACGCGCCGAGTTTCCCGAAGGCTCGCCGGTCTACCGGCCATCGGCGAAGGTCGCCTGATGGTGACGTTCGCCGAGGAGCACGTCGACACGCATGTCGGCAAGATCCAGCTGTGGCGCGCCGGGAGCGGCGACCCGCTCGTGTACCTCCACTCGGCCGGGGGCGAGAACACCCACCCGGCCCTCGAGCAGCTCGCGGAGAGCTACGAGGTGCTCGTGCCGATCTTCCCCGGGTTCGCGGAGTCCGAGGGCCTCGAGGAGATCGACGGCATGGAGGACGCGGTGTTCCACCTGCTCGATCTCTGGGACATCCTCGGTCTGGACGCACCGCCCGTGATGGGCATGTCGCTCGGTGGCTGGATGGCATTGGAGCTCGCTACCCGGTATCCGGAGAAGGTGTCGAAGATCGTCCTGGTCAACTCCGTCGGGCTCCACCTCGACGAGGCACCCATCAACGAGCTCTTCGGCCGCACCCCCGGCGAGCTGGCCGACATGCTCTTCGCCGATCAGAGCCATCCGATGGCCGTCGTGATGCATCAGATGGATGCGTTCGCCGGCGACGTCGGCAAGGAGACCGAGATCCCGCTCGAGCTCGTGCTGCCGATGTGGAAGGCACTCGGCGCCACTGCCCGCCTCGGGTGGGACCCGTACCTGCACAACCCGAAGCTACGCGGCCGGTTGCGACGCATCACCGCGCCGACGTTGGTCATTGCCGGCGCGCAGGACGGACTGGTGCCGACGGTCTATGCCGAGACGTTTGCCGCGGAGATCCCCGGCGCGCGTCTCGAGGTGATGCAAGAAGCGGCGCACTGGTTGCCCTTCGAGAAGCCGGACGAGCTCACCGCGCTCGTCCGCGACTTCGTCGGTTAACCCGTGGGTTGACTCTCCTCCTCGAGCAGCTGCTCCAGGACGTCCGGGGTTCCCGGGATCGCCAGGCGCAGATCGAGGAGGAAGTCGAGGACTTCGGCACCGGAGACGAGATCACGGCTACCGAAACGCTCGAGCGCCTCGTCGATCATCCGCACGAGTTCCGTGTTCTCAGTCATGGATGTCCTTCCGCGGTAGGCATCACTGGTCAACCTACCAAGCGAACGTTGCATGCCCGTGTCAGCAATGTTTCTTCGGCGAAGAGACACGAGTCACGGAGCGCCCTGCATTGGACCACGCGCAGAACGCCCCGGATCGTCGAACCCAGCATGCGGACAGAACTACCCAACGTGCGGGTGTCCTATCCCGCCACCTCGTCCAACCCCTGCTGGAGGGTGTTCCAGGCCAGCGTGGCGCACTTGATGCGCACCGGGAACTTCACGACCCCCTGGAGCGCCTCGAGATCCCCGAGCGCGACGCCGTCGAGCTCGGCCTGCAGATCGGCGCCGTCGGACTCGCCTTCGAGCTTCGACTCGTGGATCGACATGAGCGCTTTGAACGCCCCGATGAGCTGGCGGGCCTCGGCGACGGTCTTGCCCTTGATCGCCGCGCTCATCATCGAGGTGGACGCCTGGCTGATCGAGCAACCCTGACCCCCGATCTTGACGTCGGTCACGACGCCGTCATCGATCTCGAGGTACAGGACCACCTCGTCGCCACAGAGCGGGTTGAAGCCCTCGGCCTTGTGCGCGGGTGGCGTCGGTAGCTCGCCGCGGTTCCGGGGCGAGCGGTAGTGGTCGAGGATGATCTCGCGATAGAGGTCTTCGAGTCCGGGCACGGCGTCCGATCCTAGAGAGCGAAGAACTTCTCGGCCTTCACCAACGCTTCGACGAGCGCGTCGGCATCAGCCTGGTCGTTGTACACGTAGAACGAGGCGCGGGTCGTGGCCGGGACACCGAGGCAGCGCATGAGCGGCTTCGCGCAGTGGTGACCGGCCCGCACACAGACGGCGTCCTCGTCGAGGACCTGCGAGATGTCGTGGGCGTGGATGCCCTCGAACAGGAACGAGATGGTTCCACCCCGCACCGCGACGTCACGCGGGCCGTAGATCGTGATCTTGTCCCCGAGCCGGTCCTCGAGCGCATCGAGCGCGTACTGCGTCAGCTCCCGCTCGTGCGCCCGCACGTCCTCCATGCCGAGGTGCTCGAGATAGTCGACCGCCGCCCCGAACCCGATGGCATCCGCGATCGCCGGAGTTCCGGCCTCGAACTTCCAGGGAACGTCGTTCGTGGTGAACCCGTCCTTGCGGACGTCGCGGATCATCTCGCCACCGCCGAGGAACGGTGGCATCGACTCCAGCAGCTCGCGTCGCGCCCAGAGCGCGCCGATGCCCGAAGGCCCGAGCATCTTGTGGCCGGTGAACGCGACGAAGTCGGCGTCCCAGGCCTCGACGTCGACGGGGAGGTGCGGAGCGGCCTGGCACGCGTCCACCAGCACGAGGGCACCGGCCGCGTGCGCAGCGCGGGCCAGCGGGCCGATGTCGTTGATCGTGCCCAAGACGTTGGACATCGCGCTGATCGCGAGGAGCTTCGCGCCGCGCAACAGCTCACCGATCGAGGTGAGATCGAGCCGGAAGTCGGACGTGAGCGGGATCCAGCGCAGAACGATGCCGCGCTCGTCGGCGAGCATCAGCCAGGGCACGATGTTGGCGTGGTGCTCCATGTCGCTGAGCACGACGACGTCACCCTCATGGAGGTTCTGGCGGCCCCACGTGTACGCCACGAGGTTGATCGCCTCGGTCCCGTTGCGGACGAAGACGATCTCCTCAGTCTCCCGGGCGTTGACGAAGCCGGCGACCTTGGCCCGCGCGCTCTCGTAGGCCCGCGTGGTCTCGTCCGCGATCGTGTAGACGCCGCGGTGCACGTTCGCGTACGACGTGCGGTACAGATGGTCCATCGCGTCGAGCACCGCGGTGGGCTTCTCGGAGCTCGACGCGCTGTCGAGGTACACGAGGCGCTTGTCGTGGACGCAGCGCTCGAGGATCGGGAAGTCGCCCTTGATCTTGGCGACGTCGAGGGCCATCAGGCCACCCTCCGGAACGTGTCGAAACCCTCCGCCTCGACTCGGGCGGCGAGCTCGGGACCACCCGACTCGACGATCTTGCCGTCGAGCAGGATGTGCACGAAGTCCGGGGTGAGGTACGAAAGGATCCGCTGGTAGTGCGTGATCAGCAGGATGCCGAGGTCGGGCCGGTCCGTGCGCACCTCGTGGATGCCGTGCGCGACGACTCGCAGCGCGTCGATGTCGAGCCCGGAGTCCGTCTCGTCCAGCACCGCGAAGTCCGGCTCCATCAGGGCCATCTGGAGGATCTCGTTGCGCTTCTTCTCACCACCGGAGAAGCCCTCGTTGAGGTAACGCTCGGTGAAGCGGTCGTCCATGCCGAGTCGCTTCGACCAGGCCATCAGGGCCATGCGGACCTCGAGGATCGAGAGGTCCGGGATCCCCTTGCGGACGGACATCGCCTGGCGCAGGAAGTTGAAGACGCTCACCCCCGGGATCTCCTCGGGGTGCTGGAAACCGAGGAAGAGGCCGCGGGCGGCCCGGTCCTCGGTGCCGAGGAGCGTGATGTCCTCGCCCTTGAACAGGATCCGGCCGCGGGTGACCTGGTACGACGGGTTGGCGAGCAGGGTGTTCGCCAGCGTCGACTTCCCGGAGCCGTTCGGGCCCATCAGCGCATGGACCTCACCGGCCCGGGCCACGAGCGACAGCCCGTCGAGGATGGCGTTGCCATCGGCCTCGACGGCCAGATCGTCGATCTCGAGGAGGGTGGGGGCGTCGGTCACGGCCACCATGATAATTGCACTATCCCCGTAGTGGAAACTCAGGAAAGGACATTTCTCAGGTCCGCCGGCTCAGGGTCAGCGCGAAATCGCCCGCTTCGTCGGTCCACCACTCCGTGAGCCGGAGGCCGGCGGCCTCGAGCTCCTCGGTGAGGCTCGCCCGGCGGAACTTGGCGGAGATCTCGGTGCGCATCTCCTCGCCCCGGTCGAACTCGACGACGAGGTCGAGCTCGGGGATCTTGACGGACTGCGCCTGCTCCGAGCGGAGCCACATCTCGATCCACTCCGTACCGTCGTTCCAGCGGGCGATGTGGGTGAAGGTCGAGGGGGCGAAGTCCGCGCCGAGCTCGCGATTGAGCACGTGCAACACGTTGCGGTTGAACTCGGCGGTGACCCCCGCAGCGTCGTTGTAGGCGGTGACGAGCCGAGCGGGGTCCTTCACGAGGTCGGTGCCGAGCAGGAACGTGTCACCCGGCTCGAGGTCGGCGGCGACGGTCGCGAGGAACTTTGCGCGCGGTTCCGGCGGCAGGTTGCCGATGGTGCCGCCGAGGAACGCAACGAGCCGGCGGCCTCCACGCGGCAGCTCGTGCAGGTGACGTTCGAAGTCACCGACGACTGCGTGCACGTCGATCTCCGGATGCTCACCGGCGATCGCGTGCGCCGCGGCGCGAAGCGTCGTCTCACTCACGTCGAACGGTGCGAAGCGGCGGAGCTGCCCGGTCCGCGCCAGCGCGTCGAGCAACAGCCGCGTCTTCTCCGAGGTTCCCGATCCCAGCTCGATGAGCGTGTCCGCGCCACTCGCCGCGGCGATCTCGTCCGCGCGCGCGACGAGGATCTGTCGTTCGGCGCGTGTCGGGTAGTACTCGTCGAGCCGGGTGATCTCGTCGAAGAGCTGCGATCCGCGGTCGTCGTAGAACCACTTGGGCGGCAGATCCTTGGGTGATGCGGAGAGACCGCGGCGCGCGTCGTCGCTGAGCGCGCCGTGCAGATCGGCGGGGGTGAGATGGACGTCGACTCGGACGGTCATGGGAGTCCTCCGATGGGGGTGACGCGATCGTTCTCGACGAGCGAGCAGTTGTCGACCTCGACCCAGGAATCGCCGTCGTCGAGGGGTTCGGACGCCACGAGACGGCCACCGTCGAGCCGGACGAACAGGGAGTTGTCGAGTGCGGTGGCGGCGAGGTCGTGACCGTCGCTGAGCAGCAGGTTCAGCGGCCCCGGGCTCTCGACGCGCACACGGTGCACGACCGCGATCAGGGCCTCGCCCGGCGACGCGCCCGCGTCGAGCCGGTCCAGGACCAGGGCGAAGAGCACCTCGGAATCGGTGTCGCCCTGGATCGCCGCGGCGCGCCGGTGGCTCACCTCGGATCGGAGCTGTTGGCCGAAGCCGTCGCGGAAGCCGGCGACGTAGCCGTTCAGCGAGAACGCCCACGCACCCGAGACGAATGGAGCGGAGTTGCGGACCTCGGGTTCCGAACCGGTCGACGCGTAGCGCGCCGCGGCGAGCAGTGCGGGCGCGAGCTCGGTGCCCGCGAATCTGGTGTCGTCCCAGATCGGCTGCGCCGAGCGGTAGCGCTCGAAGGCCGTGTCGTGCCACGCGACACCCCAGCCATCGGGATTGTCACGGCCCGCATGCTGGTACTTCGGGTTCCGAGCCTGGTGCACGAGGGCATGCGGTGCGTCGAACAGCAGCGAGCGGAGCACGACCGGGGGTCCGACGTACGCGAGGTGGCGGCACATCTGCGGGCGGTCAGGCGTCGGTCGCGCAGCGGAAGCCGGCAAAGATCTGGCGCCGGATCGGGTAGTCCCAGTTGCGGAACGTGAGGCTGCACGCGATCTGGTCCGTTGCCCAGGACCCCCCGCGCAGGACCTTGTAGTCGCGCCCGAAGAACACCTCCGAGTACTCCCGGTACGGGAACGACCGGAACCCCGGGTACGGCGCGAAGTCGCCGGCGGTCCACTCCCAGACCCCGCCGAGCATGTCCTGGCAACCCCACCGGCTGGCACGCGAAGGGTGCGCGCCCACCTCGTCGGGGCCGAAGCGCCCCGAGGCCGGCGGCCAGGTCGCGCCGCGGGCGGCCTTCTCCCACTCGGCCTCGGTGGGCAGCCGGGCGCCGCGCCAGCGGGCGAACGCGTCCGCCTCGTACCAGCAGACGTGCTGCACCGGCTCCCGCTCGGGCAACGGCTCGACGCGGCCGAACCGGCGCCGGGTCCAGCCCTCTCCGGCACGCGTCCAGAACTCCGGGTGCGCGAGCCCGGCTTCGGTGCGCCAGGCCCACCCGGCCGCGGTCCACCACTGCGGATCGTCGTAGCCACCGGCCTCGATGAAGTCGACGTACGCGCCGTTCGTCACCGGTGTGGTGTCGATGCGGAACGCCGGGAGATCCACCACGTGCTCGGGGCGCTCGTTGTCGTACGCCCACGGATCGCCTGACGTTCCCATCGCGAACGGGCCTGCTTCGACCAGGACGTCCGGCGCGAGCTCCGCGGCGCCGGCCGCGGACGCGCCGGGCCCATTGCCCGCCGCCGGGTGCGCGTAGCCGTCCATGAGCTGGATCGTCGCGAGCAGCGTCTCGTCGTGCTGGTGCTCGTGGTGGATCACCATCCCATACACGAACCCGTCGGCGAGCAGCGGGTCGTCGACGGTGAGGTCGGTGCCGGCGAGGACGTCGAGGGCGCGCTTGCGCACGTCGGCGATGAAGTCGCGGGCCGCAGCGGGCCCGAGCAGGTCCAATGCCGGTCGCTCGGCGCGCGGGTGTCGGAACGCGTCGTAGACGTCGTCCAAGCGCGGATCGGTCGGCCCGGCCGCGCCGATCTCACGGAGCAGCCACAGCTCCTCGTAGTGGCCGATGTGCGCGAGGTCCCACACCAGCGGGGACATCAACGGCGAGTGCTGGGCGACGAGCAGGGAGTCGGGGATCGGGTCGAGCAGCGCGAGGGTCCGTGCCCGCGCCGCCTCGAGCTCGCTGCCGATCAGGTCCTTGCGCTCGGTCACGGGTTCGTCGTCGGCTCTACCAGCCCCGGGCGACCCACTCGTCGAGGTGGGGGCGCTCGGTGCCGATGGTCGTGTCGAGACCGTGACCCGGCAGCACGATCGTCTCGACCGGCAGGGTGAAGAGCCGGCGGTCGATCGATTCGATGATCTGGTCGAAGCTCGCGTTCTCGAAGCTGGTGTTGCCCGGCCCACCGGGGAAGAGCGTGTCGCCGCTCAGCACGACGGGGTGACCTTCGAGGAGGAAGCACGTGGAGCCCGGGGTGTGGCCGGGGGTGTGAATGGTGTGGAGCCGCAGCGCTCCGACCTCGATGACCTCGTCGTCCGGGATGACGAAGTCGTACGACGGCAGCATCGCGGCGTCCTCGGTCGCGATGCCCACGTCGATGCCCGCGTTGCGGACGGCGGTCACCGCCTGGATGTGGTCGAAATGACCATGGGTGGTCAGGACCCGCCGCACCCCGGTCGCCTGGCAGACCTCGAGGAGCAGCTCGTGCTCGTTGGCGGCGTCCACGAGCACGGCTTCGCCGCCCTGCTTGTCCCGCAGGACGAACACGTTGTTCTCGTACGGTCCGACCACGAGCTTGTCGATCCGGACGTCGGCCGTCTCGTAGTGCGCCGGACGGTGGAGTGTCTGCACGTCTCGATTGCTCCGCTCACTCGGCGGGGGAGTTCGTCGGCCGCGGGAGATGGCCGCTCGCTCCGTCAGGGTACCGGCCTCCGAGCCCCCTCTCGCTGGTCGGGATGGAAACTGGACCGGGCGGTCAAGTACGGTCGACCCCGGCCCTATGGACTTTCGCGACACACCCGCCGAGGCAGCATTCCGAGACGAGGTGCGTACCTGGCTGTCCGAGCACCTCGTGGGCGAGTTCGCCGAGATCGGCCCCGGCGGCGGCCCGGCGGACGAGACGGGCTACGACGTGCGCATCGAGTGGGAGCGCCTGCTGGGGAAGGACCGCTGGGTCGGCCTGTCCTGGCCGGAGGAGTACGGCGGCCGCAACGCCGGCATCGTCGAGCAGGTGATCTTCAACGAGGAGTATGCCAAGGCGGGGGCGCCGGCCCGGATCAGCTTCTTCGGGGAGGGCCTGTTCGCCCCCACCCTGATCGCCTACGGCACCGAGGAGCAGAAGCAGCGCTTCCTCCCCAAGATCCAGGCGGTCGAGGAGCTCTGGTGCCAGGGCTACTCGGAGCCGAACGCCGGATCGGACCTCTCGAACGTTCAGACGCGGGCCGTCCTCGACGGCGACGAGTGGGTCGTCAACGGCCAGAAGGTCTGGACGACGCTTGCCCACCGCGCTCACTGGTGCTTCTGCGTGTGCCGCACCGATCCCGACGCGCCGGCGCACAAGGGCCTCTCCTACATTCTCATCCCGATGCATCAGTCCGGCGTCACGGTCCAACCGATCCATCAGATGACGGGCACGGCGGAGTTCAACGAGGTCTTCTTCGACGACGCACGCACCGATCGCTCGATGGTGCTCGGCGAGGTGAACGACGGTTGGAAGGTCGCGATGGCGACCCTCGGCTTCGAGCGCGGCACCGCCTTCCTCGGCCAGCAGCTCGGCTTCCAGCGCGAGCTCAACGAGCTCATCGACATCGCGCGCACGAACGGCGCGTCCGAGGAGGACCCGATCCGCCAGCGGCTCGCGCAGGCGTACATCGGCGTCGAGATCATGAAGTACAACGGGCTCCGCATGCTCACGGGTCTGGCCCGCAAGGGCGTGCTCGGTCCGGAGGCCAGCATCGGCAAGCTGTTCTGGAGCACGTGGCACCGCAACCTCGGCGAGCTCGCGATGGACGTGCTCGGCGCCAGCGCCGGGATCATCGAGGGCGAGCCCGACAAGGGCTACGAGATCAACGAGCTCCAGCGCACGTTCATGTTCAGCCGGTCCGAGACGATCTACGCCGGTGCCAGCGAGATTCAACGCAACATCATCGGCGAGCGGGTGCTCGGTCTCCCGCGTGAGCCCAGATAACCCGTCACCCAGGGGAAGAAGGAGCAACAGTGAACTTCGCGTTCTCGGAGGAGCAAGACCAGCTACGTGAGGCCGTGCGGAAGTTCCTCGAGGCGAAGAGCCCCGAGAGTGACGTCCGCCGCCTCATGGAGACCACCGAGGGCTACGACCCCGCGGTCTGGCAGCAGATGGCGAACGAGCTCGGGTTGCAGAGCCTGCAAATCCCCGAGGCCTACGGCGGCCAGGGGTACACGTTCGTCGAGCTGGGCATCGTGCTCGAGGAGCAGGGTCGCGCGCTGCTGTGCGCGCCGTACTTCTCGACCGTCGTGCTCGCCGCGAACGCAATCCTCAACGCGGGCAGCGAGGACGAGAAGGCCGCGCTGCTTCCCGGCATCGCGAGTGGCGAGACGATCGCCACGCTCGCGTTCACGGAGCCGAACGGGCGCTGGGACGCGGACGGGATCACGCTGGAGGCGAAGGCGGCCGGTGCCGAGTACGTGCTCGACGGCACGAAGATGTTCGTGCTCGACGGTCACACCGCCGACCTCGTCGTGGTCGCCGCCCGCACGGCCGGGACGACGGGTGAAGACGGCATCTCCTTCTTCACCGTGGCCGGCGACGCGCCCGGCCTCACCCGCACGCCGCTGGCGACGATGGACCAGACCCGGAAGCAGGCCCGCCTCGAGTTCTCGGGCGTGAAGGCGCAGCCGCTCGGGACTCCGGGTTCGGGCTGGGCGGCCCTCTCCACCACGCTCGACCAGGCCGCGGTCGGCCTCTCGAACGAGATGGTGGGTGGCGCGCAGTTCGTGCTCGAGGAGTCGGTCCAGTACGCGAAGGACCGGGTGCAGTTCGGCCGGCCGATCGGCTCGTTCCAGGCGATCAAGCACAAGTGCGCCGACATGCTCCTCGAGGTGGAGTCGGCGAAGTCCGCGGCGTACTACGCGGCGTGGGCCGCGGCCGAGGGCAACGACGAGGTGCCGGTGGTCGCGAGCCTCGCCAAGGCGTACTGCTCGGACGCGTACTTCCATGCGGCGGCGGAGAACATCCAGATCCACGGTGGGATCGGGTTCACCTGGGAGCACAACGCGCACCTCTACTTCAAGCGCGCGAAGTCCTCCGAGATCCTGCTCGGCGACGCGACGTACCACCGCGAGCTGCTCGCGCAACGCATCGGGATCTGACGCCTCACCGGCGGCCGCGCCATCTGGCTTTAGGCTGGAACGATGGCTCTCGTCGTCGGGTTCGTGGTCGTCGGGTTGGTCCTGGCGATCGCCGCCGTATTCGTGTTTCGCGAGGCGGCGCGGATGTCGGAGCGCCCGCCCGAGGCGGTCTTCGATCCCGACGACTCGTTCGAGTGGGTGGTGCGTCACCTCCCCGATGTCGTCGCCGCGACGCTCACCCCCGCTGACGTGCGCCGGATCCTGGACTTCCAACTCGAGTTCCTGCGGCTCAAAGGCGTGTCGGGCAACGGCTCGAGCGTCCAGCCGCAGGCGCCCGTGGTGTTCGGCGCCGCCGAGAGCATCGACTACATCCTGGACCGCTGCGCGGCGACCGGGGAGGCCTACCTGCCCGAGCAGGTCGATGCCGTTCTGGAGTGCCAGCTGGCGTATTTGCAGTTCATCGGCGCTGTCGGCAGGGCGGCCACGCCGGACGAAACCGAACGTGGCGCGGACTGAGGCTCGGATCTGGTACGAATTTCTGTACCAGAGAAGGGAGGTGGTCCATCTGATGCATGATCAACATGGGACCCTGGAGGTGCGCGGCCGCTAGGCCGGTAGCTCGTTGGACCGCCTGGCGGAATTCCACCGCCGCGCCGTCGCCGAACGGGTCGGGAGCTGGTCCCCCCCGGGCAATCCCGAACGGCGATTCATCCAATGCTTTGCTGCGTGACGGGGGTGCTTCTGGCGCCCCCGTCACGTGCTTTGTGGGCCACCACCGCCGCGAACCCGAGGAACAGGGCGGTGAGGAGCAGGGCGATGACCCCGACCGCGGTCGGGCCGCCGCGCCACCACCGGAGCGGGAACGGCGTACCGGCCCGCGGATGTGCGAGCGACCGCAGGCCGAGCGCGATCGGGCTGTCGTGCCACGTGTTGTTCATCGCGTCGAGCCGCTCGAGCCGGAGCCGGTCCACGGTGGCCACGGGCAGGTGCTGGTAGTCGGGAATCGCGTTCACCACTGACCAGCTGTAGTCGTACGGCAGCCACAACGAGACCACGGTGACGAGCGCGCTCGCGAGCGCGAGGACCGCGATCACGCCGAATGCGAGACGGCGAACGACCCGCTCCCGATGGCGTGCCCACTCGATCGTCTCGCCCAACGGGATGGCCAGCAGGGCGCATGCGGGGAGCAGGAACCGCGGTCCCCACGCCACGAATCCGTCGGGTGTGTACCACGTGGCGAAGAACAGGACGCGGGCGAGACCGAGACCGGCGACCGCCACTGCCGTGCCCCGGTCGCGCGCCCACAGCCAGGCGAAGCCGGGCAGCGCGGCGATCAGGATCGCGTCGTACCAGAAGAAGCCCTTCCCCGGGCTCGTCAGCTGGCGACCGATCCCGTCGAAGAAGCCGAACGTGAACAGGTCGTCCTGGTAGCCCCCGTCGAACGGTGAGCCGAACCGCAGGCTGTTGTAATAGAGCGTCCAGCCGATCGCGAGCACGAGCGGGACCGCGAGCGCCGGCAACCATCGTCGCCACGTACCCAGCAACCGGGTCCAGGGCACGAACAGCGGCACCACGACCAGCACCGGCAGCACGAGCACGACCGAGTCGAAGCGCGACAGGATCGTGAAGGCGATGCCGCCGCCGACGAGCCAGGGTCCGAGCGACGCGTCGTCGCGCCAGCGGAGCAGGCCGAGGACGACGACGACCACTCCCAGGGTGACGGCCGGCTCGGAGAACAGCTCGGTGCTGTAGACCGCGGCCATCGTGAGGAACCCGAACGCGAGCGCGACGATCACCGCGGTGGTGCGGCGCCATTGCAGCGTGCGCCCGATGCGGTAGAGCAACGCCCCGGTGAGCGCGGTGAGCACCGGGCCGACGAACGTGAGCCAGAACGCGCCGTGCGGATCACGGTCCAGCTGGAGGTGCCACAGCGGTGCCATGAGCAGGCTCATCGCGATGCCGTACGGCGCCCAGTGCAGGTGGAGGCCGGTCCCGAACGAGTCGCCGAAGGGGCGCAGGCTCCCGTGCTCCCAGAGGTTGCGCGCGACGCCCGCCATGATCCGGCCGTCGTAGCTCACGAACTCGCCGCGTTGGATCGCCCAGAACCACGTGAAGAGCCCGAGGAACACGAGCACGGTCACGGCGAGGTCGGGGTTGGCGCGCCGGCTGCTCGGCCTCAGCACCACGGGAGCGGAGGCTACTCCAGGCTAGATTTCGCTTGATGACTCGACCGTCCAAGTTCGAAGACTTTCGCTACATCGGCGACAAGCGGACGCAGTGGTACTTCGATCTCGACGATCCTGATCTCGATCCCGCGATCATCGAGGAGCTGATGGATTCCGAGCAGTTCATCTGCTTCGGGCCCGACACCCCGGCGGAAGCGCGCAACCGTTGCTACCGGCCCTTCGGCTGAGTGCGTAAGGCGCTCTGCTCACTCGGTACCGGGCCGCACTCCGAGCTGCTCGACGTCAGCGCGGAGACGTTCCGAATCTTCGCCGACCGTCACGGCTACGAACTCGTCCTGCACCACGAGCTCCCGGCCCCTGATCGGCACCCAGCCTGGAGCAAGGTCCGCGTGATCCTCGACGCGCTCGATCGCTACGACCTCGTGTTCTGGGTCGATGCCGACGCCGCGATCGTCGATGCATCTCGGGACGTCGCCGACGAGCTGGCGTCGCACTCGCTGCTCGGTCTCGTGGCGCATGAGTACGAGGGTCAGCAGATTCCGAATTGCGGAGTGATGGTCGTGCGCAGGGACCGGCGCACCCGGCGGCTGTTCGAGGCGATCTGGGAGCAGACGGATCTGCTCGACCACAAGTGGTGGGAGAACGCCGCGATGCTGCGGCTCCTCGGGTACGAGCTCGAGCCGAAGGTCCGGTTGGTGGCGCCGACGCGGATGTTCAAGCGGGTGCAGTTCCTCGAAGCCGGATGGAACAGCGTGCTCGTCGACCCGGCCCCCCACCCGCGGGTCAACCACTATCCCGGGCGTTCGCAGGAGTACCGGCTCGAGCACCTGCGCGCCGACGTGGCGACGCTGCGCGAGCAGCTCGGCTAACCCGCAGGTTCGGGCGGCACCAACCCGCCGGGGATGGCATCGGCCACACCCTTGAGCTTGGCCTCGAACGCCACGTCCGAGAGCGCGAGCTGGGACGGCAGGGACTCGGGGTCATCCGGCAGCCCGCCCAGGTCGACCCACGAGGTGCAGCCCGCGTAGGCGTCCACGTACGGCACCGTGATCGGCTCGGTCAACCGGTGGACGCGCAGCGCGAGGATCCAGAGTGGGTCGCGGCGCTTCCAGCTGAAACGTGACGCGACGTACTCGCGGGACCAGATGACCTTGCCGTCGAGCGCGTCGATCACGCCGGGATCGGAGGTGGTCGCGACGCCCACGACATCGGCCCAGCCGGTGATCGGGATGTCCCGGGTCGCCGTGTCGCCGCCGTCCGGGATCCAGCGGGCGTACGCGGGCTTCAGGAGCTCGGTGCGCTGGTGCTCGAGCGTCGGGTACAGCCAGAGGCGGCTCGACTGGATCGAGAAGTGCCGTCCGTCCTCGCGGATGCCACCCTTGCGCACGTCGATGATCTGCTCGCCCTCGAGCAGCGCCTGCACCACGGCCGCCCATTCCTTGAAGGCCGGTGCGCGGAGGGTGGGGGTGGTCACCCGGCCAGGATAATGGTGCGAAGGTTCGGACCGCCCAAGCGGTCGGCACACGAGGAGGAGGAGTCGGCGTGGAGGAGCGGATCGAGGTCGACGGGCTCGCCCTGGCGACGCACGTCGCGCGCCCGGCCACGACCGCCTCCGTCCCCGCACTGGTGTTGTGCCACGACTTTCCCACCCCGCCCCGCGGGTCGCTGGCGTCGGGGCTGACCTTTCCCGAGCTCGCCGACCGCATCGCGCGTGACGTGGGTTGGCTCGTGTTCACCTTCAACTTCCGCGGCACCGGCGGGTCGGAAGGGGACTTCTCGATCGGTGGGTGGCTGGCCGATCAACGGATGGCCGTCGACCTGCTCAGCGAACGCGACGAGGTCAGCGGCGTGTGGATGGTCGGTACCGGGGTGGGCGGCACACTGGCCCTCTGCACCGCGGCGGCGGACGAGCGCGTGCGCGGGGTCGCCACCCTCGGGGCGCAGGCCGAGCTGCGGGACTGGGATACGCCCCGGTTCATCGAGCACTGCCGGCGGATGGGAGTGCTGCGCAACCCCGACGCGCCGGAGGACCCCGCCGCGTGGCTGCGTGAGATCACCGAAGTCGATGCCGTAGCGGCCGCCGGGAAGCTCGCACCCCGTCCTCTTCTCGTGCTGCACGGATCGGATGACGACGTTGCCCCCCTCGACGACGCGCGCATCCTCGTCGAAGCGCACGGATCGGCGGAGCTGCGCATCGTGGCGCTGGCCGGGCGCCGGCTCCGGCACGACCCGCGTGCGATCGCATCGCTCTTGGGCTGGTTGGACCGCCAGACGCTGTAGCCGCGCCGGGGCCCGGTGGGTGCCCGAGCGCGACCGGTTAACCTCCCGGCCCGTGAAGGCGCTGGTTCTCGCGGGCGGGTCGGGGACGCGCCTGCGGCCGATCACGTACACCAGCGCCAAGCAGCTGGTGCCGCTGGCCAACAAGCCGATCCTCTTCTACGGGCTCGAGGCGATCGCGGCCGCCGGGATCCGCGAGGTCGGGCTCGTGGTGGGCGAATCCGAGCCCGCGTTCCGGGCCGCGGTCGGCACGGGTGCCGAGTTCGGCCTCGAGGTCACGTACCTGCGCCAGGACGCCCCGCGTGGCCTGGCCCACGGGGTGCTCATCGCGCGCGAATTCCTCGGCGACGAGCCGTTCCTCATGTATCTCGGCGACAACCTGGTGGTGGGCGGCGTGTCCGATTTCGTGGAGCAGTTCGAGCAGTCGTCTCCGGACGCCTTGGTCCTGCTCGCCCACGTGGACCGGCCCGAGCAGTTCGGGGTGGCCGAGCTCGACGCTGCGGGTCGTCTGGTGAGCCTGGTCGAGAAGCCCAAGGAGCCGAAGAGCGATCTCGCGCTCGTCGGCGCCTATCTCTTCGGGCCGGCGATCCACGACGCGGTCGCGTCGATCGAGCCGTCGGGGCGCAACGAGCTGGAGATCACCGACGCGATCCAGTGGCTCGTGGCGAAGGGCAAGGTGGTCGACAGCCAGGTGCTCGAGCGCCCGTTCATCGACACCGGCAAGCTGCAGGACCTGCTCGAGGCGAACACGATCGTGCTCGGCGCGATCGAGGGTCGCAACGACGGTCACGTGGACGCCGAGTCCGAGCTCGTGGGTGAGGTGATCATCGAGACGGGTGCGCGGGTCGTGTGCAGTCGCATCCTCGGCCCGGCGGTGATCGGCGCGGGCGCGGTCGTCGAGCGCTCCACGGTGGGACCGGCGGTGTCGGTCGGTCCGGGCTGTGTCGTGGTGGACGCCACGCTCGAGCATTCGGTGCTGCTCGAAGGCGCACGGGTCGAAGGTGTGTCACGGGTCGTCGACAGCCTGCTCGGCCGCAACGCCCGGGTCAGCCGCTCCGACGGCCCCCACCGCCTCGTGCTCTCGGACGACAGTGAGATCAGCCTCAGCTAGAGGATTGCGGTCCGTGTCAACCGAACCGGGGCCCGGCGCGTCTGGACTGTTTGCATGGTGAGCGCGCCCGAGCCGACCGAAGCGACGCCACCGGTGTCGTTCGACCGGTTGGTCCGGGACGAGCACGCGGGGCTGCTGCGGTTCGCCTATCTCCTCTGCGGTGACCACCACCGGGCCGAGGACGCGGTCGCCGAGGCCCTGGCGCGGACGTGGCCGCGCTGGCGGGCCGGTGGGATCGACGACGGGAAGGCCTACGTCCGGCGGGCGATCGTCAACGAGCTGCGCGGCCGGGCCCGCCGGGCCGGCGTCCGTCGTCGCCACGACGACACACACGTGGTCGAGCCCCCGGCACGCAGGCTCGACCACGATGCGGTCGAGCGCGACGTCGTGCACGACGCGTTGCTGCAGCTTCCGCTACGGCAGCGGGCGGCCGTGGTGCTTCGGTTCTACGAAGACCGCTCCGAACAGCAGACCGCGGACCTCTTGGGCGTGAGCCCGGGGACGGTCAAGACCCATGTCCACCGCGCGCTGGAACAGCTGCGCACTCTGTTGGAGGAAGACCGATGATCGAGATCGAAGAGCGCGTGCGCCGCGGGCTGTCCGCCGCGGCCGCCACCCAGGACGTGCCGGTTGGCTTCGACGACCGCGTGGCCCATCGGGTCTCCGCCGTTCGCCGGCGCCGGGTCGTCGGTCGCGGCGCGCTGGTTGCAGTGGTGCTCGCCGTGGTCATCGGTGGTGTCGTCGCGTTCCGCCAGGACCCGTCGTCGCGTACGACGGTGACTGGTGGGCCCGCCACCGGAGTCACGACCGCCCCGGGTCGGCACCCGATGTCCGGAGCGCCGATCCCGCCCCGGTTCGAGGCGCTGTCCATCGCGATGGGGAACCGGGTGTTGGTGTGGGGTGGCTACGCGGATCACGCCCGGGTCGACGGCGCGGTGTACGACGCGGGCGACGGCAGCTGGAAGAACGTTCCCGCGTCCCCGCTCTCCTCGGGTGACGCAATCGGCGCGTGGACCGGTCGTGAGGCGATCGTGGTGACGGGTGAGCGTGACTCGACGGTCGCCGCGGCCTACGACCCCGTCTCCAACTCGTGGCGCAAGCTCGCCACCCCGCCGCTGCACAACGCCGCGAGCGCGATGAACCACGCGGTGTGGACCGGCACCGAGCTGGTGGTGCTCGGCGTCGCCGACGAGGGCGACAACATCGCCACGGTCAGCCAGGTGGCGATCTACGACCCGGCCACCGACCGCTGGCGCGCCGGCACACCACCCACCCAGTCGCTGCCCGACTTCGGCGACGCGGTCTGGACCGGATCGGAGATTGCCGTGGTCGGGCACATCGGCGCGTCGGGGAGCTCAGTCGGCCGCGACATTGTGCAGGTCTACAACCCCCGGACCGACCAGTGGCGGGAGGTCCCGTGGGGGCTCGACGGTGTCCGGAGCAACATGGTTGTGGCCTGGACCGGCACCCGCCTGTTCATCGGTGGCGGGAGTCGCCTCGGTGTCGCACTTCGCGATGCGGCGCTCGTCGATCTCGCCACCGCGACCTGGTGGCTCGCCCCCGACGCGCCCATCGCCTTCGAGGGAAACAACCGGTACGGGGAGCTCTGGACGGGAACGCGCGTGCTCACCTTGAACGGCGAGAACGCCACGCCCCTTACGTTCGATCCGAGCACCCTCACCTGGCAGGTGGGTCCCGCCGCACCCGGTGCCGTGCGCCGCGACGAGGTCTCGTGGGCCTGGGCCGGGACGTCGCGCACTGCCGTGGTCTGGAGCGGCGGGCTGACGACGAACGAAGGGTCCGGAATCACCAGCTGCTGCACCCCGATCCAAGGCGGCGAGACGTTTACGCCTCCTTCCTGAAGATCTCCGGAGCGCGAATGGTGGACCGCCGTTGTCGTGGTGCGCTCCGGCGGCTTGTCCTGAAGATCTCCGGAGCGCGAACTCCGGACTGCCGTTGTCGTGGTGCGCTCCGGCGGTGCCTACAGCGCGGCGCGGGCGGCGTCGAGGACGTCGGACAGGGTGCGTTCGAGCGGGATCTCCGGTTGCCAGCCGGTCGCTTCGCGCAGGCGGGCATTGCTGCCGACGAAGCGCGGCACGTCGACCGGGCGCACGAGCTCGGGATCGGTGACGAGCCGGATCGGCCGCTTGGCCCGGGCCAGCAGCTGGTCCGCGATCTCCTGCACTCGCACGCCGGTGCCCGAGCACACGTTGTAGACGGCGCCGGGTGCGCCGCGTTCCGCGAGGAGCCGGTAGGCGCGCACGACGTCACGCACGTCGGTGATGTCGCGCACGGCATCGAGCGATCCGACCGGGATCTCGTCGGTCTCCTCCCGCTCGGCTCGAGCGATCCTCGCCGCGAGCGCGGGGACGACGAACTGCGGGGACTGGCCCGGACCGGTGTGGCTGAAGGGCCGGACCCGGATCGCGCCGAGCCCATCACCGAGGAATGCCTGCACCGCGAGCATGTCCGCAGCTGCCTTCGCCGCGCCGTACGGCGTCACCGGTCGGATCGGCGAGTCCTCGGTGAGCGGAAGCTCGGCTTCGGTCACCTGCCCGTACTCCTCGGAGCTCAGCACCACGATGACGCGTTCCACGTTCAGCGTGGTGCAAGCGTGCAACACGTTGAGCGTGCCCTCCGCGTTCACCCGAAAGGACGCGGCGGGGCTCTTCCAGCTCTCACCGACGTGGCTGAGTGCCGCCAAGTGGTACACGACGGCCGGGCGCGCGTCGCGGAGTCGTTGGTGCACGTCGTCGGCGTCCGTGACGTCGAACGGATCCGGTCCGTGCCGGTCCAGCGAGAGGACGTCGTCACCCGAATCCTCGAGATGCGCGACGAGGTGTGGGCCGACGAATCCGAGCGCGCCCGTGACGGCGACCTTCATGCGGGTATCCCGGCGGCGAGTCGGTAGGCGGCGAGATGGCGGTTGATGGATGCCTCCCAGGTGTACGGCGCGGCCTGAATCGGGCCGGCGGCGCGGAGCCGGGCCGCCAGCTCGGCGTTGTCGAGCAGCCGGGTCAGCGCCGCGGTCAGCGCACCCGGGTCGGCCGGCGGCACGAGCAGGGCGGCGTCGCCGGCGACCTCTTCCATCGCCGATCCGGTGGTGGTGACGAGCGCGGCTCCGCAGGCCAGCGCCTCGAGCGCCGGGAGCCCGAAGCCCTCTTCGAGCGACGGGTACGCGACGGCCTCCGACTGCCGGTACAGCGCCGGGAGCTCCGCACCGGGGAACCAACCCGGCCGCAGGATCCGGGTCGTGACCCCGCTGGCGGCCGCCGCGTCCCGCACGGCGACGGCGCCCCAACCGTCGCGCCCCGCGAGCACGAGCCGGAGCTCGGGTCGAGTCGGCGCGATCCGTGCGAACGCTTCGATGAGTGCCGGTACGTCCTTGCGCGGTTCGAGCGTGCCGGCGAACGCGAGGTACGGCGGCCGGATGCCGAGACGTCGCAGCGCGGCGAGATCATGAACGTCGCCGCGCCCGGCCGGTTTGAACCGCTCGTGGTCGACGCCGTG
Organism: Acidimicrobiia bacterium; assembly: GCA_038252255.1. Taxonomy (GTDB): domain Bacteria; phylum Actinomycetota; class Acidimicrobiia; order IMCC26256; family JAENVU01; genus Chersky-806. The sequence continues at coordinate 267,171 of JBBSAM010000001.1, read as the reverse complement.
TGGCGCGACGATGACCGGCGCCCGCGGATTGAGTCGCGACCGCAACCGCGTCGCGGTGTGCTCGCTCACGGCGATCAGAGCACGGGCACGTTTCACCGAGCCCTGCAACATCGGGCGGAAGAACGCGACTTTGCTCCGCTCGTGCCATTCGGGGTGGTCGAAGAAGGTGAGGTCATGGACCGTCACCGCCGCCGGCACCCGGAGGCGCAGCGGCATCGTGTAGTGCGGCCCGTGCCACACGTCGAGAGCGAGCCGGGCCGCGAGCTGCGGGCCCTTCGCCTGCTCCCAGGCGATGCGAGCCGGGCGGCGCTCGGGCACGTCGGCGTGGATCGCGGCCTTCGGGGCGAGCTCGGCCCAGCGCGCCGCGTCCCCCCGGCGCGCGAGGAGGTGCAGATCCAGGTCGGCGTGCCGGGCCAGTCCTGCCGCCAGCTCCACGGTGTAGACGCCGGCGCCGGCGGGACGGGCGGGCACCGCCGAGACGTCCAGCAGCAGGCGCACGAGAGGGGAGTCTACGAGCGGGCCGCGTAGACCCCCGCGGCTTCGTATGCATCCCGGTGGGCCCGGGCGGAAGCGGCCCAGGTGAACGTGGCCGCCCGGCGCAGGCCGCGGGCCGAGCAGTCGGCCCGGGCCGCGTCGTCACCGAGCAGCTCGTTGAGTGCCGCCGCCCAACCGACGACGTCTCCCGGCGGTACGAGCATCCCGGCGTCGCCCACCACGCCGGGCAGCGCCGTGGCGTTCGACGCGATGACGGGACACCCGCGCGCCATTGCCTCGAGCGCGGGCAGACCGAACCCCTCGTAGCGCGAGGGCAGTGCGCAGAGCGTCGCGCGGCGGTAGAGCGCGTCGAGTGTCGCCTCGTCGACCTTGCCGAGCCGGACGACGCCGGGCGCGTCGAGCCCGGGAACCGTGAGCCACCCCTTCGGTCCCGCGATCACGAGCGAGAGGTCCGGATGGTTACGCCGCACCCGCGCGAACGCCGCCGCGAGGATGTCGAGTCCCTTGCGCGGCTCGATCGTCCCGACGCTGAGAATGTACGGAGCCTCGACGCCCACGGACGCGACGCGAGCATCGAGCGCGGCGACGGGATCGCCCGGTTCCACGACGATGCCGAGTGGTGCGACATGAAGCCGCTCGGGCTCGAACCCCGCGCGTACGAGCTCGCCGCGGGTGAACTCGGAGACCGTGAGGATCGACACGGCTTCTCGGTACGCGATGGTGAGGCCGCGCCGGTGGAACGCGACCCCGCGGTTGGTGAAGACCTCGGGATGGCGGAGGAAGGCGAGGTCGTGAATGGTGACGACGAGGGGAGTGCCCTGAGCTGGTGGCACCGCCAGGCTCGGGGCGTGCATGACGTCGGCTTCGACGGGGATCGGGGGTCGTCGCCACCGGTGCCAGAGCTCGTAGCGCCACGGCGGGCCTGGTGGACCCAGGTCCACGTGGTGCGGGAGCTCGTAGCCGGCGTCCGGACGGGGGGAACCGGAGGCGAACGTGACCAGATCGACGCCTTCGTCGGGGAGCGCGGAGAGCAGTCCTTCCACGTAGCGCCCGATCCCGCCCGGCACGGACTGGAAGAGCTGGCCGACGTGCATTGCGACCTTCATGTGAGCGAACGATAGAGCTGGGCGACGCGCGCGGCTGTCGCGCTCCACGTGTACAGCGCCGCGCGCGCACGGCCGCGCCGGATGAGGTCGTCCCGTGTGGCCTGGTCGGAGAGCAGGCGCGCGAGACCGCCGGCCAGCTCGTCGTCGTCGGTCGGCTCGACGAGCATCGCCGCGTCGCCGAGCACTTCCGGCAACGCACCCGCGCGCCCGGCGACGACAGGCACACCGACTGCCATCGCCTCGAGCGGTGGGAGGCCGAAGCCTTCGTAGCGCGACGGGTAGGCGAACACGGTCGCCCCGGCGAGGAGATCTCGACGCGCTTGCCTGCTCACGAAGCCGGGCCGCACGATCCGGTCCCGGCTCGGTGCCTGTGCCACCGCGGCCGCGAACTGCTCCTGGTCCCAGCCGTCGGGACCGGCGACGACGAGGCGCACCTCGGGATCCTCGGCCGCGACGGCCGAGAACGCGCGGACGAGCCCGGGAAGGTTCTTTCTCGGCTCGACCGTGCCGAGGGCGAGCACGTAGCGCGTTCCCCCGGCCCGCCGGGCGCCCGCGGCGGCGTCGCCACCGGTGACCGGGCTCAACCCGGAGTGGATGGCAACGACCCGGTCGGTGCCCAGGCCGAACTCGTCGCGAACCTCGCCGGCGACGAACTCGCTCGGCGTATGGACCACCGCACCGGCCCGGAGCGCGCTCCGCACCAGGTCCCCGTAGCGAAGCGTGTCCGGGCTGCAGAGCTCGGGGTAGCGCACGAACGTCAGGTCGTGGACCATCACGATGACCGGCACTCTCGCCGGTGGGGCCACGTAGTTCAGGGCGTGCACGACGTCGACCGGACCGGTCCAGTGCTCGGCTCGTGGCCACGGGACGCCCCGGGCCCAGAGCTCGCGCACGACCCGTGCCGGCATCCGGGCCGTCGCCGCACGGACCCCGGCCGGGAGCGCTCGCGCGAGGTCGTCGCGGCCACGCCAGGTGAGTGCGTAGGCCACGGGGGAGACGTCGTCACGCGCCGCGAGCGCCCTGATCAGCCCGTCGGCGACCTCGCCGATACCGGTGCGCTGACCCAGCAGCGGCGTGCCGTCGAGGGCGACACGAACGGGGTCGATGACCGGATTCTACCGGTAGCCTCGTACGGGCCCGCCTCCTCGACGCGACCGTCCCGATGCGATGATCGGCGGGCTCCCCGCCCCCCTCCTCCGGAGGTTCCCCCGTATGCGTCTCCGTTCTGTGCTTGCCGCGTGCGCGCTCGGCTCCGTCACGGGGCTGGTCGCGATCACCCTCCCGATGGTCGTCACCGTCCCGACGGCCTCGCCGCCCCCGAAGCCCTCGCTGGAGCGGGCCCGTCTCACCGATCCCGGCGAGACGGTGCGAGCCGGCTGGCGCGGGCGGGCCGAGGGCAAGGCGAACCTGGTGAGCGTCTCGTGGCACGGGGACCCCGGCGCACGGTTCACGGTGGAACGGCGCCGTGACGGTACGTGGTACCCGGCCGGTGAGCTCCAGCACAGCGAGCCCGGGGTCGACCCCGGCACGGTCGAGGGTCGCCGGGCCGCTGCCGAGACGACGGGGAACATCTCGGAGCCGCTGTGGGTCGGCCAGGCCGACGCGGTCCGCATCCGGCTCGCCGGCGGCAGCGCGAGCGACGTGTCGCTCCAGCGGATCGAGTCGCCGAAGGCCACCGCGCCCGACGGAGTTGCGAGCGCGACATCCGCGCCGGTGCCGCGCATCATCAGCCGGGTGGAGTGGGGCGCGGACGAGAACCTTCGGCTCCAGCAGTGCCCCGAAGGCGCGTCGTACGACCAGAACGTCCAGCTCGCGATCATTCACCACACCGCGGGGAGCAACAACTACTCGCCGAGCGCGTCCGCGTCCATCGTGCGGGGTCTCTACGCGTACGCGGTGGAGACGCTGAAGTACTGCGACACGCACTACAACTTCTTCATCGACAAGTACGGCCAGATCTTCGAAGGCCGGTTCGGCGGGATCGACAAGCCGGTCCACGCGGCGCACACGACGGGTGCGAACACCGACACCGTCGGTATCGCGTTCATCGGCGACTACTCGACGACGCCGGCTCCCCCGGCCGCGATCGAGTCGCTGAAGGCGCTGCTCGCGTGGAAGTTCGCGTGGCACGGCGTCGACCCGACGCACAACGTCTGGTACCGGACCATCTCCGGCACCGACCGGTGGCCGGCGGGATCGGTGCACTACCTGAACGCGATCATCGGTCACCGCGACCCGGGCCAGACGAGCTGCCCGGGTCAGGCGCTCTACGACCAGCTCCCCGGCGTCCGCAGCGACGTGATCCGGCGCATCCTCACCGGACCGGTGGACGAGAGCCTCGGGTATCGGCCCGAAGCAGGGAAGCCCCAGCTGATGATCGGCAGCAGCTTCGGGGCGATCTACCCCGCGGGCGGTCAACAGCCGTACATCGATCCCGCCGCGTTCCCGGCCCGTCCGATCGTGAAGGACATCGAGCTGCTCCCGGGCGGTGTCGGTGGGTACGCGCTCGACGGATTCGGTGGTCTCCATCCGTTCGGGAACGCGCCGGTTGCCTATGGACCGGCCTTCCCCATCGACATCGCCCGTGACCTCGTCCTGCGCAAGGGCGGAGGTGGCTGGGTCCTCGACGGCTACGGCGGGATCCATCCGTTCGGCGGTGCGCCACGCATCTGCTGCGGTGGGTACTGGCCCGGTTGGGACATCGCCCGCAAGCTGAGCCGGTTCTCCACCGGCTTCTACGTGATGGACGCCTTCGGCGCGACGCACCCCGAAGCGGGCGCGCCCGCGATGACCGGCGGGCCGTGGTGGCCCGGGTGGGACATCGCGCGTGATCTGCGAAGGAATCCTGTAGGTCGTGGTGGGTACGTGCTCGACGGCTTCGGCGCCGTCTGGCCCGTCGGCGGGGCCCGGAAGCTCGGTCCGACACCGTGGTACGGCGAAGACCTGGCTCGGGGCCTCGTGGTCCGGCGCACCGGTGGCTACTCGCTGAAGAGCTCGGGGATCCTGACCCCGTTCGGCGGCGCGCCCGCGGTCCGGCAGGCCCGGAGCACGTATATCGGTGCCGATGCGATCACGACTCCGTACATCGCCAACTCGGTGTCACTCGCCCCATGAGCCGTCCGACCTAGTCCACAGGTCGCGCCGGAGGCGCGAATGAGTCGATCGGCCTGTGCGCTCCGACCGGTCTCTGTGGAACACTGCATTGATGGTCGAGCCGGTCTCGTGCCTCTCGGTGGTCATGCCCTCGTACAACGAGGCCGCGACCCTGGAGACGGTCATCCGTCGAGTGCTCGCGTCGCCGTACGTCCAAGAGGTCATCGTCGTGGACGACGGTTCCGTGGACGACACGGTCGACATCGTCCGAGGCATCGACGATCCCCGGATCCGGCTGTTCATCCAGCCCATCAACCTCGGGAAGGGCGCGGCTCTGCGTCGCGGCTTCGAGGAGGCGACGGCCCCGTACGTGATCGTCCAGGACGCCGACCTCGAGTACGACCCGGCGGAGTACGCCACGGTGCTCGGCCCGCTCCTCGCGGGTGACGCCGACGTCGTCTACGGGTCGCGCTTCCTCTCGGGCCACGCGCACCGCGTCCTCTACTACTGGCACTCGGTGGGGAACCGTTTCCTGACCACCGCGTCGAACATGTTCACGAACCTCAACCTCACCGACATGGAGACCTGTTACAAGGCCTTCCGCCGGGAGGTCATCCAGTCGATCGAGATCGAAGAGGACCGGTTCGGCTTCGAGCCCGAGATCACCGCGAAGATCGCCGCAGCAGGATGGCGGATCTACGAGGTCGGGATCTCCTACTCCGGACGCACCTACTCCGAGGGCAAGAAGATCGGCTGGCGGGACGGCGTGCGGGCGCTCTACGGCGTGGTCCACTACTCGGACGCCTGGCAGGGCATGCGCTCGCTGATCGATCACGGCGCGCCGGACCGGAGCATCCCCCCGGCGGAGTTCGACGACTCGGACGCCGAGCTCTCGGACGTGTTGCGCACCCTCGAGGAAGCCGACAACTACGCCGACTGGATCTACCGGCTCATCCGCCCGTACCTCGGGGAGCACGTGCTCGAGATCGGTGCGGGCCACGGTGAGCTCACCGACCGGTTGCGCCAGGACGCGAGGGTCACCGCGACCGATCTCTCGAAGCGTTGTGTCGACGAGCTCGCGTTGCGCTTCGCGGGATGCCCGGATGTCGAGGTGCTCCAGGCCGACGTCGCTGCGCTCGGGGCGGAGGACCGCAAGTTCGACTCCGTCGTGCTGATCAACGTGCTCGAGCACATCGACGACGACGCCAACGCCCTCGCCGATCTGCGTGAGGTGCTCAAGCCCGGCGGACGCCTGTGCGTGTTCGTGCCGGCGTTCGAAGGTCTGTACTCCGAGTTCGACCGGAAGATCGGGCACCGGCGCCGCTACCGACGGGCCCGGCTCGTCACGACGTTCGACCGGGCCGGCCTCGGGGTCGTCGAAGCGCGCTACGTCAACACCGTCGGCGCCCTGGCGTGGTGGCTGTTCTCCCGCCAGCTCGGCCAGGTTCCCACCCAGCGTTGGTCGGTGAGGCTCTACGACCGCGTCGCGGTACCGGTCATCCGCCGCATGGAGGAAGGCCGCGCCCCGCGCTTCGGCCAGAGCCTCCTCTGCATCGGCGAACGACCGATCGATTCCTGACGGAGCCCGTCGCTTCTTCGCTCGACGGTCGCATCACTCAGCGCTGTCTCCAGCGAGTCTTGCGCCCAGCTCCTCCGCGGCCGCGCGCACAAGGCCGGCTTCCGTCTCGTCGGCCACTGATACCTGTGCGGCGAGGCGGGCGACGAGGGCCGCAAGGTCGGCAACGGCATCACGGAGCTCGTCGTCGACATTCGTGATCTTGGAGAATGGCAACGCGACGGTGACGGTCGGGCTGCCATGCCTCCCGCCGATCACGGTTCGGCGTGCTGTCCGGTCTTCACTGTTGCCCATTTGATGCTCCTGTCTCTGCTTCGTACGAGGTGGTTCGGGGACACCCACAGAGTGCCCGAACGACGGCGACGCGCTCAGTGGCGGTGGCGGTGATGGATGTCGCTGACGTGCGGATGTGAGTGGGTGAGCGGCTGGTGCACGTGCGGGTGGCTGTGCGGTTCTCTCGGGTCGACTCCGGGATCGTGCGCGTGCTGATGGTGCTCGTCATGAACATGCCGGTGATCGTGCGCGGCGGGTGCATGAACGTGCTCGTGCTCGTGCCGGTCCCGGACGAGGAGCACGACACCGCAGGCCATCGCGGTCGCCGCGGCCACGTCCGGCAGGCTCCACGATTCCGCCAGCAGCGGCACCGCGAGGAGTGCACCCGCGAACGGTGCGGTCGCGAACACCGCGGCTTCTCGTGCTGCGCCCAGTGCCCGCAGGGCATACGCGTCGAGCAGGATGCTCACTCCGTAGGCGAGCGCGCCGAGCACGAGCGCGGCGAGCAGCACTGGTGTCGAGGGAATCCCTTCTCCTCGGAGCAATGCGAGCGTCACGTTCACGATGGCCGCGATACCGGTCTTCACGGCGACGATCTGGAACGGGTCGCGCACCGAGAGGCGTTGCGTGAGGTTGTTGTCGACGGCCCAGCCCAGGCAGGCGGACACGATGAGGGCCGCACCGATCAGGTCGAGGTTGCCCCGGCCGCCCTGGAGCCCGATGAATGCGGAGCCGGCGAAGATGACGAGTGATCCGGCGGTAGCGCGGCGTCCGAGGTACTCGTGGAGGACCACGACGCCCACGACGAGGGTGAGCGGCCCTTCGAGGTTGAGCAGCAGCGAGCCGGCGACGCCGGTCAGCCGCTCGAGACCGAGCATCAGGAAGACGGGCGCGGTGATCCCGCCGGCGACGATGATCACGGAGAGCAGTGGGAGATCTGATCGGCGGAGCCGGGCTTCGCTGCGCCCGGCTCGGAACCGCACGAATGGTGCGACGGCGAGGAACGCGCCGAGGTAGAGCAGGCCCGCGAGCATCTGCGGGCCGACATCGTCGAGGAGCAGCTTGGAGATGGGCGCGCTCGCACCGAAGAGGACTGCGGCGGCGAGCCCGATGGCGTAGCCCGAGCGGATGCGCTTCACGTCCCGAAGGTACCGGGATCGGGGACGGCGTCGTCACGTGTGTGCACTGGAGGCGCCGCGGCGTCTACCCGAGGTGCGAGAGCCGCTCCTGGTACTCGGCGGGTTCGATCTCCCCGCGGGCCAGCCGCTCGGCGAGGATCTGCCGCGCGCCGACGTTCGGATCGTGCGGGAACGAGGCGCCGCTCGGGTGCGTCGTGCGGGTGACGAGCCACACGATGAGCACGACGACGGCGATGAGCGCCACGAGCATGAAGATGCCCATGACCCACCACCATCCTGTTCCCTGGTGATCCATCATCCGGCCGTTGTCCCATTCGGCGAGCCACGCCAATCCGATCACGGTCGTCCTCCTCCGACGATGCCTCCCTGACGACGATGCCCGGCCGGGGCCGTGTCCGGTAGAGGCAGAAGACCCGGTTCCGGCGCTACGCCGTGACCGGCTTCGGCAGGCGGGCCATGAGCTTGCGGCCGGCCTGGATCGCGGGCTTCTCCACGAACCGGTAGGTGACGGCGGAGATCAGGATCGCCGTCCCGATCCAGAGGATGCCGGTGAGCACCCGGTTGTCGAACACGTCGTTCATCGCGTAGATCGGGATCGCGTGGGTCAGGTACAGCGAGTAGCTGATCGTGCCCAGGTAGAGGATGAATCGTGGATAGCGGAGCTCTCGCCACTTCAATGCCGCGAAGAAGACCGCGAAGGCGGCGACGTAGGTGACGATCTCGGCAGCCCGGTAGCTCTTCGTGGTCACGCCGAACGGGAGTCCCCAGTACACGTCGCCCGCGACCCACATGACGATGATCGCGGTCACGCCGAGCCCGGCGAGGAGCGCCAGGCGGCGGCCGGACATCGCGCCGGCGCTCCACCGGAACAGCGACGTTCCGAAGAACAACGTCCCGAAGAAGAACGTCGACGTGGACAGCGTCTCGGGCCGGTTCAGCACGAGGACGATCGACGCGGTGGTCAACACGAGGGCCAACCAGCGCTGCAACCCGGTGTCACGGGTCCGGAACCAGACGAACGGCACGGCGACGGCGAGTGAGACGGCGAGCGCGACGGCGGTGCGACCGTTGAAGAAGTTCAGTGACTCGGTCTGGAGGTGCCGCGTGCCGACCACCATCGTCAGCAGGAACGCGCCCGCCGACCAGGCGAACGACTTGCGATGCAGCCCCATCACGAAGAGTGCCGAGATCAGGCCATAGAAGACGAGCTCGTAGGCGAGGCTCCACGACTGGCCCAGCGCGAGCGGCGCGCTCAGGAAGTCCTGCACCATCGTGAGGTTGACGAGGGTCGAGCGCAACGGGTGCTCGAGGTAGTCCGGCGACAGCGGGTAGCGGTCGAACCCGTAGTGCAGGATCAACACCGCCGCGAGGACGGTCCAGTAGAGGGGGAAGAGACGGAAGAAGCGGCCGATCCAGAACTTCGCCTGCGAGCCCTGCCGTTCGAGCGAGGCCGGGATGATGAAGCCGCTGCACAGGAAGAAGACGACGACGCCGAACTCGCCGAGCCGGAACCGCTCGAGGAAGAAGCGGCCCCAGAGCGGAGAGAGCTGTTCCAGGGAGTGCTGGACGACCACGCACATGGCCGCGAAACCGCGCAGCGCGTCGAGGAACTGCATGCGGTCGCCGAGCTTCGTGTGCTCGACGCTCGACCCACGCAGAACCGGGTTGTACGACGGCGGGACCGTCGACGAGGGCGGTCTGACCTCAGCGCTGATCGTTCGATGGTACTGCCCGACCACCGAATTCGGGGTCTGGAACGGCTCCCCGTGCCCCTAGATCTCGAGCGGTTCGTGCTCGATCTGGCTGATGAGCGACCCGACGCCCTCGGCCACGCCCTTGCGCATGCGGGCGAAGAGGCTGCCCGCCATGACCAGGGTGCTCACCGTGGCGCCGATGAGGAACCCGAGCTCCACCTGCATCTCGAGCCCGGCGATCGGCGCGAGCGCCGCGGTCACGACGACGAACGCGACGACTCCGAGGAACCAAGCGAGTGCGGCGGCCGCGTGCCCCTTCAGCGCGAGGAGGGCCTGGGCGACGGTGAGGGCGATGATGAACATGCCGCTGCCGGCCGCGAGCAGACCGAGGTCGAGGCTGTCGATCGTGAACGGCGGGAACAGGATCTTGCCTACGGGCACACCGATGGCGAAGGCGGCGAGCGTCCCGACGACCGCGATCCCGACCACGATGACGAGCAGCTGCTTGAGCCCGCTGCGGAAGTCGTCGTGGCGTCCCGCGCCGGCGAGGCTCGCCAGCTTCGGGAGCAGCGTGCCCTGCACCGCTTGGAACAGCAGCGGTGGGATCCGGGCCACGAAGAAGGCCGAGGTGAACGCGGCGACCGCCGCGGTGTCACCTGCGCCCTTCAGCATGTTGACGCCGAGCAGCGACGAGTAGCCGAGGAGCTGCATGAGCACCGAGCCGGCGAGCAGCCAGCCGAGCGCGTTCGAGAGCTCGGAATACGGCGCGGGCGGGCCGGGCTCGAGCAGCCGTTGGCGCTTGCGGAGCGACACGGCCACCGCGACGAACGGAGCGAGCGCCATGCACATGCCGTACGCGCCGGCATTGTCGACCCCGACCGCAAGGAGCACGAGCGCGCCGATGAGCCGGATCACACCCTCGGTCGCGAGCATCTCCCCGTACGGTCGGAACTGGCCGTTGCCCGACAGCGTCCCGCGGGTGGTGTGCATGCAGTAGAAGCCGACGAGACCGATCGCGAGGCTGGCGACGAGGAGCCAATTGCCGTGGAACTGGCCGTCGACGTACAGCGGAGCGGTGACGAGAACGATCACCACCATCGCGCCCGTCATGATTGCGCCGAGTCGGGCGGCGCGCACCACGAGCGGGCCACCACCGATTCCCTGGGCCCGCCGGTGGGCGAGTGCCCGCCCGACCTCCTGCTCGAGCGGCAGGAACAGCCCGGGCCCGGCCACGAAGATGAAGCCCCAGAAAGCCCCGAAGGCCGAGTACTGCGAGTCGCTCAGGCCGCGCTGGGCCACGATGATGAAGATGTACGAGGTGATCGCGGTGACGATGAGGCCCGCGCCGACTGCGAAGGTTCCCTCCGGGACCGCACCCCGCGCTCGTTCGATGGCCCTGGCTGAGCGGTCCTTCACGGACGTACTCCGGATTCCTTCCTCGGCGCGCCCGGTCGAATCATCTGGCGCGCTGACCCCCCAATGCTGCCCGAGACCGGGCGGCGCAAAATCATAGCGGGCCGTTTTAGGGGATTTTCGCCGTGTGCCCGCGGCGGGAGACATCGGCGGAATCGAGGGCGTTGCCGTAGGGAGACGATGATGGTGTCATGAAGACGCGGACGCTGATGCTGCTGGCGCTGGTCACGGGCCTTGCCATCCTCGCGGCCGGCGCGATCCAGATCCTCATGGCGACGAAGTAAGGGTGGTGAGCTGAGTGGCCGAGCGCTTCGACGTGGTCGTCCTCGGTGGCGGCCCCGGCGGCTACGCGGCCGCGCTCTACGGGGCAGCCGCGGGGCTCCGGATCGCGATGGTGGAGGAAGCCCGGGTGGGGGGCACCTGCCTGCATCGCGGTTGCATCCCGGCCAAGGAGCTCCTCCAGACCGCCGAGGTGCTGCGCACCGTCCGGGGGGCGAAGGAGTTCGGCGTGGACGCCGGCCAGCCCACGCTCGACCTGCCGACGAGCATGGCCCGGAAGCAGCAGGTGATCGACCGGCTCACCAAGGGCCTCGAGACGCTGCTCAAGGGACGGAAGGTCACGGTCGTCCCGGGCTCCGGATCGATCATCGACGCGGCCGCCCACCACCTGCGGGTCTCCGACGGCTCTGAGCTCATCGGCGACGCGCTCATCCTCGCGACCGGCTCGCTGCCGCGCGAGCTGCCGGGCATGCCGTTCGACGGAGAGCAGATCCTCTCGTCGGACCATCTCCTCGTGCTCGACGTCGTGCCGGCTCGCACCGCGATCATCGGGGGTGGTGCGATCGGCTGCGAGTTCGCGTCGTACCTCGCAGACGTCGGCAGCGAGGTCACGCTGCTCGAAGCGATGCCCGCGATCCTGCCCGGCGTGGACAAGCAAGCGGCGGACGTGGTGGTGCGCGCGTTCAAGAAGCGCGGGATCAAGGTGGTCACCGGTGTCGCCGTCGAGGGGATCGATCGCGGGCCCACCGCCACGGTCCGGTACCTGGCGGGTGACGCGCACGAATCCCTGGAGGTCGACAAGGTCGTGGTGAGTGTCGGGCGGCGGCCGCGTTCCGAGGGGATCGGGCTCGAAGGTACGGGAGTGATCGACGAGCGCGGCTGGGTGACGGTCGACGAGCACCAGCAGACTTCGATCCCCGGCCTGTACGCGGTGGGCGACCTGGTCAAGGGGCCCGCCCTCGCGCACGTGGGCTTCGCGGAGGCGATCGTGGCGATCAAGACGATCCTCGGCGAGGACCCCATGCCCGTCGACCACGACAAGGTGCCGTGGGGGATCTACTGCCATCCCGAGGTCGCGTTCAGCGGGCTCACGGAAGCGGTCGCGGTGGAGCGCGGCTACGACGTCGTCACGTCGGTGCACCGGTTCGGTGGCAACAGCCGCGCGCAGATCATGGGCGAGACCGACGGGCTGGTGAAGATCGTCGCGCAGCGCGACGGTCCGTTGCTCGGCGTTCACATCGCCGGGCCGTGGGCGACCGAGCTGCTCGCCGAGGGCTACCTCGCGGTCAACTGGGAGGCGACGGCCGACGACCTCGGCGCGCTCATCCATCCGCACCCCACGCTCAGCGAGCTGTTCGGAGAGTCTGCGCTCGCGCTGACCGGTCGATCCCTGCACGGCTGACAGAAGGACTGGCCAGTGGACATCACGATGCCGCAACTCGGCGAGACGGTTACCGAAGGCACGATCACCCGTTGGCTCAAGCAGGTCGGCGACTCCGTCGCGCTCGACGAGCCGCTGTTCGAGGTGTCGACCGACAAGGTGGACTCCGAGGTGCCCTCGCCGGCTGCGGGCGTCCTCACCGAGATCGTCGTACCCGAAGGCGAGCTCGCCGAGGTCGGGGCCCGGCTCGCGGTGCTCGGCGACGGGGACGGCGCCTCCGCACCGGCTGCCGCTGCCGCGGCGGCACCGGCCGCACCTGCGGAGGCACCCGCGCCCGCACCACCGAGCCCGCCGGCCGCACCCGCACCGCCGCCCGCGCCCGCACGACCGAGCGCGCCCACGCCCCCACCGCCGGCGCCGAGCCCGACGGCACCCGCTCCGGCGGCGGCACGGCGCGCGGACGAGACCGGCAGTGGCCCGAGCAAGGTGACGTCACCCGTCGTCCGGCGGCTGATCGCCGAGCGTGGCCTGGACCCGGAGCGCATCAACGGCACCGGTGAAGGCGGCCGCATCACGCGTCGCGACGTGGTCAACGCGCCCGCGAGCGGAGCTGCGGCCGCGCCCGCGGGCACGCCGGGCCCGGCACCGTCCCCCACTGAGCCACGGGCGCGCCAACAGGGCGACGAGATCGTCCCCTTCGACAACATCCGCCGCCGGACGGCCGAGCACATGGTCCGCTCCAAGACCACGAGCGCGCACGTGTACACGTCGGTCGAGGTGGACTACCAGCACGTCGAGCGCGCGCGGGTTGCGCACCAGGCGGAGTGGCGGCGCGACGAGGGCTTCTCGTTGACCTATCTCCCGTTCATCGTGCGCGCGTTCTGCGATGCGGTCCGAGACTTCCCGTTCGTCAACGCGAGCGTCGAGGGGGAAACGCTCGTCGTCCACCACGACATCCATCTCGGCATCGCGGTGGATCTCGAGTTCCGGGGCTTGATCGCTCCGGTGATTCGCGACGCAGACGGGAAGCGACTGCGGCTCATCGCCCGCGAGATCCGCGACCTCGCGACGCGGGCGCGTTCCAAGCAGCTCGGACCGGACGAGATCATCGGCGGCACGTTCACCCTCACGAACATGGGTCCGTTCGGCACGTACATGACCCTGCCGATCATCAACCAGCCCCAGGTCGCGATTCTCTCCACCGACGCGATCACGAAGAAGCCGGTGGTCGTCGAGGGCCCGGACGGTGACGACGCGATCGCGGTCCACCCGGTCGGGTTGCTCTCGCTCGCGTGGGACCACCGGGCGTTCGACGGCGCGTACGCCGCGTCGTTCCTGCGCGCGGTCACCGAGATCCTCGAATCCCGCGACTGGGAACCCGAGCTGGCATGAGTGGCCGGGGGGCGTTGCACGCCCGCTGGCTCGGGCGGGTCCCGTACCGCGAGGCCGGCGAGCTGCAGCAGGCGCTGCACGACCGCAGCGAGCGCGACCACCTGCTCCTGCTCGAGCACCCCCACACCTACACGCTCGGCACCCGGGCCGACCCGACGCATGTCCTCGTGCCGCCCGCGAGCATCGGTGCGGAGCTCGTGCACGCGGACCGGGGTGGCGACGTCACGTACCACGGCCCCGGCCAGCTCGTCGGCTACCCGATCGTGACACTGCCCGCGTGGCGGGACGGCGCGCCGGACGTCGTCGGGTACCTACGCCGGCTCGAAGCCGCGCTCATCGCTGCCCTCGCCGATCTCGGCATCGACGCCCACCGTGAAGACCGCTTCACCGGGGTATGGGTGGGCGACGCGAAGATTGCCGCGATCGGCGTGAAGGTGGCCGCGATGCGCACCCGCCACGGCTTCGCGCTGAACGTCGATCCGGATCTCGCGATGTTCGACCACATCGTCCCGTGCGGCATTCGCGACCGCGGAGTCACGTCGATGGCCACGGTGCTCGGCGAGGCCCCGTCGATGCGCGCCGTCACCGACGCGGTCACCGCGGCGGTGGCCCGGGAGCTCGGCTACCTCGAGGTCGAACGGCAGGACGTCGCTTGGCACCAGGCTCCCGAGGACCTGAGCGCGTTCTCCCGCGGTGAGGCTCCCGGCACGCCGGTGCGATTGCTCGGCCGGCTCGCGGCCGCGGGGGTGGAAGCGCCGGCTCCCGACCCCACGTTCCGACGACCCGACTGGATGAAGGTCACGGCGGACCTCGGCCCCGGGTACCGCGAGACGCAACGGCTGATGCGCGAGAGCGGGTTGAACACGGTGTGCCAGGAAGCGGGCTGCCCCAACATCTTCGAGTGCTGGGCGGACCGCACCGCCACGTTCATGATCCTGGGCGAACGTTGCACCCGAGCGTGCGGCTTCTGCCTGGTGGACACGCGCAAGCCCGGTCCACCCGATCTCGACGAGCCCGAGCGGCTGGCCGAAGCCGTCGCCCGGCTCGGGCTCGCGCACGCCGTCGTCACCAGCGTGGCGCGTGACGATCTCGACGACGGTGGTGCGTCCGCGTTCGTGGCGACGATCGAAGCAGTGCGGCGCCGTACTCCGGCAACAACCGTCGAAGTCCTCATCCCCGACTGCAAGGGCGAGCCGACCGCGCTCGACGCGATCTTCGCGGCTCGCCCGGATGTCCTGAACCACAACCTCGAAACCGTCGCGCGGCTGCAGCGTGCCGCTCGGCCCTCGGCGGCGTACGCCCGCTCGCTCGCGCTGCTCGGTCGGGCAAAAGCGGCGGGTCTCGTGACCAAGTCGGGCATCATCATGGGCATGGGCGAAGAGACCGAGGAGCTGCACGGCGCACTCGTCGATCTGCGGGGTGTGGGCGTCGACATCGTCACCCTCGGCCAGTACCTCAGGCCTTCGTCGGCGCACCTGCCGGTGGTCCGGTGGTGGACGCCCGAGGAGTTCGCGGCCATCGGGGACTTCGCCCGTTCGCTCGGCTTCGCCCACGTGGAGAGCGGTCCGCTCGTGCGCTCGAGCTACCACGCCCGCGCCGGCGCCGATGAAGCCGCGAACCGCCGGAGGCCGCAACAAGATCCTGGGTCCGGCAGCCGGGCGCCGGAGATCCTCGAGAACCAGCAGGTCTCCTGATGGGCCGCGAGCTGGAATCCATCACGCCGGAGCTCACGGAGTTCCTCGAGGCCCAGCCGGTCTTCTTCGTGGCGACGGCTCCCGCGAGCACGAACGATCACGTGAACGTGTCGCCGAAGGGCCTCGATTCGTTCCGGGTGCTCGACGAGAGCACTGTCGCCTACGTGGACCTGCACGGAAGCGGCATCGAGACGGTGGCGCACGTGCGGGAGAACGGTCGCATCACGTTGATGTTCTGCGCGTTCTCCGGCCGCCCCGACATCGTCCGGCTCCAGGGCCGCGGCACGGTGATCCCGGCGGACTCGCCGGAAGCCGGTCCGCTGCTGGAGCGGCTCCCGGCCCAGGTGGGCGCGCGCTCGGTGATCAAGGTGGACGTCACCCGGATCTCGTCGTCCTGCGGCTACGCCGTCCCGCTGATGGACTACGTCGGTGAGCGCACGCTGCTCACCGAATGGGCCGAGAAGCGCGGCCCCGACGGCTTGGCCGAGTACCGCGCCAAGAAGAACGCGACGAGCATCAGTGGTCTCCCCGGATGGCAGTGACCGCGCAGCTCACCGCTCGCCAGGCGCGAGCGCGAGCGCGCATGGCCGAGCTCGGCGTCGACGCGTTGTTGCTCTCGGTCGGCGCCGATCTCCCGTACCTGACGGGGTACGAGGCGATGCCCCTCGAACGCCTCACGATGCTCGTGCTCCCGCGCGACGGCGAGGCCGTCCTGGTCGTGCCGGAGCTCGAGGCACCACGTGTCGCACCCCAACCCGGCGCGTTCGACGTCCGGGCGTGGTCCGAGACCGAAGACCCGATCGCGATCGTGGCGGGAATCGTCGGGGGCGCGGCGCGACGGCTCGCCATCGGTGACCAGACCTGGGCGCGCTTCGTGCTGCGCATCCAGGACGCGCTCCCCTCGGCCCGGATGCTCGCCGCCTCCGAGGTGACCGGCCCGCTGCGGGTCGTGAAGGACCCCGCGGAGGTGGAGGCGCTCCGTGCCGCGGCGCACGCGGTGGACGCGGTGGGCGCCGAGATGCGCGAGCGGCCGTTCGCCGGCCGAACCGAGCTGGACGTCCACCGCGAATTCGCCGATCGGATCCTCGAGCACGGCCACCAGCGGGTGAACTTCGCCATCGTCGGCTCGGGCCCGAACGGCGCGAGCCCGCATCACGAGGCGAGCACCCGGGTGATCGGTGAAGGCGACGTCGTCGTGTGCGACTTCGGAGGCACGATGGACGGCTACTGCTCGGACATCACGCGGATGTTCGTGGTCGGCGAGCCGGCGTCCGAGGTGCGCGAGGTATACGAGGTGCTCGTCGACGCGCAGGAACGGGCGGTGCAGGCCGCCACAGTGGGAACGACGTGCGAAGAGGTGGACGCCGCCGCACGGCGCGTCATCACGGCGGGTGGGCTCGGAGACCGGTTCATCCACCGCACCGGTCACGGCATCGGCGTCGAGGCCCACGAGGATCCCTACCTCGTGTCGGGCAACCGTGAGCCGCTCGAGCCCGGGTACGCGTTCAGCATCGAGCCCGGCATCTACTTCCCCGGCCGGTTCGGCATGCGCCTGGAGGACATCGTCGTCGCCGCCGCCGATGGTCCGGACCGGCTCAACGCGGCTCCACGAGACCTCGCTGTCGTCGGCTGATCTGATCCCCATTCAGTGAACCTCGATCTCGGCACGGTGTTGCTGCAGTGGGCAACCGGCGGCCTCCTGTTCTTCTGGTGGACCGCCCGCAGGGAGGTCGTCGGCCTCGGGTACAGCTGGTTGCTGCGCGGGGTCTACGGCGCGATGGCCGTCATCGGTCTCTTCCTCGAGGCGCGCTCCGATCACGCCGGCGCCGGCCATGTCGTCGCCGTCGTCGGCGGGGTGGGTCTCGTCGCTGCCACGCTCGTCGCGTTCGCGATGAGCTTCGCGGGACGGGCGCGCGACGCACGCGGGCCAATGCTGCTCGACGTTGTCGCGCCGAGCTTCGGCTTCGTCGGGCTGCTCGGCCTCGCGGCGGTGACCGGTGGCGCGTACTGGCTCGCCGCGCTCCGCCTCGTGACGGGCTCGTTGTTCCTCGGCGCGGTGACCGACGCGATGCTCCTCGGACACTGGTACCTGGTGCAGCCCGGTCTCTCCCGCGTGCCACTCGAGGAGCTCGTCACGCTGTGCCTGTACGTCTGGCCGATCGAGGTGCTCGCGCTCTGCCTGCCGCCCGGGATGCTCGGCGTCCTGTTCGGGTCGGTCGACGACGGCTACGGCGGGTTGCTGGGCTGGATGTGGGCCGTCTCCGCGATCACCACGGTCGTGCTCGTCTACGTGACGAAGCTCGCGCTCAGGGAGCGGTACTACTCGGCGGTCATGGCCGCGACCGGCCTGCTGTATCTCGCGATCCTCACCGCGTTCGGCACCGACGTCGTCGCCCGTGCTCTGCTGACGCCATGAACCCCTCCGGAGATCGTGGAGTGTCACCCGTCCGCTCGCGGGGCACCGTGATCGCCTCGGTGATCGCGTTGCTCGTACCACTGGTGATCCTGGCGTGGATGGCGTGGAGCCGCCGCTGGATCTCGGACGACGGCTTCATCAACCTCCGGATCGTCAAGCAGATCGAAGCGGGTCACGGTCCTGTCTTCAACGCGGGAGAGCGCGTCGAGGCCGGTACCAGCACGTTGTGGATCGCGTTGCTGACGGTCGCCGACATCGTGGCCCCGTTTAGGCTCGAGCACCTCGCGGTGATGCTCGGGATCATCGGCTCGGTGCTCGGACTCGCGATGGCCGAGCTCGGCGGCCTGCGCCTCGTGCGGGCGCTCGGCCGGGAGGACGGGCTGCTCCTTCCGCTGGGCGCAGTCGTGATCGCGGTGCTGCCGCCGTTCTGGGACTTCGCGACATCGGGGCTGGAGAATGGGCTCACCGTCGCCTGGCTCGGCGCGTGCTGGCTCGGGCTGGTCATCCGCGTGTTTCCGCCCGGGTCCGACGACGGCGAGAGCCCACCCGCCACTCCGCCGCTCGCACGGTTCGGCGTCCCGCTGCTCGTCGGGCTGGGGCCGCTCGTCCGGCCGGACGTCGCGATCTTCTCGGTGGCGTTCCTGCTCGTCCTGTGCGTGGTCGAGCGCCGCGCCGGTTGGCGCGGCATCGTGACGGTGATCGGGCTCGTCCTGGTGATCCCGGTCGCGTACGAGATCTTTCGCATGGGCTACTACGCCGCGATCGTGCCGAACACCGCGCTGGCCAAGGAGGCGTCTACGGCCCGTTGGTCGCAAGGGTTCACCTACCTCGGTGATTTCGTCGGCACCTACTGGTTGTGGATCCCGGTGCTGCTGGCCGGGGTCGCGCTGGTGCCGCTGGTGGTCGCGGCCCGCCGTCGCGGTCTGGACGCCGCGATGCTCGTGGTCGTTCCGGTAGCCGCCGGGTTCGTGCACGCGCTCTACGTGGTGCGGGTGGGCGGCGACTTCATGCACGCGCGGATGCTGCTTCCCTCGCTGTTCGTGCTGCTCCTCCCCGTCATGGTGATCGCGGTCACGGTTCGGACGGCGGTCGTGTGCGGCGCCGTCGCGGTGTGGGCGATCGTCTGCGCCGCGGCGTTGCGGGTGCCGTACCAGGACTCGGTCGGGAAGGACGGCATCGGCGACGAGCGCGGCTTCTACACGAGCCAAGCGGTACGGCGGAACGCGATGACCGTCGACGACTACCGCGGCTTCGTGCTCGGCGAGATGGGGCACCGGCTGCGGACGTTCGTGGACAGCGGCGGTCACGGGCTGATCCTGGACGCCCAGTCGGCGCCCGACGACGTCCTGCCGCTCGCGAACGGTGTGCACCTCCCGGTCGTGGCCCGCATGGGCAACATCGGCATCGCGGGTTACGCCGCCGGGACGGACGTCTTCATCGTGGACAAGGACGGGCTCTCCGATCCGCTCGGTGGCCGGGAGAAGCTCGTGCACCGCGGCCGGCCCGGCCACGAGAAGGCCTTCTCGCCCGTATGGGCACTGGCCCGTTTCGGCGCGCCGGATGCACCGCTGCCGGCGGGGATCACCCGGCGACAGCTCGATGCGGCGCGGGCCACGCTGCGCTGCGACGGGGTCCGCGACATCCTCGACGCCACGAACGGCGGGCTCAGCGTCTCCCGGTTCCTGAAGAACCTGCCGGCGTCGGTGCGGCTCAACTCGCTGCGCATACCCGACGACCCGATCGCGGCCGAGCGCAAGCTCTGCGGCAAGTGACCCGCTCGGCTCAGCGCTGCACGAACGCGGTGTACCCGTACGCGGCGCCGACCTCGCGCTGACGAGGGTCGCGGCGAAGCGTGCGGGCGCCCGCGCCCTTTGCGATCGTCACCACCGCGCTGAACCTGTCATCGGGCTTCTGTGTGCGTTGCTCACCGAGCAGCCACGCCATGTCCGGCTCGACGCGCGCGGTGTAGCCGGCTCGCTCGAGCTGGAGGAGGACGCCGGCGGTCGGTGGCCACGCATCGAGGCTGAGCCGCACCAGCACCGGTCCACGGTCAGGTTTCGGGAGAGTCTCGAGCAGGTCGCGCGACAGCACCCCGACCGACGGCGGCCCCCACGGCGCGGGCGCGCCGCTGCTCACGGCCGACCAGCTGTTGATCAGAGCGAGGCCGAGCACGACCACGATCACCGTGCCGAGAGCGGCCCGCGGGAGTGATCGGCTCGGTGGCTCGGCGGGTCCAGGCTCGGACCGTGGGGTGATGAAGGTCAGCCCGATGCCGATCCACGCCGCGACGCCGACGACCGACGTCCAGAGCTCGAGGTAGTCGTAGATCGGGCCCACGATCCGACCGGTCGACCACGCGGCGGCGGCCGCGGCGGCCACGACGAGGCCGAAGAGCTGGACCGCGGGCCAGACCCGGCGGCGCAGGGCCACGATCCCCGCGCCGACGAGTGCACCGAGCGTGAGGTAGCCGGCCCAGCCCGGTGGCGCGTGATCGTGGGTGTTGGCGGTCTCGAACGTGGCGACCTGGTCCGGGACCGCTCCGCTCTCGTGCAGCGTCGCGGTGACACCGTCGTCAAGGGTGTGGTCGGGCTTGGTCTCGTCGAAGAACCGGCGCAGCTCGGTGATGTTGCCGGGCCGGTCACGCAGCTGCTGGTAGATCGGCGGCGCCCACATCACCGCGAGCAGACCGACGGTGGCGAGGATCGCGAAGAGCAGGCGTCGCCGGCCGAGCTGGTCGCGCCGGCGTCGCCAACCCACGACGAGCAGGGCGACGGTGGCGATCGCCGCGAGGACAGCCGCCGTGCCGGCGAAGCCCACGTGGCTCTGCACGAGGAAGGTGGCGACCACGGCCGCGGCGGGATACGCGCCTGCACTGCCGCCGAGCACGCTCCACACGAGCATCACGAGCGCCAGCAGGGGGAGGATCGTGATCCACGGGTTCCATGGGGTGCGGAGCACGTCCGGGCCGAGCGCCCAGAGGTAGATGCCGACGACCGCCATCGTCCACCAGACCCCGGCGGCACCGACCCGCCGCCACACCAGCCACGCGATGAGCGCGATCGACGCGCTCGCGACGAGCAGCGCGCCGACGTTCAGCGCGAACGACCGGCTGCCCAGGATCCGGTAGGGCACCGCCAGCAGGTAGAAGAGCGCGGGGCCGGGATGGTGCCATTGGAAACGCGAGTACGGGCCGAGGAGCACGAGATGGTGGCCGACCTCGCGCACCTTCGCCTCGAGCAGCGCATCGTCGCCCCAGGGGACGATGCGCTCGCGATACGCGGTCGCGCAGGCGACGGCCGAGATCAGCAACGGCAACACCGTGAGGCTCACGGCAGTGATCGGATTGCTGACAACCCGCGCGAAGCGACGGTTCGAGGTGGCAGTGATGCCCGTCACGCTAGGCGGCGCCGGTACCGGAACCCCGGCTGTCCGGACGGGGGATCACGCAAGACGAACCGTTCGACGAGCCGCACGTGACGCTCGAAGTCCGGCCCTCCCGGGTAGCCTCGATGCCACGATGAACGCTGACGCCGGCGTGAGGCGTGCCGCGCGCGAGCAGTCGCGCAAGCTGGCCCGCCGGTATGGGATCGCCGTCGCGGTGATCGTCGGCCTGGCCCTCGCGCTCCGGCTCTATCACCTCGGGGCGCAGAGCTTCTGGGTCGACGAGATCAGCGTCGCGTCGTTCGTGCGCTCCGGTCATCTCCTGACCGACCTGCGTGACCGCGGTGGGCCATTCGAACCGCCCTTGCACTACTTCGCGGTATGGGCGGCCTTGCATCTCCCGATCGGGTTCGAGACCGCGGCCCGGGTCCCGGCCGCGGTCTACGGAACGCTCGAGGTTCTCGCGCTCGTGCTGTTGACCCGTGAAGCCACCGGCCGCCGAGCCCCCGCGCTCGTGGCCGGCGCGTTGCTCGCGGTCGCGCCCTTCGCGGTGCGCTACGGCCAGGAGAACCGCTACTACACGACCTTCTCGGCGCTCGCGCTGCTCACCTGGTGGCTCTGGTTGCGAGCGGTCCGTACCCGGACCCGTGGCGCATGGGTGCTGTACGGGCTCGTCGCGTCGCTGTTGTTGCTCGCGCATCCGTTCGCGCCGCTCGTGCTGGTGATCCAGGGGATCGCGGTGCTGGCGCTCGCGCTGCGCTCGCCGGAGTCCACCTGGTCGAAGCTGTCGGGCTACGTCGTCGGCGCAGTGCTCGCGCTGGTACTCGTCGCGCCCTGGTACATCTGGGGCGCGACCCGCTGGATCCCCGACCTGCGCGCCGGCAAGTCGTACTCGTTGAACCCGCCCGCCCAAGCGGACGTGCAGCTCGAGCCCGACCTCTTCAAACGGACCGCTGAATGGCTGCTCGGGAACTCACCGCGCATCACGCCTCTCGTCGTGCTGCTCGTGCTCGCCGCGATCGTGGCGCCGCTCGTCGCGTCGGGTCGCAGCCGGCGCGTTGCCGTGTGGGTCATGGCCTACACGCTCGGGGTCTTCTTGATACTCGTGCCCCTGGCGACGGCGATGGGCACGTACTTCGCGTTCCGGCGCATCGAATCGCTCCTGCCCCCGTTGCTGCTGCTCGCTGCACTCGCGCTCGTCGGGCTGGGGGACCGCATCGCCGGGCGACCCGCGGCAGACGGCAGACGCCGTCGGGTTGCGTGGGTCGTGGCCGGTGGTGCGGTCGCCGTGGTGGTCGCGGTCTCCGGGGTCGCGACCGTGAAGTACTACCGGAGCGAGAAGTCCGACTACCGCAGCCTGGCGAAGGTCGTGGCCGGCGCGCCGCGGGATTCGCTCGTGGTGATCGGCCCGGTCGACACGCGCTGGGTGCCCTGGATCACGGACTACCTGGACTGGAAGGGGGTGAAGCGCCCGGTGCAGTTCCTCGTCGCCGGGACGGCCGCGCCGCGACTGGCCTTCGACGGTGCTCCCGTCACCTGGCTCACCGGTTCGCCACCGACCGCGCCGGGGTTCAGGACCCGGGCGCTGAACGACCTCGACCGGATGCAGATCATCGCCGGAGACCGCTCGGTCCGTCAGGCGATCCTGCCGTGGTTCGCGTCGACCTCGCATCCCACGACGCGCCGCCAGCTCCAACAGCAACGCGACGCCATCTTCACCCTGTCGCCGTTCATGGACGCGCGCTGAGCCGGCTCAGGCGATGAAGTACTTCGCCTCGGGGTGCGGGACGATGATCGCCGACGTGCTCTGCTCGGGCTCGAGCTGGTACTCCTCGGTGAGGACCACGCCGATCTTCTCGAGCGTGAGCAGCTCGTCGAGCTTCACCTGGTCCTCGAGGTCGGGGCACGCGGGGTAGCCCCACGAGTAGCGCGACCCGCGGTACTGCTGGCGGAACAAGCCGGCGAGCGACGGGCCGTCCTCGTCGGCGAAGCCCCACTCCTCCCGGATCCGCCGGTGCCACAGCTCGGCGAGTGCCTCGGTCATCTCGACCGAGAGCCCGTGGGTGAAGAGGTACTCCGCGTACTGGTTCGCCGCGAACAGCTCGCGCTCTCGCTCGGAGGCCCGCTCGCCGACCGTCATCACGTGGAAGGCCGCGTAGTCGGGGTCGGAGCTGTCCACCGGGCGGAAGAAGTCCGAGATGCAGAGGAAGCGGTCCTTGCGCTGGCGCGGGAAGTGGAATCGCAGCCGCTCGTCACGCCGGTCGTCGTCCTTCCAGACGATCAGGTCGTCGCCGTCGGAGTTGACGGGGAAGTAGCCCCACGCGACCGCCGGCACGAGCCAGCCCTCGGCCTTGGCCTCGTCGAGCGCGGCGCGCAGCTGCGGCCGGATCCCGGCCTTGAACTCGTCGTCGGATTCGCCGCCCTGCGGCCGGAACTGCCACTGGTTCCGGAACAGCGCGGTCTCGTTGATGTAGCCGGCGATCTCGTCGAGCGAGATCCCCTTCGCGACGCGCGCGCCGAGGAACGGCGGTGTGAAGATGGGAACGTCGATCGCGACATCGGACCGCTCGGGTACCACGACGGCCGCGGCGGCGGCTTCGAGCTGTGACTTGCGCGGCGGGAGCTTGCGCCCGCCCTCGGCACGGCCGAACTCGGGATCGAGGTCGCCGGACTTCATGCCGCTCATCAGGGTGTCCATCGTGTGGAGGCCTTCGAACGCGTCCTTGCCGTAGAAGAGGCGCCCTTCGTAGACCTTGCGCAGGTCCACCTCGACGTAATTCCGCGTGAGGGCCGCGCCGCCGAGCATGATCGGGGTGTCGGCGAGCCCGAGGTTGTTGAGCTCTTCGAGGTTCTCGCGCATGATGATCGTGCTCTTCACGAGCAGCCCGCTCATGCCGATCGCGTCAGCTTCCACTTCCTTCGCCTTGTCCACGAAGGATTGCAGCGGCTGCTTGATCCCGATGTTGTGCACCTCGTAGCCGTTGTTCGTGAGGATGATGTCGACGAGGTTCTTGCCGATGTCGTGGACGTCGCCTTTGACCGTCCCGATGACGAAGACGCCCTTACCGCCGGCGTCGGCCTTCTCCATGTGCGGCTCGAGGAACGCGACCGCGGCTTTCATCGTCTCCGCGCTCTGCAGCACGAACGGGAGCTGCATCTCGCCCTTGCCGAACAGGTCGCCGACGACCTTCATGCCCTCGAGGAGAACGTCGTTGATGATCGAGAGCGCCTTGCGACCGCTCGCCAGCGCCTCTTCGAGCTCATCGGTGAGGCCGTCGCGCTCGCCGTCGATGATGCGCTGCTTGAGCCGGTCCTCGACCGGCCATCCCGAGCGGTCCTCGCGCTCGACCGTGCCGACCTCGACCCCGTCGAAGTGCGCCATCAGCTCGGTGAGCGGGTCGTAGTCGTCGCGGCGGCGGTCGTAGATGAGGTCCAGCGCGAGCTCGCGCGCCTTCTCGTCGATCTTGTGCATCGGCATGATCCGCGCCGCGTGCACGATCGCCGCGTCGAGACCGGCCTCACGACACTCGTGCAGGAACACGCTGTTCAGCACGTGGCGGATCGCAGGGTTGAGCCCGAAGCTCACGTTCGAGAGTCCCAAGATGGTCGACGAGCCGGGAAGCTCGGCCTTGACCCGCCGGATCGCCTCGATGGTCTCCATGGCGTCCTTGCGCAGGTCTTCCTGGCCCGAGCCCAGCGGGAAGGTGAGCATGTCGAAGATCAGGTCGGTCGGGTCGATGCCGTACCGCCCGATCGCGAGGTCGTAGATGCGCTTGCAGACCCGGATCTTCCAGTCCGCGTCCCGGGCCTGGCCCTCCTCGTCGATCGCGAGGCAGATGACGGCGGCGCCATAGTCGCGGGCGAGCGTCATCATCCGGTCCAGGCGGGAGCCTTCTGCTTCGCCGTCCTCGAGGTTGGCGGAGTTGAGGATCGCCTTGCCGCCCGAGTGCTGCAGCCCGGCCTCGACGACCCACGGTTCCGTGGAGTCGAACACCAGCGGCAGCGCGGCCTGGGTCGCGAACCGAGACGCGATCTCCTCCATGTCCAGCGTGCCGTCCCGCCCGACGTAGTCCACACAGACGTCGAGGACGTGCGCGCCTTCCTTGACCTGCTCACGGGCCATCTGCACGCACGTGTCCCAGTCGCCCTCGAGCATCGCGTCACGGAACCTCCGGGACCCGTTGGCGTTGGTCCGCTCGCCGACCGCGAGGTACGCGAGCTCCTGGTGGTACGGGACGTGCGAGTAGATGCTCGAACAGCCGGGCTCGAAGACCGGGTCGCGAGGCGTTGGGGCGTGGTCGGAGCCAATCCGTTCGACCACGGCGCGGAGGTGCTCGGGCGTCGTCCCGCAGCAACCTCCGACGATGTTGATCCCGAACTCGCCGACGAAGCGTTCGTGCGCGTCGGCGAGACCGTCCGGCGTGAGGTCGTAGTGGGTGTGGCCGTCGACCACCGACGGCAGGCCCGCGTTGGGCAAGCAGGAGAGGAACGTGCGCGCGTGCTCCTTGAGATACCGGAGGTGCTCGGTCATCTCTGCCGGTCCGGTCGCGCAGTTCAGGCCGAGCACGTCGGGCCTCATCGCTTCGAGCGCGGTCACGGCCGCACCGATCTCGGAGCCGACGAGCATCCGCCCGGTGGTCTCCATCGTGACCTGCACCATCAGGGGCACGGTGCGGCCCGCGTCGCTCATCGCGCGCCGGCAGGCGGCGATCGCGGCCTTCGCCTGCAGCAGGTCGTAGACGGTCTCGACGAGCAGGACGTCGGTGCCGCCCTCGAGGAGGCCGGCCGCCTGCACCTGGTAGTCGTCGCGCAGCTCGGCGAATTTGATCGCGCCGAGCGAGGGGAGGCGGGTGCCCGGGCCCATCGACCCGACCACCCAGCGCGGGCGCTCCGGGGTCGAGAACTCGGCCGCGACCTCTTTGGCGATGCGCGCCGCGGCGACGTTCAGGTCGAAGGTGACGTCCGCGATCCCGTACTCCGCGAGCACGAGGCCAAAGGCACCAAATGTGGCGGTTTCGACGGCGTCGACGCCGACCGAGAAGTACTCGCGGTGCATGGCCGCGATGAGGTCGGGGCGGGTCAGCACGAGGTTCTCGTTGCAACCTTCGAGCTGCTCGCCCCCGAAGTCGGCGGCGGACAGGTCCTGGGCCTGGACCCAGGTCCCGAACGCCCCGTCGAGGACGAGCACACGCGTTTGGAGAGCGCTGAGGAAGTCGGACATCAGGGCCGACAGGTTACTGCCGGCCACGGGGAGTGCCCACGGAGATGGCCGCGGCGCCGGTTTCGAGCGACCGGGCCGGCGCGGAGCCCGACACTACGATCGGATCGTCCGGTGCCCGCCCGGCCGGTGTCCTTTCGCGGAGTGCCCGCGCGGCGCCCCGGTGGACTGCCGGCTCGGATCTCGTCGACGTCCCAGGAGGAACGCCAGTGACCTCGGCCGGCCCGCGCCGGGCGCTCGCGCGGGCGACGTCGATCCTCCCTCGCGGTTCGGGGGTCGTCGGCGCCTGGGTGCTCTTCAGCGGCGTCGCGAGCTACGGGTTCCTCACGATCACCGGACGGGCGCTCGGTCCCGAACGGTACGGCGGCTTGTCGGCGTTGTGGGCGCTCGGGTTCCTGCTCGGCAACGGCGCGTGCCTACCCATCGAGCAGGAGGTCTCGCGCGCGCTCGCCAGCCGCGCCGCGCGCGGAGTCGGTGGCGCGCCGCTGATCCGCCGCGCCACCATCGGCACCCTCGGGTTCGCCGGCGTGCTCGTCACCGGGGCGCTCCTGGCCGGTCCCTGGCTGGTCAACGACCTCTTCGACAACGAAGCGCTCCTGCTCGTCGGCTTGATCCTGCTGCTCGCCGGCTACACGATCGAGTACCTGGTGCGAGGCGTGCTCGCCGGCAATTCGCGCTTCTCGCCCTACGGGATCCTGCTCGGTGGGGAGGCGGGGAGCCGCCTGCTCGCGACGGCCGTGCTGGCCGCGGTCGGTGTCGCGACCGCGGGTCCGTACGGGATCGTGCTCGGTGTCGCGCCCTACCTCGGTGTGCTCGTCTCGCTGCGCCGCCGCGACGGGCTGGTGACTCCGGGACCACCCGCACCGTGGCGAGAGCTGTCGCGCGCATTCGGTTGGCTGCTCGCGGGATCTCTCTTCGCGCAGGCGCTCATCAACACCGGACCGATCCTCGTGCAGATCCTCGCGCCGGCAAAGAACGACGAGGCGACCGGTCAGTTCCTCGCGAGTCTCGTGATCGCGCGCATCCCGGTGTTCCTGTTCCAGGGGGTGCAGGCCGCGCTGCTGCCGCGTCTCGCCGGTCACGCGGGCGCGGGGCAGATGCGCGACCTCGGCGCCGAGACCCGTCGCATGACCGCGGCGGTCGGGGTCCTCTGCGTGGTGGCCACTCTCGGCGCGTGGCTGCTCGGCCCGGCAGTGGTGCGCGTCTTCTTCGGCGCGGACTTCGCCCTCGGGAGCCGGGACCTCGCCCTGCTCGCGGCCGCTTCCTGCATCTACCTGCTGGCACTCACGCTCTCGCAGGCCCTGATCGCGCTCCGTCACCAAGCGCGCGTCGCGGTCGGGTGGGGAGTGGGGATCCTGGCGCTCACGGTGGTCACGATCCTCGGCCACGACCTGCTGCTGCGGGTCGAATTGGGGTTTCTCGTGGGTGCGGTCACCGCATCGGGAGCCATGGCACTGCTCCTCGCGGGACCGCTGCGGCGCGGTGAGGCGGGGAGCATTCCCGAAATAGGTCGACCGGCCGGATAGCCTGCCCCGAGCCCGTACGGAAGCGACAGCCGGTAAATGCTGCGCCGGTCGCCCTGCACAATCTCGGGGGATATATGCGAATCCTGGTCCTGGGTGGAGACGGGTATCTCGGTTGGCCGACCGCGATGCACTTCTCGCGCCGCGGCGATGACGTGATGGTCGTCGACAACTTCACGCGCCGGGCCCACCATCTGGAGCGCGGTACCGACAGCTTGATGCCGATCAGCCCGCTGATGGATCGCATCGCGGCCTGGCGCCAGCTCGCCGGTCGGGAGATCCTCGCCGAGGTCATGGACATCTGCGACTACCCCCGCCTGCGCGCCTTGATGCAGCAGTTCGCGCCGGACACGATCATCCACTACGGCGAGATCCCGTCGGCGCCGTACTCGATGATCGACCGGGACCACGCCTGGGAGACCCAGCGCAACAACGTCGAAGGCACGCTCAACGTGCTGTTCGCCATGCACGAGGTCGCGCCGGACGCGCACCTCGTGAAGCTCGGGACGATGGGTGAGTACGGCACCCCGAACATCGACATCGAAGAGGGCTACATCGACATCGAGCACAAGGGCCGGACGGATCGGCTGCCCTTCCCGAAGCTGCCCGGCAGCTTCTACCACCTGTCGAAGGTCCACGACTCCCACAACCTGCACTTCGCGTGCCGGATCTGGGGGCTGCGGGCCACGGACCTCAACCAGGGTGTGGTGTACGGGATCCACACCGACGAGACCGAGCTCGACGACCAGCTCCTCACGCGCTTCGACTACGACGAGCTCTTCGGCACCGCGCTGAACCGCTTCTGCGTGCAGTCGGTCATCGGCCACCCCATCACGGTCTACGGGAACGGCAGCCAGACCCGCGGCTTCCTGAACATCCGCGACACGCTGCAGTGCATCGAGCTCGCGAGCCGCAACCCGGCGAACGAGGGCGAGATGCGGGTGTTCAACCAGTTCACCGAGACGTTCTCCGTGATGCAGCTCGCGACGGAGGTGTGCGACGCGGCGAACAGCTTGGGCTACAACGCCCGGATCGAGCACTGCGACAACCCGCGCGTCGAGCTCGAGGACCACTACTACAACCCGACGCACACCGGGCTCATCGACCTCGGTCTCAAGCCGCGCCTGCTGTCGGACGAGCTCATCGAGACGATGCTGCACACCGTCGAGCGGTTCAAGGACCGGGTCAGCCTGCGGGCGATCGACCCCGCCACCACCTGGCGGTAGGTCGCCCGCACCATGTTCGGGCCCCGAAAACCTCGGTGAACGCGCACCCTGACGCGCTGGATGCCGTAGATTCCCGCCCGTGACAGATGGGCCTCGAGCCGCGCGGTCCTCGGACGCGCCGACAGTGGTGGTGACGGGCGGCTGCGGATTCATCGGGGTCAACGTCGGCCGCCACCTCGCCGCCGCCGGGTACCGCACCGTGGCCTTCGACGACTTCTCCACCGGCCGGCCGCGGGACGCGCACGCCGCCGGGTACGACTTCGTCGTGCAGGGGGACGTCCGGGACGCCAGTGCGCTTGCCAAGACGGTGCAGGGCGCGGCCGCGGTCGTGCACCTCGCCGCCCACACCGGTGTGATCGGCTCGGTCGAGGATCCACGACACGACTCGGACGTCAATGTCGGCGGCACGCTCAACGCGCTGCTCGCCGCGCGCGATGGTGGTGCATCGGCCTTCGTCTTCGCGTCGTCCGGTGCTCCGCTCGGTTCCGTCGAACCGCCGGGTCACGAGAAGCTCGCGGCGCGCCCGCTGTCCCCGTACGGCGCGTCGAAGCTCGCGGGTGAGGGGTACTGCTCGGCGTTCGCAGGCTCGTACGGGCTCGCGGCCACCGCGCTGCGCTTCACGAACGTGTACGGGCCGTACAGCTACCACAAGGGCAGTGTGGTCGCGCTGTTCATGAAGCGGATCATGGATGGCGAGCCGCTCGTGGTCTACGGCGACGGTAGCCAGACACGGGACTTCCTCTACATCGACGATCTGTGCCAAGCCGTGCTCGCGGTGATCGAGCAGAAGCCGGTCGGCGAGCTCTACCAGCTCGGCACCGGCGTCGAGACCTCCGTGACCGAGCTCGTCGACCACCTGCTCGAGCTCTTCCCGGATCGGGACATCGACATCCGGTACGAGCCGGCCCGCGCCGGCGAGATCGCCCGTAGCTTCTCGGACATCAGCAAGGCCCGCGCCGGGATCGGCTACGACCCCGTCACGGGTCTCGCCGACGGTCTGGCTCGCACCCGCGACTGGTTCGTGAGCGCGGCACGCGGATGAGGATCCGCACGGCGGTGCTGGCCGGCATCGCGACGCTCGGGGTCGCGGCTGCGGTCTTCGAACGACGAGCCGACCGCGCCCGCGTCCGCACGCTGGACCGCAAGCTCGGCGACCTCGTCCGCGCCCATGCACTCGCGCGGGTGGACGGTGAGGACACGATTCCGTACTCGGACCCGACGATCGCGATCGTCATGGCGGCACTGGACGAGGAAGAGGCGATCGGTGCGGTGCTCGACGGCCTCCCGCGCGAGCTGCTCGGCCACCGGGTCGCGCCGATCGTGGTGGTGGACGGGGGGACGGACGACACCGCAGGGGTCGTCCAGCGGGCCGGGTACACCGCGCTGCGCCACGAGGTGAACCGCGGCCAGGGCGACGCGCTGGTCACCGGCTTCGCCCTGGCCATTGAACGCAAGGCCGCGATCGTCGTGACGATGGACGCCGACGGCCAGCACTCACCCAGCGAGCTGCCGAAGCTCCTGGAGCCGATACTCGCCGGTGAGGCCGATTACGTGCAGGGCTCCCGCTACCTCGGTGAGTACGACGACGCCGGGGGAGCGCGCGACGCCGGCATCCGGTTCTTCACGGCAGTCGTCAACGGCGCGAGCGGTGCCGGCGTCACGGACTGCACGAACGGGTTCCGCGCGATCCGGGGCGACGCGCTGGCCGAGCTGCGGCTCGAGGAGCCGCGCTTCTCCGCCGCCGAGCTGATCATCGAGTCGGCGCGCCGCGGGTTGCGCATCCGCGAGGTGCCGGTGCACATCCAGTCCCGCAGCCACGGCGACAGCAAGAAGCCGCGACGCCTCGGCTACCCGATCGGCTACCTCGGAGCGGTCGTACGCACCTGGCGCAGGTGAACCGGACGGGGACGACGTGACCCTGCTCCGGACGCTCCTCGCGCTCACCGCCTGGATCGGCCTCCCCGGCTTGGCCCTCGGGGCCCTGGCGTGCCGCAGGGGAGAGGTGGGGGACACCGCGGAGCGCTTCCTCGCGGTCGCGCTCGTCGCCGGCCTCTCGGTGTGGCTGCTGGGCAGCGAGCTGGTCGTGAAGGCCGAAGCGCTGCGGGAGGTGCCCGTCGTCGTCATCGGCCTCGTGCTCGCCGTGGCGTCGCTGGTCGTTCTCGTGGGTCCCGGACGGGCAGGCATCCGCGTCGTCGTCGGCGGCCGCGAACGCGCGTCCCTCCTGCTCGCGCCGGCGGTGGCGCTGGTTGCGGCCATCCCGCTGCTCGGTCAGCTCGTGACGAACCGCGACTCGTTCGCACAGCCGACCCCTTGGTACTACTGGCAGCAGGTGCGCGACACCGTTGCCGCCCACGCGGTGCCGATGTGGTCCTACGAATGGGCTCGGCGGGTCCCGTTCCTCGACGACTACGGCGCCTTCACCGCCGGCACCGGTGTGCTCGTGGTCGCCGCGGCGGGCCGCGCGTCGGGGTTGGCCGCGGCGCAGAGTGTGGAGGCCGTGACGCTCGTCGCCTCCGGCATCGCGCTGTTCCTGTTCGCCCGTGCCTGGGGGGCGACCCGAACCGCCGCGGCCGGTGCCGTGCTCCTCTTCTTCGCGCTGGACATCTACGTCTCGAAGCTGAGCTCGTTCCGGCCCGAGGCCGCGGGCTACGCGCTCGCGTTCCTCGCCGCGTTCTTCGCTCGGCGCTGGCTCGACCAGCGGCGCACCGGCGATCTCGTCGCCGCCGGCTTCGCGCTGCTGTCCCTGGGCCAGGAGCACGGCATCGTCTGGCTGCTCGCGCTCTGTCTCGTCGGCGCGACGGTGCTGGCGGGCACGAACGTCGCGCACGGCGTGCGCGACGCGTCGATCCGGGTCGGCCTCCTGCTCGTCGCGGTCGTGGGCAGTTGGCTCGTCGGCGGTGTCGTGTTCGGCGGCAACCTCGGTGGGGTCACGAAGCTCGGTGGCTTGCCGGAGATCGTGGGCGGCACCGATCCCACCTGGCTGTTCCAGTCCCGCAGCGCCGGCGCGTTCCTGCCGGGAGGGCCGCCATCGACGTCCACCATCGCCCGCGTGTCGTTCGAGCGAGGCTTCCTCGGGCTCAGCTGGCACTGGCACGCCGCCACCGCCGTCCTGGTTCTCCTCGGACTGGTCGTCGGCGCGCTCGTGGGGACCTCCGAGCGCCGCGCGCTCGCGGTCCGATGCCTCGCCTTCGTGCTCGCGACCTACGCGGGGGTGCTCGCCGTCTCGGTCTGGTTCACGCAGACGTGGTCGACGTACGTGCCGCGACGTACCGGGTTCGGCCGGTTGCTCCCACTGGCCATCGTCCTGCTTCCGGTTGCTGCGGCCGTCGTCGTGTCGCTGCCGTCGCGGGCGAAGGTCCGCGCCATCGCGGCCGGGGTGCTGGTGGTGATCGGCGCGGGTGCGATCGTGCATGGTCTCGATGCGGTCGACGCCTACGCGCACCAGCGACCGGCGGCCGACCGTCTCGCGGTGCTGCGGGGGCTGAACCTGCCGCCGCGGTCGGTGGTGTTGGCCAACAGCTACACCGAAGGGTTCTTGCGGGCCGTCCTGGGGGCCCGCGGGGTCGTCGAGGGGCGCGCGCCGTACACCGAGTCGCGCCTGCTCGAGCGGGCGAATCGGTCACTCGACGAAGCGCGCCGGTTCTTCGCCGCGCCCGCGACTCCGGGCCGGACGATCCCCGGCGACCCGGCATACGTCCTGGCCGTCACCGATGGCGACTGGAACCTCGGCACGCCGTTCGTGATGCCGACCGATCTCGACGCGCTCCAGCAGCGGCGGGACCTCCACCTCCTGCAGGCCAACCCCGGGTTCCGTCTCTACCGGGTCGTCAGACGTTCTCAGTGACGCTCGGCTCCGGTTCGGGCTCGGCCGGCCCCGGCCGTCCCCTGTTGCCCGCCGGCCGCCGTCCGGCTCGCCTCCACGCCGACGCGGTGGCGGCGACGATGGCCGCCGCGCCGGCCAGCACGAGCAGCGTCTGCGCCGTCCGGTCCTGCGCCGGCCCGGTGAACCGGCGGCCCGCGGTCGCGGTCGTGCGATGGAGGATGACGAAGCCGTCCGGCGCGTGCTGGGCGGTGAAGCCGGGCACGGTCCACCGTGCGGGCGGCGACCCGTACGACGCACCGGCACCGAGATCGCTCGGCCGGCGGGTGACGACGATCCAGTTCACGCCGAGCCGGTCGGCGAGGTCCGGTGCGCCGGTCCCGCGGAAGAAGCGGTCCGTGTCCTCGAGCAGCGCGGTGGCGTGGGCGACGAACTTCGGGTTCTCGATGAGCGCCTGTCGCGCTTCGAGGGGGTCCTCCATGCCGGTCCAGAACTCGAAGATCCCGCGGGTGCCCGCGTTCACCAGCACGGCCTCACCGGGCTTGGCGCGCGCCGCGAGCTGATCGAGGACGCGCGCGCCGGAGCTCGGCAGCTCGTTCTGGGTGCGGTAGCGGTTGAGGGTCAGCGAGATGCCGAGCGCGAGCGAGCTCAGGACCACGACCGCCACGCCCATCCCCGCGACCAGCCGATGCCGGGTGGTGATCGTGAGTGACTCGAGCCGGAGCGTGATCCCCTCGATGGCCATCGCCGCGAGCATCGCGAGCAGGAGTGGTGCGTACTGCACGAATCTTCCGAGGCCCGTGTGGCGGGGAACGAATGTGTCGTACGAGGCCGCGAAGTAGACGACGCCCGCGGTGAGGAGCGCGCCGAAGACGACGATCGCGATCACGCCTTGCTGCAATCCTCGCCGTCGTGTCGTCAACCCGATGACGATGCCGCCGATGATCCCGATGCCGAGCAGCACCCCCCAACCCGACGCGATGTCGAAGCCGTCCCACGGGGTCTGCAGGTTGTCCGAGAGCTCGTTCGCGAGCTCGGGGGCGTGCACCTTGCCGAAGTGTCCGGCATTGCGCTCCAGGAACAGGAACGTCGGGTCTCGCCCGTCGGCGCGCCGGGTCGGGTTGGACGCGTCGCTGATGACGAGCGTGCGGCCCTGCAACGCCCAACCCGTCCCCGCGGTGACCGCGAGCGCCAGCACGACGGCCAGGAGCAGGGCCAGGAGCGTCGATCGCCGGCGTTGCTCGGCGACGGTGATGAGCTCGGCCGCCACTGCACCGGCGAGCAGCATGCCGGCGATCACGGCACCGATCGCGTGGACACCGAAGGTGAGACCCAGGATCGTGCCGGCGAAGAGCAGCAGCATCGGGTCGCGCCGGCGTACTCCACGCACCCCGAGCCGGACGACGACGAGACCGAGAATGATGCCGTAGGACTCGGGCTTGAAGGTGTTGAACTTGTCCGCGAACGCCACGGTCGCGACGACGAGCGCGGTTCCGACGAGCGCGGTCCACGACCTGATCCACAGCCGCAGCACTCCGTACACGGTGACGATCCCGAGCAGCGCGAGCGAGATCCGGAACGCGGAGAGCTGGTCCGCCTCGCTGCCGAGCCGGGCGATGCCGTGGTATGTCTCGGCGAGGATGTTGAAGACCAGGTAGTCCGGCAACCAGCGGACGTGCACGCCGAACTCGGTGACGTAGCTCGGGATGCCGTGGGTCTGCGAGAGCTGGCGCCCGATATCCCAGTAGTACCACTGGAAGAGTCCGGCGGGCGGGAAGCCGGCGCGCAGGGCGTTCCATGCCCAGGGGGTCGTGAGCGCCAGCAGCACGTACGGAGCCGGCCGCCGCAGCAGCGGCCAGGCCCAGACCACCGCCCGCGGGATGCCGGCCAACCCGAGGATCGCGAACGGAACGGCCATGCGCGACGCGGTGAACTCCTCGAGCCCGATGAGCGCGGCGCCGAGGACGGTGGTCGCGATGACGGTCGTGCCGATCGCCAGCTCGAGCTCGTCGATCCCTCCGGCCCGTGGCCGGCGCAGGACGCTGCGAACGCCGAAACCGGGGAGCACGAGGACGGCGACGCCCAGGGCCCCCAGGAGGACGATCGTCATCTAGCTGCCGGAGTAGGTCAACGGCCGTCCCGACCACGCGGGGATGGTCATCGAGACCTTCTTGACGCACTTGCCGCCGTCAAGCGCCTGGCCGTTGTAGACGCTCGTCACGACCCGGCAGCCGTCCACGCCGAGTGCGAGGGACGTGGTGACGGAGCCGTCACTCACGTTCACGACCGACATCCCGTCCGAGTAGCGGCGCACCCACAGGCAGTTGACCTTCGACTTCGCCTGGCACGACTGCTTCGCCGGCTGCCCGGCCACCGGCGTGCCGAACGCGACGTTCGCGAGGTCGGGATACAGGCGGGCGCGGTTGCAGACCGCAACGGTCTGGCCCTGGCAGCCACCCTCCCCGGTGTTCACCGCGAGTGGGATGTCGAACAGCTTCACCTTGGACCACTCGAAGAAGACGTTGGTCCGGTTGTTCTCGCCGAGCGAGCCGGTCGTGAGGAGCCCGACGGTCCGGTGCCCCTTGTCTGCCTCGCGCTCGATGGTGAGGTTGGTCTCGTAGTCACCGAGGAACGCCGTGTCCTTGGGATGCGAGATGCCCTCGTCCAGCACCCAGTCGAGCCCCGGCCAGACGTCGTTCAGCTGCGGACACTTCTGGTAGTTGCGTTGCTGGCACGCCTTGGACTTCGAGTCGGGCCGCAGCGGGGTGGAGTGGTCGAACGGCGAGATGCCGTAGTTCATCATCATCTCGAGCCCGACATCATGGGCCTCACGCGTTGCGCCCACGTACGCGTCGGCGAAGGTCGCGCCCGGAGTCACGGGGTTCTGGGTGCAGGTGGAGACCTGGTCCCAGACGCTCTTGTTCGAGGGGTCGTCGTTCCCGGTGAGCGCGGCGAAACCCCGGTCGAAGAACACGCCGTCCCACCCTTCGGCCTTCACGGCCTGGAGCCGGGCCTTCAGGTGGTCGAGCGAGGCACGCTCGTTCATGTCGTAGAAGTACCAGTCGCGACCCTGGCGGTCCGTTCGCCCGACCGCCGGTTGGTTCCCATCGGTGCAGAAGTGCCAATCCGGTTCGTTGGTCGCGCCCGGGTCGTCCGAGTAGCCGGTCGTCGGCAGCCAGTAGGTCTGGATGTAGCGGTACGCCTTCGCGCCGGTGGACTTGATCAGCGCGGCGGCTTCCTTGCCGTTGGTCTGGGGCGACGCGACGACGAGCTTCACCTTGCCCAGCCGCGAGAGGTCCCGGCCCGAGTGGATCTGCTGGTAGTAGAAGGTCACGTTCTCGCGGGTCGGGGACTTGGCGGGCGCCGAGGGCTTGCTCGAGTCCTTCGACGACGAACCGCCGCACGCGGCCGCGATGACGCTCAACAGGATCACCGCGACGACGAGCGCGCGCTGACCACCGCGAAGGTTTGCCATGAGCCCCATTATGGTGCGCAGGACTGCCGGAAAGCGGGCATCGCCCCGAGGCGTGCCCCGCGTGCTGCACCTCGCTTGGGCAGGGCCATGGTGGAGACGGAGCCGTAGACTCCGGCTCGGATGAAGGTCTATACCCGCAAGGGCGACGACGGCAGCACCGGCCTGCTCTACGGCGGCCGGGTGTCGAAGGACGCACCGGGCCCCACTGCGTACGGCACCACGGACGAGGCGGTCGCCGCCCTCGGTCTCGCTCGCGCCGAGACCGATGCGGACGGTGAGCTGGCCGTGCTGCTCGTGCGGCTGCAGCGTGAGCTCTTCGTGGTCGGTGCCGAGCTCGCGACCGCGCCCGAGAATCGCCGGAAGCTCACCGAGGGCACCACGCTCGTAACCGCCGAGATGGTGGCATCGCTCGAACCACTGATCGACTCGACCACCGACCGCTTCGAGCCGCCGACCGAGTTCGTGCTCCCGGGCGAGAACCGCGTCGCGGCCGCGCTCGACCTCGCCCGCACCGTCGTGCGTCGCGCGGAGCGGGAGTCGGTCACCGCGACGACGGACGGCTGGCTCGGCCCCAACAGCCAGGTCGTGCCGTACCTGAACCGTCTCGCCGACTTGTGCTGGACGCTCGCCCGGTGGCAGGAGGGCGAGTTCCGTCCGGCCCGGGCCGACCACGCCGATCCCTGATACGCATCGACCCACAGCCCGCCCGCACCCTGCCCGACCAGACCGCAACGGAGGCTTCTCGTGCCCGTCACCTTCAAGCTCTCGAACAGCGCCGCGGACAAGGTCGCGGCGGACCTGCTCGCCGTGCCCGTGTTCGAGCCACGCGACCTCGGCCCCGGAACCGATCTCGTGGACCAGGCGCTCGGCGGCGGGCTGGACGCGTTCATGGAGGAGGCCGGGTTCGAGGCCAAGGCCGGCCAGACGCTCGCGGTGCCGACCGGCGGTGCGCTCGGCGCGAAGGCCGCGGTCCTCGTGGGGTTGGGGAAGCGGGACGAGCAGACGCTCGACGACGTGCGCAACGCGGCCGCGGCGATCGCCCGCCGCTCGTCCAAGGTCCGTACCGTCGCGACGACACTGCTGGACGCGGTGCCCGAGCTGGACCGCACCGCGACCGCCCAGGCCATTGCCGAGGGCTTCGCGCTCGGGAGCTACCAGTACCTCCCGTACAAGAGCGATGGGAAGCCGACGAAGCTCAAGCGGGTGATCGTGCTCGGTCGCGGCGGCGCCAAGGTCGAAGCGGGCCTCACGCGGGGGAGCACGGTCAGCGACGCGGTGATGTGGGCGCGTGACCTCGTGAACACGCCGTCGGGTGAGAAGTCACCGGCCGCGTTCGCGCGGGCCGCGAAGACGCTGCTGACGGGCAAGGGTGTGAAGGTCGAGGTGCTGGACGTCGCCGCGTTGAAGAAGGCGAAGCTCGGTGGCGTGCTCGGAGTGGGTCAGGGCTCGGAGCAGTCGCCTCGGATGGTGAAGATGACCTACTCCCCGGCCGGGGCGAAGGGGAAGGTCGCGCTGGTCGGCAAGGGCGTCGTGTTCGACTCCGGTGGCCTCTCGCTCAAGACCGCGTCCGGCATGGAGACGATGAAGACCGACATGTCCGGTGCGGCGGCGGTGATCGGCGCCATGTCGGTGCTCCAGGACCTCGGTGTGAAGACCAAGGTCGTCGCGTTCACGCCGATGGTCGAGAACATGCCGAGCGGTACCGCGATCCGCCCGGGTGACGTGCTGAAGATCCGCAACGGCAAGACGGTCGAGGTGCTCAACACGGATGCCGAAGGCCGGCTGATCCTGGCCGACGGCCTCTCACTGGCGGCCGAGGAGAAGCCCGACGCGATCATCGACCTCGCCACGCTGACCGGCGCGTGCGTCGTCGCCCTCGGCGAGAAGATCGCGGGCCTGATGGCCACGAACGACAGCTGGGGCGAGCAGGTGCGCAAAGCGGCGGACAACGCCGGCGAATCGGTGTGGCCGCTGCCGCTGCCCAAGGAGTACAACAAGCTGATCGAGTCCGAGATCGCGGACCTCAAGAACATCGGCACCGGGGGCTACGGCGGCGCTCTCACCGCTGGTCTGTTCCTCGCCGCCTTCGTGGGCGAGGTGCCGTGGGTGCACCTGGACATCGCGGGACCGGCCCGCGCCGCGAAGGACGACGGCGTCATGGTGCGCGGCGGCACCGGCTTCGGCGTGCGCACGCTGGCCCAGCTCCTGAGCGACTACACGAAGCCCGCGGCCGGCAACGGCAAGAGTTGACCCGCATCAGCCGCGCGGGGTTCGCGGCACTCCTCCTGTTCGGCGCCGCGCTTGGCGCGCTGGTCGTGCTCGCCGTGGCCGAAGCGCCCGGCGCGTCCGCCGCGTCGTCGGCTCGGCCTCAGGCACACCGGCCCGCCGCCGGCTACGGCAGCGACTACCGAGAAGTCACCGTGGCGATGAAGGACAACGACTACCTGCCGCAGACGCTCACGGTGGATCTCGGAACCGTGGTGAAGTGGCGGAACGAGGGTCGGAGCAAGCACAACGTCATCCCGGACCAGGCGTCGACCGGCTGGCGGAGCCCCACGATCAAGCCCGGCAGGGACTTCGAGCAGAAGCTCGACAAGCCCGGCGCCTACGGGTACTTCTGCACCTTTCACGGCGCGCCGGGCAAGGGAATGTACGGCACGCTCATCGTGAAGAACGCGGACAGCACGGTGCCGCCCGTCGTGCTCCCACGGTCGAAGCGCGTCGCGTCCGGCAAGCCCCGCACGATCAAGGTGCCGCAGGACGTCAAGAAGATCCAGACCGCGGTGGACAAGGCGCCGCCCGGCTCGTTGATCCTCGTTTCGCCCGGCGTCTACCGGGAAGCCGTAACGGTCACGACCCCGCGCCTCGTGATCCGCGGGCTGGATCGCAACAAGACGATTCTCGACGGCGGCTACAAGATGGACAACGGCATCAAGGTGCTCGGCGCGAACGGGGTCGCGGTCGAGAACATGACCGCGCGCAAGTTCACGAAGAACGGCTTCTTCTGGACCGGCGTGAAGGGCTACCGCGGCTCGTATCTCACGTCGACCCGCACCGGCGACTACGGGATCTACGCGTTCGACGCGACCGACGGGATCTTCGAGCATCTCTACGGCTCGGGCTCACCCGACGCGGCGGTGTACATCGGCCAGTGCTACCCGTGCAACGCCGTCGTGCGGGATGCGCTCGGCGAGTACAACGGTCTCGGGTTCTCCGGCACCAACGCGGGCGGGAACCTCACGATCATGAACTCGGTCTGGCGGCACAACCGCGCCGGCATCGTGCCCAACAGCGGCGACGGGGAGAAGAACCCGCCCCAGCACGACGCCGTTGTCACCGGCAACCTCGTCTACGACAACAACAACGCCAAGACCCCGGCGATCGACGCCGCGATCCTCGGCCAGGGCAACGGGATCCTCGTGGCCGGTGGCAACGACGACCTGGTCACGAAGAACCGGGTGTTCGACCACGACATCGCCGGCATCGGGGTCGTCCCGATCCCGGACAAGACGGTCTGGTTCCCGAACCGGAACCGGGTGGTCGACAACGTCGTGTCGGGGTCCGGAGAAGCTGACCTCGCCTGGTTCGGGGGCACGGGCAATTGCTTCGAGGGCAACCGGTTCACCACGAGCAAGCCGTCGAACATCGAGCACGTGCTCCCGTGCGCGGGAACTCCCGTGCCCGCGACGGACGCGTTGGACCTGCAGAAGTACCTCGACGCGACGAAGCCGAAGTCCGTCGGCTACTCGAAGGCGAGGACGCCGAAGCCACCCAAGCTGCCGGGCATGAAGAAGCCGGCAACCGCCAAGGCGCGTCCCGCGGTCGGCATCGTGATCCGCGTGAACCTCGCGGCAGTCAAGACGCCGCGCGCGCCTAAGCGATAACGACGACCTTCGTACCCATCGGTGCCCAGTCCCACAGGTGGCGCGCGTCGGCCTGGCTCTCGCGCACGCAACCCGCGCTGTGATAGTGGCCGAGCTCTGAGTCGGTCTGGATCGGGTGGCTGCCGGAGAGCGGGATGCCGTGAAAGCCGACGTCGGTCGAGTTCCCGAAGGTGAAGCCGACGAAGTACGGGAGCCGGAGCGTGCCGTGGATGCCCGGGTTGATGCGCCGGATCACCTTGTACGTGCCGGTACGGGGGAAGCCACGCCGGCCCGAGACCGCGTAGTACGAGGAGACGTACTCGTCGTCCTCGACGAGCCAGACCCGCTGGCAGGAGATGCAGTAGACGATCCGGCGGCCGGCGCCGGTGCCGTCCGGCGCATCCGGGTACGGGCTCGGCGGGCGCTTCGTCGCGACGGTCTTCTTCAACGTGTGGGTGAGCCGCAACGCGGGGTTCTGCTTCGCCCGCGCGGGCCGGCTCGCGGTCGGAGTGCCGGCTCCCGCCTCGCGGTCGTCGACGGTCGTGACGAGGAG
This sequence comes from Acidimicrobiia bacterium, assembly GCA_038252255.1. Lineage (GTDB taxonomy): Bacteria > Actinomycetota > Acidimicrobiia > IMCC26256 > JAENVU01 > Chersky-806. Next base: position 226,161 of record JBBSAM010000001.1, on the reverse strand, counting down.
CGCGATCGCGAGCACGAAGAGCGCCAGCCCGGCGGCCACGGCCACGGCACCGATACGCAGATGCTCAGCACGTTCGATGCGGCGTTGGTGGCGTCGGCCCACGGCAGGTGCTCCCCGGTCAGCCGCCCGCGTGGCCCTCAGGAAGGGGCAAACTACCGGCGCACCCTCCCCAAGTCGCGGACCCCGGCCGCCTTCCCGGCGGGAATTCGGTCCCTGTGCCTCTTTCGGTGGCGTTTCGACACGCTGGAACGTGTTCGATCGACACCGAAAGGTGAGAACCGTGGCGCGGGCCACGGTGATCCCAGCCAGTCAACGCCGGGTTCACGCGCCGGGCGCTCGGCCCGGGCGGACGTCAGTGCGTGAGGACGGAGCCGTCGGCCAGCACGGCGTGGGGCATGCACTGCTGGTCGTACTCGGCGATCACGATCGGGCCGGCGTTCTCGCCGCAGGCCGGGCACGTCGGGTCGCGGCGGACCTTGAACGTGCGGAACGACTGCTCGAGCGCGTCGTAGGCCAGGAGGCGGCCGATGAGCGGGTCGCCGAGGTCCAGCAGCAGCTTGATCGTCTCGAGCGCCTGGATCGAGCCGACGATCCCGGGTAGCACGCCCAGTACACCGGCCTCCGCGCAGCTCGGGGCGAGCTCCGGCGGCGGCGGCTCGGGCAGCAGGCACCGGTAGCACGGGCCATCGTACGGCTTGAACACCGTGACCTGACCCTCGAAGCGGAAGATCGATCCGTGCACGACGGGGATCCGCTTCAAGAGTGACGCGTCGTTGAGCAGGTAGCGCGTCGGGAAGTTGTCGGTGCCGTCGAGGACGACGTCGTAGCCGTCGAGGATGTCGAGCACGTTGTCCGCGCCGAAGCGCACGTCGTAGGTGACGACGTTGACGTCCGGGTTGAGCAACGTGAGCGTCTTCTTCGCCGAGTCGACCTTGCGCTCGCCGATGCGGTCCACGTTGTGGAGGATCTGGCGCTGCAGGTTCGACGCGTCGACCACGTCCATGTCGACGATGCCGAGCGTGCCGACCCCGGCGGCCGCGAGGTACATCGCCGCGGGCGAGCCGAGACCACCGGCGCCGAGCAGCAGCACCTTGGACTCGAGCAGCTGCTGCTGGCCGGCCTCGCCGATCTCGGGCAGCAGGATGTGGCGCTTGTAACGGTCGCGCTGCTCGGCGGTGAGCACCTGCGGCGTGATCCACGGCCGGTCCTGGTCCTTCCACTGCCCGAACCCGCCGGACATGGACACGACGTCCTTGTAGCCGAGCTCCTTCATCGTCTCCGCCGCGAACGCGGAACGGATCCCGCCCGCGCAGTAGATGACGACCGGTGTGTCCTTGCTCGGGATCCTGGACTCGATCTGGCTCTCGAGGTGGCCGCGCGGGATGTGGACCGCGCCGGGGATCGTGCCGGCGTCGTACTCGTCCTGCTCGCGCACGTCGAGGAAGGTGGACTCGCCGAGACGGGATTCGGCTTCGCTCGGCGGGATCTCGTTGATCCTTGCCTTCGTCTCGGCGAGGAGCTCACGGAAGCTGGGCATCGGGGGCTCCAAGAAGAGTTTCGGTGGTCGAGGGTTGAAATGCTACCGCAGGGGTCGGATATTCCCAACACCGCGCCGCGAGTCACACCCTGGCGACGAGCTCGGGGAGGAGCTCGCCGAGGGGCGTGGGGCTGAGAGCGGCGGCGTAGGTGTCGAACGGGGTGGGCTGGGCATTGCACACGATCAGGCGGGCGCCGTTCGAACGGGCGATCTCGGGCAGGCCGGCGGCGGGATAGACGCCGAGCGAGGTGCCGAGGGCCAGGAAGACGTCGCAGCTTGCCGCGGCCCGTTGGGCCCGGTCCAGGTCCTCGGGCACGAGGTTCTCGCCGAAGCTGATCGTGGCGGACTTCAGCATCCCGCCGCACACGAGGCACGGCGGGTCCTCCTCGCCCGCCTCCACCCGCGCCAGGGTCTCGGCCATCGGGCCTCGCCATCCGCACTCCAGGCACTTGGCCTCGTGCACCGTGCCGTGGATCTCCACCAAGCGCATGCGTGACGACCCGGCGGCGAGGTGCAGCCCGTCGATGTTCTGGGTCACGAGCGTGTGCACCGCCGCCTTCTTCTCCAGCGCCGCGACGGCACGGTGACCCGCGTTCGGCTCGGCCTGCCAGATCTCGCTGCGCAGGCGGTTCTCCCAGGCGAGCTTCCGTACGTCCGGGTCCGACACGTAGTGCTGCAGGGTCGCGGTCTTCTCCGCCGCCGGGTTCTTGGTCCACACGCCTTGGGGGCCGCGAAAGTCGGGGATGCCGGACTCCGTGGAGATCCCCGCGCCGGTGAGGATCACGATCGCTCGGGCGTCGCGCAGCCACGTCGCGATGGTGTCGAGCGCCTCGTCGTCAGACATCGGTTCGAGCGTACCGGGGGCGCCCGGCCGATCGAAGTGGTAGAAATGCCGGTCGCGCAGTAGGGCAGGGAGCGATGGGCATGGGAGTGGGCACGAGGGCGCGGCAGGCATTCGGCGCGGTGCTGGCCGCGGCCCTGATGGCTACGGCACTCGCCGGGATCTGGGTGGCAGAACCCACCGCGGTCGGGGCGGCCGAGTGCCCGGTGCCTCCGGCCGCCGGGCACTGGACCGGCAGTGCGTTCAGCAACGTCACCTTCACGACCTACTCGCTCGATTCCCAGGTCAGCTACAGCGCGAACGGCGGGATCAGCGGAACGGTGCTGATCAACGGTGGAGGTCCGTACGCGTTGAGCGGCAGCTTCGACTGCGCCGGGAACATCAGCTTCGGAACCGTGACGCCGATCTCGACGTTCACGGGGACCATCTCGCCCGATGGCCGGAGCGACTCGGGCACCTACACGGCGGCGGGAGACAACGGCACCTGGTCCAGCGCCGCCGACCCGTACGTGCTCACCGCGACCTCCACCGTGCAACCGACGACCATCTCGCCCGGTGGCGCGTCCTCGTGGGTCATCGACGTGGAGAACTCCGGCACCGCGGCGGCCACGCTCGTCGACGCCACGTTCTCGCTCTCCGGCAGCGGCACGTTCGGCAACCTGAGCGAGACCTCGGTGACCCAGGGCAGCGGCTGCGCGCTTGTCACCGGGGTGATGCACTGCGGGCTCGGCACGATCCTGCCGGGGGCGACCGCGAGCGCGACCGTGAAGGTGGACTCCACCGGTGGCGGCGGGTCGTCGATCGTGGCGAGTGGTGCGGCGGCTTCCACGGTCGGCGGAGGGACCGATGACAGCGCGCCGCCGGTGACGATCTCGGTGGTCTCGCCCGCCACCCTGCCGGCCGGCACCGCGTCGGGTGTCGCGCACCCGGGCGAGAAGTTCGCGACGGCCGGCGGGAAGAAGGCCACGCCGGCGAACCCGATCGTGGTCGTCTTCAAGCTGCCGAAGAGGGTCGCGCTCGGCACGACCCACGTCGCGCTCTCCCACGCGGCGAGGACCGGGAAGGCGAGCCGCTCGATCGACGGCGTCTCGTTGATGGCGCTGACGAAGCACGCGCCGGGCAAGAAGGCGAAGCGGGCCACCGGCTCCGCGCTGGGGCTGCCGAAGATCGCGTCGGTGGCGGGGCCGTCGGTTCCGATGTCGATCTCGCGCACCGCGACCGAGGCGAGCACGTTCTGCGGCGGCTCGGCGTGCTCCGGTGACGTGATCAACATGACGCCGTTCAGTGGCTACAACGACCGCAAGCACCCGGCCAAGGTGGTCATCACCTGGGACCAGGCGCACGCCGGCCGGGGCGTCCATTCCGTGATCTTCAAGCGCGGTGACGCGAGGACGTCGCCGACCCAGACGCTCGGGATCTGCCAGAAGACCAAGCTCGGCTACACGAACACGCCGTGCGTCTCGAAGAAGAAGATCGTCTCGGGCGGGGCCGTGCAGTTCACCCTGCTCGTGCTGAGCGGCGACCCCAAGTTCGGCCGCCGCTGACCCCCCCGCCCCCCCCCCGGAACACACCTTTCGGTGTCGTCTCGACACGCTGGGACGTGTTCAAACGACACCGAAAACCTGCGGTTTCGTGGCGTAAGGCGGGTGAGGGTGACGTGGCCCGGGCGGGGGAGCGGGAGCACGTCACCCTCACCCGGATCTAGGCGGCCGGGTCCTGCTCGGCGGCGAGCGCGGCGTCGAACGCGATCTGGTGACGGTCGTGCGCCCAGGCCGCGCTCTCCCGGCAGATCGACGGGTGGAACCCGATGTCGTGCAGCACGCGCTCGACGTGGTCGAGGTCGTCGCCCTGCTCCAACAGGGTGAACGCGAGCCGACGGGCCCGCCGGCGCGCGCCGGCCAGCGGCGGTTCGGCGAGTGCGCGCTCGGCCCAGACGCGGTGCTCGTCCTGCAGCGGGGCCGGGAGACGACCGACGTGCCGACGGTTCACCGGAGGCACCGTCCGCCGCACCGCGTACCCGCTCTCGCGCATGCCGCAGGCGAGGTCGAACTGCATCAGCCGGTCCAGGCTGCGTACGACGGGCGACGAGTTGCCTTCGCGATGACCGAGCCCGAGCGCCTGTGACAGCTCACCGATCTCGAGCTCGATCCCCTCGGGGTGCGCGTCGAGCCCGGTCGCGATCCGGCGGAGGAGCAAGAGGCTCGTCGGCCCGAGCGTGGGTAACCAGAAACGTTCGACGTACAGGGAACGCGGGTCGTAGCCCAGCGTGTCGATCACGGGGTCGGGCCAGGAACGGATGGCGAGCGTCGCGGTCATGAGGTCTCCTCGAGTGGTGTCACAGCTGGGCGTCGAGCGGGGGAAGCAGAAGTACGAGCCCGATGTGAATCAGGTTCGGGTCGTCACCGACCGCGGCGCGGTTGGTGTCGTAGATGCGACGCCACCCGGCGTCGATCGCGCGCCCGTCGGCGCGTGGTCCGAGGCGGCGGGCCGCGATCGCCCAGAGACAGTCGCCCGGCTGCACCACGTAGGTGGGGAGCTCGTTCGGGACCGAAGGGGTTGGCGTGACCGGCGGGGTGGGCACGACGGGAGGCGAAGGTGCCGCCGGCGGCGCGGCAACGACATCCGGATGTTCTCCGATTGCCCGCGGTTGGAGGACGACGGGCCCGGTGACGGCCGGTGGCGCGACCGGCGCGACCAGCTGGTCGAGTGCTTCAGGGGTGGCAACCGCCGGCGGTCGTGAGGTCGACGTCGTGGGCCGGCCGAGCCACCCGCGCACGCTCTCGTCCGCGGCGGCCGGTCGCACGCCGACGAACGTCGCCGCGACCGCGAGCAACGAGACGGCCGCGGTTCGCGCCCCACGAGGAAGCACGGCATCCAGCAGGGCGAGCACCCGGAGTGCCCGGTTGCGGCGCCGCAACAGCTCCGCCAGAAGGGCCAATCCGAGAATCCCCGCGGCCACCCCGGCGACCCCCACCGCGGCCCCACCGACGACGCCCGCGAGCGCGGGGTCGAGGGGTCCTGCACGGGTCTCGTGAACCATCCGTGGCTCCAGGGTCGATCGATCGAAGGTGCAAGCTGATGAGCAACAGTGACAACATCGACAACATTTAGTGCTATTGCCTCGTGTTGACCTTGGCACCGTCCCATATCCGTGAATAGACTGTCAAGGCTTCGCCCGCGCCGTTCGTTTAAAGGGACTTCGCGGCGTATCAACCGATCTGCTACGTTCCCACCCTTTCCAGACCAGGAACGGATTCCGTGGACTCCGAGACGCCGGACGCGTTCGACGCCATCACTGACGGCTTGTTCGATCTCCGCGGTGCGGCGTTGGCCGAGCAGCTGGGCGAGGCCCGCGAGATCGTGGCCGCCGGAGTCGCCACCCGCCGTTTCGTCGACGAGCTGCGCCGCATCGGCCCCGGCGAGGTCGTCACGGTCGTAGGGGGCGACGGCGAACCGCTGCGCGGCCGTCTGCTCTGCGTGGGTGCGGACTGGCTCCGGGTCGGCGAGGTCGCCGAGGAGACCGGAACCCGTCGGACCCGCCTCTTGCGGGTGCACGACGTGCGGCTCGACGCCGTCGTGCGCGTCACCCGGGAGCCGACGCCTTGACGAGCTACTGCGTGCGGGCCTTTGCGTCGTCGGTGAGCCCGACGAGGTACGCCTCGAGTGCCTCCCGGCTCACGCGCCAGACACCCTTGCGCCCGATCTTCAGCGCCGGCAGCTCGCCGTTCCGCATGAGCGTGTACACCTGCGAGACGGTCACGTTGAGCACGCCCGCGACCTCAGCCGGCTTCAGCAGGGGCGGAGGAAGACTGTCCACCTGCGAGCTCCTCGGTTGGGGTCAGACCGTGACGTTGCCTCACGTTGCGTGTCCCAGCGTAACGAATCCCACGAGTGGTGCGGAACCGCACCGGCCAGGGCGCCGGTGACGACCCTCGCGGCCTCACCGAGCCGACGGCTCACCCAACGCCTGCCCAAGCTCGACACCAGACTCGTCGTCGGCATCCTCCTCGTCGCGCTCTCGGTGATCGGCGGGCTCAGGTTGGCCGCCGGCGCGGACCACACCGTCGTCGTCTACACCGCGGCGCGCGATCTGCCCGCGGATCACGTCCTCGTCGGCGGCGACATCGGGACCGCCCGGATCCAAGCGTCCGATGCAGTCCTCGATCGGCTCGTTCGCGTGACGGCGAGCACCTCGTTGACCGATCGTGTCCTGCGGTTCCCACTGGCCGAAGGCGATCTCGTGCCCGGCGCGACGCTCGGACGGGTCGCGCGAGCGGGTCGCGAGATCACGGTTCCCATCGCGCCGGAGCACGCGCTGGGCGGTGCCCTCCAGCTCGGAGACCGGGTCGATGTGCTCGGCAGCTTCGACAAGGGAACCGAGTCCGCCAAGACGCTCACCGTCGCGGCCGGTGCGCAAGTCGTGGACGTCGTGCATACGGACGGACTGTTCGGCCAGCGCGAAGGTGCGCTTGCCGCGCTCACGATCTCCGTTGCGCCGCGCGACGTCGTGTTCGTCGCGTTCGCCATCCGCAACGGGGAGCTGGATGTCGTTCGCTCCGTCGGGAAAGAGCCGCGACCCGTGCGGTCGCGCTTCGATGCCAACGACCTACCGTGACGAATCCGATTCGTGTCATCACCTGTGCGGGCGGGGCCACCTGGGAAGCACCACTGGTGCGCGGGCTCCAGCGTCGCGAGCTCGGCGTCGAGCTCATTCGCCGATGCGTCGACCACGGCGAGCTCCTCGGCGTCGCGCTGCGCGACGAACCACGGGTCGCGCTGATCTCCGCCGACCTCCCGTGGCTCGATCGTGATCTCGTCGGCATGCTCCACGACCACGGCGTCACCGTCGTCGCCGTGGAGACCGGGCCGGCCCTCAGACCCCTGGACCGGATCGGCGTGGCGCACCGCGTCGGGTCGGAGGTCAGCGCCGAAGAGCTGTCGGCGGTGTTGCACCAGCTCGGTGGCGACCACGTCCGGTCACCCCGTGCGGCGTCCACCCCGAGACCCGATGCGGATCGCACCGCCAGCCGGATGGTCGCGGTATGGGGCGGAGCCGGAGCTCCGGGCCGGACGACGGTCGCGGTACAGCTCGCCGTCGAGGCGGCGCGCGCTGACATCGGTGTGCTGCTCATCGACGGGGACTCTTGGTCGGCGTCCGTCGCGCAGCTCCTGGCGCTGGACGAGTCCCCGTCGGTGACCCAGGCCGCCCGCCTGGCCGGCGAAGGCTGGACTGACCCGCTCGAGACGTGCTTGCAGCAAGGTCCGGGAGGGAGCGCGGTGCTCTCGGGTCTCGCTCGCGCCGAGCTCTGGCCGGAGGTGCGCGAGCGCGCGTGGACATCCGTGCTCGACGCCGCTCGAGCGGCGCGCCCGTTGGTCATCGTCGATCTTGCCGCACCGATCGAAGAGGACGAGGAGCTCGCATTCGATCGCGTCCCGTACCGGCGCAATCTGATGACGGTCGGTGCCTTGGCTGCGGCTGACGAGATCCTGTTGGTCATCTCGGGAGACCCGGTCGGTCTTCGACGCGGCATCGTCGCCTACCGGACGCTGGCCGATGCCACTCCGGAGCTCATTCGCAAGGTCTCGGTGGTGGTGAACCGAGCTCCACAGGCCGCGCGCCGCGTGCAGGACTGCTCGTCGCAGCTCTCCGAGTGGACCGGTAACCCGCCGATCGCGTTCCTGCCCGGCGAGCCGTCCTTCGATCGCGTCGTCTGGGAAGGTCGGCCGCTCCGCTCGGTGGCGCCCCGGTCGCCCTGGTTGCGGGAGCTTCATGGTCTGGTCGGAGCGTTGACGGGATGAGCACGACCGAGGTTCCGGACCGGCGCGCCGTCGAGATCGTCGAACGCGACGTTCGGGAGCTGCTGCAACGTCGTGAGCTCGCAACGCATCACGATGCCGAGCTGACGCTCCTGGTGGACGAGGTGGTCGTCGACTACCGCGATCGCTATCTCTCCGGCGGTCTGCCGCTGCTCACCGACGACGACGTCGAGCTCCTGCACCATCGCATCGGTGGCTTCGGTGCCCTGACCCGTCTGCTCGAGGACCCTGAGGTCGAGGAGATCTGGATCAACGAGCCCGGCCGTGTCTTCGCCGCGCGGCGCGGCGATCACGAGCTGACGACGGTCGTGCTGAGCAGAGCCGAGGTCGAAGAGCTCGTCGAGCGGATGCTGGCGCGCGCGGGGCGCCGGCTCGACCGGTCCCAACCCTTCGTCGACGCCCGGCTGCCGGACGGCAGTCGCTTGCATGTGGTGATCCCGCCGATCACCGATCAGTGGGCGATCAACATTCGCAAGTTCGTCGGTCTGCGGGTGGAGTCGCTCGACGAGCTGGTCGCGCTCAACTCCTGCTCGGTGCCGGCGGTGCGGTTCCTCGAGCTCGCAGTGCGCGCCGGGCTCTCGATCGTGGTCGCCGGCGCGGTTGGAGCCGGGAAGACGACGCTGCTCAACTGCCTCGCATCGGCGATACCCGCGCGTGAGCGCATCGTCACGTGCGAAGAAGTCTTCGAGTTGCGGATCGCCCGCCCCGACGTGGTCGCGATGCAGTGCCGCCAGCCCAACCTCGAGGGCGAGGGGACGGTCGCGCTGCGCGACCTCGTGCGCGAGAGCCTCCGCATGCGGCCCGATCGCATCATCGTGGGCGAGGTTCGGGGCGCCGAGTGCCTGGACATGTTGCTCGCGCTCAACAGCGGCGCGGTGGGCATGACCTCGGTGCACGCCAACTCGGCCCGCGAGGCGCTGCGAAAGCTCACGACCCTCCCGCTTCTCGCGGGCGAGAACATCGATCGTCGTTTCGTTGCCTCGACCGTGGCGGCATGCGTCGATCTCGTCGTGTTCTGCCGGCGCGCCGACGGCCAGCGGGCCATCACGGAGATCCTGGCCGTCGCGCCGCAGGTCGGCGACGGCGACCATCCGACGGCCGGGACGGTGTTCGCCGGGGTCGGCGGCGACCTGCGCTGGACCGGCGAAGTTCCACAGGGGTTGGAGCGCTTCACCGAGCGGGGTCTCGATCTGATGGAGGTCCTGCGGTGAGTGGGGACCAGCCGCGATGAGCGTCGTGCTCGCCTTGCTCCTCGGCCTCGGCGTCTTCCTGGTGTTCGACGCGTGCACTGCACCGCGACCGGAAGCGGTGGTGCGATCGAACCGCATCCGTGCGTACGTCGCGGAATGGCTCGTTGCCGGAGGCTTGGGCGCGGTCTCACCCGCGCAGTTCGTCGCCGCGTGCCTTGGTTGTGGTCTGGGCGCCGCGGCCGCCGTCATCGTGCTCATCGGTTCGTCCGCAGTGGCGCTGGTCGGATTCGTCGCCGGCAGCTACGCCCCGATCGCGTACTTCCGGTCCCGCCGCCGGGCGACCCGTCGGGTCCGGCAACAGTGCTGGCCGGAAGCGATCGAGCTGCTCGCGGGGGCGGTGCGCGCCGGGGACACGTTGCCGGCCGCAGTCGCCTTGGTCGCCGAGCGCGGTCCCGAACCGTTGCGGCCGACCTTTCGCGCGGTGGTGGCCGATCACCGGGTGTCCGGCGACTTCGTCGGCGCGCTGGATCGCCTCGGCGTTGCGCTCGCCGACCCCACCGCGGACCGGGTGGTCGCCACGCTCGTCATCGCGCATCGTGTGGGCGGCCGGGAGCTCGGCCGTGTCCTCCGCACCCTGAGCGGGTTCCTGCGGGAGGATCTCGCCGTCCGCAAGGAGATCGTGGCGCGGCAGTCCTGGACCCTGGTCGCGGCGCGCGTCGCCGCGGCCGCGCCTTGGCTGGTCCTCGTCCTTGTCGCGAGTCGCCCGCAAGGCGCCCGCGCGTACGACTCGTTCGCGGGTCTGCTCGTGCTCGCCGGAGGGGCAGCCGCGACGATCGTGGGCTACCGGCTCATGGTCGCGTTGGGAAGACTTCCCGAAGAGCCGCGCGTGCTTGCCGGCGCAATTCCTGGAACCGTGATGGAGACCTGGTGAGTCCGCTCCGCGCGGTGCTCATCGTCGGCGTGTTCCTGCTCGGCGTCGTGACGCTCGTGAGCTGCCTCCCGCGCTTTCGGCGCCCGACCCTGGTGGACCGCCTGGCTCCCTACCTTGGTGCGCTCGGCCCGCGCCGCTCGCGGCTGCTGACCGTGGAGCGAAGCACGGCCCGCGGAGTCGTGGCGGCGTTTCAGCCGTTGCTCGAGGATCTCGGTGCGCGGCTGCAGCGGCTGTTCGGCGACGACGGCCAGGATCTTCCCGGTCGCCTCTCGGCCTCCGGCTCGACGCTGACCCCGTCGGGTCTCCGGGCGGAGCAGGCCACGTGGGCGGTCGCCGGATTCGTCGGTGGCATCGTCCTGAGCATCGGCCTGACCCTCACCGGCCGCAACGTCTCTCCGGTGGCGGCACTCGTCGTCGCCACCGCGTTCGCGGCGATCGGGATCGTCGGTCGAGACCGTTCGCTGACCCGCGCGGTCGAAGCGCGCCGCGCTCGCGCCCAATCCGAGTTCCCGACGGTTGTCGACATGGTGTGTCTCGCGGTGACCGCGGGCGAGAGCCTGCGAGGCGCGCTCGAGCTCGTCGCGCACGCGGGGAGTGGGCCATTGGCGTCCGAGCTGCGGATGGCGCTGCGCATCGCGCGTGGTGGTGTGCCGCTCGCGGAGGCGCTGCAATCCCGGTCGGCTCAATTCGGCCTGCCGGCGTTCGATCGGTTCGTCTCAGCCGTCATCGCCGCGCAGGAGCGAGGCCTCCCGCTGGCCGAAGCGCTCCGCGCGATGGCGTTCGACGTGCGTGAGTCGGAGAAGCGCGACGTGATCGAAGCCGCGGGACGCAAGCAGGTCTCGATGCTGGTACCGGTCGTCGGGTTCATCTTGCCGGTGGCCATCGTCTTTGCGTTCTACCCCGGTGTAGTCGCGATCAAGACGTTGGCCCGATGAAGGGAGCACGGATGCGAGAACGGTGCAATGGCGAACGAGGATCGATCCCCGAGTGGGTGATGTTGCTGGTCATGGGCATTGGGATCGTCATGGCCCTGTGGGCGATCGTCCAGCCCGACCTGACCGCCATCGTCTCCGATGCCCTCAACCAATTGCGCGGGTAGGTCGCGAACCCGCAACCAGGCGGGCGCAACGATGATCGAGTTTCTGGCGGTGACGATCCTCAGCGTGGTGTGCCTGCTCGCGCTCGCTCAGATGGCGGTGTGGGTGTGGGCGCGTGACGTAGCCGTCAGTGCAGTGCACGAGGGGGCGCGAACAGCCGCGGAGACGGGCCGGCCGCTCGATGACGGTGTCGCCGAGACCCGTTCGCTGCTCGGTGACGGGTTGGGTTCGAGCGGCAAGGGCTTCGAGGTTGAAGCAGCCCAAGAGGGCGACACCGTCGCGGTGCGGGCGCGTGGATCGGCGCCGGTGATCGTGCCGTTCCTGCCCCGATTCGATCTCGACGTACAAGCAACCGCGTTCGACGAAGACGACGTGTTCGATGAACGGTCGTGAACGTGGGAGCGCGATCGTCGAGTTCGCGCTCCTCGGCAGCCTGGTGTTCGGCGTCCTCGTGCAAGCCATCGTGATGTTCGGAACGCTGCACCGCGCCACCCTGGCGACGAGCGCCGCGGCACGGGAGTACGGACGCGCGGTCGTGGTGGCGGACTCCGTCGACGAGGCCTCGACCCGTGGGGCACTGGTGGTGGAGCAGGCGGCCCGCAACCATGGGCTCGCGTCGGGTTCGCTCCGGGCGAGCGTCGAAGGCACGCGCGCGCGGGGCGAGCTGCTGACCGTGCATGTGCGCACCGACGTGCCGGTCCTGCACATCCCGTTCATCGGTGCGGTCTGGTCGTCGGTGTCGATTCCGGTCGAGGCGACGCATGTGGTGATGATCGACCGCTACCGCAGCGAACCATGAGGCGCAACGAATCGGGTCAGGCGTCGGCCGTGATCGTCGGCGCGCTGATCATCTGTCTCGCGTTCACCGGGTTGGCGGTCGACGGTGCCCGGCTCTTCACCGCGCGACGGGATCTTCAGAACGTGGCGGACTCCGCGGCGCTCGCGGGAGCGTCGGCGATCGACGAGCCGCACTTTCGCGACACCGCGGGGCGGGAGGTACGGCTCGATCCGAACTCCGCGCGCGCGGCGGTCGACCGGGTGCTTCAGGCGTCGGGACTGCCGGTCACGACCGCGGTCGACGTCGACGTGGAACCGGACCGCGTGGTCGTCCACATCTCCCGGCCCGTCGAGATGACCTTCCTCCGCATCGCCGGGCTGCGCGAGGAGCAGATCGGCGCGACGGCCACCGCGAGCCCGCAGACCGCCTGACCTCGGGCTAGCCGATCGAGATCGTCGACGGGCCGTTCACGCCGTGGAAGTCGAAGCTCTCGATGGTCAGCGGGCCGGGATTGTCGTTGTCTGAGCACTGGTACGGCATCATCGAGACGGTCTGGTCGTCGACGGCAGTCATCGTGATGGGTCGGCCCGGGAAGGCTTGGGCGGTGGTCGCGGCCGTACCCGTCCCGTGGAACGTGATGATGCCCGGCGCCACATAGCTCGGGTCCGGCACGAGGTTGTAAGGGAAGTCGAGAAACGCGGACCCATTGCCCAAGCCGGTGACCCTGACGCTGCCCGCTCCCTTGGTGATTCCCTTGACCCTGCCCGCCGCATTGAGCCACTTGATCCGCAAGGAGCGCACCGCGATGCCGTGCGCGGTCAGGTCCGCGCAGCTGTGCTTCACCATCTTGCCCCTCATCACGATCTGTGCCTTCGCGATTGATCCAAGCGCGCGGGGCTTGCCCCCACTCTGGGTTCCTGCACAACCGGTGAGCATGCCCTCGAGCTTCCACTTCCCCTTGGCGTTGACGGACACCCGCGTGCCGTTCGACCCAAACGCGGCTGGCCCAACGTTGGGGCGGAACGTCGAGCCTGCGCTGAGCCTGCGCTGAGCGTGCACGAGACGGTGCCGGTGAGCGGCGGAGTCGCGGCGTCCGCGACCTGACCCGCGGTGAACGGGATGAGCACGCCGCCCAGCAGTGCTCCGATGAAGAGGTACCCGCTACGTCGGTCCATCATCCCCGCTCCTTGCTTGGTGGGCGTGCGTCAACTGATCGAGAGCGACGAGGGGCCGTGGACCCCGCCGAACGTGAAGCCGTCGATGCCGAACGTCAGCGACGGCACCTGATGGGTGTTGCACGGTGTGACCATCGAATCGAGCGCCCGATCTGCGACCGCGGTCAACGTGACGTGTCCGCCGGGGAACGCCCGCGCTGTCCCCTTGACCGTGCCGGCACCGTGGAACGTGATGACGCCGGGCGGGACGTAGCTCGGGTCCAGGGTGATCGGGTCGAGGCTGATGAACGGGGGAAAGCCCCCGTAGAGCCCGGCGACCGTGGTGGACCCGGTGGCCTTGGTGGTGGGCATGCGGTTCCCTGTCGCGTCGAACCACTTGATCCGCACGGAGGAGACCGTCAGCCCGTTCGCCGTCAGCGATGCGCACTGATGCCCGTCCGCCTTGCCCTTCAACAGGATCTCCCCGCGCGCGATCGGGCCCGGTCGCCGAGGGTTGCCCCCGGTCTGCGCGCCCGAGCACGCGGTGAGCGTGCCCTCGACCCGCCATTTGGCGTTCGCCCTCGGCGACACCTTCTTGCCGCCGATGCCCTGGCGGTAACCGAGGGCCGGCGTGAACGTGGACGCGGCGGTGAGCGTGCACGAGACCGTGCCCATGAGCGGAGGTGTGGCGGCACCAGCCACCGGCGGGCCCGCCGCGATAGCGGCCGCCAGCGACCCGACGAGAAGGGCAGCGAGCGGCAGCCGATTCACGGTGCTGCGCATGATCCTGTCCCCCCGCGGCGAACCCATGGACCGAACGTACGGAGTCCGGAGCTCGATCCGTAGGGCCGAAAGACCTGGGCGTCAGGGACTCAGGTGGGTACCAGCGCGCCACGACTTCGACGCGTCGTCAAGGGGGGAGATTCAGGTTGGGAGATTCAGGTCACGCACCGGATGCGCGCTTCGTGCGGAGCGCCCGCCTGCTGTCAGTCGTTGTCCCGGATCGTTGCAATGCCCGTGCCCTGGACGATGTGAGCATTCGTCGGGTTCGAGAGCACCACTCGGAACGTCTCGGTCCCTTCGCGGACCCGGTCACCGAGCACCGGCACCTTGAGCTTGACCTTGGTCTTGCGGGGCCTGAAAATCAGCGTGCCGCTCGTCGACGTGAAGTCGGACCCCGCGAGCGCGGTTGCGCTCTGGGTCGCGTAGTGCACCGTGACCGGCGTCAAGGACTTCGCCGAAAGTGTGACGACGAACATCGCCTTCTTCGCGCCGCGGTTCCCTTCCCGGACGCTCACGTTGCTCACCTGCAGCCCGGGTCCAGTGGGCGGCGGCGGTGGAATCACGAGCGTGTTCGGGACGCCAAAGGACCACAGGCTCGCCGCGGCGGTGAGCACCGTGATGCGCACCCGTCCGTTGCCGGGAGTCTCGATCGCCTGGATGCACGGAGTTATCGGGTTGGCCGTCGTCGCTCCTACCACTGGTGTGCACTTGTCCGCGATCCGCGTGCCATCCCGAAATGGGCTCAAGTTGGCGATGATCTCCGCGTTGGAGGTGAGATCGACGCCCGCGGTCTGCGAACCGTCGATATCGAAGGTGAGGGTGAGTGGCATGTCTTTGCTGGCGGTTGGTGCTGTGATCCGCACGAAGGTGCCGAGCAGCTGGTATCCGGGGTTCGTCCCGCCGTCCGTAACCGCCTCGTCGATCGTGATAGGGCCCGCGTTCGGAGACATCACCGTGGTCTCGATCGGGTCGGAGGCGGTGGGTCCGGGGGTCCCGTCGGCGTCCGTGGTCGCAGAACCGTCGCCGCTCGCCGAGTCAGAGGTGAGCCCGAGGTTCCAGGTCCCGGTGACCAAGCCGCTCGAGAAGTCCCAGGTGCCGCTCATCTGCGTGCCGCTGGCCGCGACGGTGCCGGTAATGGTGACCGAGCTTCCTACCGTGGCCGTGAAGGTGCAGCCGGTCCGCGTGCCGGTGATCGTGGTGCCGTCGCCCACCACCGATTGGCCATGGACGAACTCGATCGCGCCGCTCACCGCACCAACCGGGAAGCTGTAGTCGGCCTTCACCGAGCCGCCCAGGGCCTGAGAGTCGGAGATCCAGCTGCCCAACCAGGTTCCGGGCGCCATGGTGTCGCAGGCGTCGGCGGCAGCCGGTCCGGCCGAGGCAACCAACCCCGCCAATCCGGTCAGTGCAAGCGCGAGCGCAAGTAGCAGTGACGTCGTACGCCGGCGCGCCGCGCGAAGCCCCGTTGAAGTCCGCTGCATCGTCTCTTCCCCCTGGGACCGAGCCCGCCTGAAGAAGGCTCGTTGTCCTTGCCCCGCCTGCCCTTCTCTGAGGCGCACTCTCGGTGAGTCGCAACGCCGCGTCAAGCAGTACCTCGGATGGTGCCGACCGGGTCACGGGCTGTGCTCGGTAGGTGTGTCCCGCAGTTGCGCTCGGTCGTTGATCGCGCGCGCGCCGCGGTCGACGAGCCGGGAGTTGCCGGGCATCGCGCCGTCGCCGGTCCAGACCGACACGTCGCCGTAACCGCGGTCGATCGCCTCGACCGCGCCGTCCCACGTGCTGCCCGTCTCGACCTCGGCCGCGACGACGAGCGTCGTCTCGGCCATCGCGTAGATCAGCTTGTTGCGGCCCCGCGCGCTCGCCGCGTTGTACGCGGCTGCGGGCGAGTACGGAGTGGCGAGGCACAAGCGGTTCCGGCCGATCGCGCGCCGCAGCTCGGGCGCACGGATCTCGCGCAGGAGGGGGTCGGCGAGGAAGCCCACGACGGTGCCGCCGGCTTCGAGCGCGGCGTCCATCGCCGCCCGATCCACGCCCTTCGCGCCCCCGGACACGACACCCCAACTGTGCGCCACCGCGGACCGGCCCGCGTCGGCCGCGACCTCCACACCCTCGGCAGAGACGTCACGCGACCCGACCACTCCGAGCATCGGCTCGCCGGTCAATGCGATCGGCCCGACCACGTGCAGCAGCGGTGGCGCGGCGGTGGTCAGCCGTTCGAGCAGCCGGGCCGGATAGTCCGGATCGACTGAGGCGACCACCGCGACGCCGGTCTGCTCGAGCTTCTCGAGCTCGAACGCGAGCGCGACGGCCGCGTCGAGCCGCGCGACCACCCGGGCGGCGAGGTCCGCGTCGCCGAGCTCGGCGGTGAGATCGGTGGCGGAGCGGCCGAGCAGCGATCCGGGGTCGTCGACCCGGTCGAGCAGCGTCCAGTACTCGCGGGCCCTGAGTGGCTCGGCGGCGGCCGGCACGAGCCGCTGGGCGAGGAGGATCGCGGCGAGTGAAGCGTCGTTACGCCTGGGCAAGCACCGCACCGTAGACGGGGCCGCTGCCACTCGCCCGCAGCACCTGGGCGACGACGGTCATGGTCCAGCCCGAGTCCCAGAGGTCGTCGATGACCAGCCCGGCGGTCTCCGGCAACGGCCCGGTGACATTGAACGCGCCACCGACGTTGCGTGCCTGCTGCGCGCTGTTCTCCATCTCGTGCTGGCGCGGCGTATCGCGCGCCTTCTCCAACACCGGGAGGTACGGGAGGCCGAGCTTGGCGGCGACGCGCTCGGCCAGCGACGGTACGAGGTCCGGCGCGCGTCGTGACGGCACTGCCGTGACCCACTCGAACGGCGGCTCCGGCGACTGACCGACGAGCAGCTCGGCCAACGCGGCGACGAGATCGTCGGAGAAGTGGCCGGCCGCCTTCTCGTCCTTGATCTGAACACCCCACCCGCCGTCGCCCCAGCGCGCCAGGGCCCAGCCCTGCGCGAGCTGCTCGGTCTTCGCGATGTTCTTCATGTCCGGCAGCTTCTTGCGCGGTCCGAGCACCAGGGTCTGGCCACGGAGGAACTGCTGTGCCTCGATGACGAGCGCGCGGTCGACGGCCGCGGAGCGGGTCTCGCCGGTGCAGCGGCTGCAGCGGCCGCATGGCGCGGCGGTAGGGTCGTCGAGCTCGGTGCGGAGGATCTGCATCAGACACGTCGACGCGTGGACGTACTCGCCCATCATCATCTGCTCGCGGCGTCGCTCGGCAGTGACGCGCTCGACCCTCTCCTCGTCGTAGGTCCAGGGCGCGAGGGTGCGCCGGTACCTGGTGCCTTCCCGCTCGACCGCGCCGTCCACCTCGAGGTTCTTCAGCATCCCGGTGAGCCGGCTCCGGCGGACGTTCACCTCGTCCTCGATCTGGTGGATCGGCACGAGCTCGGCGCGCTCGGCGAGCAGCGCGACGACGGCCTCGGCCTGCTCGCGGTCGGGGAACGCGGTGCGGATGAACCAGTCCTGGATGTCGTTGTCCTCGTGCCCGCTGAGCAGGATGCCCTCGGCGCGCTCGATGCCGCGCCCGGCCCGGCCGACCTGCTGGTAGTAGGCGATCGGGGAACCGGGGGACTGGTAGTGCACGACGAACGCGAGGTCGGGCTTGTCGTAACCCATGCCGAGCGCGGAGGTGGCGACGACCGCTTTGATCCGGTTCTGCTGGAGGTCTTCCTCGATTCCGAGCTTCGTCGCGGTGTCGGTCTCGCCGGTGTACGCGCGGGCGTCGATGCCGCGGGTGCGCAGCCATTCGGCGACCCGGTGCGCGTCGGCGACGGTGAGCGTGTAGACGATCCCGGTGCCGGGCAGCGTCGGCAGCACCTGCGCGAGCCAGGCGAGGCGCTCGGGTTGCGATCGGATCTCGATGGCGTCGAGAGCCAGGCTCTCCCGGTCCAGTGGGCCGCGCAGGGTGAGCAGCTCGGCGCCGAGCTGGGTCTGCACGTCTGCGATCACCCGGTCGTTCGCGGTTGCGGTGGTGCCGAGCACGGGCACACCGCGGGGGAGGAGATCGAGGACGCGGGCGAGGCGGCGGTAGTCGGGCCGGAAGTCGTGGCCCCAGTCGCTGATGCAGTGCACCTCGTCGATCACCATCAGGCCGGTGCGGGGCGCGACCTGCGGGAGCACGTTCTCGCGGAACGATGCGTTGGCGAACCGCTCGGGGGAGACGAGGAGCACGTCCACCTTGTCCGCGTCGAGCTCGTCGACGACCTGCTCCCAATCGGCCTTGTTGTCGCTGTTCAACGTGACCGCGCGTACGCCGCCGCGGTCGGCTGCCTCGATCTGGTTGCGCATGAGGCCGAGCAGTGGCGAGACGAGCAGCGTCGGGCCGGCGCCCCGCGCCCGCAGCAACGCGGACGTGACGAAGTAGACCGCGCTCTTGCCCCAGCCGGTGCGCTGCACGACCAGGACCCGCCGGCGGTCCCGGACGAGCGCGGTCACCGCATCGAGCTGGCCCTCGCGGAACTCGGCCGCGGGATTGCCGACGAGCCGGCGGAGCGCGGCAGTGGCTTCAGCGGCGAGCTCGGCGGTTTCGGTCACCCGCGCAACCTACCGGTGGGGTGGGACAGTTGCTGCGAGTGCATCCCGGCCGAGAGTGCGGCATCATTTCAGCCGTGGATGTGCAGCTCGTGCTCATCGGGTCGTTCGTGGTGCTCGCGGCCGGCATCCTCGCGTACCTCTCGGCGAGCTACCGGCCGGACTGGACACCGTTGATGCTCTCGCAGGCCCGGCCATTCGGCTTCGTCAAGCCGATGGCAGTGACCGGAGCCGTCTTGGTCGCACTCGGTGCCATGGGCTACTGAATCGCCCGCCGTGCACGAGTCCGACGGACCTGCCAGGCTGACGGCACCCGGTCAACCGGGCCGAGGATGGAGGCGTACCTGATGGCTGCTGCACTGATCTTGGAGTTCGAGGGCATCACGAAGAAGGAGTACTCGGCGGTCAACAAGGAGCTCGGCATCGACCCGGAGACGGGCGAGGGCAATTGGCCCGACGGGCTCTTGACGCACTCGGCCGGGCTCAACGAGGACGGCAGCCTCGTCGTGATGGAGGTGTGGGACACGCCGGAGCACCAGGCCCGGTTCATGGACGAGCGCCTCGGCGCCGCGCTCGCCAAGGGTGGCATCAGCGGCCCGCCCTCGAGCGTCACCTGGATCGAGCTCGTCGCGCACCACAACCCCGGGATCTGAACCGCGGCGGCGCCGGCGCACGCCACCGCTCATGCGACGGCACGTAACGTCGCCGGCCGGGACGGAGTCTGATCTCGGTGCCCCGCAGGACGCACCGGTCACGCTCACGGACGCTCGTCAACATCGGCGCCCTCGTCGCTCTGCTCGCCGGAGTGGCGTACGGAGTGTCGCTCATCCGAATGCCCGACTTCGACTTCTCGGACGGTCGGCGACATCTCGATCAGATCCCGATCGATCGGGCTGAGTCGTGCGGCGAGGTCGAAGCCATCCATGCGCAGCTCGACGCGTTCGCGCAGACCTACGGGACTGCTTCCTGGGGCTTCTACCTGGGGGCCGGCACGACGATCGGGCCCGGTGAGCAGGCTTCGACGACGACTGCCGTGGCTGCTCCCGCGCCGGCGCCCGTCCCGGCGCCCAGCTGGCCGGAGCTCGAGGCCGAGGTCGAAGTTGCCGCGGCGCAGTTGGACGCCGCGCTCGCGCACGGGATCCCGCACTTCCCGAAGCGCATCCGTTCAGAGCTCGCCGCTGTCCGCGCCAGCATTGCGGAAGGACAGGCGCGACTCCCGGTAGAGAGCGTGCAGCGGTTCAACGCGCTCACGCAGCGAGTCTTCGAGCGAGGGCAGCTGCACGCCGGGTACGCCAGTGATCTCGTCGGCCACCAGTGCCGGGTCCCCCTCGGCGCATAGCCCCGCGACCAACCGCGCCCGTCGTCGCTCGACGGCCTCGAGCCGGGCGAGGGCGTGTTACGCGAGGGTGTCTCGACCGACCCAGGCAGCGAGGCCGAGGCCCAGGCAGCCGATGGCGATGCCGCCGTACGCGAGGTACCGCGCGACCCGGCCGCCGCCCGCTCCGCGCGGGAGCTGGAGCAGGGCGATCCCCCCGAAGCCGATGCCGAACAGCGATCCGAACCCGTAGAGCCACAACGCCGAGACCACGAGCGAAGTGATCGCGAAGGGCAGTGCCGAGCCAGGCGGGCCGAGCAGTTCTCTCCCTGCCTCGCCGGTCTGAACCACGAGATTCTCGTCGTAGGGATTGTCCATACCTACGAGTCATCCTATTCACGGGCGCGGAGGCAGCGGTCGCTCGTTGCGGGTGGCTCACCCGGAATGGAAGGGTGACCGGATGAGCATCGGATGCCCGTTCTTCGACCAGCTCCCGCACCGCTTCGTGGACCATCCCGACGGGATTGCCGTCGAGCTCGATCTCATCGACTCGTTGCGCGGTCCCGGGGGCGCGTTGCACGGCGGCGCGGTCGCGACGCTCGTCGACGTGGCCGGTGCGAGCGCGGTGGCGAAGGCATCGGGACGTCTCGTCGCCACGAGCAGCGCCGCCGTGAGCTACCTCTCCGCGGGACGGGTCGGCCCGATCCGGGCCGAGGCGGCGGTGTTGCGGCTCGCGACGAACCACGGAGTCGCGGACGTTCGTGTCTACGACGCCGGAAAGGACGACCGTCTCGTCGCGGTCGCGCAGCTCACGCTCTCCTTCCTGCCCGGCGACGTCTTCGATCACAAGACGGCGTGACGGACGGGCGCCGAATGGCTCAGCGCAATGGCGCGGGGAGCTGCTGGTACTGGTCGACGGGGACGGCCCGACCGAGGCGGATGAAGCCGCCCCGGGTTCCGGCGATCACCATGCGATCGACGGGATGGAAGTCTCCGCTCTTCACCATCTGCTCCGCCGCGGTGGTGGAGACGATGCTCGGGATCGCGTCGACTCGCGGCTGGTCCAGCCGGTAGAGGTAGGCCCAGGACGCCCCGGAGCGCGGGCCGAAGTGAGCGATTGGTGAGATCCCGACTGCCGCGCCGTGCAGTTGCAGCCAGGTGGCGAGCGCGATCGGTCCGAACAGGTGCGGGCCGGTGAGCAGCAGGTAGTCGGCGCCACGGACCTGACGTGCGAGCTCGTCGCGCATCAGCACGGGGTAACGCTCTTGGCCGTAGTCGGTCGACAGCGCCGGCCCGAGCGGGGGCGGCGCGCTCCGGCTCTCGAAGTGCAGCCCCCGCGTCTCGGCGTCGCCGCCCTGGATGCGCGCCCAGACCTGGACCTTGTACCGGAAGGTCGAGACCACGATCTGAGACCCGGGCAAGGCGGTGATACCTCGCGCGATGTCCCGCTCGATGGTCCCGGACGACGCGCCCACGCCGGTGCGGTCCTGGGTGAGCACGATCGGAACCAGCGCGACGGCAACCAGGGCGACGGCGACGAACGCCGCGACTCGGGGGGCCGCACGTGGCGGCGCACGCCGGATCAACGCCGCGAACCCGTCGACCACGGCGACGCCGAGCGCGATGCACGAGAGGAGAACGAGCGCCGAGAACTGGCGCATCGCGAGGTCGTTGTACCAAGCGACGATCGCGGCAGGAACGAAGGCGAGCGCGGCGAGCACCAGCAGTCGCGCGCGGGGCTCGCGCCGGCGCCCGACTGCCACGACGAGCCATCCGGCCGCGAACGCCGTCACGAGCAGGACGCCCGAAAGGTCGAGCGACCAGGCCCGGACCCGGTCGCGACCGGCTGCCTGCCGGAAGCCCTCGAGCGGGAAGATCTGGCCCTTGATCACGAGCACGACCACGAACCACCAGCCGACCGTGACCGCGAACGCGATCAGGTAGCGCAGTGCAAGCCTTCTCCAGTGGTCGCGCGGCACCACGCCGAGGTAGGCGAGCGGAAGGACTACGAACAACGCGGACGTCTCCTTCACGAGCAGCGCCAGGCCCGCAAGAACGCCGCCGGCGATCATGCGGCCCGGCGTCGGCCGGTCGAGCACGAGGAGCAGGACCACCACGGAGCACATCAGCGCGACGTCCACCATGGTGGACGGCACGACCGTCCACAGCAGTGGTGTCGCGAGGAGCACGAGCGCAGTAGCGACGGCACCGGGACCGCGGGCGAACCGGTACGCGATCACGATCGCGAGGACGAGCGCGGTCGTGCCCAACAGCCAGCCGAGGATCCGCGGCCCGGTGAACGGATCACCGCTCCCGAACGGGCTGCCGTCGAAGAGATGCGACATCCCACCGGTCATGAGTGGGTACACCCACGAGCGGATGGTGAACACTCCTCCGTCGGCGGTGAGGGGCTCACGGAAGCTCCAGAGCTCCCTACCGACACCGACGTAGAGCGCGTCGTCCGCTCCGATCGGCGCGGTGCCGAGGGTGGCGACGCGAACGAGCGACGTGGCGGCGACCGCGATGATCGCCGCGCCCAGTGCGAAGAGGCCCGCGCGATTTCGACGCCGAGCCGGCCGCTCGTGCGCCGTGCTGCCGTCGTCGGAGACGTCGACCGGCGCCGGGCCCGTCATCGGGTGGCGAGTCTACGGATCGGAGTCAGTTCTTCGTTGGCTGGTCGAGGAGCGGGACGCGGCCGTGGAACTTCGGTGGCCGGGGTACCAGCTCGAGCACCACGATGCCGGGGTGCGGCGGGCGCGCGCCGTAAACCGCCTTGAGCCCCGGCCCCGGCTTGCGGGAGAGCAACGACGCGAGCTGAGGCCGGAACTGCACCGTGTTGCCGCGGTCGACGACGAGGTAACGCACTCCGTAGTGGCGGCCGAACGCGACGACCTCCCGGGGGCTCGCGTACGGCACCGGAACGATGTCGCGACCGGCGTAGTACCCGACGACCTGGCTCGAGCCCATCACGAGATCGCCCGCCTGGCTGTGCGCGCCGATCCAGTGGCCCACGATCTTCTTCTCGGGGTTGCGCACGTTCGGATGGAACCAACCGTCGGTCGGGCTGTACAGACCTGCTGCGGCCGAGCTCCCCATCAGGACGAACGCGCCGACGATCGCGATCGTGATCCAGCGTCGCGGCAGCGCGAGCAGTCCCACCGCGACGAGCGCGCACATGAGCGCGGCGGACGCGATGAGGTAGCGATCGATCACGATGTACGAGAGCGTGGTGACGATCGGGACCGCGATGGCGGCGACCGTTGCGATGACCACGCGGTTGCGACGGTCACGCCAGACCGCGAAGGCGGCGACGAGCACCAGTGCCGGCGGGAGGAGCACCCAGTTCGGGAATGGGGTCGTGGACGGCTCGAGTGTGATCGACGCGAGCTCGCGGGCGTTGGCACCGAGGACGGCGACGAAGCCGATGGGGTCGTCCCTGATGATGGTCGAGACGTCCTGCGACGGCCGGAAGCGGTGCCCACTCGGGTCGAGTCTGTACTGCTCGGCCAGGCTCAGCGTGCGGTCACCTCCGGCGAGCGCGCGCCATGCGTCGATCGACATGGCCTGCGACTTGGTCGTGAGCTGCCACGTACTGCTCTCGTGGTGGAGGTACGCCACGTACGGAGCGACCAGGAGTATGAGCGGGACCGTGAACGCGGCCACGAGGTATCCCGCGCGACGCCACGCGGCCGGCCCTGCTCCTCTCGCTCCCCGCCACCCGCCGAGCGCGGACAGCGCGAGTGCCGGTACCAGCACCAAGCAGTAGAGGAGGCCCTCAGGTCGCGTGAGGTACGCACCGCCGATCAGGAAGCCGGCGCCGGCGGCGCCGCAGAGCGCCCACCGCGGGCGCCACGAGCCGCATTGGAGCGCGAGCCAGAGCGCGGTGATCACGAGCAAGGTGAAGAGACCGGCGCTGCCGCCCGCGCTCAAGGCCAAGACGGCTGTGGCGGGACACAGCGCGGCGAACCACGCCGCGAGCACTGCCGCACGACGGCCCGCGGCGAGCGCCGCGATGCCGGCGATCGGGAGGATCACGAGCGTCGTCGTCACGACGTTGACGACCAGAGTCGAGATGTGGGGGTCGCCGCCGAGGATCTCGTGGACTCCGCCCAGGACGAACGGGAGCCCCGGTGGGAAGTGCAGCTCGGCTGAGCCGGACAGCGTCGTGAACCCGTGCCCGGCCCAGAAGTTGAGGCCGGTGGTCAGGTAGGTCGCCTCGTCGTTGCTGACGACGACGTGGTCGCCGATGCTTCCGATCACCCGCAACGCCAGGCCGACGAGGACCGCGAGCGCGATCAGCAGCGCCGAACCGCGGTCGAAGCTCCACCGGCGCGGTGCATCACCCGGGTCCGATCCCGGCGCTGGCGCTTCGCCGGGCGCGCCGGCGCGGTCCGCGAGCTCCGTCGACGGGGGGCCGGCAGCCTCGTTCACGGCGGTGTCAACAACACTCGCCCGTGCCATTGGGTGCAAAACGTAGCAGCGGGACGCTCCATCCTCGGGGACTCGTGCACCACGTCGCTTGCGCTGGAGTGGGCGCCGCGTCGGTGAGCGTTCGTGCGTCGAAGCCGTCCAGTGCCTTGGTATCGACACGCCGAGGGGTCATCATAAACCCCGCCCATGACCGTCACTCGCGCGCGCCCGGTTGTCGATGAAGGCGTCGTGCCGGACCGCGCGGCGCGTCGTGAGCGATGGATCGCGACCGGCCTCCTCATCTTCACCTTCCTTTTCGCGTTGATCGTGCAGACCTTGCTCTTCCGTCGCTCGAGCCTGATGGGCGGCGACATCGAGTACCACCGAGGGGTCGCGTTCACGATGAGCGCGGGCTCGTGGCAGGGCGAGGGTCCCGTTCACGGTGTCATCTCGTACTTCGGCGGCCTGTACCCGTTCGTGCTCGGTTGGGGTAGCCGGCTGCTCGGTGTCTCGTTCGACTCGTTGCTCTCGGTCGTGTCGTGGCCGTTCGTGCTCGCGCTCCCTCTTGCACTGTGGTGGCTCGGCCGCCGGCTCTGGCCGCAAGGTGTGCTCGAACCCGCGGTGCTCACCTTCATCGGAACGATCGGTAGCTCCCTCGCGCTCGACGACCAGGCGATGTGGGTCAACAGCCTCTTGCCGTCGGGTTCCAACCTCTGGCCGGTCTTCCCGCGCGACGTCACGCTGGTTCTCCTCGTTGTGGCGCTCGCGATCGTGGTCGGGCGCGACTCGCGGTGGCGCTCGTGTGTCGCCGGCGCCGTCGCCGGGATCGCGATCTGCGTCCACGCGCAGATCGGCGTGTACACCGTCGCGGTCCTCGTCGCGTACGCCCTCTGGCGGCAGTGGCCGGAACGGGCGTGGCGACGATGGATCACGGATTCCGCGATCGTCGTCGGTACGGCGTTCCTGCTCTCGTTGTGGTGGTGGTGGCCGCGACTCGAGCTCGTGATCGACACCCGCCGGCTGCTGCTCAAGAGCTATCCCGGCCTCACGCCGCCGGACACCTCCTTGGTCGGCCTCGTCGTCGCGCTCGGCGCGGTCGGGATCCTTGCCGTGCCGGGTGTGGTGCTCGCGCTCCGTCACCGTCGGCGCACGGAAGGGTTTGCCGCGGCCTGGCTGCTCACCCTCGCGCCCTTCGCGCTCGTCGCCGGTCTCGTCGGAGACATCGGGATCATGACCCCGCGCCGGGTGTTGTTCCTCGCCGCGGTACCCCTGGTGATCTGTGCCGCCGTCGCGACGACCGCGCTGATTCGCCGGGGCCCGGTCTTCGTGATGCTCACGATCGTGGTCGCCGTGATCGTGATCCCGAGCACGTCCGAGGCTATCCAGACCCGCGACCTGATCGCCGAGATCTGGGCGCCGCAGCCGGCGGACGACCCGTTCGCGACCTCGACCTGGCAGCCGGCGTTGCGCCAGCTCCGCGACGCGATGGTCGACCGCGGCTCGGTGCAGGTGCTCGCGTCGGACAACGACGCGCTCTACATCTGGAAGATGAGCGGTGCACAGCCGTTCAGCTTCTTGCCGTCCGGGTCCGTGAAGCTCGGATTCGATCCCGATCTCACGACGTCGTACAGCTACATCGACCGGGTGCGACTCTTCGAGCGGGCAACCGCGACCGGCCTGCCCGGCCTCTGCCGGCTCGCCGACCGCACCGGAGCCGACTTCATCGTCCTGCGGCGCGACGGCAACCTGCTCGGCACGCACGACTCGCGTCCGTCGGCGCGTTATCGCGTGGACTCGGCCGACCGGTCCACGGACACGGTCAACCGGGTCGTGCAGCCGGGCCTGCGCTACCTCGATCGCAGCTCCGTCGAGCTGCTGCAGGTCGCGCCCGGCGTCGGCCTTCCGCTCGACTGGAGCTCTCCGAGCGTTCGCCGGCTCGACGTGTACCAGGACCGCCACCGGCCCGTGCCGCCACTCGTCCTGGTGCTGCCGGGCGGGAGGCGCATCATCCCGGCGAACGTCCTCGAGGGCCACACCTACGTCCTGCGCTTCACTACCCCCGACGGCATCCCGCCCGGCAGCAAGCTCGTGGCGAACATGCGTGCACGCGCTCGGGTCAGCCGCGTGATCGGGTACGAGCCCGTGCACAACCTTCCGGGACCCACCGTCGGTCCGGTCGTGCTCGACCCGGCGCAGGTCTGCTGACACCCAGATCTCACGAAACGCGAGCTCCTTGACACCGAGGGCGCGTGCTGGGACAGTGCGCGTCTCCTGGCAGGGGGTAGGCATGAGGTACGGGCGCGCAGGACTGGTGGCGGCGCTCGTCGTCGCAACGATCGCCATCGGGGTACCCGGTGCCGGCGCGGAGCCGGGTGACGTCGACGCGACCTTCGGTACCTGTGGGGTGAAGGGGTGGACTTCGCCCGACGCGTCGTTCGGCCTTCCGGGCACGGCGGTCACGCAGGCCGACGGCAAGACGCTCCGGGTCGGGGTGAACTACGACCAGACGATCAGCGTCACGCGCATCGTGGCGAGTGGTTCGGGGATCGACCGCACCTACGGGACCGCGGGCACGGCGCGCATCCCCGCTCCCGGAATTCAGTGGGTCGCGGGAGCCGCGATCGCACCGAACGGCAAGCTCGTCGTGGCGGCCGAACGGCAGGGGTCGTCGTCGCAGACGGAGCTGCTGCTGGCCCGGATCACGGCGTCGGGCCGGCCCGATCCGAGCTTCGGTTCCGGTGGCGTGCTGACCGCGGACGCGTCGGGAGTGTCCGGTGTGCTCGTCCAAGCCGATAGCCGCGTGATCGTCTGGGGAAGCTGGCCCCTGCCGTACCTCCGCCGGTACCTGGCGAACGGAACGCTCGATTCGGTGTGGACGCCGCAGCTCCCGAACGGGGCGACCGTCGTCAGCATCGGGACGCTGGCCTCGAACGGAGACCTCATCGTCGGTAGCGGTGTCGGCACCGCCGCGACCTTCTACCGGTACAAGCCTGACGGCACACTCGACGGAACCTTCGTCTCATCGTTCGTCTTCCCGGGTACGAATCCGGCGACGAGCTCGGGCTTCGCGCCGACGAAGATCGTGGAGCTCACGGGCGGGCGGTTCCTCGTGGTGGGCACGCTCGCCGTCTTGAATCCAACGCTCGGTACGCGCAGCTTCATCGGTGCCGTGCGGCTCACGTCGACCGGTCAGGTGGACACGACCTTCGGAACCGCGGGCTTCATCGCCACGCAAGCGAGTGGGTACCCGCTCGCGCCGGTTGCCGCCATCGACCCGCAGGGTCGGCTCCTCGTTGTTCGCGGTCTCGGCGACGGTGAGTCTCTGTCCGGCTACCTCACGCTGACGCGCTACACCACGGCCGGTGTCGTGGATACGAGCTTCGGCATCGACGGCTCCGCGACCGGCGAGGTGAACGGGTACGCCATCGCGAGCGGGATCTCGATCCGCGGGCATTGGATCATCGTCGGAATCCTCACCTTCAGGTACCCGGAGAACATGGCGACCGTCCGGTTCCGGACCGACACCACCAGGCCCGGCGCGGGGTACGTGGTCGATCCGAACGGCACGCTCAGCCCGTTCCGCATCGGCTCGGACCCGCCGCCGCCGTGCGTCGAGAGCCCGAACCTCCGCGGCCTTGCCCGGGGGGTCACGACCATCACGAATCGCGGCGGTCTCGTCCTCGACGCGTTCGGAGGGCTGCACACCTTCAGCGCCGGGGCACGCCAGGCTCCGGCCCCGGCCGTTGACGGTCCGTACTGGCCCGACTTCGACATCGCGCGGGGCGTCACCGCGCTGCGTAACGGCAAAGGCGGCTACGTGCTCGACGGCTACGGCGGTGTGCACCGCTACCGGACCCGGTCGAACCCCATGCCGGCCGCGGCGACGGGTGGGCCCTACTGGCCGGGCTGGGACATCGCACGCGGCATCGCACTGCTGCCCGGCGGCACCGGCGGCTACGTGCTCGACGGTTTCGGCACCCTCCACCGGTTCAAGGTGGGATCGAACCCGATGCCGCCGGCCGCGACCATCTCGCTGTACCTGCCCGGCGTGGACATCGCGCGCGGGGTCTCGATCCTTCCCGACGGCACCGGTGGCTACGTCGTCGACGCCTTCGGCAACTTCCACCCGTTCGGCATCGGTTCTCACGCGGCACCCCCGTTGCCCGGTCCGACGAACCCGACCGGCCACACCCCGAACGCCCGTGGCATCACCTTCGTCGAACCGCGCGTCGGGCTCGGGTAGAGCAAGGTCTCGATGGAGGTCCGGGGCCGAGCAGTTGCATTCGCGCTGCTTGTCGCGCTCACAGTGGCCGGGTTCGCGTCGAGTGCGTTCGCTGCTCCCGGTGACCTGGATTCGTCGACAGGCGACTGTGGCGTGAAGACGGCCCCGGTCAACGGATACGGCTACGACCCATTGCTGGGCACCCAGCAGCTCCCGGTCCTGCAGCAGAGTGACGGCAAGGTGCTGCAGCTGGCCAAGGTGCGCAACGGGATCTCGATCGCCCGGCTCCGGTCTGGTGGCAGTGTCGATCCGTCCTATGGCAGCGGCGGTGTGGTGACGACGACCGTCTCGCGCACCGCAAGGTTCGGGGGCGCGGCGATCGGCCCGGACGACAAGGTGCTCGTTGCCATGGAGGCGAACTTCAAGGTCCGGGTGCTCCGGTACACGACGGCCGGTGCGCTCGATCCCACCTTCGGCACCGACGGAGTCGTGCTCCTCGACGAGATGCGAGCCGGCGAGATGGTGGTGCAGAGCGACAACAAGCCGCTGCTGCTCGTTGGCGCCGGGAACGGGGCGGGGCCGGCGTTCGACGCCGTCGTTCGGCTGCTTCCCAATGGCGCGCCCGACAGCAGCTACTCCTTCGCGTTCGACCCCGGCCAGCCGGCGACCTCGTTCAGTCTCGGCCCGATCGCGCTGCAGGCGGACAACCGCTTGCTCATCGGCGGCACCGGCTTCGGCTTCCGCTATCGCATCGGCCGGTGGAACACGGACGGGAGCCGGGACCCCGCGTTCCTCATCGAGGCGCCGGCTACGAACATCGGACCGGACCTCGACACGATCGCGGCGGTACCCGGGGGGCGGATCCTCGTGGGCCAGACGATCCGGCTGACCAACCCGAAGCGGGCCGACATCGGACTCGCGCGCTTCTTGTCCGACGGCAGCCCCGACCTGAGCTTTGGTGTGAACGGGTCCGTGACGCACAGCATCGGGCGCGGCGACGTGCTCCGCGCGATGCGGCGCGCCGGCAACGGCGACATCTTCGTGCTCGGCGAGACCGCTCTGAACGAGACGGACGCGGCGTTGACCCTTGTGCGATTCGATGCCAACGGAACGCCCGATGCGCGGTTCGGGCGCAGCGGACACGTCGCGACGTTCCTCGACAGTCCCCTCGCACCGAACGGCTTCGCCCTCTTCGGGACCAGCGTTCTCGTCGTGACCACGCAACGGCTCGCGGTACCGGCAGGAACCTTCCCGGACGGCAAGACGATCACTGTCCGGTACCGAACCGATGCTTCCGCCGCGGGAAGAGGTCTGGTGCTCGACGGCTCGGGGAAGCTCTGGCCGGTCGGCCGCGGGGGGAGTCCGGCGCCATGCGTGTTCGACGGCCCGCGTTTCACCAGCGATCTCGCGCGAGGCGTCGCTACGACTCCCGGGCAGGGCGGCTACGTCGTTGACGCCTTCGGCGGTCTCCACCCGTTCAGCCTCGGAGTGCGACCCGCGCCGGCTGCGGCCCACGGCGGGCCGTACTGGCCTGGCTGGGACATCGTGCGCGGCGTCGCGACGCGGCCGAACGGCAAGGGCGGATACGTTCTCGATGGTTTCGGCGGGCTGCACGGATTCGGTACGGGAACGGCTAGTCTGCCGGCGCGCACCCGGGTCAGTGCGTCCTGGCCCGGTGTCGACCTCGCTCGCGGGGTCGCACTGCTGCCGAGCGGTGACGGCGGGTACGTGGTCGATGCGCGCGGCGGTCTCCACCCGTTCGCCATCGGCACCAACGCCATGCCACCCGTCGCGCACCGAAGCTTCTACATGCCGGGCGGCGACGCCGCCCGCGGCGTGGCCCTCCTGGCGAACGGCACGGGCGGCTACGTCGTTGACGCCTTCGGCGGTCTCCATCCGTTCAGCATCGGCACCAACCCGATGCCGCCGCCCCGGCCCGGTGCCACGGTCGGCACCCCGAACGCGCGTGGGCTCGCCCTCGTCTCGCCGGTGCCCGCACTGCCGGCGTCCACGACCGGTCCGGTGTCGGCGTCACCCGAGCCCCTCGTCAGATGGCGCCCGTCACCGTGAGGGATCCGGCCCGACTGCGCGAGCCTCCTCGACCGCTCAGGTGGCGCCGGGGAGTGGTCGCCCGAGCACCGGTATCCTGACCGGCCATGACGGAGACACCGCCGCGCCAGACGGACTCGGGCATCGAGATCCGGCCGCTCTACACGGACGCTGATCTCGCCCAGTTCGACCCCGAGGCCCGGCTCGGGCGGCCCGGCAGCCCGCCGTACACCCGCGGGATCTACGAGCAGATGTACCGGGCCCGGCCCTGGACGATGCGCCAGTACTCGGGCTTCGGCAGTGCGGCGGAGACCAACCAGCGCTTCCATTTCCTGCTGGCCGCGGGCCAGACCGGCCTGAGCTGCGCCTTCGACCTGCCCACCCAGATGGGCTACGACTCGGACCACCCCCGCTCCGAGGGCGAGGTCGGCAAGGTCGGGGTGGCGATCGACTCGCTCGAGGACATGGAGCTGCTGCTCGACGGCCTCCCCCTCGACACCGTCACCACCTCGATGACGATCAACTCCACCGCCTCCATTCTCTTGTTGCTCTACGAGCTGGTCGCCGAGAAGCAGGGAGTCTCCTCGCAGGAGATCGGTGGGACGATCCAGAACGACCTGCTCAAGGAGTACGTCGCGCGCGGCACGTACATCTACCCGCCGCGTCAGTCGATGCGGATCATCACCGACATCTTCGCCTACTGCCGCGACAACGTCCCGAAGTGGAACACCATCTCGGTGTCCGGCTACCACATCCGAGAGGCGGGCAGCACCGCGGTACAGGAGATCGCGTTCACACTGTCGAACGGGATCGCGTACGTGCAGGCCGCGATCGACGCAGGTCTGGACGTCGACGAGTTCGCGCCGCGCCTGTCGTTCTTCTGGAACGGTCACAACGACTTCTTCGAAGAGGTCGCGAAGTTCCGCGCCGCGCGCCGCATGTGGTACCGGATCATGACCGAGCGCTTCGGGGCCGAGGATGAGCGTTCGAAGCTCCTGCGCTTCCACACCCAGACCGCCGGATCGATGCTCACCGCGCAGCAACCCGAGAACAACGTCGTGCGCGTCGCGCTCCAGGCCCTCGCCGCGGTCATGGGGGGAACGCAGAGCCTCCACACCAACGGGTTCGACGAGGCGCTCGGCCTCCCGACCGAGAAGGCGGCCACCATCGCGCTGCGGACCCAGCAGATCATCGCGTTCGAGTCGGGGGTCACCGCCACTCCGGACCCGCTCGCGGGGTCGTACTTCGTGGAGTCGCTCACCAACGACGTCGAGGCCGGAGCCTGGGAGTACATCGAGAAGATCGACGCGATGGGTGGCTCCGTCGCGGCGATCGAAGCCGGCTACATGCAGGACGAGATCGAGCGCGCCGCGTACGAATGGGCGACGCAGGTCGATGCGGAGCAGAAGATCATCGTCGGCCTCAACCGCTACACCAACGACTCCGAGGATGAGCCCGACGTCTTCCCGATCGATCCGAAGCTCGAGCGCGAGCAGGCCGAGCGGCTGCGCGCGTTGCGCGCCCGGAGGGACAACGCGGCGGTGAAGGCTGCGCTCGAGGAGCTGCGCGCCGCGGCGCACGGCACCGACAACCTGCTCCCGCCGATGAAAGCTGCCCTCCGGCTCTACGCCACCCTCGGCGAGGTCAGCGACGTCCTGCGCGACGAGTTCGGCGTCTACCAACCCGCCCGCTGACCCGCCCGCGACCGAGCGCGGCCAGACCGCGCTGGGATCAGGCGGCGCGACGCGCTTGTGGGGGCGGGTCGAGTCTTCGCTTTCCGGTCTCGGGGCCGGGCGGTCCGAGGACCCAACCTTGCGTCTTTCGGGTGTGGTGAATGGAGCAGAGCCAGGTGAGGTTCCGCCAGGCGGTCGGCCCGCCGTCCGCGTAGTCGGTCTCGCAGTGATCGAGCTCCAGGTACTCACGTCCGGAGCAGCCGGCGATCGAGCACTCGCGGCCGGAGACGATCATCGCGGTGCGCAGCTCCGCCGGAATGTGCCGCCCCAGGTGCGCGACCGTGCTGATGTCCTTGCCCTTCTTGACGATCGCGGTGACGAACGCTGAGCCCAAGAGCGTCCGGACCCACCCCACGCTCACGGGTCCGACACCGGGGATCTCACAGGTCTCACCGTCGGTCGCGTGGCCACGGACGAGGGCCTCGTGGTCGATGACCACATGCGCCGACCAGCCGCCGGCCTTTCCACCGCCCGTCTTTCCTCCGCCCGTCTTTCCACCGCCCGGCTTTCCCCCGCCCGGTTTCGCCGTTGCGGGATCACCGACCACCGCATCGGCGAGCGCGTCCGCCGCGTAGGCATCCTGGGATTCCTGCACGCCGCCCTTGCGGGCCTCGCGGAACTTCCGCCGAGTGCCGGTCTCGATCACCGCCTTGATCGCGCCACCAACCTGGGGCGTGACCTTGAAGTGGCCTTCGACCATCCCGTCCGCCGTGGGCCACATCCGAAACGACCGGGCGGCGTGCTGGCGTTTCGCCCGCGCGGTCTCGTCCTCGCGGCGGGCTCGCGCCGCGATCACCGCGTCGCGCAACGGCACCATCCCCTTGCCTGCCGCGCGGATCAGCTCCCGTTCGACCGACGGATCCTCCGAAGCCGCCGCCACGATCAGATCCGTCGCCCGGGCCGACAGCGTCCCGGCCCGCACTGCCGCATCGGTGGCCGGCAGGGTCTCGAGCCTCGCGGCCGCCTCGATCGCCCGCTTGGCCTCGCCCGACGCGACACCCACCAGGCGCTCGCAGAGCTCCGCCGCGTTCCGATCGTTCTCGTACGTATATGCCGCCGTGTCCTCGACCCGCTTCGCGGCCTTGCCCAGCATCCCGTCGAGCAAGCGGCGCTGGACCCCGAGCTCCTCGACCAGGTCGATCGCTTCCTGGCCGTTGCACGCGCTCGGATCGAAGCCGCGCGCCGCGGATTCGAGAGCGGTCCGTGCCGTTCGAAGATCGTCCTTGATCACCCCTGCATGGTCTCACGAGGGTGGGACAGCTACGTGGGCTGCGGTAAATCGGTGGACACCGCGACGGCGCGAACGATGGGATGTCCTCTCATGCCCACCGGGAAGCTGCACGACGACGAGGTCGCGACCGACGTCGGCCTCGTGCGCCGGCTCCTGGCCGCGCAGCATCCGCAGTGGGCCGACCTGCCGATCGAACCGTTCGACTCCACGGGCACCTCCAACTACATCTACCGGCTCGGCGACGACCTGGCCGTGCGGCTGCCCCGCCGGCCCGGCACCACCGCGGAGGTCGCGAAGCAGCAGGAGTGGCTCCCGCTGCTGGCGCCGCACCTTCCGCTCGCGATTCCGGTACCCGTCGCGGCGGGGAAGCCGGGCGAGGGCTACCCGTGGGCGTGGACCGTCTACCGCTGGCTCGACGGCGAGAGCGCCACCGCGGACTGCGTCGCGGATCCGGTCGCAGCGGCGACGGATCTCGGTCGCTTCGTCGGCGCGCTGCAGCAGATCGACACCGCCGGCGCGCCGGGCCCGGGTGAGGACAACTACTGGCGGGGCTGCCCGCTGGCCGCGCGCGACGGCACCAGCCGAGACGGGATCGAACAGCTGCACGGCAAGATCGACACCGCGGCGGCCACGGCGGTATGGGACGACGCCCTCGCGACTCCGGAATGGTCCGAGCCGCCCGTGTGGATCCACGGCGATCTCATGCCGGGGAACCTCCTCGTCGATCACGGCCAACTGCACGCCGTGATCGACTTCGGTTGCCTCGGGGTGGGCGACCCCGCCTGCGACCTGCAGATAGCGTGGAACCTCTTCTCCGGTGCCTCGCGCGCCGCGTACCGCGCGGCGCTCCCGGTCGACGACGCGACCTGGGCTCGCGGTCGCGGCTGGGCGCTGTCCCTCGCGCTGCGCCAGCTCCTGTACTACGAGACCAGCAACCCGGCGATGGCCGACATCGCCCAGTTCACGATCGACGAGGTCCTCGCCGACCGCTGAGCACCCCGGCGAACCCGTGACCGTTGGACGTCTTGCCCGCGATGCTGGTGCGGAGCCTGCAATGAACGGTAGTGGGAGGGGCGCGCGCTCCTACTTCTCGTCATCCTTGCGGTGGCTCTCGCTCAGCTCGCCAATCGCTCCGGGCGCGAGCACCTCGATGACGCCGGCGGGGCGAGGGGGAGAAGGTCAGCTGGCGCGGGACAGGCGACCGAGCTCGTGCGGCTCGGGCGGCTGGACCGCGGCGAGCCGGCGACGCGCCTCGGCGATGCCCTCGCGCCCCGTCTTCAGGGTGCGGGCATCGAGGTGGCGAACCGGCCGGCCGCCTTCGAGGAGAAGCAGTTGCGTGGTCACAAGAGGAGTATCACCGGAGGGTGGGACAGTTATTCCCGCTGCCTACACTCAGTGCGTGCCGGCGTATCTCGATCACGCGGCGAGCACGCCGATGCGACCCGAGGCCGTCGCGGCGATGCTGCCCTTCCTCTCCGACCACCCGGGCAACCCGTCGGGCGGTCATGCAGTCGCGCGGGAAGCAAAGACGGCGCTGGAAGAGGCCCGGGAGACCGTGGCCGAGGTGCTCGGGTGCGGGCCGGGTGAGGTCGTGTTCACGGGCGGTGGCACCGAGTCGGACAACCTCGCGGTGAAGGGGGCGGCGCACGCCCGCCTCGAGGCCGGGGTCGACGCGATTGTGACCACCGCCATAGAGCACAAGGGTGTGCTGGCGGCGGCGCAGCGGCTCGAGACCGACGGGTTCCGGGTCACGCGGGTCGGCGTGGACCAGGGCGGGATCGTCGATCTCGGCCAGCTGTCCGAGGCGCTGGACGAGCACACCGCCGTCGTCTCCGTGATGCTCGTCAACAACGAGGTCGGCACGATCCAGCCGCTCGCCGAGGTGGCCGCGCTGGTCGCGGATCAGGCCCCGCACGCCGTCCTCCATACCGACGCGGTCCAGGCGGTGCCGTGGCTCGACGTGGCCGCGGCCACCGCCGGCTGCGATCTCGTGGCGATATCGGGCCACAAGTTCGGCGGGCCGAAGGGCGTCGGTGTGCTGGTGGTGCGTAACGGCGTGACCCTGATCCCCGAGATCGAAGGCGGCGGCCAGGAGCGCGGGCTGCGGGCCGGCACGGTGAACGTGGCCGGGGTGGTCGCGCTCGCCACCGCACTGCGAATCACGCACGAGCGCCGTGCGGAGGAGATCGCACGGGTGACGAAGCTGCGCGAACGCCTCCTCTCCGGTCTGCTCGACGCGATCCCGTCGGTGTTCGTCAACGGTGACCCTGAGCACAAGATCGCCGGCAACTGCCATCTCCGGTTCCCCGGGCTCGAAGCCGAGACGCTCCTCGTCATGCTCGACACTGCGGGCATCTACGCCGCCGCAGGCTCGTCGTGCTCCTCGGGCGCGACCGAGCCGTCGCACGTGCTCGAAGCGATGGGGATGCCACGCGCCGATGCACTCGCGTCGATCCGGCTCAGCCTCGGGTACGCGTCGACGGTCTCGGACGTCAACACCGCGGTGGATGTGATGCCGGGCCTCGTCGCCCGCCTGCGCGGGGTGCAGGCGGCATGAGCGCACGTGAGCGCGTGCTGGTCGCGATGAGCGGTGGGGTGGACTCGTCGGTGGCGGCGGCGCTGCTGACCGAGGCCGGCCACGACGTCACCGGCGTCACCCTCAAGCTCTGGGGCGGCGAGTCGGACTCCGGCTGCTGCAGCGTCTCGGATGTAGAGGACGCGCGGCGCGTCGCCGCCCAGCTCGGCATCCCGCACTACGTCTTCAACTTCGCCGACGACTTCGAGGCGAACGTCGTCACGCCCTATGCCTCGTCGTACGCAGCGGGCGAGACGCCGAACCCGTGTGTCGAGTGCAATCGCACCGTGAAGTTCGGTCGCCTGCTCGACCGCGCGATGGCGATGGGATTCGACACGTTCGCGACGGGCCACCACGCCCGAGTGGGTCACGACGACTGCGGCCGGCCGGTGCTCGTGCGGGGTGCGGACCGGGCCAAGGACCAGTCCTACGTCCTCTACATGCTCGGCCCGGACGAGCTCGCCCGGGTGCGGCTGCCGGTGGGGGAGCTCACGAAGGCCGAGGTACGCGAGCACGCGCACCGGTTGGGCCTGCGGACCGCGGCCAAGCCGGAGAGCATGGATGTCTGCTTCATCACCAAGGGAGGGAAGGAGGCGTTCCTCTCGTCGCGGATCTCGCGTTCACCCGGGCCGCTGGTCGCGACGGACGGTTCCGTCGTGGGCGAGCACGCCGGGATCGACGGGTTCACGATCGGCCAGCGGCGCGGCTTGGGCGTCGCCCTCGGTGCGCGGAGGTTCGTCGTGGACGTGGATGCCGCGTCGAGCACGGTGACGATCGGAGACCGCGAGGACCTGTTGCGCGACGAGCTGGTCGTGCGTGACCCGTTGTTCGCGGTCGAGCCGGCGGCCGACGAAGCCGTGTTGGTGCAGGTCCGTGCCCACGGCCAGCCGTTCCGCGGTCGCTGGCACGGGGACCGCGTCGTGTGCGAATCCCCCCAGCCCCGCGTCTCGCCCGGGCAGGTGATCGCCCTCTACCGCGGCGACGTGCTGCTCGGAGGCGGCATCGCCGCGTAGCGGCTACTTCGCGTGAACGGTGATGCGGCGGGACTTGGCGTGATCCAGCAGCTCGGCTGACGCTACGGGGGCGAAGATGATGACGTGCGCCCGCGTGCTCTCCGCCTCGTGGCGGGTGCGGCGGTAGAGGTCCACGTCCTCGTCGATCAGGACCGCGATCGAGCCGAGCGCGGCGCCGAGGCGGAGGTCGGCCGCATCGCCGGGCGGGCGGATCTTCGGATCGGCGGGGCCGAGACCGAGGATGTGCTCGCGAGGGAAGAGGATCGGGTCGGCGAGCGTCATCGGATCGGCGATCACGAGACCGGCCGGGACGAGCACGGCCCAGCGCCGGGACAAGAGGTGGAGCGAGCGCATCAGGAGCCACGCCACCGGGAGGCCGACGGCCAGCAGGATCAGCCCGAGGACGATTTTTCCGCCCGCGAGCAGCAACGGGCCGGCAGCAATGCCCGCGCCGACGGCGAGCACGGCCACGGGCAGGATCCCGAGGAACAGCACCGGCGGCACCTTGAGCGGGAATCTCTCCTCGTCGCCGTATGCCGCGCTTTGCGCGCACGCTCGCGCGAAGGGAGGGATCGCCACGAGCGCGACGCACGCGATCGTCGCCACCAGCGCGACGCTCGACGCGATCGGGGAAGGCCGGCCGGACAGGACGCCCAGGGCGACCGCGGCGAACGCTAAGGGTGCTCCGGTGCGGGCGATCGTCAGCCCCACCGGGCGCGGGGCCAGCAACGCGACGAGGACGGCGAGCCACAGGAGCCACAGCAGCACCTCGGCAGTCGCCCGAGGAGTCGCGTCCCACGGACGGAGTGCATCGGCCGCGACGGAACCCGCGGTGATGGGCAGTGTGACCCAGGCGAGGCGAAGCAACAGCAAGTTCACATCATTGGTGCGCGCCGGCTTCGGAGTTCGAGCAATGCGCGTCCATATACTACGAACCTGATGCTCTCAGGCAGGCACGCGGACGCTCTCGCACCGGGACTCGCGACCGGCATCGGCAGTCTTCCGCATCAAGACGCGCAGGCCGCGACCGCGCTGACGTTGCGCATGCACCCGCGGCTCTCCGCGGTACCGCAGCTCCCCGAGCTCAATCCGGCCGAGGGCCTCATCGCGCAATGGGCCGGCGCGTTGCCTGAAGTCGTCGTCGCCCGCGACGGGTCCATCACCGTCGATCGCGAACGGTGCAGCGAGCCGGTCTCGGCGACGTTCGGCGCCACCACGCACGCGGGTCTCTTCGCGTTCCTCGAAGCGCCCGAGACGGACCGCCTCGCGCCGGAACGCATCAAGATGCAGATCGTCGGCCCGTTGACGCTCGGGGTCGCGTTGGAGCACGCGGGTCTTCCGGCGGACATCGCGTTCCGCCGCGCCGGCGAAGCAGTGCGGGCCTGGGTGCACGCGGTGGACGAGCTCCTGACGTTGCGCGCGCCGCAGGCATCGGTGCTGCTGTTCCTCGACGAGCCCTCGCTCGTCCTCTGGAAGCGCAACCTCGCACCGCTCGAGCGCGAGCAGGCTGTCGATCTCCTGTCCGGCGCGCTCGCCGCGGCTTCGTGCACGACCGGTGTGCACGTGTGTGGCGACGGGGACCTGCGCATCGCCTTCGAGGCCGGCCCGCAGGTGCTCGGCGTCCCGGTCTCGGACGCCCTGATCGCCGACGCCGACGTCCTCTCCCGCCACTGCGACGCCGACGGCTGGATCGCCTGGGGCGCCGTCCCCACGGACAAGCCGATCGGCGAGTCGGCGGACGCGCTCTGGCGGCGGCTCGCGGGCGTGTGGTGCGAGCTGACGCGGCGCGGCTGCGACCCGCTGCGGCTGCGCACCCGCGGCATCATCACCCCCGCGTGCGGCCTGGCCGGGCACGGCCTCACCCAGGCCGAACGCGCGCTGCGGCTCGCCGCGGAGATCGCGGGACGCGTCGGCGACCAGTCGGTCGCCGCCCGCCTGACCGTCGGCGCCTAGCTCGTCCCACCCCGTCAGTAGGCTCGGCGGCGTGAAGGCCCCCGAGGACGTCGTCGCGCGCGCGGCAGAGCTGCGTGACGAGATCCAGTACCACAACGAGCGCTACTACGGTCACGACGAGCCGGAGGTCTCCGACGCGGAGTACGACGCGCTCGTCCGCGAGCTGCAGGCGCTCGAAGCGGAATACCCGGACGTCGTCACCACGGACTCACCGACGCAACGTCCCGGCGCGGCACCGATTCCCACACCGTTCTCCGAGGTGCGCCACCTCCGGCCCATGCTCTCCCTCGACAACGCGTTCTCCCACGACGAGCTCATCGCCTGGGGCGAACGCCTCGCCCGGCTGGTGCCCGGCCCGATCGCATATGTGGGCGAGCCGAAGCTCGACGGCTTGGCGATATCGCTGCTCTACGAGGACGGCGTCTTCGTGCGGGCCGCGACCCGGGGGAACGGCGAGACGGGTGAAGACGTGACCGCGAACGTCAGCACGATCGCCGACGTCCCCGAGCGGCTCGAGGACAGGAAGCCGCCCAAGATCCTCGAGGTGCGGGGCGAGGTCTTCATGTCCCTTGCGTCGTTCGAGGAGCTGAACCGGCGCCAGGGTGAGGCCGAGGAGCGGCTGTTCGCCAACCCGCGCAACGCGGCCGCCGGCTCCTTGCGCCAGCTCGATCCGAAGATCACCGCCAGCCGGGCACTCTCGCTGTACTGCTACCAACCGGGCGCGGTGGAAGGCGGTCCGCGGCTGCGCACCCACCATGAGACGCTCGAATGGCTGACCAACCTCGGGTTTCCGGTGAACCCTCACATCGAGCAGCTCGGGGATCTCGATGCGGTCTACACCTTCTGCACCGCCATGGAGGAACAGCGCCACTCGCTCGGCTACGAGATCGACGGCGCGGTGGTGAAGGTCGACAGCCTCGCCATGCGCGACGAGATGGGCACGACGAGCCGCGCGCCGCGCTGGGCGATCGCGTACAAGTTCCCGCCGGAAGAGAAGACCACCACGCTCAACAACATCATGGTGAGCATCGGCCGCACCGGCCGGGCCACGCCGTTCGCCGTGCTGGAGCCGGTGTTCGTCGGGGGCTCGACCGTCGGCCTCGCCACGTTGCACAACGAGGACGAGCTCGCGCGGAAGGACGTGCGGGTCGGCGATACCGTGATCGTGCGCAAGGCAGGGGACGTGATTCCCGAGGTCGTCGGCCCGGTGCTGAGCAAGCGCAAGCGGGGTGCCCGGAAGTGGAAGTTTCCCGAGACGTGCAACTGCGGCCTGAACCAGCCCTTGGTGCGACTCGACGGCGAGGCCGACCGCCGGTGCGTGAGCTCGGACTGCCCGGTCCAGCGCGAGCAGAAGATCATCTACTTCGCGAGCCGCGGCGCGATGGACATCGAAGGCCTCGGCGAGGAGCGGGTGCACCAGCTCGTGCA
Source organism: Acidimicrobiia bacterium (assembly GCA_038252255.1). Taxonomy (GTDB): domain Bacteria; phylum Actinomycetota; class Acidimicrobiia; order IMCC26256; family JAENVU01; genus Chersky-806. Next base: position 185,550 of record JBBSAM010000001.1, on the reverse strand, counting down.
AGCCGGTCTCATCGAAGACGCGGGCGACCTCTACTCGTTGCGCCAGGAGCAGCTCGTGGAGCTCGAGCGCATGGGAGAGATCTCGGCCCGCAACCTCGTGAACGGGATCGAGGCGTCCAAGCAGCAGCCGCTGGCCCGCGTGCTCGTCGGGCTCGGCATCCGCCACGTCGGGCCGACCGCGGCGCACGCGCTCGCTGTCTCGCTCGGGCATCTGGATCGCGTTCACGAAGCGAGCGAAGAGGAGCTGGTGGCGGTCGAAGGGGTCGGCACGGTGATCGCGCAGAGCATCGCCAAGTGGTTCACGGTGCCGACGAATCGTGCGCTGGTCGGGAAGCTGCGGGCGGCGGGCGTGAACCTCACCGGCCCCGAGGTCGTCGCCTCCACGGAGGAGCAGACCCTCACCGACCGCACATTCGTCCTCACCGGTGGGCTCGAGGGATTCACGCGGGACGAAGCGGCGGCTGCGATCACCTCTCGTGGTGGCAAGGTCATCGGGAGCGTGTCGAAGAAGACGAGCTTCGTCGTGGTGGGCGAGAATCCCGGTTCGAAGCTGGCGAAGGCGGAGCAGCTCGGCGTCACGTTGCTCGACGAGGACGGCTTCATGAAGGTGCTGACGGAGGGACCACCGGACGGGCCGGAGCCCGAACCCAAACCGAAGGCGAAGTCGAAGGCCAAGGCGAAGAAGGCCGTGAAGAAGACGACGAAGAAAGCGAAGGGGGACTGATGGTCGACGCGAGCGCAGTCGGCACGACGGACGAGCCGTTCCGGATGACGGTGGAGCGGGGCAAGATCCGCGAGTTCGCGCGCGCCACGATGTCCGACAACCCGGAGTACCTCGAAGACCCGGTCCCACCGATCGAGCCCACCTTCCTCACGTCGGTGAGCTTCTGGACCCCGACCGGCCAGTCCGTGTTCTCGAAGGTGAAGATGGACCTCCGCCGGGTGCTGCACGGCGGGCAGGAGTACACGTTCCACGGGCCGCCGCCGCGAGCCGGTCAGGATCTCACGGTGCAGACCCGCGTCGCCGAGGTCTACGAGAAGGAGGGCAAGCGCGGCGGCACGATGACGTTCGTCGTCACCGTCACCGAGTTCCGCGACGAGGACGACAACCTGGTTGCCGAGGCTCGCTCCACCGCGATCGAGACCGGCAAGCCCGCGACGCAGAAGGACGGTGTCTGATGGCCCCGAGCTGGGACGAACTCGATGTCGGCGCCGCGGCCGAGCCGCGCACCGTCGGACCGCTGACCCGCACGGACTTCGTCCGGTACCAAGGTGCGTCGGGCGACTTCAACCCGATCCACCACGACGAGGAGTTCGCCAAGTCCGCCGGGTACCCGACCGTGTTCTCGGTCGGGATGCTCCAGGCCGGCATCCTCGCGAGCTACGCGACCGACTGGCTGGGCGCCGACAACGTCCGCAACTTCGGCGTGCAGTTCCGCGAGCAGGTGTGGCCGGGCGACAGCCTCGTGTGCAAGGGCACCGTCGTCGCCCGCGTCGACCCGTCCGAGGGCGCGAACAAGGCCGAGCGGACCGTGAACCTCGAGCTCATCGTCGAGCGCGTGGGGGGCGGGACCGCGATCAAGGGTTGGGCGACGTTCGCCGTTCCCGCGTAGGCCTGGAGCCGCTGCGCTAGCCGCGCGTCGTCTTGACGTAGCGCGCGATGCGTTCGTCGAATTCGTAGCCGGCCTCGGACCAGAAGCTCGTCGCGTGATCCTCGGCCGCGACGACGAGCGCCGTGACGCGCCGGCAGCCCCGTGCCGCGAGCCGGCGTTCACCTTCGGCGACCAGAGCGCGCGCGATGCCCTGGCGGCGATGATCCGGGTCGACGGCGAGCCGGTACATGTTCCCGCGCCAGCCGTCGAAGCCGGCGATCAGCGTGCCGACGACGCGGTCACCCTCGCACGCGACGAGCAGTGCTTGATGGTCGACCGCGCGCTGCACGTTCATCTCGTCGTCCGTGATGCTCGGCACCGCGTCCGCGCGGGCCCAGAGTGCGAGCACGACCGCGACATCCGCCGTGGTCCCGCGCCGGATCTCGGTGGTCGTCACCGGGTTCGCCTGGCTACGACTTCGACACGAACGCCCAGGTGAACGTGCCGTTGTCCTTGGACGGGTCGGTCTGGGAGCGGTAGTTGACCCGCACGATGTTGCGGCCGGGTTGGAAGGCATCGATGTCCTTGCCGTCGCCGGGCCGGAACGTGAGCTGGCCGAGGGCGGGGACGAACGTGACCTGGTCCGCGGGGATGGGGACGCATCCGCCGGTCGGCGGGCAGAGCTCGAGGTCCGCGGTGAGGTCGTCGCGCAGGTCCACGGTGATCTGCTCCTGTGGCGGGACGATCGAGCCGGGCTGCGGGAGGACGCTCTGCACCTGGCTGGGCAGCGCGTTCTTCACGTCCTTCGTGTCCGCGCTCGTGATCGCGCCGGCAAAGAGCAGCGCAACCAGCGTGAGGCCACCGGCGACGATCGCGAAGCGACCGGGGTGCTCGATCGCCTTGCGCCGTGCGACAGGTCGAGACAATTCGGTGCTCACTACCGCCGAAGGTACCGCCGGAACGGCACGTTTGCGCATCGAGTGCCCAAGTTGGCGCCGGCTCGGCCGGTAGCGTTGCTTTCGATGGTCAGCAGCGCAGTGGCCGACCTCGTCGGCCGGGTTCTCGCCGGCCGCTACCGCCTGCTCGGTTCGATCGGAGCGGGCGCGAGCGGCCGCGTGTACATCGCCGACGACGTTCGGCTGCGTCGGCGCGTCGCGGTCAAAGTGCTCCATGCCGGACTTTCCGACGATGTCGGGTTCCTGCGCCGGTTCCGGACCGAGGCCCAGCTCGCCGCCTCGCTGCACCACCCCAACGTGATGACGGTCTACGACTGGGGCGAGGACGACGGCATCCCGTTCATGGTCCTCGAGCTGCTCGTCGGCGGGTCGCTGCGCGGGATGCTCGACGCCGGGATCCGCCTGACGCCGTCGCAGGCCGCGCACGTCGGGCGCCAGGTCGCGGCCGGGCTCGAGTACGCGCACGGCCGGGGCCTCGTCCACCGGGACGTCAAGCCCGCGAACCTGCTCTTCGACGAGCACGGCATCGTCCGTGTCGCCGACTTCGGTCTGGCTCGCGCCCTCGCCGAGGCGAGCTGGACCGAGCCGGCCGGCACCGTGCTCGGCACCGCACGGTACGCCGCACCCGAGCAGGGCAGCGCCGCTCGACTCGACGGTCGCGCCGATCTCTACGCGCTCGGCCTGGTGCTCGTCGAGTCCGTCACCGGCGCAGTCCCACTCGTGGCCGAGACGCCGCTGGGCACGTTGGCGGTACGCACGGACGAGCCGCTCTCGGCGCCGCCGCAGCTCGGCGCACTCGGCGCGGTGGTCGAGCGCGCAGGTCAGCCCGACCCCGACACGCGCTACCCCGACGCCCCGACGATGGGTGCCGCGCTCGAAGACGTCATCCGGGTGCTGCCTCCGCCCGGCCCGCTCACGCTCGCGGGGCTCGGCGACACGCCGGACGACCCGCACCCGACCCAGATCGTCAGCGCGAGCCCCGAAGTCGTCTTCGACCAGGACGCCGAACGCAAGGCGGCGACGGCTCCCACCGCGGTGGCACGGCCGGCGGACCTCGACCGGCCGCGAGGGATCGCGCCGCTGATCCTGGGCGCCGTGTTGATCCTCGCCGTCGCCGGCGCGGTGTTCGCCCTCACCCGCCCCTCGGCGGGCGCGACCGTCACGGTTCCCATCCTGCAGGGCATGACCGAGGACTCGGCCCAGACGCTGGCCAACCAGCAGGGCCTTCTCGTCTCGTTCGACTCCCGCACGGCCGACGATCCCGCCGGCACGATCGTCAGCCAGTCCCCCAAGCCCGGCTTCTTCCTCGGCCGGGGCGATTCCGTGCGGCTCGTGGTGTCCAAGGGCCCCAAGCCCGAGGCGCTACCCGGGGTGGTGGGGAAGCCGTTCCCCGACGCCATCACGGCGTTGCAGCAGGCGAACTTCGTCGCGGTGGTGGCCCGCCGGCAGTTCGACGAGACGGTGGCCAAGGACGCGGTCATCGCAACGGACCCGTCCGGCAAGGCGCCGCCCGACTCGACGGTGAAGCTCGTCGTCTCCGACGGTCCGGCGCCGGTCGTCGTCCCGAATGTGGCCCGCAAGAGCTACGACGCCGCGGCCGCGCAGCTCCAGGCGATGCGGCTCGGCGCGGCGAGGGTGGACAACTACAGCAACACGGTGCCGGCCGGCCAGATCATCCGCACGGAGCCCGCGGCGGGACAGAAGGCCCCGCGTGATTCCGTGGTCCAGATCTTCGTGAGCCGGGGACCGGACCTCGTGACGGTGCCGGATCTCACCAACAAGACGATCGACGCGGCGACCGCCGCGGCGCAGGCCAACGGCCTGTCCGTGGTCGTCTCCGGTGCCTACGTACCGGGCAAGAAGGTGCGGGCCCAGGATCCGCCCCTGAACACCAAGGTCAACCGGGGCACGACCGTCACGCTCTTCTTCTAGGCGCCGAGGTTCTTCTAGGCGCCGCGGCGCTGCCGCGCCGGTCCCGGCCGGCTTGAGTGCCTCGTGGCACCCTCGCCTACCATGCGCCCGGACCGATTTCAGACGCCGTAACCACTTCACGAGCGGGAGAGATACGACATGGGTGCACTCGACGGCCGCGTTGCCATCATCACCGGCGCAGGACGGGGCCTCGGCCGCGAGCACGCGCTGCTCTTCGCCTCCGAGGGCGCCAAGGTCGTGGTGAACGACCTCGGCGGCGACATCGACGGGACCGGCGACGACCGGGCGCCCGCCCAGCAGGTGGTGGACGAGATCAAGGCCCTGGGCGGCGAGGGCGTGGCCAACGTGGACAACGTGGCCGACTGGGAGGGCGCCCAACGCCTGATCCAGACCGCCGTGGACACCTTCGGCGACCTGCACGTGCTCGTGAACAACGCCGGGATCCTGCGGGACCGGGTGATCGTGAACATGACCGAGCAGGAGTGGGATGCGGTCATCCACGTCCACCTGAAGGGCCACTTCTGTCCCACCCGCTTCGCCGCCGCCTACTGGCGGGAGCAGACCAAGGCCGGCAAGGAGGTCAAGGCGTCGATCATCCACACATCCTCGACCTCGGGTCTGCTCGGCAACCCGGGCCAGGCCAACTACGGCGCGGCCAAGAGCGGGATCGCCACCTTCTCGCAGATCTGCGCCATGGAGCTGAGCCGGTACGGCGTCCGGTCGAACGCCATCGCCCCGGCCGCCCGGACCCGGCTCACGGAGCAGACCCCGGGCCTCAGCGAGGTCGTGAAGGAGCCGGAGGACGCCTCCACGTTCGACGTGTGGGCACCCGGCAACGTCTCCCCGTTCGTCGCCTATCTCGCCACCGAGGGATGCACGCTGAGTGGCGAGGCGTACCTGGTCCAGGGCGGGGTCGTCCAGCGCTTCGCGCCGTGGACGCTGTCCGAGAAGATCGACAAAGGGGACCGGTGGACGGTGGCCGAGCTGGCGGCCGAGGCGTCGAAGCTCGAGCCCAAGAAGTAACTCTCCGCGCGTGCCTCGCGCCCACCGTGGGTAGAAGTTCCCACTGTGGGCGCGCACATCACTGCCGCGCATTTCCTCCCCACATCGGAACTCCTGACCAGGACAAAGGGTCAGAATCACCGCGACTTGTTCACCCAAATTTTGAAAAATGGGTCTTGTGGCCTGCCGCTACCCGCCGCATAATCAACGCGGAGAGTGGTTAGGGTTGCTGCCGGAGCTCGGCAGCCGGTCGTCTGGGAGGCGGGGCAATGCGCAGACCCCCGAGGGGTGGCACGACCCGACCCGGGATGTCACGTCCCGGTCACGGGTACGGTCGTCCGCTACGACCGCGCCCGGGTCGCGATCTCACTCCGCGTCCATGGCTCGATCCGGCGTGGTGGGTCGCGATCGAGATCCCGTCCCGCTCCGAGGCGGTCTCGGAACACTCCTGATCTCGGCCTGACGCCGCGCGGCCGCTGGAGACCTTCTCGTAACCTGACCGCGTGCCCGACCGCCCCGCGCCGCTCGTCTCCGACGCGCCCGGTGGCGAGGAGATACCGGTCATCGCGTGGCCCATGCTCTTCCGGGCCCGGATCAGCCATCGGGTCCGCCAGAGCGACCACTACCCGTGGTGGGTGCTGGTCACCGTGCTCGCCGGCCTCTTCGCCAGCGGGTTCACGATCACGATCATGGCGGTGTCGCTGAAGGACATCGCACACGAGCTCGGGGCGAGCGAGACCTCGCTGACCTGGGTCGTCACGGGGCCCTTCCTCGGGCTCGCGCTCACGATGCCTTTGTTCGGCAAGCTGGGCGACGTCTGGGGCCATCGCCGTGTGTACCTGCTCGGCTTCGCCGGCTTCACCCTGGGCGCGCTGCTGACGGCCTTCGCCTGGAGCGGGCCCGCGCTGATCGCGATCCGCGTTCTCGGGTCGATCCCGGGTGCGGCGACCGGGCCGACGTCCATGGCGCTCATCATGCGGGCCTTCCCCGAGGACGACCGGGTGAAGGCCATGGGTTGGTGGGCGCTCGTTGCCGCGGGGGCGCCGGTCATCGGACTGGTCGCCGGTGGTCCGATCGTCGACGCGATCGGCTGGCGGTGGATCTTCGTCGTCCAGGTGCCGCTGTCGCTGGTCGCGCTCGTCGTCGGGCTGATCGTGCTGCACGAGACGCCGCGCAAGATGCGCGTACCGATCGACGTCGCCGGCGCCGCGACGCTTGGCATCGCGACTGTCTCGGCGCTGCTCTCGCTCACGCTCGGCGCCGAGCTCGGTTGGGCCAGCCCGGCGGTGATCGGCCTCGTGGTGCTCGCGCCGGTGGCGCTGTGGGTGTTCGTCCGCGCCGAGCGCCGGGCCGAGGATCCGCTCCTGCCGCTGGAGTTCTTCCGCCGCCCGGACTTCACCGCGTCGCTCGTCTCGCAGGGCGCGACCAACTTCGCGTACATGGGTGGCTTCATCGTCACGCCGCTGCTCATGGAGAACCGGTTCGGCTTCTCGGTGGCGGCGACGTCGCTGGCGATGGTGTGCCGGCCGTTGAGCAACAGCATCGCGTCGCCCGTCGGCGGGTACCTGGCGGCCCGCGTGGGGGAGCGCCGCGCCGCGGTGACGGGCACGATCCTGGTCGCGGCGTCGATGGGGCTCTTCGCGTTCGCCGCGTCCGGGAGCGTGCTGGCGCTCGTGTTCGCCGGCCTGGTGCTCTCCGGCATCGGGCTCGGCGGCTCGGCGCCGTCGTTGATCACCGTGGTGGCGAACACGGTGAACCCCGAAGATCTGGGGGTGGCGAACGCGGCGCAGCAGATGGTGGCGATGATCGGCACGGTCGCAGGGATCCAGGTGCTCTCGACGATCCAGGGCGGATCGGGAGCAGCCGCACCGTTCACGGCTGCGTATCTCGTCGGGGGCGGCGTCGCGCTGGTCGGGGTGGTCGCCGCGTTCTTCGTGCACAGCTCCCGGCGGGCCGCGTCGTTGCGGGTTGCAGGCGCCGACGCGGCCTGAGCCGTTCGCTAATCCGCGCCGACCGCGCGCAGATCGCAGTACCACGCGAGCAGCAGCGCGACCACCGCGCCGGCGAGCATCACGGTGGTGATGCTCATGAACTCGACGAGGAACCCGCCTGCGAGCACCCCGAGTGGCACGACACCTCCGAACGCCATGATCCACAGCGCCATGATCCGGCCCCGGATCGCGTCGTCCAGGTGTTGCTGCAGTGAGATCGACAGGGACGTGATCACCATGAAGTACACGAAGCCGAGCACGAACGCGACGGGGAAGGCCAAGCCCGGCATCCGTACGAGCGCGAACGCGGCCAGGAGGACGGCGAAGGCGACGAGGGCGCGGCGGGCGATCATCGCCTTGGAGTGGTGGGCCAGGTAGGTGCCGACGGTGACCGCGCCGAGCGCCGCACCCAGCCCGAAGGTCGCGTAGAGGAACCCGTAGGAGACGCTCTTCGGTCCGATGTCGAAGTTGGTCTGTGCGATCTCGGGCATCAGCCCGACGAAGGTGAGGGAGAAGAACGAGAACACGGCCATCGTGATGAGGATCCGGCTGATCAGGGGGTCGGCCGCGGCGATCTTGAAGCCGGACAAGAAGCGGGCGAGCGTGGTCTCGGCTTCGGGTCTCGCGTGCCGGGCCGGGTATCGCGCCACGATGAGGCTGCCGATCGCGAACGCGTAGGTCAGCGCGTTGAGTCCGAACACGGTCCCCACCCCGAACGCGACGTAGAGCGGCGCACCGATCGCGGGCCCGATGACCCGCGACAGGTTCATCTGCACCGACTGCAGGGAGACCGCACCGGGAAGGTCCTCACGGGGAACCAGCGTCGGGAGGAGCGCGCTGATGGCCGGTCCGCTCAGCGCGTTGCCGATGCCGATCGCCAGCACGCAGAAGAAGATCGCCCATCGGTTCGGGTGCGCGGCCGACGCGAGCACCGCCAGCAGCACCGAGAACACGACCTGCTCGAGCTGCATCCAGATGAGCAGCTTCCGGCGGTCGAGGATGTCGGCGAGGGTCCCGCCGACCGGCGCGAGGAAGAGGAGCGGGCCGAGCTGAGCGAAGAAGACCAGCCCCACGTACGCGGTGTCGTGCGTGAGCCGCAGCGCGAAGGCGCCCAGCAGCACGTTCTGCATCCACGTGCCGACGTTCGACGCGAAGGTGCCGGCCCATACGACGCGGAAGTCCCGGTGCCGCAGCGCCGCGACCGCGGTGCCGGTGGAAAGCGGTTGATCGCCGTCGACCAGAGCATCGGTGGCGTCCTCGGTGCTCGGGTCGTGCTCGCGGCGAAAGGACATGGCGGGCCCAGGCTACGGGGGCGCGCTCGCGCGGCCCCAATGACTTGTGTCACCCCTCGGTGAGGGCGAACACGGGGTGATCCGGGGCGATGCGCGCCAGCTCGTCGTCGGACGAATCCGGTCCGACGCCGTCGAAGAAGACGCCGACCTCGGCCTTCCAACGGCGCAGATAGGCGCGCAGGACGTCGAGCTTGTCGGCGTCGGCCAGCTCGCGGGCGGTCCAGTGCGACCGATGCCTGCCGACGAGCAGATCGAGCCGCCCGTCGTTGGCGCGAACGTTGCGAACCCACTGCCCTTCACCGCGGGGCGCCACGAGGTACCGCTGGTCGTCGAACGTGAGCAGGTTGACGGGGGTATGCCGGAGCTCCCCGGTCTTGCGCCCCGGGACCTCGAGCACCCGGCTGCCCCAGACACTGATGCCGAGCCGCGTCAACCCCGCGACTGCACGGTTGAAGACGTGGCGCGTGAACCAACCCGGCTCCTTGTAGTGGGGTTTCGGTGCCGGCTCGATCGGATCCGTCATGCGCTGCCTCCTCCATCAACGACCTTCTCTCGCGCATTCTCGCCCCCATCGGGGCGGACCCGCGCAAGACAAACCTCACTCGAGCCGTACCCTGCATCCGTGGGCAGAATCGGTGCAGGCCTCCTGCGCCTTGTGATCCTGACGGCGCTCGTTGGCGCCGGCTGCACCTCCGGCAGCTCGGATGCGTCGCCGCCCCGGGACGCGCTCCCCGACGGCTTCCACACAGTGCCCGGCACCCGGCTGCTCGGTGCGCCGATCCCCGAGATCCTCTTCGGCGACCTCGGCGTGGGAGAACCAGATCCCCACCGGCGGCAATGGTCCGCCTTCCTCGTGGTGGAGGGTCATGGCCGGCGCGTCTACGACGCGCTGTCGGCGCAGGTGCCGCGGCACGGCATTCCGCCGATGGAATCCTCCGAGACCGCGTGCCGGTCCCGGCGCCCGCAAGACGCGGGTCATCCGATCGGCAGCGACGACCTTCGCTGCAGCGCCACCAGCATGCTTCCCGATCACTCGAAGTCCTTCAGCGTCTCGGTGCAGCTCTGTAGCCGCTGCCAGCCAAAGGTGTCCGCGGCACGGGTCGAGTACTTCGCGGCGAGCAGCTCCCGAGGCGGCGTGTCGGATTGGACAAGCCTCGAGCCGGCACCGGCCCCGCCTCCCAATGGGAAAGAACCATTCGGCCGGCACGGGGCGAGATATCCGGTCCACACAAGTACGAAGGTCCTGGGTCGATCTCTCGCAGTGTGCAGCGCTTCGGGCGGTCCGGTACTGCTCACGGTCACGGGGGATCCAGGGCGGGTCTGGGCGGACTATGACGCAGCATTCGAAGCACAGGGGCGAGTCCTCGGCCGCGCCCGTGCAGTGTTCGACGGTCGGGACATTCGGGAGATCGCGATCGCGCCAACGGACTACTCGGCGCAGGTCACGCTCATCGAGGGACGCGGACTCGAACGCCCCGTGCTCGCATACGAGTCCTGCGGATGACCATCACCGCGGTCCCGCTCTGACCGCGCCTAGTCGGGCTTCGGGGATTCCGTGAACAGGATCGGAATCATGAGCTCGAGGAATGACTGGTAGAGCCCCTGTTGGTCGGCGTCCAGCTGCATGGCCTGAGCGAAGCCGTCCGAGGTGGAGAGCAGAATCCCCGCCATGGTGTCGGCCGGAAGCGTGAGCTGCAGGCCGGCCGCGGTTGCGTGTTCCTCGATGAAGTTGGCCACCAGCTCGCGGTTGCGGCGACGTTGCGGCTCGGAGCGCTCCCTCACGCCTGGGTTGCGGATCTCGTACAGCCGGAACTCGAGATCGAGTGTGACGAGATCTGATTCGCCGATGAGCTGCGCCCACATCGCGGCAAGCGCAGGAGCATCGAAGAAGACCTCCGACACTCCCTGCTCGAGCATCTCGGCGAACGCGCCCAGCACCTGTTCGTTCACGAGCTCGAAGACCGCGAGGAACAGCTCTTCCTTGTCCGCGAAGTTCTTGTAGATCGCACCGCGCGTGAAGCCGGCGGTCTCCGCGATCTCGTCGAGCGACGCGCCGTTGAAGCCGTGGCGCACGAACACCTCGCGGGCGGCGGCGACGAGTGCGGTGCGCGTGAGCCGCCGTCTGCGTTCGGGCGTCAGCTTCTCGATGGCCACAGCGGTCATTGTCCCTGATCCGACTTTCGCGATCCGCGCTTGACTCTGAGAAACGGCATCGTATCTTAGATCCATGGCCGTATCTCAGAATCGATCGTGTATCGCGCCCACGCGACGAGTCAATGACGACGGGCTCCCGGTCCTCCGAGTGGAGGGTCTGTGCAAGGCCTATGGCGCCAACGTGGCCTTGGCCGGCGTCGATCTCGACGTCGCGGCGGGGGAGATCGTCGGTCTGCTCGGCCCGAACGGGGCGGGCAAGACGACCCTCGTCTCGATCGTCGCCGGTCTCCGGGGTGCGGACGGCGGCCGCGTCCGCATCGGGGGGATCGATGCGCTCGCCCATCCGCACCGGGTGCGGTCCCTGCTCGGCCTTGCACCGCAGGAGACCGGGATCTACCCGACGCTCACCTGCCGCCAGAACCTGCGCTTCTTCGGCGAGCTCACCGGGCTCCGGAAGCGCGAGCTCGACACCGCGGTCGAATCGGTGGCCGAGGCGCTCCAGCTCACCGAGCTGTTGGAGCGACGCGCGCAGCACCTTTCGGGTGGCGAGCGTCGCCGGCTGCACACCGCACTCGCACTCGTCCACCGCCCCGCTCTTGTGATGCTCGACGAGCCCACCACCGGCGCGGACGTCCGCACGCGTACGCAGCTGCTCGAGCTCGTCACGAATCTCGCGGGGGGCGGCTCCGCGGTCGTGTACTCGACGCACTATCTCAACGAGATCGATCAGCTCGGCGCGTCGGTCCTGATCATCGATCAGGGTCACGCCATCGCGCGCGGCACCGTCCCGGAGCTCGTAGCCGCGCATGCCGCCAACGTCGTCGAGATGACGTTCGCCGGTCCGGCCCCGGCTGTGGAGGTCGATGCGCTCGCCGATCGCGTCGAACGCGACGGGCCCGTCCTGCGCGTCCACACCCGCCGGCCCGGCGCCGCGACCGCCGCGATCATCGAAGCATTGGGGCCGCAGGCGAGCGGCCTGCGCACCTTGGAAGTCCTGCATCCCAGCCTGGAAGCGGTGTTTCTCGAGCTGACGGGCCGGCGTTACGAGCCCGCCGTCGAAGAGGAGCTCGGTGATGTCCGGTAAGCGGGTGATGGCGATCATCCGGCACGAGCTGCGGCTGGTCGGACGGGATCCGTTCCCGGTCGTGGTGCTCGTGCTGTTCCCGGTGCTGGCGATGCTCTTCCTGAAGCCGGCCTTCAAGCTCGCGCTCGTCGCCGACGGCTATCGGAGTGCGAACGGCTCCGAGCAGGTGGTACCCGGGCAAGCCGTCCTCAACGCGTTCTTCATCGTGAGCATGACGAGCTTCGCGTTCTTCTCGGAGTACGGCTGGAACACCTGGGAGCGGCTACGGGCCAGCGCCGCGAGCTCGACCGAGATCATCATCGGGAAGGCGCTCCCGCGGCTCGCGATGTCACTCACGGGCTTCGTCGTCATCTTTGCCATCGGCATCCCCCTACTGGACCTGCGCAGCCGCGGGCCGCTCGTGGCCGCGGTTCCGCTCGTCGTCGCGCTCGCGATCTGCCTCGTGATGCTCGGAGTCGTGGTCACCGCGCTCTCGCGGACAGTCCAGCAGGCCAACGCGTTCGCGATGGTCGGCCTCGTGCTGTTCGGATCGATCGGCGGCGCGCTCGTCCCCATCAACGTGTTGCCGGCCTGGGCGCGTGCCGTCGCGCCGGTCACCCCCACCTACTGGGCGATGCGGGGCTTCCGATCGGTCATCCTCGACGGCACCGACGTCTCCGGAGTCCTGCTGCCTGTCGCCGTCCTGCTCGGGATGAGCGCCCTGTTCGCGGCCGTGTCGGTGGCGAAGTTCCGCTTCGACGACACCAAGACATCATGGGCGTAGCGCGCGCTTGAATGAGGGGATGAGCTGGAGCCGGTTCGAAGCGGAGAGCCCCGCGCTGGCGGCTCGCGTACGGGCCCGGTTCGACGGGCATCCGCACCATGTGATCGCCACCATCCGCACCGACGGCTCGCCACGGGTGAGTGGGACGAACGTCGAGTTCACAACAGAAGACGGGGTAGTCCAGCTGAGGATCGGGTGCATGCCCGGCGCGGTGAAGGCTGGGGACCTGCTTCGGAATCCTCACTATGCACTGCACAGCGCGACCCTCGATGAGCAGCTGGCCGGCGGTGACGCGAAGGTCTCTGGCGTCGCGACGCTCGTCGGATCGCCGACGGAGAGCGAAGCCCACACGTTTGTGCTCGAGATCGATGAGGCTTCGCTGGTGGAGGTGGAAGGCGAGGAGCTCGGTATCACGAGCTGGTCCGTCGCGGATGGGACGCGTATCCGAAGACGCAAGTAGCTGTCAGGTCCGGGCGTCCTCGAGGAGCGCACCGAAGACCTCGGCGGCGTGATGCGCGAAGAGGAAGTGCCCGGCGTCGGGAACGACGCGCAAGTCGCCCTTGGGGAGTGACGCGGCCAGGCGCTCGGCGTGGGCCATCGGCAGGAGCGAATCGGCGTCGCCCTGCCAGCACCGGACCGGCATGCTCACCCGGCTGAGATCGAAGCCCCACGCACCGCCGAAAGCGCGGTAGTCGTCGACGGTTCCCCGCACGCCATGACGCAACGCCGCCAGCGTGGGACCGACGGCCGCGTCGGCTGGACGCGGGGCCAGGGTGGCTTGGTCGGGCTCGGGCAGGGACTTGAGCATCCGGGCCTTGAACCGCGCCGGCTTCGCTCGCCGTGCGAGCTGCAGCGCGCCCGCGGCCAGCCATGGCGCGCGCCGTGACATCGGGATCAGCAGGCGGTCGACGGCCAGGCCGAGCTCGTGCAGCTCGGCGCGGGAGCGGATCGGGGCCATCCCGCCGATCGTGGCGGTCGCCGTGACGCGATCGGGCAACGCGGCTGCACACGCCAGTGCGAACGGTCCACCCGCCGACCAGCCTGCGATCGCGAAGCGGTCGAGGCCCAGCGCGTCCGCCACCGCCGTGATGTCGCTCGGCCAGTCCGCGACTCGCCGGCCCTTCGCTCGGGCGGACTCCCCGATCCCCGGTCGGTCGACGGTGACGAGTCGGATGCCGAGCGTCACCAGGTCGTCGGCGGCGAGCGCGACGTCCATCCGGCTGCTCAGCCCGCCGTGACACCAGACGACGGGGTAGCCCGCCGAGTGACCGAGCTCCGAGACCGCCAGCGTTCGGCCGTCGGGCACGGTCACCCGGCGCGGATCCTGATCACTGGCGGTCGGCATGCCGGTGACCGTATCGCTGACCGCCCCGCGGATCAGTCGAGGTGGTGGGGCAGATCTCCTTCGGGCAGGTCGATCACCGGAACGTTCGGGAGCGGAGCGGCACCGGAACGCAGCGCTTCGTCGCCCGCCACGATGCGGCCGTCGCGCAGGCGGATCCGCCGCTGCGTCTGTGCGGCGATGTCCTCGGCGTGGGTCACGACGATCACGGTGACGCCCTGCCCGTCGGACAGCGAACGCAGCGTCGCGACGACTTCCTCCGCGGTCGTGCTGTCGAGGTTGCCGGTCGGCTCGTCGGCGAGGATCGCGCGCGGTTCGTTCGCCAACGCCCGAGCGATGGCCACCCGCTGCTGCTCTCCACCCGACATCGTCGACGGGAGGTGCATCGAACGGTGAGCGAGCCCGACGCGCTCGAGCAGCGCCGCAACCCGCTCCTTGCGCTTGCTGCTGTCGTGGACCAACGGGACCATCGCCGCTTCGACGTTCTCGGCGGCAGTCAGCGTCGGGATGAGGTTGAAGGTCTGGAACACGAAGCCGACGTCGCGGGAACGCAGCTCGGTACGGGCCCGGTCGTTCAGGTCGGTGAGGTCGCGGCCGTCGAAGGACAGCGAACCCGACGTCGGCCGGTCGAGCACTCCGAGCAGCTGCAACAGGGTGCTCTTGCCCGAGCCGCTCGGGCCCTCGATCGCGAGGAATTCGCCGCGCGCGACGGTCAGGTCGATCCCGTCGACCGCCCGCACCTCGCCGCCACCGGTGCGGTAGACGCGCCGGACGTCGTGCAGCTCGTAGAGCGCGTCCGCGCCGTTCCCGGTCATCCGAGGTCCCGTAGTGCGACGACGGGTGACAAGCGGGCGGCCCGCCAGCCACCGATGAGACCGGCCACCACTCCACCCACGAGCGCGAAGACCACGCCGAGCAGCAACGTGCTCGGGTGGAGGGCGGCGTTCAAGCTGACGCTCGTCGTGCGCACGACCGTCGTGGTCTGTCCGAACACGCCCGCGAGGTTGGAGCCGTTGAGGCCCGGCACGCCCGCCGTCGTCGCGCTGAGCGACGGGGAGAGCGCGTTGATCGCGGCCACGACGATGATTCCGACCCCGATGCCCAGGATCCCTCCGAGCAACCCGATCCCGATCGTCTCCGTGAGCAGCTGGCGCACGACGCGACCCTTCGACCAACCGATCGCCCGCAAGGTCCCGATCTCGCGAACGCGCTTCGAGATCGACGCCAAGGTGAGCAGGGCGGCGATCACGAACGCGGCCGCGAGCACGATGATCGCCAGCGCGGTGCCGAGCCGCCCGGACAGCTCGTGCGCGTCGGCGAGGCTGCCGGTCACCTGGTCGGCCAGTCCCTTCGTAGTCACGACCTCTGCCCCCGGGAGCTGCTTCTTGATCGAAGCCGCGACCGCGTCGACCGAGCCGGAGCTCTTCGCCTTCACGAGCACCTGGGTGACGCGGCTGCTCTTGCTCGCGAGCTTCTGGAGCGTCGCGAGCGGGAAGTAGACATCGGCAGTGCTGCCGGTGAGCGTCGGGCGCACGAGGCCGACGATCTTGTAATCGGTACCGTTGATCGGGATCGTCGCGCCGACCTTCAAGGACTTGGTGTTCGCGTACGCCACGTTCACGAGCACCTCGTTCGGCGCGGTCCGGCCGACCCAACGACCCGCAGTCAGCTGGTCCCGGGTCACGAGGCCGACGTCCGGCTGCGCGGGGTCGACTGCGGCCGCCGTGTAGGAGGTGCTGGTGATGTCGGTCGACGGTGGGTTCACGACCTGCTGGATCGTCTGCAGCGGGGTGGTGAACTGGGCGCGGAACTCCTTGAACCGCGCCGGCAGGCAGTCGTCGAACGCCGGGTTGTTGCGGAACCCGCCGCCTCCGCCTCCGATGCCGCCACCTCCACCGCCGTCGCCGGGTCCGCCGGCCCCCGTTCCACCGGCTCCGGGCCCACCGCCACCGCCACCGATCGTCACGCCCTTCGACTCGAGGCACGAGCGAAACGCCTGGCGTTCGGCGTCGGTCATCGGGTCGGGCCGGACGGTCTGGGTGAACGTCTGCCCGCCCGTCTGGATGGACGCGACGATCTGCGGGACGGTTCCGGTCTGGTGCTCGGCGAGCTGCACCAGCCCGCCGACTGCGGTCTCGACTCCGTCCACCTGCTTGATCTTGGTCACCGCGCTCTGCGGAAAGCTCTGCAAGGTCGCGGAGAGGAAGAAGTCGTGGGTGAACTTGTCGCCGGGCTTCCCGAGCTTGGAGAGGTCGGTGATCACGCTCTGGTTCTCGCTGAGCAGCGCCGCGGTGTCCTGGCGGTTCTGCTGGTTGTCACCGTTGCGCCGGCCGGCGAAGAACCCGCCACCCGGTCCGCCCCCCGGTCCACCGGCCTGACCCGTCGGCGCGGTCGTCGTGGTCGTGGAGCCGCTCGCGTCGGTCGTCGCGCCGGTCACGCGGGTGACGAGGATGTCGGTGCCGACCGACCGCAGGGGAGCGAGCACGTCGCCCTGCGCGTTGTCGAGACCCTGCGACACGCCGATGATCCCGATCACGAGACCTACCCCGAGGGCCAATCCGAGCGCCGTGAGGATCGTGCGCCCGAGGCGGCGTCGCAGCTCCTGGAACGTGTAGCCCAGCTGGAACACGGAGGCACCCAAGCATGCCTACGTAAGAGAACCGTGAGAATCCGGCCGGTAGCGTCGCGGCGGTGCGGATCCATGGTTTCGGGCTCAGCGGACCGGAGGCGACGCTGCTGCGCGGCCCACCGCCTCCCGCGGCCCGGCAGTGGGTCCGCCGCGAGCTCGGGCCCGGCTCGCGCATCCTCTCGGTGCGAGCGCGGTCGGGCGGTACGTCGAGCGCGGTCCACGTCGTGACGGTCGAGGAGGCGGCGGGGGCGCGCCGCCGGCTCATCCTCCGCCGCTACGTGCGAGCCGATTGGCTCGAGCGTGAGCCGGATCTCGCCGAGCACGAAGCCCGCGTGCTCCAGCTGCTCGAGCGGTCGAGCGTCGCGGCGCCCCGACCCGTCGCCGTTGACCCGAGGGGTGATCGGTGCGACGTCCCGGCGGTGCTCATGACCGGGTTGCCGGGCCGGGTCCGGTGGTCACCGCGCGATCTCGACGCGTACCTCGCTCAGCTCGTCGACCAACTCTTGCCGATCCACGCGGTGTCGATCCCGGCTTCCGTACCCATCCGGGACTTCTCGCCGTACTACCAGGGCTGCTCGCTCGAACCTCCTGCAGGAACGACGTGTCGCGACGCGTGGGCGCGCGCGTTCGAGGTGCACGCGGGTCCACCGCCGGTGCAGGAGCGCGGCTTCATCCACCGCGACTACCACCCTGGGAACGTGCTCTGGAGCGGTGAATCCTTGACCGGGATCGTCGATTGGGCGAGCGCGAGTCGCGGCTCACCCGAGGCCGATGTCGCGCATTGCCGGGTGAACCTGGCCCACCATCTCGGCTACGACACCGCGGAACGCTTCCTCGCCATCTACGGCGACCGCACGGGACGGTCTGCGTTCCACCCGTACTGGGATCTCATGACCGCGGTCGGCATGCTCGACGACGCCGACGCGCACTGGCGACCCGCGCTCGACGAGGTGGTGATGCGGGCGACGGCCCGCCTCTGAAGCGTTACTCGGTGATGCCCTGGATGGCTTCCGACAGCGCGGCGTTCCCGCCGCCCTGCTGGGACATCATGAGCTTGGTCATGTCGCCCTGGACCTTCACCTTGCCGGCCATGAAGGCCTGCATGCCCGCCTGCTGGTTGCCCGAGACGAAGACGTCCTTGGCCGTCTCGTAGTCGGTCGTGAGGGTGACGTCGGCGTTCTCCTTGAGCCCGATGCCCCAGTGACCCTTCCCGTCCTGTGCGCCCATGTGCATCTGGCGCTCGTCGCCGAACGGCGTGTCGGTGACGACCAGGTTGACCATCACCTCGTGACCCGGGGGTGCGTCCGCGCCGTGATCCTCGACGAGCTTCTCGACCACGGCGAACCAATCGTCGGAGAGGAACGGGTGTTTCGGCACGGGAGCCTCCTGAGGAGCGTTGCACGTCGGACACGTTTCGTCGGGAGCCTACCGACGCGGCCGCGGGGGCGTCGAGACCGCTTTGACGGGCAGGCCGAGGGACCTACCCGTCTACATTGGCGCCATGCCGGCATCCACCCGCGACGAGCGCATCGAGGCGCGCGAACGGAACCCGAAGTGGCAGAGCCCACCGCTTCGGATCGAGATGTCCGAGTGCATCAACTGCGACACGTGCATCCGCCATTGCCCTCCGCAGTTCGGAGCCATCTTCAACCACGGCATCGACGTCATCATCGTCCCCGAGCTGTGCAGCGGTTGCGGGAAGTGCCTGCCCCCGGTGTGCCCCGTCGACTGCATCTATCCCGATCCGGACTGGCCGCCGCCGCCCGACGACTGGTGGAAGCACCCCGCCGGGCCGCACGACCCCTACTCGTAGACTCGGAAGACTGATGTCTGATCGGCTTTCCCACACCGACGTCGAGCACGTCGCGAACCTGGCCCGGCTCGCGCTCTCGCCGGACGAGATCGAGCAGTTCACCGAGCAGCTCGGGGTGATCCTCGATCACGCCGAGGACGTCGCCGCCCTCGATCTCGACGGCGTGGAGCCGACCGCCCACCCGCTCCCGCTCGTCAACGTGCTGCGCCCGGACGACGTGCGGCCCTGTCTCGACCGGGACGAGGTTCTCGCCCAGGCGCCCGAGGCGGAGGACGGCCGCTTCCGCGTCCCGCGGATCCTGGGCGAGGCGCCGTGACCGCGCGGTCGACGGCCGCCGCGGTCCGCGGCGGGGAGCGCTCGGCTCGGTCCGTGGTCGAGGAGCACCTCGCGGCCATCGACGCGCGCGAGGCGGACATCCACGCGTTCAACCTGGTGATGCGCGACGACGCCCTCGCGGCCGCCGCCGCGGTCGACGCCCAGGTCTTGCGAGGGGAGGACCCGGGGCCGCTGGCCGGGCTCCCCGTTGCGCTGAAGGACAACCTCTGTACCCGGGGCGTGCCTACCACCTGTTCGTCCAAGATCCTCGAGGGGTGGGAGCCGCCGTATACCGCCACCGTGGTGGAACGGGTGCTCGCCGCCGGCGGCGTCCCGATCGGGAAGACCAACCTCGACGAGTTCGCGATGGGCTCGTCGACCGAGAACTCGGCGTTCGGCGCGACGCGCAACCCGCACGACGTCACGCGCGTGCCGGGCGGTTCGAGTGGCGGGTCCGCTGCCGCGGTCGCGGCCGGTTTCGCCGCGTTGGGGCTCGGGTCGGACACCGGTGGGTCGATCCGCCAGCCCGCGGCGCTCTGCGGAGTGGTCGGGCTGAAGCCCACCTACGGCCGTGTGTCGCGCTACGGACTGATCGCGTTCGCGTCGAGCCTGGACCAGATCGGGCCGTTCGCTGCGACTGTGGACGACGCCGCGCTGCTGCTCGAGGCGATCTGGGGACACGACCCGTTCGACAGCACGTCGATCGCGTCGCCGCCCGATCCGCTCGGCGATCAGGCCGACGTCTCGGGCCTGCGCGTCGGGATCGTCGAAGAGCTCACCGATGTCGACGGCATCCAGCCCGAGGTGAAGGCGGCCGTCGAGCGGGCCGCGGCAGGGCTCGAGGACGCCGGGGCCAAGGTGGAGCGCGTGAAGGTGCCGAGCTGTGTGTACGGGCTCTCGGCCTACTACCTGATCGCGCCGGCGGAGGCGTCGAGCAACCTCGCCCGCTACGACGGTGTGCGCTACGGGTTACGGGTCGACGGCGCGGACGTCGCCGAGATGAACGCGAAGACACGCGCGGCCGGCTTCGGCGCGGAGGTGAAGCGCCGCATCATGCTCGGCACCTACGCGCTCTCCGCCGGTTACTACGACGCGTATTACGGCCAGGCCCAGCGGGTGCGCACCCTCATCATCCGGGACTTCGCCCGCGCCTACGAATCGATCGACGTGCTGCTGTCTCCAACCTCGCCCACCACCGCGTTCGAGCTCGGGGCCAAGACCGCGGACCCGTTGGCGATGTACCTGAGCGACGTGTGCACGATCCCGTCGAACCTGGCCGGCCATCCCGCGATCACCGTGCCCTTCGGCACGGGCGCGTCCGATCTGCCGGTCGGGGTGCAGGTGCTCGCGCCGGCTCTCGGCGAGGCGGTCATGTTCCGGATCGCCCGCGCGATCGAAGGCCTCGTGTCATGAGCCCGGCACCGATCGTCGCGCCCGAGCTGGAGGACCAAGGGCCTGAGCGCCGGGATCGGGTTGGGACCGAGGAAGCGCGGCGTGTCGCTCATCGGCATGCTCATGGTGGGGGAGTCTGGCGCGATGCCTGAGTACGAGGCGGTGATCGGTCTCGAGGTGCACGTCGAGCTGTCGACGACGACCAAGCTCTTCTGCGGCTGTCCCAACGAGTTCGGCTCCGAGCCGAACACGCACGTGTGCCCGGTCTGTCTCGGCCTACCCGGCTCGCTGCCCGTGCTCAACCGCGAGGTCGTGGACTACGCGTTGCGGCTCGGCGCGGCGATGCACTTCGACGTGCCGCCGGAGTCGATCTTTCACCGCAAGAACTACTTCTACCCGGACATGCCGAAGGACTACCAGGTCAGCCAGTACGACGCGCCGATCTGCGTCAACGGCTGGATGGAGATCGACGGGACGCGCATCCGGATCGAGCGCGCGCACATGGAAGAGGACACGGGGAAGACCCAGCACATCGGTGGTGGCGGTCGCATCCACGACGCGACGCACTCGCTGGTCGACTACAACCGAGCCGGGGTGCCGCTGATGGAGATCGTCAGCCAACCGGACATCCGCAGCGCCGAGCAGGCGCGCGCGTACGTCAGCGAGCTGCGCGGAGTGCTCCAAGCGATCGGCGTGTCGGACGTGAAGATGGAAGAAGGCTCGATGCGGGTCGACGCGAACGTGTCGATCCGACCCGTCGGCACCGAAGCGCTCGGCACCAAGGTCGAGGTCAAGAACATGAACTCGCTGCGATCGCTCGGACGCGCGATCGACTACGAGATCGCCCGCCAGATCGCCGCGATGGAGTCCGGTGAGCGCATCGTCCAGGAGACCCGTGGTTGGCACGAGGAAGAGGGCGTGTCGGAGGGCATGCGCAGCAAGGAAGGCTCGAACGACTACCGCTACTTCCCGGAGCCGGACCTCGTGCCCGTCGCGCCGAGCGAGGAGATGCGAACCGAAGCGCGAGCCGCGGTGCCCGAGCTGCCGGCTGACCGTCGGGCGCGCCTGGTCGCCGAGTGGGGGATCGCGGCCCAGGACGCACGGGTGCTCGTCGACAACCCCGCGCTCGCCGACTACGCGGACGCCGCCGTGGCCGTCGGTGCGCCGGGCAAGGACGTGGCGAACTGGTGCACCGGTGAGATCCTCGGCTTCCTCAATGAGACCGGGCTCTCCCCCGAGGTGCTGCCGCTTCCGCCCGACGGGCTGGCCGAGCTGATCGGGCTCGTTGTGGACGGGACGCTGTCCCGGAGCCTGGCCAAGGACGTGCTCGACGAGTGCCTGACCGAGCCGAAGCGGCCGAAGCAGGTGGTGGCCGAGCGGGGGATCGCCCAGGTGAGCGATGCCGGGGAGCTGGGAGCAGTCGTCGACGAGGTGCTGGCGACGAATGAGGGCGAGCTGGCGGAATACCGCGCCGGGGACGAGAAGTTGCGTGGGAAGAAGCGCAGCTTCTTCTTCGGTCAGGTGATGAAGGCGACCGACCGCAAGGCGGACACTGCGCTGCTGAACCGCTTGCTCGACGAGAGGTTGGGGTGATGGCTGACGTGTACGAGGCGACGAACGAAGGTGTCGAGCGGATCCTGGTGGTGTCGGCACACCCGGACGACGTGGACTTCGGTGTCGCCGGATCGATCGCATCGTGGACCGCGTCCGGGATCGACGTGAGCTACTGCATCGTCACGGACGGCGACGCCGGTGGCTCGGACCTCGAGCTGGCCCGTCCCGAGATGGCGAAGATCCGCCGGGTCGAGCAGGCGAACGCGGCCGCGACCGTGGGCGTGACCGATCTCCACTTCCTCGGTTACCCCGACGGGCGGCTGCAGCCGACGATCGAGCTGCGCCGCGACCTCTCGAAGGTGATCCGCACGGTGCGGCCGCAGCGCGTCGTGTGCCAGTCGCCGGAACGGATCTGGGAGCGCGTCTACGCGAGTCACCCGGATCACCTGGCCGCGGGCGAGGCGGCGGTCTGCGCGGTGTACCCGGACGCGCGCAACCCGTTCGCCCACCCGGAGCTGCTGGCCGCGGGGCTCGAGCCCTGGACCGTGCCGCAGCTCTGGCTCATGGCCCACCCGGGCGTGGATGTGTACGTCGACACGACCGACACCATCGACAAGAAGATCGCGGCGTTGCAGTGCCATGTGAGCCAGATCCCGGACCCCAGCGGGCTCGACCAGCGGATGCGGGAGTGGGGCCAGATGATCGCCACCCGCTGCGGCCTCCCCGAAGGCCGGATGGCCGAAGCCTTCAAGTCCGTCGACGCCGCGTGAGGCTCCGAAGCAGGTGAAGGGCTAGGGGAGGAGGCTGAGGGAGGTGACCGGCGCGAGCTTGTCCAGGAGGATCTCCCAGCTCGTGCCTGCGTCCGTCGACTGCCAGACGACACCGGCCCGCGTGCCGAACACCACCTGGTCGCCGAGCGCGTCGAGCGCGTGGGTGTCGACGTTGCCCTCGATCCAGTCCGTGATGCGTTCGAACGGTGACGTCCCGTCGAGCGGCCGGCGGTACAACGCACTCTGACGGCCGCGGGGCCCCTCGCTCGCGCTCACGATCAACGCGTCTCCCGCCACGGCCACCGCGCGGCAGTAGGTCGCGTGCAAGCCGTCCGCCATCACTCTCCAGGTCACGCCACGGTCGTCCGAGCGGCAACAGCCGACAGCCGACGCGGCGACCACGACTTCGGGACGGCCCGGCAGCGCCCGCACCTGATGGACGTCTGCTTCGATGTCGATCGTCGGGGACCAGGTACGGCCCAGGTCGTCGGAGCGGGGGATGCCGCCGACGTGCACGCTGGCGAGCAGCACGTTGTCGTCGGTGACCGCCAGCGACCGCGTCTCGGGTAGCCCGCCCCATGGGGTGTGCCACGCGTCGCGTCCCTCGATCGCGTCGAAGCCCGCGATGCGGGCGAGCCCCTCGGCTCGGACCTGCACCAGGTGCGCGCCCTCGGTGCCGATCAGCAGGCCGCCCGGGGCATCGGCGGCGCAGAGCAGATCGGGTCCCCGGGCGAGCTCGCTCCAACGACCACTCGCGTACCAGAGCACCCGGCCGTCGGCGCCGAGCGCGGCGTCCCCGAAGACGCGCGTCGGCCCGGCGACAGTGACGCCGTCGGGCGGCTCGATCAGACCTTCGACGGTGCCGACCCGGAGCCGGGTCATGGTGCGCGGAAGCCCGCGAGAGCTTCGGACCAGGCGGTCGGGTCCGCGCGGTACGGCGCGTTGAACGCGATCCGGTCGACCAGATCGCCGTAGCGCGCGAGCATCTTCGGCGCGATCTCTTCAGGCGGCGCGCAGACGGCGAAGGTGTCGAGCATCGTGTCATCGATCAACGACGCCATGATGTCCCACCTTCCCTCTTTCGACAGCCGATTCAGCTCGGGCTGGAGATCGCCCCAACCGTGGGCGTCCAGCACGACGCGATAGGCCGGAGTCGATCCGTAGAACGCGAGCTGCGCCCGGGTCGTGGCGGCCGCGGTGGCGACGTCCTCGTCAGTTGCGCCGGTGACGACCATCACCGGGAACGAGATCTCGATATCCGACCGGGTGCGTGCCGACGACGCGAGACCGCGCTCGAGCGCCGGCAGCGTGTGCTCGCGCAAGAAGTCCGCGGAGCTGAACGGATGCACGAGGAACCCGTCGGCGACCTCCCCGGCGACCTCCGTCATCGCCGGTCCGACGCCCGCGAGAAAGATGCGGGCGATGCCGTGGGGGATCGGATCCGGAGTGAAGAACGGGGTCATGAGGGTATGGCGGTAGAACTCGCCCTCGAAGTGCAGCGGCGTACCGTCCTGCCACGTCGCCCAGATGGCTCGGATCGCCAGCACCATCTCGCGCATCCGGGCGGCGGGGCGCGACCACGGCATCGAGAAGCGCTTCTCGATGTGTGGCTTGATCTGCGAGCCGAGACCCAGGATCGCGCGTCCCGCGGACAGCGCCTGGAGGTCCCAACCGATGTGCGCGAGGTTCATCGGGCTGCGAGCGAACCCGACCGCGATCGCGGTCGCGAGGTCGAGGCGCTCGGTGTGCTCGGCCGCGAGTGCGAGCGGGAAGAACGGGTCGTGCGGCCCCTCGAACGTGTACACGCCGTCGTAGCCGATCGACTCGATCTCGCGTGCGAGTCCCGGAACCTCCGACAGCGCCGCCGCGACCAGGGGCGCGTCGACCTTCACGGGCCGGTCATCAGGTCGGGAGCGGTTCGGCCAGCCCGCTCGCCGCGAGCATCGGCACGTACGGCTCCGGGTCGCCGTCCCAGAGATACGCGCGCACCTGATCGGGCGTGCGGCGGCCACAGATGAGTCGGGCCAGCTCGTACAGCTCCGCGGTGACGGTCGCGCCGGGCGACCCGGAGCCGACGATCCACTCGTCGACGCCGGCCCGGAGCCGCAAGGGCGCGAGGCCGGCTTCGGCGGGCGCGCCCATTCGGGCCCCGCAGTACCCCTCGATCGCCAGGTGCTCGGCCAAGGGGTCTCGGCCCCCCTCGACGTCGAGGCCCCCGCGGACGTCCTGCTCGTGGTTCCAGATGTCGGCCACCGCGAGGGCCGCCTGGGCGCCACCGATCGCGGTGAGTGTCGCTTCGAACTGGGCCGAGCCCTGCTCCCACTCGGCGATGAGGTCCGCGAGGGAGTGGTCCCGCCGGTCGGCGACCTGTGCCGCGTTGCCGGCCTCGCTGCCCAAGCCTTCGAACCGTCCGGCGTTGATGTCGCTGACGATGCCGACCAGGTGCGAGACGACGTCGTGCACCGTCCAGTCGGCGGTCGCGCTCACGTGGGTGGCGAGCCGCCCGTCGTCGAGCGAGCGGAGGAGCTCGGTCATACGCCCCCGGCATGCCCCATAGACGGTTCCAACGTCTGCCATGCCCCGAACGTACCGGAACTCCACCAAACCATGCCGGGCGCCGGTGCCTCCCCGCCTACGCTCCTTGCCATGACCGAGAACATGAAGCCGCGCAGCCACGAGGTGACCGACGGCATGGAGCGGGCGCCTGCGCGCGCCATGCTCCGGGCGGTCGGGATGACGGACAAGGACTGGGGCAAATCGCAGGTCGGGGTCGCGTCGAGCTGGAACGAGGTCACCCCGTGCAACGTCCCTCTCGACCGGTTGGCCAAGCGGTCGAAGGACGGGGTGCGCGACGCCGGTGGCTTCCCACTCGAGTTCGTGACGATCGCGGTCAGCGACGGCATCTCGATGGGTCACGAGGGAATGCGCGCCTCGCTCGTCAGCCGGGAGATCATCGCCGACTCGGTCGAGTGCGTGATGCACGCCGAGCGCCTCGACGCATTGGTGACGTTCGCGGGCTGCGACAAGAGCCTGCCCGGGATGCTCATGGCCTCGGCCCGCCTGAACGTGCCGTCGGTGTTCCTCTACGGGGGATCGATCCTGCCCGGCCGCTACAAGGACCAGGCCCTGGACGTGGTCAGCGTGTTCGAGGCGGTCGGCGCGTGCGCGGCCGGCACGTTGACCGAGAACGAGCTCGGCGAGATCGAGAAGCGGGCGTGCCCGACCGAGGGATCGTGCGCCGGGATGTTCACCGCGAACACCATGGCGTCCGTCGGCGAGGCAATCGGGATGTCGCTGCCCGGGAGCGCGTCGCCGCCTGCGGTGGATCGTCGCCGTGACGACTTCGCGTTCGAGAGTGGCCGTGCAGTCATGCACCTGCTCGAGCTCGGAATCCGGCCGCGCCAGATCATGACCAAGCCCGCGTTCGAGAACGCGATCGCGGTGGTCATGGCACTCGGCGGCTCGACGAACGCGGTGTTGCATCTCCTCGCCATCGCCCACGAGGCGCGGGTGGGCCTGGAGCTCGACGACTTCAACCGGGTCGGCGCGAAGGTCTCCCACATCGCCGACACCAAGCCCCACGGCAAGTACCACATGGTCGACATCGACCGCATCGGCGGTGTGCCCGTCGTCATGCGGGAGCTGCTCGAGGCCGGACTGCTGCATGGCGACGTGCTCACGGTCACCGGCAAGACGATGGCGGAGAACCTCGAGGCCCTCGATCCTCCCAAGCCGGACGGCGAGGTCGTCCACCCGCTCAGCGCGCCGATCCACGTGCAGGGCGGCATCGCCGTCCTCCGGGGCTCGCTGGCTCCGAACGGCGGGGTGGTGAAGATCGCGGGGATCGACGAGCCGCGCTTCGAGGGCACCGCGCGGGTGTTCGAAGGCGAGGAGCACGCGATGGAGGAGATCATCGCGGGGAAGATCAAGGCCGGCGATGTCGTCGTGATCCGCTACGAAGGCCCGAAGGGCGGTCCCGGGATGCGGGAGATGCTGGCGGTGACCGGCGCGATGAAGGGTGCCGGTCGCGGGAAGGACGCGGCGCTCGTCACCGACGGCCGCTTCAGCGGTGGGACGCACGGGTACTGCGTGGGCCACGTCGCGCCCGAGGCGGTGGACGGCGGTCCGATCGCGCTGGTGGCCGACGGCGACCGGATCGTGATCGATGCCGACGCCCACACGATCGACCTGCTGGTCGACGACGCCGAGCTCGACCGGCGGCGCAAGGAGCTGAAGCATCCCGAGCCGCGCTACACGAGCGGCTTCCTCGCGAAGTACGCCCGTCTCGCGCAAGGCGCCGAGAAGGGCGCAATCACCAACTTCTGACGCGCACCCACCGTTCTCGGCACGCTGAAGCCGCTCAACGCGGCTTGAGCGTGCCGAGAATGTGGAGGGGGAGACGGGTTGCCGGAGATCCTCGAGGCGGAGCGGGCGCGGGAGCTGCTCGAAGCGCGCGCGCTCGGCCGCGAGATCGCGACCGTCGACGCGCCGGACGCGTGGATCCTCAAACGCGGCCTGACCCCCGACGCGGTTCGCGCCGCGCTCCCCGGCCGCCACCTCAGCACCGCGCGGCGGCGCGGCAAGCTCCTCCTGCTCGACACCGACCGCGACGGTCCGACGCTCGCCCTGCACCTCGGGATGAGTGGCCGCGTGGTGATCGACGACGAAGCGGCGGGTGATCCCTTGCTGTACGCCGCGAACGGCCCGAACCCGGTGTGGCTGCGCTTCGGGGTGACCTTCGTGGACGGCGGCTCGCTCTACCTGCGCGACCCTCGGCGCCTCGGCGCGGTCGAGCTCGATCCCGACGAAGACCGCCTCGGTGTCGACGCCTTCACGGTCAACCTCCGAACGCTCCGCACGTTCACCGGCACGAGCCGGGCGCCGATCAAGGCCATGCTCATGGACCAGGCGCGGATCGCCGGCCTCGGCAACCTGCTCGTCGACGAGGTGCTCTTCCGGGCCGGGATCGATCCCGCCCGCCCGGCGAACACGCTCGAGGACGTTGAGGTCCGCGCTCTGGCTCGAGCGATCTCCACCACCCTGCGCGTGCTCCAGCGGCGCGGCGGCTCCCACACCGGCGACCACATGCCGGCGCGGGAACCGGGCGGTCACTGCCCCCGGGACGGCGCGGAGATGCTCCGGCGGACCGTCGGTGGCCGCACGACGTATTCGTGCCCGCAACATCAGCACTAATTGGCCCGCGGTCCGGCTTTCTGACCCGCAACCCGTAGGCTGGTCCGCCTTGTCTGCATCATCCCCTCTCGGAACCGCGGACGCGACCCCGGCGGTGAGTGGAACGTTGCCCGCCCACGATCTCCGGCGACGGCGGCGCGGCGCTCGGATCCTGGCGTTCGTGGTCGCGGCGGCCGGTCTCGTCAACGTCGTCTCCGGGCTCACGCCGAGCGTGGCCGACCGGGTGCATCTCGTCGCCGCCGGGCTCACGCCGGACGTCCGCCAGCTCGCCCACGGCGCGACCGCGCTCCTCGGGCTCGCACTCATCCTCCTCGCCCGAGGGCTCGCGCACCGCCGCCGCCTGGCCTTCCTCGCGGCGATCGCCCTGCTCGGCGTGTCGGTGGTCACCCACGTCGCCAAGGGCCTCGACATCGAAGAGGCGCTGATGATGATCGTGGTCGCCGGGCTCCTGATCCGCAGCCGGGGACTGTTCACCGAGTCCACGCCGCGCGCCCGGTGGCAATCGCTGCTGCTGTGGGTCCCGATCATCGTCATCTTTGACTTCGCGTACGGGTTGCTCGGGCTCGCCCTGCGCCATGACCGCGTCGAGCCGGCGCTCACGCTTCCGCTCGCGCTGCGCGAGATCAGTGCGCGCCTGCTCGGTCTCGTGGGACCACTCCACCTCCAGGGCGGCTTCGGCCACTGGTTCCCGATCTCCATCACGGCGCTCGGTGTCATGAGCGTCGTCGTGATCGGCTTGCTCGCGTTGGCTCCGGTCGCGGAGCAGGTCGGGCTGCATCACCACGAGGCGCGCAACCGCGTACGCCCGATGTGCAACCGAGCGGATGGCGACACGCTCGATCCATTCGCGTTGCGCCAGGACAAGAGCTACGTGTTCTCCGCGGACGGAACTGCCGCGCTCGCGTACCGGTACATCAGCGGGATCGGGCTCGCCTCCGCAGATCCGATCGGCAATCCGGATGCCTATCCCGAGGTCATCGCCCGGTTCATCGACCGCTGCGATGCCCACGGCTGGCGCCCGGCGTCGCTCGGTGTCCGCCACGACCGCGTGACGCTCTGGCAGGACGCCGGCCTCCGGGCCCACTACCTCGGCGACGAGGCCATCGTGGACGTCGAGTCGTTCACCCTCGAGGGCCGGGGCATGCGCCCGGTTCGCCAGGCGGCCAACCGGACCCGCAACCACGGCATCACCACCGAGATCATGCGCGAGGGCGAGCTCAGCCCGGACCTGCGGGCCGCGCTCGTCGCGATCGCGGACCGGCACCGCAACGGTGAGCCCGAACGGGGCTTCTCGATGGCGCTCGACGGCCTGCTGTCCGGCCGGGACCCGCAGTGCGTCGTCATCGTCGCCCGGGACCCCGACGGCACCGCGATCGCCTTCCAGCGCTACGTGCCCTGCAAGCACGGCAACGGCTTGTCGATCGATGCGATGCGCCGCGACGCGGTCGGCCCGAACGGCGTCAACGAGCGGATGATCGTGGACATGGTGCTCTGGGCCCGCACCCAGCAGATCGCCGAGGTCTCGTTGAACTTCGCCGTGTTCAAGGGCCTGATCGAAGAGGGTGCGGATCTCAAGTTCGTCGAGATCGCCGAAGCATGGTTCGTCCGCCGGCTCAACCCGTACTTCCAGATCGAGTCGCTGCTCACGTTCAGCGCGAAGTTCAATCCCCGATGGGTGCCCCGTTACCTGGTGTACCGATCCGCAGGGGACCTCGTCGCGACGGGCATCGCGGCCGCGAGCGCCGAGGGATTCATGCCATTCGGCCGCAAGACCGCGGCCCCGGTCGCGTGACGCGACGTCCGATCGACAGAATGCCTTGCGCGTTCCGGGACGAGCATGCGATGATGGCCGTCCTATGTCACACGCCTCCCACCTCGTCGTAGTTACGTAGCGCACGGCGTTCTCCGCGTCCGTGCGCTTCCGCCCCTCGCTCTGCGAGGGGTTTTTCACGTCCGGAGGCGCTACCGGTGCCCCGGACACGATTCCAGGAGCACCGATGAAGCTGACTGGGGCCCAGGCCCTCATCAAGAGTCTCGAGATGGAGAACACGGAGGTCATGTTCGGCCTCCCCGGCGGCGCGATCCTCCCCGTCTACGACCCGCTCATCGACTCGTCGATCCGCCACATCCTCGTGCGCCACGAGCAGGGCGCCGGCCACATGGCCGAGGGCTACGCGCACGCGACCGGGCGGCCCGGTGTGGCGATGGTCACGAGCGGTCCGGCGGCGACGAACATCGTCACGCCGCTGGCCGACGCGTACCTCGACTCGATCCCGATCGTCGTGATCACGGGCCAGGTGGCGCTCGGGTCGATCGGCACCGACGCGTTCCAGGAGTGCGACACGGTGGGCATCACGATGCCGGTCACCAAGCACAACTGGCTCATCACCGACGCGCAGGACATCCCGCGCATCGTGCGCGAGGCGTTCCACGTGGCGACGACCGGCCGGCCCGGTCCCGTGCTCGTCGACATCCCGAAGGACATCGCCAACCAGACCATGGACTGGGAGTGGCCCGACTCGGTCGACCTGCCGGGCTACAAGCCGAACCTCAAGGGTCACCCGAAGCAGATCAAGGAGGCGGCGCGGCTGATCAGCCAGGCCGAGCGTCCGGTGATCTACGCCGGTGGCGGCATCCTGAAGGCGCGCGCGGCGGAGGCGCTGCGGGAGCTCGCCGAGCTCACCGGGATCCCCGTGGTGACGACGCTCATGGCCCGCGGCGCGTTTCCGGACGACCACGAGCTCGCGCTGGGGATGCCAGGAATGCACGGCAACTTCACCGCCGTCACCGCCATGCAGAAGGCCGACCTGCTCATCGCGCTCGGATCGCGCTTCGACGACCGGGTGACCGGCAAGGTGGGCGCGTTCGCGCCGGAGGCGAAGATCATCCACGTCGACATCGACCCGGCCGAGCTGGGCAAGGTGCGCCGGCCCGACGTGCCGATCGTCGGAGACTGCCGCAACGTGATCGAGCGGATGGTGAGCGCGGTGCGCACCGACCAGGGCAAGCACGAGTGGCCCGATCTCACGCCGTGGCGCACTCAGGTCAAGGCATGGCAGACCGAGTTCCCGCTCACCTACGACCAGTACGAGGACGGGCCGCTCAAGCCGCAGTTCTGCATCGAGTCGTTGCGGGACCACACGCCCGAGGACACGATCGTCGCGTCCGGGGTGGGCCAGCACCAGATGTGGACGAGCCAGCACTGGAAGTTCCGCCACCCGTACACCTTCATCAACTCGGGCGGTCTCGGCACGATGGGCTTCGCGGTGCCCGCGGCGATCGGCGCGAAGGTGGGCAAGCCCGAGCGGATGGTGTGGGCGATCGACGGTGACGGTTGCTTCCAGATGACCGCGCAGGAGCTCGTCACGGCGAGCGCCGAGCGCATCCCGGTGAAGATCGCCATCCTGAACAACGCATACCTCGGCATGGTCCGCCAGTGGCAGGAGCTCTTCTACGAGGAGCGGTACAGCGAGGTGTACCTCTCGCCCGACCTGCCGGACTACGTGAAGTGGGCCGAGGCGATGGGTTGTGTGGGCTTCCGGGTCGACACGCCCGAAGAGGTCGTGCCGACGATCGAGAAGGCGAACGAGGTCGACGACCGCCCGGTGGTCATCGACTTCCGGACCGACTACCGCGAGAAGGTGTACCCGATGGTGCCGGCGGGCCAGTCGAACGACAACATCATCCTCGGTCCCGAGACCGACCGCCCGGGAGGTCGGTAGGCATGGACGGCTCCCATCACATCCTGAGCGTGCTCGTGGAGAACAAGTTCGGGGTGCTCAGCCGCATCGCCGGGCTGTTCGCCCGCCGTGGCTACAACATCTACTCGCTCGCGGTCAGCCCCACCGAGGACCCGCGCTACTCGCGCATGACGGTCATCGTGGACGGCGACAGCGCTCCGATCGAGCAGGTCACGAAGCAGCTGAACAAGCTCATCCCGGTGATCAAGATCAGCGAGCTCACGGCCCAGGAAGCGGTGGAGCGTGAGCTGATGCTCGTCACCGTGAAGGCGGACGGGTCATTCCGGTCGCAGGTCACCGAGCTCGCGTCGATCTTCGAGGCCAAGATCCTCGACGTGGGCTACGAGGCGATGACCCTGATGGTGGCCGGAGCTCCTGAGAAGCTGGACGCGATGACGCAGCTGCTTGCCCCGTATGACATCGTCGAGCTGCAACGGACCGGCCGGATCGCGCTCGCCAAGCTGTCCCGCGAGTCCAGCAAGCTCAAGCTGGTCAAGAACAAGGGCGCGTAGGGCGCGCTCACCCACTCGAGAGGAACTCAGAATGCCCGCCACGATCTCGTATGACGACGACGCCGATCTCGGCCTGCTCCGCGGCAAGAAGGTGGCCGTCCTCGGCTACGGCTCGCAGGGTCACGCGCACGCCTTGAACCTCAAGGACTCCGGGGTGGATGTCATCGTCGGCCTGCGCGAGGGATCGAGCAGCAAGGCGAAGGCCGAGGAGGCGGGCCTCACCGTGTTGCCCACGGGGGAGGCGGTGAAGGCCGCGGACATCGTCATGGTGCTGCTCCCCGACACCGAGCAGAAGAAGATCTACGAGGCGGACATGGCTCCGAACCTCGAAGCGGGCAACTCCCTTGCGTTCGCCCACGGCTTCAACATCCACTTCGGCCAGATCGAGCCGCCCGCGGGCGTCGACGTGTGGATGATCGCGCCCAAGGGCCCGGGTCACCTCGTGCGCCGCACGTACGAAGAGGGCGGCGGGGTACCGGCGCTCGTCGCCGTGGCGCAGGACGCGACCGGCAACGCCCGCGCGACCGCCCTGGCGTACGCCCGAGGGATCGGAGCGACCCGCGCCGGCGTGCTCGACACCACGTTCGAAGAGGAGACCGAGACGGATCTCTTCGGTGAGCAGGTCGTATTGTGCGGTGGGCTCGTCGAGCTGATCCGCAACGGGTTCGAGACGCTGGTCGAGGCGGGCTACCAGCCCGAGTCGGCGTACTTCGAGACGCTGCACGAGGTGAAGCTCATCGTGGACCTCATCTACGAGGGTGGCATCGCGAACATGCGTTACTCGATCTCGGACACGGCCGAGTACGGCGACATGACCCGCGGCTCACGCATCATCAACTCGTCCACCAAGACGGAGATGCGCAAGATCCTCGACGAGATCCAGAGCGGCGAGTTCGCCAGGGAGTGGATCGCCGAGAACGAGGCGGGCCGCCCGAACTTCGACCGGCTGCGCGAAGAGTCGCGCAAGCACCCGATCGAGGCCGTCGGCTCGCAGCTGCGTTCGATGATGCCGTGGATCGGGGCCGGCAAGGCCAAGCCCCAGGACGTCAGCGGCGGCTGACCGAGAAGGTGGGTCAGGCCTCGAGGTGGGCTTTGAGCGCCTGGGTCGCGGCGACGATGGTGGGCCCGAGGATGTCGGCGAGCGAGTCCGGTCTCACGTCGACGCCGTAGATGAGCAACGTCCCGTCGCCGTCCTTGAGCACGTCGATCGTCGAGACGTGGAACTCGACCGGGATCGGCATCTCGACGATGGAGTACTGGAACCGCTGCAGGTCGTCGTCGACGGTCACGATCTCCTCGGTCACCGAGATCTCGCCCATCTTGAGCTGGCGGGAGTTGCCCACCATCTCCCCGCTGTCGATGCCGGGGAACCACGTCAGCAGTCCGAGTGGTTCTCGCACCGTCTGCCAGACCTTGGCCGGCGGCGCGTCGATGTGGATGGTCTCGCGCAGGGTTGCCATGCCTGGGTTCTAGCAGCCGGGCCCCGTCGCCGTCAGGTGCTCGGTGTGTCGGTCTCGGCGCTGAGCTTCGCCAGCTCCTTCTCGACTGCAGCGATCTCGGCCACGAGGCGCGTGATCTCGTCGTCGCCGGCGGGGATCGCGCCCACGCGCTGGCCGTAGACGATCCCGCCGAGCTCCTCTTTCAGGTCTCCGACCTTCTTCTTGAGCTTCGACTCCTCGAGCTTCTCCTGGCCGGTCTCGGCGGCCTTCTGGACCTGCTCGGCCGCCTTGTTCGCGGTGTCCTTGACCTTGTCCAGAAAGCCCATGGCGGGTTCCTCCTCGGGTGACGGCGGTGCGCCGAGCCTACCGACCACACCACCGTTCGTTTGTGCCGTTCGGGTCCCTGGAGGACCTTTCTCGCACAAGCGGCGGGAGCGGGTCAGCGTGATTGCGCACCGGGAGTCAGGCGTGGGGGAGGGCGCCCAGGATCCGGTCGGCCCAGGTGACGTCGGGACGGGGGCGACGGCGCGCGGCGATGTCGTCGGGAACGTCGATCTCGAGGCGTACGAGCGCGCCACCGAGCGTCTTGCCGAGATTGTCGGAGCGCAGGCTCTTCGGCCCCCCGCCACCGAGTGCGCCGCGCAACACGAAGTTCAGCGCCCGCACGTTCGGTGCCTCGTAGCGCAGCACCTCGCCGTGCACCATCGAACCGAAGAGTGCTCGAACCCGCTCGCTCGTCACCTGCTCGACGATCAGCGCGTAGGTCCCGTCGTCGTACGCGAACACCGCCACGTCTGCGGTGTCGCCCTTGTCGCCGGCGCGGTATCCGCAGAGCTCTCGCAACGCGATTCTGGCCATCGCTCAGATCTCCTCCACGGTCACGGTCACGCCCGGATCGACCAGCTGCTTGTCGATCAGGGTCGGCCAGAGCCCGAGCAGCTCGGTGCTGGCACCGGCCATGCCCCGACCCATCCCGGTGAGCCCGGCCGGTGGTGCCGAGAGCGCGAGCGGTACGAGCTCGCGGCCTACCGCGCGCGACGCGCGCTCGTCGTCACAACGCCACGCGGCCCGCAGCACGCACTCCGGCGGTTCCACGCCCGCGGCCAGTGGCGGAACCGTCGGGCCGCCGAGCGCGTCGACCCCCCAGTACTCGAAGCACCACTCGCGTACCTCGATGCCGGCCAGCTCCACCCGTTTGGCCAAGATCGCCGCGGTTGCCTTCGCCTTCTCCGGCGCGTCGGGCCACGAGAACGCGACGCGGGTCTCACCGGCCCAGCCGGCGTGATAGGCGAGCAACGCTTTGTACGTATCGGTCGCCGGCTTCCCGCGCACACCGCTCACCTGCACCCGATCCGAGCCGAGATCCGTGAACTGCGCGCTGGTGAAGTCCGCGACCACGTCGGGCGAGAAGTACGAGGCCGGGTCGTGCACCTCGTACAGGAGCTGGTGACGCACGGTGTCCACGTCGACGCGCCCGCCGGACGCGGCCGGCTTCGTGATCACCGCCGTGCCGTCGGCGGTGACCTCGGCGATCGGGTACGGCAGGTTCCACGGCTCGGGGATCGTCCACCACTCGCCCGAGAAGTTGCCGCCCGCGACCTGGCCGGAGCATTCGAGCAGGTGGCCGACGAGGATCCCGGCCGAAAGGTGGTCCCAGTCGTCACGCGTCCAGCCGTGCTCGTAGATCAACGGCCCGAGGAACAACGCGGCGTCGGCAACCCGCCCGGTGATCACCACGTCCGCGCCATCGGCGAGTGCCTCGGCAATGGGAAAGGCGCCGAGGTACGCGGACGCGAACAACGGCGTGTCCGGGAGCGCAGTGAAGGGATCGCCGGTCTCCATGTTGGCGAGCCCCGTCGAGGCCTCACCCTGCAGCGTGTCGAGCCGGGTCATGAGGTCGTCGCCGAGCACGGTCGCGATGCGCAGTCCGGAGATGCCGAGCGCCTTGGCGGTCTCCTTCGCCGCATGGGCGGCCGCGGTGGGGTTGATCCCACCCGCGTTCGTGATGACCTTCGTCTTGCCGTCGACGACTGCGGGCAGCGAAGCAGCAAGGTAGCGGGGGAGATCACGCGTGTAGCCGAGCGACTCGTCGCGGGCTCGGTCCTTCTGGAGGATGGCGAGGGTCAGCTCGGCCAGCGCCTCGAGGCACAGATAGTCGACGCCCTCGGCGAGGAGCCCTTCGACCGCGCGCGGCGTGTCGCCGTAGAAGCCCTGACCGCCACCGAGCCGGATCGAGTCAGGCATGGACGACCGCCCGGCGGTCGGCCCACGGCGCGGCGGCCTCGAGCTGCGCGGCGACCTGGAGCAGCACGTCCTCGCGCCCGTAATCGGCCACCAGGTGCACGCCGACCGGCATCCCGTCCGCGCCCTGCGCGATCGGGAGCGAGATCGCCGGCTGGCCGTTCTGGTTGCAGGCCGGCGTGAAGGGCGTGAACGCGGCCGCCTTTCCGTAGCCCACGAACGGCTCGTCCGGCGTGTTCAGCACGCCGAGCTCGGGCGGGGGCTCGCCGAGCGTCGGGGTCAGCAGCAGGTCCCAGCCGCCGTCCGGTGCGCCGCCCGACCACCACTCCATGAAGCGGCGCGAGAACGACTGC
Source organism: Acidimicrobiia bacterium (assembly GCA_038252255.1). Classification (GTDB taxonomy): domain Bacteria; phylum Actinomycetota; class Acidimicrobiia; order IMCC26256; family JAENVU01; genus Chersky-806. The sequence continues at coordinate 149,491 of JBBSAM010000001.1, read as the reverse complement.
ATCGCGAACAGGGCGTCGGTGTACGCCACCGCGTCGACGCGGTGCCCGTGGTCGGCGAGCAGCCACGTCAAGGGCTCGACGTCGTCCTGGCCGAGCTCCCGGCCGAGCGCGCGACCCCAGATCGCCAGATTCGACGCAGCCATCGCCGACCAGATCGGGATGAACGCCTCGAGCCGCGCCGGGTTGTCGAAGGCCTCCGGGTGGCCGATGTCCACGCGGTGCCCGGCCGCTTCGAGCAGGCGCGCCGCCGTCTCGGCCGCCGCGACGCAGTCGGGGTGAACCCGCTCCTCGCTGCCGGGGATCGTCGTCATGAGACCGATGCGCAACGAACCCGGTTCGGCACCGACCTCGGCGCGATATGGACGCGACGGTGCCGGGGCGACGAACGGGTCGCCCGGCTCAGGGCCGGCCGCGACGTCGAGCAACGCAGCCGCGTCGCGCACGGTGCGCGTGACCGCGAACTGCACGCTCAGCGGGCGGGCGATCTCGCCACTGCCGGGTCCGACGGATACCCGGCCCCGCGAGGTCTTGAGCCCGACGAGCCCGCAGCAGGCGGCGGGGATGCGGATGGAGCCGCCGCCGTCACTCGCGTGTGCGGCCGGGACCATCCCACTCGCGACCGCGGCCGCCGACCCGCCGCTCGATCCGCCCGACGACCGGTCGGTGTTCCACGGGTTTCGGGTCGGCCCGTACGCGACCGGCTCGGTGGTCGGCATGATCCCGAGCTCGGGCGTGTTCGTGCGGCCGAGGATGATGAATCCGGCCGCCTGCCAGCGGCGGGCCAGGTGGCTCGTGACCGGCGCGGTGTAGCCGGCTTCCTTGAGCGCGCGCATCCCTTCGTGGGCGGGCTCGCCGGCCATGGGGATGGCGAGGTCCTTCACCAGGAACGGCACCCCGCGAAACGGTGCGCCTGCCGCGGCCACTCCCTTGCCCTCGTCGGTGAGCGCAGCCTCCTCGAGCGCGCGCTCGAAGCGGTCCGTCGTCAGCGCATTGATCTTGGGTTGCAGCGCCTCGATGCGCGCGATCGCCGCCTGCGCGAGCTCGATCGCGGTCGCGTCACCGTTGCGAACGAGCTCGGCTTGCGCGGTCGCGTCGAGTTGGGCCAGATCGTCGCCCATGAGCGGCGGCCTCCTCAGTCAGTGCACTAGGCGAAGACGGGCGGGCGGCGGTCCACCCAGGGCTGCGCGGCCTCGAGCTGCGCGGCCACCCGCAACAACAGGTCCTCACGGCCGAACGCGGCGACGAGCTGGATCCCGATCGGGAACCCGTCGTCGTTCCAGTGGAGCGGCAGGTTGATCGCCGGCTGGCCGCTGACGTTGAACTGCGCGGTGAACGGCACGAACCCGGCCGAGCGGAAGAAGCCGCTCAGGGGCTCTTCGGGTGTCGAGTCGAATGTCCCGTGCGGGACCGGTGCTTCACCGAGCGTCGGGGTGAGCAGGAGGTCGAAGCCGTCCCCGTCGGGTCCGTGGTCCCACCACGCGGCGGCCGTGCGGTTCGCCTTCATCGCGTCCGTGACCGCGCCGACGAGCTGCGCGGCGGTGACGGACTTCCCCATCTCCGCGAGCGCCCAGGTGAGGATCTCCACGTCGTCGGCGGTGACGTCACGCCCGACCTTCTTGCCCCAGTCGTCGAGCAGGTACGAGCAGTCGGCGGCCCATACTGCACCGAACTGCATGATGAGCTCGTCGCTGTCGAAGCCCTTCGGCGTGGCTACCTCCACCGAGTGACCGAGCGACTCGAGCAACGCTGCGGCGCTCTCCGCAGCGGCCACGCAGTCCGCGTGCACCGGAGTGTCGCCGATCGGGTTTGTGGTCTGCAGGCCGATCTTCAGCCGGCCCGGATCGGCGCCGACCTCGTCCCGGTAGGGGCGCGCGGGAGCAGGGGCCTGCGTCGCGTCGCCGGGGAACGGGCCGTTCACCGCGTCGAGCACACCGGCGGTGTCCCGCACGGTGCGGCTCACGCACAGCTCGGTGATGAGGAACTGCGAGATGTCGTTGAGATCCGGACCGGTCGACGTCCGCCCCCGCGTCGGCTTGAGCCCGACGAGCCCGCAGCAGGAAGCCGGGATGCGGATGGAGCCGCCGCCGTCGTTCGCGTGCGCCACCGCCACCATGCCGCTCGCCACCGCCGCCGCGGATCCGCCCGACGAGCCACCGGAGGTGTGCCCGTGCTTCCACGGGTTGTGGGTGACGCCGTAGGCGACGGGCTCGGCGGTCGGCACCAGACCGAGCTCGGGCGTGTTCGTGCGCCCGATGGGCACGAACCCGGCCGCGAAGTACCGCTTCGCGAGGTTGTCGGTGTGCGGCGAGACATAGCTCGCGTCCTTCAGGAACTGCATGCCTTCGTGGTACGGCTCACCCTGGACCGCGCACCCCAGATCCTTGAACAGGGTGGGAACGCCGGTGAACGGCCCATCCGGCAAGGCCCCCGAGGCGGCTCTCCGCGCCTCCTCGAACCGGGTGTGGATCACCGCGTTCAGCTGGGGGTTGAGCTTCTCGACGCGGTTGATCGCCGCGTCGACGAGCTCGAGGGCGGTGACCTGGCCGCTGCGGACCAGCTCGGCTTGGGCGGTGGCGTCGAGAGTGGAGAAGTCGTCGGTCATGGGCCGAGCGTAGGCCGCGGTGACCCGGAGAGGGAGGCCCGGGGAGGGTGGCCCGCAGCGGGCCGGAAGGCCGCAGGTGTTACGCCGACCAGCCCCGAAGGTCGACGTCCCATGTCTCGACGACGGCTTCGCCGTCGGCGATGTGCATGCGCTCGTGCAACGCGATCGTCGGATCGATGTGCGCGGGCCACACCCGGAGACGGTCCCCGACGCGCGGGTGAGCGCCGGGTGCCGGGCGAACGGTCGCGTGCTCGTCCGAGCAGAAGAGGACCTCACCGGAGTCGACGCTCGGGTCCCCGTGGTCCATGCCGAGCGCCTTGAGCCCGCAGTCCGCCACCAGCCAACCCTTCGGTGAGACCGAGATGACGGAAGACTCCACCCAGAGAGCCTGGCCGAACGGGATGCCGAGCTTGGCGTACGCGGTGTCCATCAGCGTGTACGACCCGGCCTGGATCTCGGTGCACCACGTATTGAGATCGAAGGTGCCCGTCCCGCCACCGGACACGATGTCACCGCCGACGTCGTCGTGCGCCGCGAGCAGCAGCGCCATGCACCTCTCGGTGGCAGCAGCGCGCCATTCCCGGTCCGGGTTGCCGACCACGTGGCCCTCGTACCCCATCACCCCCCGCACGCTCATCCCGCGCGCCCGAGCCAAATCGGCGATCCGGCCCGCGTCCTCGGGGAGGCAGCCGCAGCGCGGGAGGCCGACGTCGACGTCGACGAGCACCTCACGGATCCCGTTCGCAGCTGCCGCGTCAACCGTTTCGGCAGAGTCCACCGCGACGGAGACTCGCGCGCCCGTGTCGGCCATGGCTCGCAACCGGCCATGATCCACGGTCTCGTTCGCGAGTAGCAGATCGTCGCCCAGGCCCGCCGCGGCCATGCCGATGATCTCGCGCGGCGTTGCCGCGCAGAAGGCTCGGTGCCCCAAGGCGGCTTGGCGACGGGCGAGCGCGGTCGTCTTGTGCGCCTTCACGTGCGGCCGCAGCTTCCCGCCGGGGAGCGCGGCCGCCATCGTCGTCAGGTTTTGCTCGAGCACGGCGCCGTCCACGACCAGGGCGGGGGTCGGGAGCTCGTAGATCTTCACCAGCGGGCCCCCATTTTCTGACCGGCCCCGGTGGCGCGAATGCCCCCGGGGGGCGGCCCACGGCGAACGTGGGCTCCCATCTGCGCGAGCATGGCACCTGCATGAACACGTGGGCGCGACGAGGAGTGCAGAGGTGAGCGGCACGTCACGGGACCCGGGGTGGTACGCCGACCCCTGGGGAACCGACGATGAGCGCTACTTCGACGGTGGTGCCTGGACCCGTTCGGTGCGCCGGCCGGGCGGGCTCGATACGCCCCCGGTGGACTACCCGCTGACCCCGCCCGGGGGTGGCGCCACGATCCCTGCGGCCACGGTCGAGGCGCCGCAGGCGGCGTCGCCGAGCAGCGCACAGGCAATCCCGACGGGTGCGCAGACCGCGCCGCCCGGTGCGCCGCCCGGCTGGCACCCCGACCCGTGGGCGGCCGCGGCGCTGCGGTACTGGGACGGCAGGCAGTGGACCGGCCACGTCGCGGGCATGCCCGGCGGGCCCGCGGCCACCCTCCGGCTCACCGAAGAGCGCACGGCGGCGCGCTGGGCGCGGCTCGGGATGGCCGTGGCCGGGCCGGCGCTCGGTGTGTGCACCATCGCGGCGGCGTTCCAGTGGAACTGGATCGCCGACCACTGGGACGAGATCACGGCACCCGGGAGCACGGTCAGCAGCACCAACGGCAACTCGGGTGCTGCGGTGGTCGGTCAGCTCGGGGCGGTGGCCCTCGTCGTCGGGATCGCCCTGTTCATGATCTGGTTCCATCGCTCCGCGGTGGTGGCGGCATCCTCCGGGCTCCGCGCCCGGCGCAGTGCCGGTCTCGCGACCGCGTCGTTCATCATCCCGATCCTCAACCTGTGGTGGCCGTACCAGTCGACCTGCGACCTCCTCCCCGAGAACAGCCCGGCGCGGCCGGCGGTGCGGCGGTGGTGGGCCCTCTGGATCGCCTGCTTCATCGGCTGCTTCGCGGTCATCTTCGCCGCGTTCGTCGATCCCATCGCGCTCGCGATCACCGCTGCGGCGACGGTTGTCCTGGCGCTCCTGGCGGCGATCGCGGCCCGCGCGGTCGTCAGCGAGATCACCGACGCGCACGACACCCTGCTCGCCGGCACCTAGCGCCGGCGTTCGCCGGCTCGGCTCAGGTACCGGTCCAGCGGGGCTCGCGCTTCTCGGCGAACGCCGTCGCGCCCTCGATCGAGTCCTTCGACGAGAACACCTCGATGGCCAGCTCGTAGTTGCGCGGCCAGGCCTCCTCCTCGGTGAGGTCGATCGCTTCGCGCACCATCTTGAGCGTGTTGCACACCGCGAGCGGCCCGTTGGCGGCGATCCGCTCGGCGAGCTCGAGGGCCGTGCTCATGACCTCGACGCCGGCCACCACCCGGTTGACGAGGCCGAGCTCGAGCGCGCGGGCCGCGTCGATCGGGTCGCCCGTGATCGCGAGCTCGGTGGCCACTGCGAGCGGGATCCGCTTGGGCAACCGGATGAGTCCACCGGCCGCGGCGAAGAGTCCGCGCTTGGCCTCGGGGAGTCCGAACCGGGCGTGATCCGCGGCGACGACGAGGTCGCACGTGAGGACGATCTCGAAGCCGCCGGCGAGTGCCGGGCCGTTCACCGCCGCGATCAAGGGCTTCGGGAAGACGCGAGTGACGATGCCGCCGAAGCCGCCCTTCTCCGTGGCGAGCTCGAAGCCCTTGCCCTTCGCCACCCGCTTCAGGTCGGCGCCGGCACAGAACGTGGAACCCGCACCGGTGAGGATCACGACCGCGATCGCGTCGTCGGTCTCGAGCTCGTCGAGCGCTGCTTCCATCGCGTGCGCGAGCTCGCCGTTGACGGCGTTTCGCGCCTCCGGTCGGTTCAGCGTGACGATCGCTACCCGATCCCGTCGTTCGACCTCGACTACCGCCATGCCATCCGATCCCTTCGTCCAAGTGGCCGGGACCGTAGCGCGCTCTACGGTGCCTCGATCGATCCGGATGCGAAGCCCTCGAAGGGCGCCGCCGGCGATTCGAGCGCAATGGCGAAGCTCGGTCGCAACACCCGAGCGACGAGCAGCACCCCGAGCATGAGCGCCGCCGCCCCGACCGTGCTGGCCCGCAAGCCGATCTCGTCGGCGATCGCTCCCTGCAACACCGCGCCGAGTGGATAGAGCGATCCGAGCAGGATCAACAGCACGCTCAACACCCGCCCCCGCACTGCCGCGGGTGCTCGCAGCTGGGCGATGCTCGTGAAGCTCGACAGCGCGCCGAGATAGAGCACGCCGACGAAGAAGATCGCGACGGCCGACAGCGCGAGCACGGGCATCAACGCGTAGGCCCCGAGAGCGAACGGCAGGCCCCACAGCACCATGAGCAGCACGCGACGGTTGCCGAAGCGCTCCGCGAGACCGCCGAGTGACAGGGCCATCGTGACCGCGCCGACACCCTGAGCAGAGACGAGGACGGCCGTTCCGATGGCGCCTTCGTGGAAGACCTTCTCGGCCATCGCCGGGACCAGCGCGATGAACGGTGCGGCAAGCAGGGTGTTGACGAACATGTACGCCACCACCACCCGCAACCCGGCGTCTCGGCGAACGTAGGCGAGTCCCTCTCGGATCTCGCGAGCGATCGAGTGCTGCTCCGCGACGATCGGAGGCGGGACCCGAAGTTGGGTGACCGCGAAGATCACTGCGAGGAAGCTCACGGCGTTGAACGCGAACGCCCACGCGTAGCCTCCGATCGCGATCGTCACTCCGGCGAGCGCAGGGCCGACGACGCGGCCGAGGTTCCACTGTGCCGACGAGAGCGCGACCGCGCCGACCAGATCTTCTTGCGGCACGAGATCGGGCAGCACAGCCTGGTAGGCGGGGAGCCCGATTGCCTGCACGCAGCCCGCCGTGAACACGATCAACGTGACGATCCCCGGGCCCGGGGTACCCGTCGCCACCAGCACGGCCAGCGTGGTCGCGAGGATCGTTTGGAGCGTTGTCGTCGTCAGCAGCAGCTTGCGTCGCGGGAGTCGGTCGGCGAGCGCACCACCGACGGGCCCCAGGATCGCCAATGGCGCGAACCCCGCCGCGGCGACCAGGCCGGTCCAGATCGACTGCTCGGTTGCTGTGGTCACCAGGATGCCGACGCCGACCGTCTCCATCCACGTGCCGATGTTCGAGATGAACGCGCCGGTCCAGAGGATCGCGAACATGCGGTGTCGCAGGGGGGCGAGCGGCCGGGTCACGGCGCGCAACCTACCCGTGGTTCCGAGGCTTCCGGTCCGAGATCGAGATCCCCGGTGCGGCACCTAACCTGGCGCGATGGCTCGGGAACCGCGACCGGAAGGGAAGATCGTCGAGGTCGCCAATTTCGGCAGTCGGATGGAAGCGGACACGGCGATCGCGCTGCTCAAGGCGAACGGGATCCAGGCGTCCGGGAAGTACGGCGACGCCGGTGGCTGGCTGCCGCACATCGCGCTGCTCGACGGGTTCCGGGTGGTGGTCTTCGACACGGACCTCGCCGAGGCCCGCGCGCTCCTCGACGCCGAGCAGATACTCGAGCGCGACGCGGAGTCCGGCCCGAACGGCGGCTGACCGCTACTCGACGAGGGGGTCGGGGCGGGGGGCGAAGATCGGCATGACGAGCAGCTCGGGGCGCGGGTCGCCGTCCCAGGTCCACGCCGCGATCTGCTCGGCGCTGCGGCGGCCCGTGGAGGCGCGGCAGAAGTCGAAGCGGGTCGTCGTGCACGTCTCGGTGACGTCGCCGCTCCCGAAGGTGTGCGAACCGGCTTCGGTCTCGACTCGCAGGGCACCCGCGCCCGCCTGGTCGCGCATCTCGGCGACGCGGTCGCCGAGCCATCGGAACCCGATCTCGAGCGCGTCGCTCTCGCGGGCGCCCGGTGCGTCGAGCGCGCCGCGGATGTCGTGCTCGTGGGTGACGGAGTCGGCCAGGAACTGGCCCGCGACACCACCGAACGACGGGATCAACGGGTCGATCTGCGGCCCGTTCCGCTCCCATTCCGCAATGACGTCCTCGATGGGCCACTCGCGGCGCGTGTCGACCTGCTTCTGCGTCCACGGATCGGTTGCGACCCCATCGAGCTGGCCGGTGAGGATGTCCGTCGTGGCGCCGGTCAGGTGGGCGAGCACGTCGCGCGTGCGCCAATCAGGTGTGGCCGGTGGACGGGCATCGAGCTGCTCGTCCGTCGCGCCCCGGATCAGTTCGATGACTCGGCCCCGAAGCGAGCTGTACGCGCCGGCATAGTCGATCTCGTCGTCTGCCACGCGGGAGAAGCTAGCTCCGCACGCGCTCCGCCGCCTCCAGCGCGCGGGCTTGGACCTCCGCCTCGCCGTCGATCCGGCGGTGCCGCATCACGATCTGCCCGTCGATCACGACGGTGTCGACGGCCGCGCTGCTCGAGCCGTACACCAGTGAGTCGATCAGCGGACCGGGAACCATCTCGATCACGGAGAGGTCGACCAGGAGGAAGTCGGCCGGTTCGCCCACCGCGAGTGGGCGGGCACCGAGCGACGGTGCGAGGGCCCCGGTCGCCAGTGCCCAGGCCTCGGATGCCGGCAGGACGGACGGGTCGCGGGTGGAGTGCTTCTGGAGCAGTGCGAGCACCTTCACGTCCGCGAGCAGGTCGAGCGAGTTGTTCGAACCGGCTCCGTCGGTGCCGATCCCCACATCGACACCGGCGGCGCGCGCTTCGGGATACGGGAAGGCGCGACCCACGGCGAGCTTCATGTTCGACACCGGATTCGTCACGATCGTCGCGCCGCGTTCGGCGACGAGCGCGAGCTCCTCCTCGTCGAGCCACACGCCGTGGGCGAGCACGGTGCGCTCGTTGAGCAACCCCAGTCGATCGAGGTACACCGCGGGCCGGCAACCGTGCGCGTCGAGGGAGTCGAGCACCTCCCGCTCGGTCTCCGACAGGTGTGTGTGCACTGGGACGTCGTGCGTCGCGGAGATCTCGGCGACCAGGCGGAGCGACGCCTCGGTGACCGTGTAGGGCGCGTGCGGGGTGAGCGCGCCCCGCACGCGCGGGCCGAGCTGGTTCAGCTCGGCCACACCGGCTGCAGCCTCTTCGGGTCGGGCTCCGTCCGGCGCGCCGGGGAACTCGAGGATCGGCTGGCCGACGGTTGCTCTGACCCCACTGTCCAGAACCGCGCGTGCGACTTCGAGCTGGTGCCAGTACATGTCCCAGAAGTGCACCGTCCCCGACCGGATCATCTCGATGCACGCGAGACGCGTTCCCCAATACACGTCGTCGGCGCGGAGCTTGGCTTCCGCGGGCCAGATGCGCGTCTCGAGCCATTCCATGAGCGGCAGGTCGTCGCCGTAGCCCCTGAACAACGTCATGGCCGCGTGGGTGTGGCCGTTGACCAGCCCCGGGACGAGTGCCAGGCCGTCGGCATCCAGCGTCTCGTCCTCGGCGGCGGCCGCCACGTCGGGTCCGAGCGCCTCGATCGTCCCGTTCCGGACGCGAAGCCCGACGCGCTCGCCGTCGAGTGCCGCGTTCGTGATGGTCAGCGGCATCAGCCGGCTCCGGCGAGCGCGGGCAGCACAGCATCGAGGTCGGCGAGCAGCGAGACCCGGTTCGCGACGACGCTGGCCTGGAACTCCGCGACCGTCAGCGCGGCGGGCGCGAGCCCGTTGGCGAGGTTGTCGACTACGCACACCGCGGCGTACGCGATTCCGAGCTCCTTGGACAGGATGCACTCGGCGGCAAGGGTCATGCCGACGAGGTCGCCGATGCGGGCCAGCGCCCGGACCTCGGCCGGCGTCTCGAAGCGCGGCCCGCGGGTCTGCGTGTAGACACCTCCGTCGACGAGGTTGGTCGCGGCATGCGTGTCCCAGCAGTCCAGCACCCGGGCGCGCCATGACGGATCGAAGGCCGGGACCGTATGGCTGCGCGCGTCGTCGTGAATCGTGACGTTGACCTGGGGGGCGTAGAAGTCGTCCGGGCAGACGACGGTGCCGACCGGCCAATCGAGCCGGAGGCTCCCGCTCGACGCCAGCCCGAGCACGCGGTCACAACCCGCGGCCTGCAAGGCGCGGAAGTGTGCCCGATGGTCGATCTCGTGCGCCCGGACGTAGTGGTCGAAGCCGTGACGTTGCAGGAAGAGGAAGTCGCCCGCATCGAGCAACGTGACGCCGTCGAACATCACTGCTTCGGCGCCCTGCCCGAACGCGCTCTCGCGCAGGCCGGTGCCGCCGATCACCGCGAGTCGCCCCACGCCCTCCCGCTTCCGTCAGCCGGAGGCGAGCTTGCGCCACAGCGCGCGGTAGCTCGGGTACTCCAGTCCGGGTTGAACGTACCCGGCGCGCCGCAGCTCATCGTGCAACGCGGGGAGCCTGCGGAACGGGATCCCGGAGTCGACGTGGTGGGCGAGGTGCCAGCCCGTGTTGTACGGCACGATCGTCAGCCGGGCGGCCCACGACTGGCGGACCGAATGGGTCGTCTCGCGCCGGTCGGATGACGCCCGCATCCCACCGTGCTCGGCGATGGAGCGGAGCCGGTTCATCACCCGCCAGACGGTGAGGTCGGGGATGAGCCAGAGGAACAGGTACAGCCACGGGTGGCCGGCGAGTGTGAACAGCCCGAGGATCACGACCTGCGTCGCGAGGATGCTCCATGCCTGCTTGCGGATGGTGGTGCTCGGCGCGCGCAACCCGCGCAGCAGGCCACGCATCAGCTTCGTGCCGGTGATGCCGAGTGCGTCGCGGGTGAGCTTGCGGCGCATCGAGTCCCGGGGGATCGGGTAGCCGCGGTAGAGCGGGATGTCGGGCTCGTTGGGCCCGAACTCCTCGCGGTGGTGGGCCATGTGGCTGCGACGGTAGAGGTCGGTTGGCGCGAACACCGGGTAGCCGAGGAACCAACGGCCGACGAAGTCGTTCGCCCGCCGGTTGGCGAAGAGCAGCCGGTGCGCGGCCTCGTGCATGAGGATGTTGAAGCGGGCGATCACCGGACCCATCGCGAGGAACGCGAGCACCCAGACGACGGGGTTGTTCGCCCACACCGCGAGCCAGATCAGAGCGACGGTCATGGCGTAGAGCATCACCACGGTGCCCGCGTTGCGCCACGAAGGGATGCGGCGGAGCTGTTCGCGCCACTCCGGCACCGGCTTGGCAATCGCGGTGACGCGGCTGTCCGGGCCGGGGGGAACGAGGAGAGCGGGCTCCGGAGCCATCGTGGACGTCATCAGCCTGATGTTACGATGATTACAACAGATGCAGCAATCGCGTAATGTCACCCGCTTGGCACCCGGCTCGGAGCCGCTGCTCGAGCGCCCACTCTCCGCCCGTTCGGTGATGGCGAGCCTGCTCCTCGGCCGGCGGCCGCCGGAAGCGCACGTGTCCGATCTCGTGCGCTGGTGCGGGCTCTTCGGCGTGACCGAAGGGACGGCACGGGTCGCGCTCCACCGGATGGTGGCGAAGGGCGAGGTCACCGCACGGGACGGCACCTACCGGCTGGCCGGGCGGCTCGCCCACCGTCAGACGCGACAGGAGAGCAGCCTGGCGCCGCGCGTACGCGCCTGGCGCGGCGACTGGGCCCTCGCCGTCGTCGTGGCCCACCGGCGCGACGCGTCGACGCGTGCCGGTCTGCGCGACGCGATGCGCCGGCTCCATCTCGCCGAACGCCGGGAGGGTGTCTGGCTCCGGCCGGACAATCTCGAGCTCGACGTACCCGGCTCCGTGCGGCGCCAGTGCGAGTGGCTCCACGCACGTCCGGACGACGACCCGGCCGAGCTGGCCGCGCGACTCTTCCATCCCGAGCGCTGGGCCCGCCGCGCCGACGGGCTGACCCAGCGGCTGGCGACGACGTCGGTACATCTCGCGACCGGGGACCCCACGCTCGTCGCAGACGCGTTCGTCGCCGGCGCGGCGGCCTTGCGACACATCGGTTCCGATCCGCTGCTTCCACCGGATCTGCTGCCGGCCAATTGGCCCGGCGATGCACTCCGGGAGCAGTACGCGCGCTACCAGCGCGCGTTCGACGCCGTCGCCCGCGCCTGGTTTCGCTCCTGACCGCCCCCTCCGTTTGTGCCGTTTCCCGTCATAGCCGCGGGTTTCGGCACAGACGGAACGAGAGTGGGTTTCAGTGCTTGCTCGAGCGGGAGATCGGAGATGCCCCATCCAGCGAGACGCGTCGCGATGACGTCGCCCGGTTCTGCCACTACGTCTCGCGGAGCACGAGACTCTTGAAGTCACCGGCGGGATCTCCGGTGGCGTTGAATCCGCCGACTGCCATGCACTTGGCCGCGAGCGCGCAGCTCACGGCGTTCGCGCGATGACCGACCTTCTCCGAGCTCGGGCTGGGTGAGGCCCACGCCGACCCGTTCGTGGTCCGGAGCAGGCGGGACGTGAACACCGTGCGGGCCGAATTCCATTCGATGCCGACCGCCGTGCATTCGGTGGTCGACGAGCAGCTCACCCCGCGCAGCTCGATCTCCCCGGTGGCGGTGGGCGTCGCGGCGCGGGTCCAGTTGATCCCGTCCGTCGTCCGGAGGATGAACCCCCGTTTCGTGCCGGGCGACGGATCGACGACCCCGACCGCGGTGCACGTCGTTCCGCGGCAGCTCACGTCGTTGAGGAAGTTGTCACTGTTCTTCGGACTCGGGTTCGGCGTGTTCACTGGTATCCACGTCCTCGCGTCGATCGTTCGCATCGCGAGAGTGTGGGCCTTCTCGGTCTCCCGGCCCGTGTTGAAGAACAGGCCCACCGCGGTGCACGAGCTCGTCGTCTGGCAGTCGACCGCGAGGAGGTAGTTCGCCCCCGCGCCGCGGTTGGGACTGTCCTGGCGGAACCAGCTCGTACCGTTGCTCGTGATCAGCACGAGTGAGTTCCCGCCGAAGTCCCCGACGGCGCGGCATCTCGTCGCGGTGACACAGCTGACGCTCGTGAGCTCACTCGGCGCGCCGAAAGGATTGGGGGTGCGGATGCGCTTCCAGGTCGTCCCGTTGGTCGTGCGCAACACGAAGGTACGGAGAGCAGGATCGGTGAAGTCGCCCGCGGACGCGTAGGTGCCGACGGCGGTGCACGCCGTCGCCGCCGTCAGCTCACGTCCAGAAGGATGTTGATGAAGCCTCCCGGGCTCGGAGCGGGAGTGCGCGTCCAGTGGATCCCGTCCGTCGTGTGCACGATCAACGTCTTCAGGCCGGTGGTCCCGCTGTACGTGCCGACCGCGGTGCAGACCGTGTCCGTGACGCAGCTCACCGCCTGCAGCTGGTTGTAAGTAGCGCTCGGGCTCGGAGCCGCCCGCCGGACCCAGGAGTTGGCCGCGCCGGCGGCAGTCGGCAGCGCCACGCAGATGCTGGAGGCCAGCAGCGCCGCGGCGATTGCCTGCGCGAGTCGCGCGGTGGCCCGCTTCGTCATCTCTCATCCCCCACCCTGGGCGGCTCGCCACGGCCAGTGTCGTCGGAGGCGACGTGATTGGCAAGGATCGTTAGCATGCGCGCGGTGACCGATGAACCGGACGTCGTGACCGTTGAGCGTGTGATCTCCGCCCCACCCGAAGCGATCTTCGAGCTTCTCGTCGATCCGCGCCGCCATCGCGAGATCGACGGATCGGGCACCGTGCGTGACGCGCGTGGCGACGCGCCGCGACTCGAGCTCGGAAGCCAGTTCGGCATGTCGATGAAGATCGGGGTGCCGTACGCGATGGTGAGCACGGTGATCGAATTCGAGGAGAACCGGCGCATCGCGTGGCAGACACGCGGTCCCACGGCGATCGGTCGTCTCGTCGCCGGTCGGATCTGGCGCTACGAGATCGAGCCGGTCGACGGAGGTTCGCTCGTCCGCGAGAGCTGGGACATCTCGCAGGAGTCCGCGGTGACCAAGCCGTTCGCTCGGATGGGCGCGGAGCAGACCCGCAAGAACATGGTCGCCACGCTCGAGCGCATCGAGGAGATCGCGACTACCCGACCGGCGTGAAGGCGCACGGCATCCGCTTGATGCCGTGGATGAAGCTCGACTGGAGCATCGCCGGCTCGCCCGTGATCTCGAGATCGGGGAGGCGGCGGAACACCTCCTCGAACATCGCACGGATCTCGCGGCGCGCGAGGTTGGCTCCGAGGCAGAAGTGGGGTCCGCCGCCGCCGTAGCCGAAGTGGGGGTTGGGCGAGCGGGTGATGTCGAACTCGAAGGGCCGTTCGAAGGCGCGATCGTCCCGGTTCGCCGAATTGAAGAACATCACGACCTTCTCGCCGGCCTTGATGGGGTGACCACTGATCTCGGTGTCCTCGGTGGCGGTGCGGCGGAAGTGGATGACCGGCGTGGCCCAGCGCACGATCTCCTCGACCGCGTCCTGGGCGTGGCGCTCGAAGTCGCCCGTCCACAGCGCCCTCTGGTCCGGGTTCTCGTGCAGCGCCAGCATCCCGTGGCTGATCGCGGTGCGAGTCGTCTCGTTGCCGGCGACGACGAGCAGGATGAAGAACGACGCGAACTCGAGGACGGTCAGGCGCTCACCATCGACCTCGGCGTGCATCAGGATGCTCGTGATGTCGTCGGTCGGGTTGTCCAACCGGTGCTGACCCAGCTCCGTCGCCATCTGGTACAGCGTCATGAACGCGCCCATCAGGTCTTCGTAGGTCTGGACGTATTCAGGGTCACCGACACCCAGGATGATGTTCGTCTGCGCGAACACGCTCTCCTCGAGAGACGGGGGTACGCCCACCATGTCGCAGACGATCTGCAGCGGCAGGAGGGCGGCGATCTCGCGCACGAAGTCGCACTCGCCCTTCTCCTGCACCGCGTCGACGACACTGCTCGCGCGCAGGCGCACCTGGTCGAGCAGCTGGTTGAGCTGCTTCGGGCCGAATCCGGAGCTCACGAGGCCACGGAGCTTCTTGTGGCGCGGGTCGTCCATGTTGATGATCGAGCCGAGGAACTCGGCCAGCTCCTGCGGGATGTCGCCGATGTTCGTACCCCCGCGCGCCGAGCAGAACAGCTCGGGATGCCGGCTCACGTGCATGATGTCCGCGTAGCGGGTGAGGGCCCAGTAGCCGGGACCCTGGGGGAACTCCTCGATCAGGACCTCTTCGTAGAAGGTGATCGGAGCCTCGTCCCGCAAGAGCTTGAAGACGGCTTCCCGCTCGGCCTCGGGCTTGGCCCAGAACTCGATGTCGCTGAGGTCGATGTCGTCGATCGTCAGACTGGTCATTGCCGTGCGGACCTCCAGAGGCCATCGGTTGCCGCGACGGTAGCGTGCGCCCATGCGATTCAGCGTGGGGCTGCCGGTCGACCACGTCGACCACGTGGACCAGTTCGTCACGGGTCCGGCAATCGGGGAGATGGCGGCCGCGGCGGAGGCCGCGGGGTTCGACGCGGTGTACGTCACCGACCACCCGGCGGCGGACGACCAGTGGCTCGCCGGCGGCGGCCACCACGCGCTCGAGCCACTCGTCGGCCTCGCCTTCGCGGCCGCGTCGACGACCACGCTGCGGCTCCAGACCCACGTCTACGTCGCGGCGTACCGCAACCCGTTTCTCGCGGCGAAGGGCGTCGCGACGCTCGACGCGCTCTCGAACGGGCGGGTGATCCTCGGCGTCGCCGCGGGCTATCTCCGCCCGGAGTTCGGTGCCTTGGGGGTGGACTTCGACGAGCGCAACGAGCTGCTTGACGAGTGCATCGAGGTGATGCGGCGGGTCTGGACGGAGGACAGCGTCGCGGCGGACGGCAAGCACTTCCACGCCCGGTCCGTCACGATGCGGCCGAGACCGGTCAGTCAGCCGCACCCACCCATCTGGGTCGGTGGGAACAGCAACCGCGCGATGCGACGGGCGGTGGAGCTCGGTCAGGGCTGGGTCCCGTTCCCCAATCCCGTAGTTGCCGCGCGCGCCACCAAGACGCCGTCGATCACGTCGCTCGACGAGCTGGCGGAGCGCCTCGACGTGGCCCGCGACTACGCGGTGTCGGTCGGTCGAAGCGAGCCGCTCGACGTGTGCTTCGCTCCGTTCCGCCGCGATGACCAGCCCGCGGAGTACGAGGCTCTTGGCGTCACGTGGCTGGCCGTGCAGTTCGACGACGTGACGACCCGGACGGAGTGGATGGACCGGATGAGCGACTACGCGGCCGGCATGATCAGGAGGGGCTGATGGATCTCGATCTCGTCATGCGCACGACGGGCGCGGCGCGGGCCTTCACCGACGCGCCGGTCGACGACGCCACGATCTACCGCGTGCTCGAGCGCGCCCGCTTCGCACCGAGTGGCGGGAACCGCCAACCGTGGCGCGTCATAGTGGTCAAGGACGCGGATCTGCGCCGGCGGCTCCGGGACTTGTCGGTGCTCGGGTGGCGTGAGTACGTCGCGTTCGTCGAGGCCGGCGAGGTTCCGTTCGCGCCCGGCGCGGATGGGCTGCCGAACCGGTCTGGCATCGATCTGGACGCGGCACGGGCCACGCCTCACCCGTCGGCGTTCGTCGACGACCTGGATCAGGCTCCCGCACTGCTGGTCATCGGCGCGCACCTCCCCGGCCTGGCGGTCCTGGACTGGGGTCTCGAACGGCAGAGCATCATCGGCGGCGGGTCGATCTACCCGTTCACACAGAACCTGTTGCTCTCGGCGCGCAACGAGGGACTCGGTGGCGTCATGACGACGTTCCTGGCCCGGCAGGAGGATGCGGCGCGCAAGGTGCTCGGTTTCCCACCCGAGATCGCGCTCGCGGCCGTAGTGGCACTGGGCGTTCCCGAGACGTTCCCGAGCAAGCTCACGCGCCGGCCGGTCGAGGAGTTCGCGACGGTCGACGGCTTGGCGGGGGAGGCGTTCGGTGGCTGAGGCGTTCGGTGGCTGAGACGGCGCGACCGTCGTTGCCGCGTCGGGTCGCGGCGATCCTGGCGCTGTCGGGATACGTCGCGATGCTGGGCGCGGTCCTCCGCCTGCTCATCAACGACCTCCCCGCGCTGATGCTCGTCTGGGCCGTCCTGATCGTCGCGTTGATCACCGGCTACTACGCGGTGACCCGCCTGCACGTCGTGCGTTTCGTGGCGTCACTTGTCACGATCGCCCTGGTCGTGCTGGCCGCGGCGATCCTGCTCCGCAGCGAATCGATCTTGGACCTCGCGGTCGTGGTGGCGCTCGCGGCGCTCGCGATCGCCCCGGTGCGGTACGCGCTCGGTACCGACAAGCGGACACTGCGCGAGCACCCACCACCGGGCGTGCGAGCTCCGGCACCGTTGCGGCCCGTGCTGATCATGAACCCGAAGTCGGGCGGCGGCAAGGTCGGCAAGTTCCGTCTGGTCGAGGAGTCGCGCGACCGCGGGATCGAGCCGGTCGTTCTCGAACCGGGCGACGACCTGGAGGCCCTGGCCCGCGCCGCGGTGGCACGTGGTGCGGACGCGATCGGGATGGCCGGCGGCGATGGGTCCCAGGCGCTCGTCTCGTCGATCGCGAGCGAGCACGACCTCCCCTACGTCTGTGTTCCGGCCGGGACTCGCAACCACCTGGCGCTCGATCTCGGCGTCGACCGCGAGGACGTCGTCGGATCCCTGGATGCGTTCACCAACGGCTACGAGCGTCGAGTAGACCTCGCACGCTGTTCCGGTCGCGTGTTCGTGAACAACGTGTCGCTCGGCGTGTACGCACGCATCGTGCAGTCCGACGCGTACCGCGACAACAAGGTCGGGACGGTCGCGGAGATGCTTCCTCAGCTGCTCGGGCCCGAGAGCAAGCCGTTCGACCTCCGGTACGCGGCGCCTGCCGGCAACCGGCACGAGGAGGCCGACCTGATGCTCATCTCGAACAACCGTTACCGGCTCGACCGCATCGGCGGGTTCGGCTCGCGGGCCCGCATGGACACCGGGAAGCTCGGCGTCGTGGTCGTCAAGGTACGCAGTGCAGCCGATGTCGCCGAGCTCGTGGCCGCGCAGACCGCGGGCACTGTCTCCCGCTACCCGGGTTGGCGTGAGTGGGAGGCCGACGCATTCGAGGTGCGCTCGGGCGAGACGATCGAAGCCGGGGTCGACGGAGAGGCGTTGCGTTTTGATTCGCCACTACGATTCGAGATCGTCCCGGGGGCGCTCCGCGTGCGCGTGGCGCCACATCACCCGGGTTACTCGCCGGCGGCGCTCGCCGAATCGGTTCGTCGGGGTGGCATCCGTCGATTGGTCGGGGTGGCGATCGGGCGGGACCCGGGCGGGCCGGTACTGCCCGACGACAGGTAGGGATCCTTCATGGACCAACGGACGCCCGGCCCGGACGACGGACGACCGTCGCCGAGCAGCGCCGTCGTCCCGTGGACGCGACCCGAGCCGCCGGCGATCGGGCTCACCGGCTTCCTGCGCCGGGCGAGCGATCTCGGCCTCGGCGCGGCCAGCATCGCGACCTCGGCCGCGGTCGACGCGATCGAGCGCTTCGTCCCGGGGGAGACCGCGGGCTCCGACGACGGGATCGCGCAGCCGGGCGTCGTGCGGCTCGTACCCGGCGCGCTCATGGGGGCCGGCCTCGTGGCCCAGCGCCGCATGCTCGATCTGTCCGCGAGCGTCGAGCGCGGTCTCGCTCAGGTGGCGGGCACGCTGGCCCGGGCGCCGTTCGTGGGCGCACCTGTCCGCGCCACCGAGGGCTACCTGGAGCGCTGGAGCGACGTCGGCGAGGTGGAGCAAGCCCGCAACCGCGCGCTCGTCGCGGAGTTCGTGCGCCGGCTGGCACCAGAGCTCGCCACCGCGGTGATCGCGCAGCTGGACATGGATGCGCTGATGGGTCAGCTCCCCATCGACGCGATCGTGGCCCGGGTCGACATCGACGCGCTCCTCGACAAGGTGAACGTCGAAGGGATCATCGAGCGGGTGGATGTGGAGAAGATCATCGAGCGGGTGGACGTGAACGCGATCGTTGGTCGGGTCGACGTGCAGGAGATCATGAGCAAGGTCGACATCGCGCCGATGGCCGAGGAGATCCTCGCCGTGGTGGACATCGGTGCCATCGTGCGCGAGTCCACCGGGTCGATCACCGGCGACATGGTGGACGGCGGGCGGGTCACGGCGATGCGGGTCGACGGCTTCGTGGACCGGGTAACCGACCGGATCCTGTTCCGGCGCAAGGAGCGGAACCTGATCGTCCTCGGGTACGACCCGGCCGGACCCGAGGAGGAGGAGAGCCCGTGATCGAGGCACCGATCACCCCGATCGTGGCGGCCAGCCCGATTCGGAACCTGCGAGCACGGGAGCTGCAAGGCAAGCGGGCCGGCCTGGCGAGCCGCGTGGCCGCAGACGCGATCGACTGGGGGATCGTCGTCCTCATCTACCTCGGCATCCTGGTGGCGATCGAGCTCACCGACTACTTCGTGAGCCACAGCAGCTTTTCGATCCCGCGTCCGCCAGTGGCGATCACGGTGAGCGCGGAGTGGGCGATCGCGGTGCTCTACCTCACTGCCGGCTGGGCGGGTGGCGGCCGCACCGTCGGCAAGAGCGTGATCGGCCTGCGTGTCATCACCAACAAGGGACAGGCCCTGCGACCACGGCGCGCGTTCCTCCGCGCCTTGATGTGCGCCACGCTGGGTGCGATCGCGCTCGCCTGGGTGATCGTGAGCCGCCGCCGGGCGGGCATTCACGACATCGCGTTGCAGACCTCCGTCGTCTACGACTGGTCCACGCGCACCTAGCACTCCCGAGTCTCCGCGCCTTCGCGCGTGACCGCCGGTACGCTCCGGGCGCCGAACAAGGGGGAGACCGATGGGCATTGATCGCCAAGATCCAAGCTTGACCGACGCGGTGCGCGAGGTGGCGCGGGTGTGGTGGGTCGTGCTCGTCATCGGCGTGATCTTCACGGGCTTCGGCATCGTGATGTTGTTCAACGTCGCCGCCGGCGCGACGACGATTGCGATCATCGTCGGCGCGTTCCTCATCTTCGACGGCCTGGTCGAGATGATCTCGGGTGGCCGGCGCGGCGGATCGCGCGCGTGGGCCGTCGTGCTCGGGATCCTGCTCGTCATCGGCGGCATCGTCGTGATCGCCTGGCCGGGGGTCACGTTCCTCGCGATCGCCGTCATCTGGGGCGTCACCCTGCTGGTCGGTGGCATCGCCCGGCTGGTGTCCGCGGCGGTGCTGCGGGGCTACGGCTGGGGTTGGCTCGTGGTGCTCGGCATCATCGAGGCGATCATCGGCATCGTGATGCTGGCGTGGCCGCATCAGACCGCGTACGTCATCCTGCTGCTGATCGGCATCTACTCGATCGTCGCCGGCCTCCTCCAGATCATGTTCTCGTTCCAGCTGAAGAAGGCTCCCGAACGGCTCGAGGAGCTCAGTCGCCGCGGGCCGGCCGGCCTGGCGTTCTAGCGCCCTGAGCCTCAGTCGAGGCTGGCTGCGTGGCGCTCGAGCTCGGCGCGGAAGTCGGGATGCGCGATCCGCGCCAGAGCCTCGGCGCGCTCGCGCACGGTCCGACCGCGGAGGTGCGCGACGCCGAATTCGGTGACCACGAGGTCGAGCTGGTGGCGCGGCGTGGTGACGAGCATGGCGCCGGGAAGCGTCGGAGTGATGCGCGAGATCGGCCTACCGGCCACCGTCGCCGTGGAGGGAAGGCAGATCACCCCCCGGTCGCCGAGCTCGAGACCGGACACCGAGACGAAGTCCTCGTGGCCGCCGATGCCGGAGAACTGGTGACCGTGCAGTGTGTCTGCGCCCACCTGGCCCCACAGGTCGACGGCAAGCGCGCCGTTGATGGTCACCATGTTCTCGTTCCCGGAGATCGTCTCGGGCGAGTTGACGATGTCGACCGGGAGGAAGCGCACCTCGG
Source organism: Acidimicrobiia bacterium (assembly GCA_038252255.1). Lineage (GTDB taxonomy): Bacteria > Actinomycetota > Acidimicrobiia > IMCC26256 > JAENVU01 > Chersky-806. The sequence goes on along the minus strand of JBBSAM010000001.1, from coordinate 129,121 downwards.
GATTGCCGTCGAGCCAGTCGTAGAGCTCGCGCGTTCCCGCCGCGAAGGTGGTGACCGAGAACCCGTCGAACTGGCCTTTGCGGAGGTTGCTCACCTTCCCGGCCTTGTGGAGCCGCATCAGACCGGTGGTGAACATCTCGGAGTGCACGCCGAAGTCACCGGCGTGGCCGTCGGCCAGCAGCCGCACGATCATCGAGGGGATCCCGCCGATCCCGGTCTGGACCGTCGCGCCGGCCCTGATGAACGGGTTCACGTGCGCGGCGATGGCCGTCTCGATCGGAGTGGGCTCGGCATCCTCGAGGAGGTACGGCTCGCAATCGGTCTCGACGACGAAGTCCACCTCGTCGACATGGAGCCGGTTCGGGAACTCCGGCTCGATGCCCAGCGTGCGCGGGAAGCGCGGGGAGGCTTCGGCGACCAGGATCCGCTCGGGGTCGGCGATGATGCGCTGCAGCTCGTACCACGCGGCACCGGTGTGCAACGACAAGCTCATCCACCCGTCTGAGTCGGCCGGGCTCACCGCGACCGCGACCACTCGCGGATGGAAGCGCTCGATGATCGGCGAGAAGCGACGGAAGTCCGACGGGACGAACTCGACGTTCGCGCCGGAGTCGCGCAGGAACCGTTCCGCCGGACCGAAGAAGCCGGAGAGCAGGCGGACGCCCGGCTTCGTGAAGAGCGCGTAGAGGTCGATCAGGAGCGCCCCGAACACCTCGAGGTTCTCGAAGTCGTCGCGCTCGCCGAGCGCGTGGAGGAAGGTCGACGGTTGGCCGGGGCCGAGGGGGACGGCCAGCCGATCCTGGGGCCGGACGGCCGCGACCGCGGCGTCCATCGACGTGATCGGCATCGGGCTAGATCAGCTCGTCGAGGATCTCCTCGACGTGGGTGATCGTGGCGAGATGGCCTTCGCCGGGCCACATGACGAGCCGCGCCGCCGGCACCCGCTTCGCCAGCTCTTCGGAGTGCCGGGCCGGCACCATCGTGTCCGCGTCGCCCTGGAAGATCGTGAGTGGGATCGCGATGCTCTCCACGTCAACCCCCCAGGGCTGGGCGATCGCGGCGTAGTCGGCCACGACCCCGGACGCGCCGCGCAGGAACGCCTGCGTGAACAACGCCATCACCTCGGCCGGGCGACCGAGGCCGAGGACCACCTCGCGATCGCTGTCGTTCAGCTGCTTCTCAAAGCTCTTCATGGCGATCTTCGGGCTGATGCGCGCGCCACGCCCGCTCACGCCGAGCAGCAGCCGCGCGAGCGCGGGGTGCTTCGTGGAGAGCTCCAGCATCTGGCGATCGGTCTTCTCCGATTCGTCGATCGTCGCCCACACTCCGACCTGCCCCATCCCCGCGGCAACGACGGCCGATCTCACCCGGTCATCCGGTTGCGCGGCACATGCCACCGCGTACGGCCCGCCGCCCGAATATCCCCACACCGAGTACTCCCCGATGCCGAGCGTGTTCGCGAGCTCCCGGACCTGGACGGGATAGTCGGCCACCTTCCAGCTCGGGAGGCGGCTCGACAGCCCGACGCCGGGCCGATCGGGCGCGATCAGGCGCAGCCCTCGTTCGCGCGCCGGGGCGTCGGCCCAGGTAAAGCCCGCGCCGCACGCGGGCGTGCCGTGGAACACCATCACCGGCCGGCCCGTGGGGTCGCCGTACTCGTACACGCCGACGACGCGGCCGTTCGCGTCGACCTCGCGCGGGACCGGGACGCCTGTCGCCATGCCGATGTCAGCCAGGGAGCTCGTCGACGGTGCGTAGCTTGTCGAGCGCTCGTTCGAGGACGGCGAGCTCGGCCGGATCGAGCCGGTCGAACAGCTCGCGCTGCAGATCCTGGAGGTGGATCGCGAGCGCCTCGTCGAGCTTCTGCTCACCGGCGTCGCTCAGGACGACCCACTGGACCCGGCGGTCACTCGGGCACGCCTCGCGTTCCGCGAGGCCGGCGGCGACGACCCGGTCCACGAGCCGGGTGGTGCCTCCGCTCGTGAGCCCGAGCTGGCCCGCGAGCTCGCTCATGTTGAGCCGCCCCCCGGGGGAGCGGCCGACGCGCAGGAGGACCTCGAAGAACGGGCCGCTGATGCCGCAGGCCCGCTCGAGGGAGCAGTTGAAGGCCCGGTCGAGGCGGCGGTGGGCCTCGTGAAGGAGCCCGAAGCTCCTGATCCGCTCGTCGTCGCGGTCCGTCGTTGCGGCCTGTTTGTCCACGTCCGGCAGGTTACCAGGTCTTGCTTGACAAGTCATTATCTGTATGAGACGATACCTGTACACACAACAACTGATCTCGCAACTACCTGAACCCGACGAGCAGCACGAAGGAGCAAACCATGACAGCAACGGCCCCCCGCACCCAGACCCGGCAGCTGCCGGCGCCCGGCCTCTGGACGATCGACGCCTCGCACTCCTCGGTGGAGTTCGTGGTCCGCCACCTCATGGTGGCCAAGGTCCGCGGTCGCTTCGCCGAGTTCAGTGGCGACATCCACATCGGTGACACGCCCGAGGAGTCCAAGGTCGTCGTCGCGATCGCCCCGGCCAGCATCACCACCGGTGACGAGCAGCGCGACGGTCACCTGAGGTCCCCGGACTTCTTCGACGTCGAGCAGTACCCGACGATCAACTTCGCCAGCACCGGCGTCCGTTCGGTCGGCGACCGCTACGCGGTGGACGGCCTGCTGACCGTGCACGGTGAGACCAAGCCCGTGACACTCGATCTCGAGTACCAGGGCAGCATCACCGACCCGTTCGGCAACGACAAGGCGGTCTTCTCGGCCTCGACCGACATCGACCGCGAGGACTGGGGTCTCACCTGGAACCAGACCCTCGAGACCGGCGGCGTGCTCGTCGGAAAGAAGGCCCGCATCGAGCTCGAGATCGAAGCGGTCCACCAGGCCTGACCTCGAACCACCCCATCCCAAGTTTTGGCGTCGTCTAGGACCCGAATAGGGGCCCAGACGACGCCAAAACGCGTGGGGGGTAGGCGGACGCACGACGGGAGCGCGACCCCTCGACGCCACCACCCGCCGCGATCGGGCCGTAGTGCGCCGCGGTCGCCGGATCTTGCATGATGCCGTCCATGACTGAGAACACGTCGGGTGTGGAGTGGGTGGATCCCGAGTCGTTGACCATCTCGACCCGGGGGGCGGACGACCTGCGGGTGCAGCTGCAGCGATGGCTCGCAGCCCGCACGGGTGACAGCTCCGCGGCGATCCTGTCGCTCGACCGCCCGTCCGCGAACGGGATGTCGAGCGAGTCGGTCCTCTTCGACGCACGGTGGAGGGAGGACGGAGCGGAACGCTCGGGTGAGTTCGTGGCCCGGTTGTCCCCGGCGGCCGATGCCTACCCGATCTTCCAGGAGTACGACCTGATCCGGCAGGCCCGGGTCATGCAGTTCGTGGCGGAGCGCACCGATGTGCCGGTGCCGGAGGTGGTGTTCGAAGAGCCTTCGACGGCGCACCTCGGCACGCCGTTCTTCGTGATGCGCCGCATCAACGGGCTGGTGCCCCCCGACGTCATGCCGTACCCCATGGGGAGCTGGGTGACCGAGGCGACCGACGCGCAACGGACGCAGATGGAACGCAGCGCGGTCGAGGTGCTCGCGGGCGTGCACGGCGCGACCGACAACCCCGACGACTGGCGCTTCCTCGAGTTCGCGCAATCCGGTGACACGGCGCTCCGCCGGCACGTCGCGCACGAACGCGAGTACTACGAATGGGCGCGCGACGGGTTGCACTTCCCGCTCCTCGAGCGCTCGTTCGAATGGCTCGACGAACACTGGCCGACCGCCGCCGATGCCGCACCGCCGGCGGTGAGCTGGGGTGACTCCCGCATCGGCAACATGATGTTCCGCGACTTCGAGCCGGTCGCGGTGCTCGACTGGGAGATGGCCGGTGTCGCGCCACGCGAGCTCGACGTGGCGTGGATGATCTTCCTGCACCGCTTCTTCCAGGACCTGTGCGACGACATGGGCCTCCCGGGGCTCCCCGAGATGTTCACGCCCGAGAACGTGGCCGGACATTACGCCGAGGTCTCGGGCCATGAGCCCGTCGACCTCGACTGGTTCATCGTCTACGCCGCACTGCGTCACGGGATCGTCATGACGCGCGCGACCCGGCGCGGTGTGCACTTCGGGGACCAGGCGATGCCGGACGATCCCGACGACCTCGTCATGCACCGCCGGTCGCTCCAGGCCCTGCTCGACGGCACCTACTGGACCGACGTCGCAAGATGACGAACCCGGTCGGTCCGATCGTCGCCGCGGACGAGCTGTTCCATCATCAGTTCGCGGACACGTTCGCGGTCGTCGGCACGAGCGACCCGTCCTGGACCGAGAAGGTCTGCGCGATGGCGATGTCACGCGACGGCACCGTCCAGCTCGGCTTCGGGATGGGCAAGTACGCGAATCGCGATGTGATCGACGGGTACGGCGCGGTCTCGCGGGGCCGCAGTCAATGGACCGTGCGGGCGAGCCGTCAGCTGGCGCGCGACCCGGAGAGCACCGCGGTCGCGCCGTTGCGCTACGAGGTGCTCGAGCCGCTCCGGGTCGTACGGTTCGCGCTCGAGCCGAACGATGTCGTTCCCGTCGCGTTCGAGTGGACGTTCGAAGCCGCGTTGCCGACCGCGTTCGAGGACCGCACCGTGCACCAGGACGGCTTCCGCACGTCCGCCGATCTCGTCCGCTACCACCAGATCGGTGTCGGCTCGGGGTGGGTGGAGATCGAGGGCCGGCGGACCGAGCTCGACGCCGAGGGTTGCGTCTCGACCCGGGATCACTCGTGGGGTGTGCGGTACGGCGTCGGCGTGCCGTCGCCCGACAAGCCCGAGGTCGACGCGCTCGCCGGTCTCGGCTTCCAGATGGTGTGGTGCCCCTTGCTGTTCGAGCGGGACGACCGCACCCGCTACGGCATGCTCCTCCACCTCCAGATCGTCACGGCGCCGGGTCTCGGCATCGTGCACAAGATCGTGATGGGCGGGATCGAGCATCCGGACGGCCGGCTCGAGCGGTGGCTCGATCTCGCGCCGGACCTCCGGTACGACCCGACCAACCGCCGTCTGCTCGGCGGCGTGATCCACGCGACGACTGCCGATGGGGTAACCCGCGACCTGGCGATCGACGTGCTCGACGAGACGGGGGTACAGCTCGGCGCCGGTCTCTACTTCGGTTTCGACGGCCACCACCATGGCGAATGGCGAGGGGAGCATCACGTCGACGGCGAGCACATCGCCGATTGCACGACCGCCGGCGCCGCGCGCCGCTTGCACCAGATCCGCGACACCGTCATCCGCGTCACCGACCCGGTGGGTGGCGGGACCGGGCTCGGGAACTGCCAACCGATCATCACCGGCGGCCATCCGGAGCTCGGGCTCTCGCCTGAGGACACGTTCTGGTAGCCCGGCTCCCGTACCTGGCAGACTGAGCGGAGCACGCCGGACCGGGACGGGGGAACGGACCGCATGAGCTCACTCGATGTTCGCACTCGGACGGTGTCGGACCTTCACGAGGTCGACACGGTTGTCTTCTTCGACCAGGAGCTGCCCGAGCTCGTCGCGGAACGGGCCGCGCTCGCGGTGCCGGGTGCGCGCGAGCTGAATCTCGATCCGTTCACCGTGACGACTCCGTCCGGGAGCTGGACGCTGGCGCTCGCCGGCGACACCATCACGATCAAACCCGGCGAGACGGGGGTCGCGATGGTGCGGCTCGAGGATGACGAAGTCGCCAAGATGATCGATGACCGCCTGACACCGATGACGCTGGTGTCCTCGGCCCGCCTGCGCATGGAACGCGGTCAGCTCGGTGACTTCCTCAACTGGTGGGTCGTGCTCCGCTCGCTGATCGACGACCGCCCGGTCTTCACGAAGGGCTCGATCGAGCTCCGCGGCGCGGCCGGTCACGAGCTCGACGTGAATCGTTCGTTCACACCGGATGACTCGGACAGCGACATGGCGGAGTTCCTTGCCGTCGCCGGCTTCCTCCACCTCTCCGGCTGGTTCGAGCCACGTGAGATGGACGCGATCAGTCGCGACATGGACGCCGCGTTTCCGACCTACACGCCGGACGACGGCCGATCCTGGTGGGCGGAGACTTCGGCGGGTGAGCACCGCGCCGTTCGACTGCAGCGCTTCGAGGAGCACAGCCCGACCGCGACCCGTCTGCTCGATGACGACCGGCTCCTGCGCATCGGGAGCCTGACCGGCGACGACTACCTGCCGCGCCGGTCGGTCGAGGCGCTCGAGAAGCCGATCGGGGTGGTCAAGGGCATCTCGGACCTGATCTGGCACAAGGACTGCTCGCTCGGCATGCACTCCTACAACTGTTGCGGGATCACCGTCGGCATCTCGGTGACGGCGGCGGACGCGGCGTCGGGCCAGCTCGCCGTCGTTCCCGGTACGCACCGCGCCCTCGTGCAGCCGGCGTTCTACCGCCCGCTCTGGGGCCTGCCGATCCGCGATCTCCCGACGCAGGTCGGTGACCTCACCGTGCACTGCTCCTGCACGATGCACATGAGCCACCCGCCGGTGACGAGCGAGCGGCGCGTGCTGTACACGGGCTTCGCTCTCGCGCCGCGCGACGGGACTCCCGTCGAGGACGCGCTCGAGCTGCGCAAGGTGCGCGAAGCGGCGTACAAGAACGTCTCACAAGCTCCGAGTCCGGTTGTGGCGGGTACCAGCACCTAGCCTCGCCGCATGGCAGAACCCGGCGGAAGTGGACCGATCGGGCCGTACCCCCCGGGCGTCGAGACCGACGAGCAGCGCGACGAGTACGACCGCCTGCGCCGGCGCGTCCTCTGGAAGATGCCGTCCGGTCTCTACGTGCTCGGCTCGACGGATGGAGCCGAGCGTCGCAACGGGATGACGATCAACTGGGTCACGCAGCTGAGCTTCGACCCGAAGTGGATCGGCGTCAGCGTCGAGCGGACCGCGCTCACCCACGAGCTGATCGACGCGGGCGGCTGCTTCGGCCTCAGCCTCATCGACCTCGAGGACCGCGCCATCGTCCGCAAGTTCACCAAGCCGGTCGAGGTCGACCTGGACGCCAAGACGCTCAACGGGTTCCCCTACCTCGAGAAGGCCACCGGGGCGCCGATCCTCTCGCAGGCCGTGGCGTACATCGACTGCTCGGTGCGCGAGCAGGTGACGGTCGGGCACCACACCTTGTTCATCGGCGAAGTGACGGACAGCGGCTTCTTCAAGGACGAGGACACCCCCGTGCTGCGGATGGAGGACACCCGCATGAACTACGGCGGCTGACCGTACATCTTCTTCGCGAGGTGGTAGATCTCCCGCCGTGGTGGGAGGAGGTTCCTTGGTGCGCCGGATCGTGACGGCGTTGATCGCGCTCGCAGTTGCATTGGCGGGGATCGTTCTCGGCGCGCCGCAGACGCGTGCTTCGGACACGCTGGCCATGACCGCGGCGTCCGACGCGACGCGCCCGAACATTCTCTTCCTCCTCACGGACGACATGGCCTACTCCGAGCTCTCCGTGATGCCGCACGTGCGCGCCTTGCTCGCGCATCGGGGAACCTCGTTCTCGCGAGCCTTCGTCAGCGTCTCCCTGTGCTGCCCGTCGCGTACGACGTTCCTGCGGGGCCAGTACTCGCACAACACCGGGATCGAGACCAACAATGGCACCAACGGGGGCTTCGAGACCGCCCACTACCGCGGCGTGGAGGAGTCGACGATCGCGACGTGGCTCCACGCCGGCGGCTACCGCACCGGACTGTTCGGGAAGTATCTCAACGGCTATCCGAGTGGCGTCAGCGACACGTACGTCCCGCCGGGGTGGGACGAGTTCGTGAGCGCGACCCTGGGTGGCAATGCCTACCGGGAGTTCGGGTACAACCTCAACGCGAACGGTCACGTCGTCCACTACGGCAACGCGCCCTCGGACTACGGGACCGACGTCTACAGCCACCTCGCCTCGGACTTCATCAGACGTGCCGGTCACGACGGCAAGCCCTTCTTCGCGTTTCTCCCCGTGTACGCCCCGCACATCCCCGCGACGCCGGCACCACGCGACGCGAACCGGTTCCCGAACGCAATGGTCCCGCGGACCGGGAGCTACAACGAGGCGGACCTTCGCGACAAGCCGGCCTGGCTCCGCGACATACCCCTGATGACGCCGGCGATCGAGAGTCAGGTCGACGATCTCTACCGCCGCCGGCTCCAGTCGCTCCAGGCCGTCGATGACGCAGTGGCCAACCTGACTGACACGCTGAGGCGCACGGGACAGCTGCGCAACACCTACATCGTGTTCATGTCCGACAACGGCTACCACCTCGGCCAGCACCGGCTGCCCGCGGGCAAGCAGACCGCGTACGAAGAGGACATCCACGTCCCGCTCATCGTGCGCGGCCCGGGGGTGCCGTCGGGGGTGACGCGCGATCAGATCGTCGGCAACGTGGATCTCGCGCCTACCTTCGCCGATCTCGCCCGCGTCCGGTCGCCAAAGTTCGTGGACGGCCGGTCGCTCGTCCCGTTGCTGCGTTCTCAGCCTCCACCCCATCGCTGGCGCCGGGCCTATCTCGTCGAGCACTGGCGGGAGATCCCGCGGGCCGGGCACGCGCCGGCCCGAGCCGGGCTGCTGCTCGAGCCTCCGGACGCCGATCAGGCCGACAACGAGATGCTCGTTCCGCCCGGTCCGCGCCGCCGTGGGAGGCGGAGCGCGGCGCAGCACGACCCGAGCCCCGAGTACCACGGGATCCGCACCGCGCGTTACCTCTACGTCGAATACGCGACGGGCGAGCGGGAGCTGTACGACCTTCGCCGCGACCCGGCCGAGATGACGAACCTCGCGCTCCGGGCCCCGGCAGACCTCCTCCGGCGACTGCATTCGAGGGTGGCGGAGCTGGAGACGTGTCGCGAGGAGCGCTGCCGTACCGCGGAGCAACGCACGCTCTAGCGGGATTCGTCGGCGGTGATGTTGACCATGACGTGCTTGAGCTCGGTCTGCGACTCGAGCGCGTACACGGAGAGGTCTTTGCCGTAACCCGAGTGCTTGAACCCGCCGTGCGGCATCTCGGACGTGGTGAGGATGTGGTCGTTCACCCAGACCGCACCGAAGTGGAGGTCACGGCTGACCCGCATGGCGCGACCGGTGTCCGACGTCCAGACGCTTGCGGCGAGGCCGTAGTCCACGTCGTTGGCGCGCGCGACCGCCTCTTCCTCACTCGTGAAGCGCTGCACGCTGACCACCGGTCCGAACACCTCGCGCTGGATGAGCTCCGCGTCCTGTTCCACATCGATGACCACCGTCGGCTCGTAGAAGAAGCCGTGGCCATCGGGTGCACCACCGCCGGTCGCGACGCGTGCGCCGGCCGTGCGGGCGCGGTCCACCATGCCGGCGACACGGGCACGCTGGCTCTGTGAGATGAGCGGGCCGAGCTCGGTGGCTTCGTCGCGCGGATCGCCGAGCCGCAGCGCGCGAGCGGCCTCGACGAGACCGTCGACCACGTCGTCGTGCAGGTTCGGCCCGGCGAGCACGCGGCACGCGGCGGTGCAGTCCTGACCCGCGTTGCCGTAGCCGGCCATGACGACCGCGTCGATCAGTGCCTCGAGGTCCGCGTCGTCGAACACGATGACGGGCGCCTTCCCGCCGAGCTCGAGATGGACCCGGGTCAGGTTGTCCGAGGCGATGGTGGCGACGGCCCGGCCGGTGCCGACCGAACCGGTGAGCGACACCAGCGCGACGCGGGGATCGGCGACGAGCGCAGCTCCGGCCCCCGCACCCGTCCCGCACACGACCTGCAGCACTCCCGGAGGCAGGACGTCCGCGGCGATCTGGCCGAGCGCGATCGTGGTCAACGGCGTCAGCTCCGAAGGCTTTAGCACCAGCACGTTGCCGGCGGCGAGGGCGGGGCCGACCTTCCATGACGCCATCATCAGCGGGTAGTTCCAGGGTGTGATCGCGGCGACGACGCCGATCGGTTCGCGCCGCACGAACGAGGTGTGGCCTTCCAGGTATTCGCCCGCGGCGCGGCCGTCCAGGTTGCGCGGGGCGCCGGCGAAGAAGCGGAGGGTGTCGACACACATGTCGATCTCCTCGGGCATCGCGCTGATCGGCTTCCCGGCATTCCGGGACTCGAGCTCACCCAGCTCGACGGCACGCTCCTCGACGCGGTCCGCGAGCTCGAGGAGCAGCTCGGCCCGCTCGCGCGGTGTCGTACGCGACCAGCCCGGGAACGCCGCCGCCGCGACGTCCACCGCGTGCGCGACGTCGTCCGGCCCGGCCGAGGGGATCTCCGTGATCACCGACCCAGTCGACGGATCGACGACCGTGTCGACCGCGACCGTCATCCGACGCCAACCTCTCCGGCCGTTTGTGCCACAAGGGGTCCCTGGGGATCCTTTCGGCACAAACGGAGCGGGCGTTGGGGGCGTTGGGGGTGGTGGGTCTTCATCCGAGGGCGTCGGGGGCGAGGCCGACCTCGGCCGTCGCCGCGATGCGGGCGTCCTCGAGCAGTCGGCGGCGGGACGGCCCGCCGTGCAGGATCACGTCGAGCCCGAGACCGTCTAACAGCGCGGACAGGCGACGGGCCGCACCGTGGGGATCAGCGCATTCGAAGCGGCCTGCCGCGACGCCGTCGTGGATGACGGTCTCGATGGCGCCACTCCACGCGAGGTCGAGCTCGGTGAGGATGTCGCGCAGGCGCTCGTTGCGTATGGCCTGGCCCCAGGCGTCGACCCAGATGACCCAGCTCTGGTCGCGGCGTTGCTCGGGCAGGTACTCGCGCAGCACCCGGTCGAGGCGACGGAGTGGATCGTCGAGCTGCGCGACGGCCTTCTCGAGCCGTGCGATGTCGGCGTCGGCTGCGTGGCGCAACGTCTCGGCGAGCAGCTCGTCCTTCGAGTCGAAGTGGTAGTGGACGAGCCCGGAGCTGATGCCGAGCGCGTCCGCCACGTCGACGACGCGCGTGCCTGCGAAGCCGCGGTCGAGCACCACGCCGACCGCCGCATCGAGGATCTCGGCTCGGCGCTGGGCCACGTCGGTGACGACGCGTCGCGGGCGGGCCGCGTTCATGTGCGCACCTCGACCGGGTCGGGAAGCGGCGACGCCAGCGCCGCCCGGAGGAGCCCGTGGAGATGGGCCACGCCCATCTCGTGCTCGGTCGACAGCACCCCATCGGGGGAGAGGCCACCGGTGTACGAACGCTGCACCTTCTCGCAGATCGCCAGGTCTTGCGCGCCCACGAGCCGGGTCGCGGCGACGTCTGCCGCGCGCCGCGCTTCGGGGACGTCGGCATGCCAGAGGTACTCGCGGTCGACGATCGTGTGCGTCGCGTCCACCGGTGTGAGGCGCAAGGTGGCCGCGAAGCCCGGGAGCAGGCTCACCATGAGATTGGGCCACAGGGTCATGTACGTACCGGCGATGAACGACTCGTCGGGTCCGGCCGCGGCGACCTTGTCCCACCCCGGTTCGCCGGGCCGGGCGGCCGCGAGCGCGCGCTCGCCTTCGTCGCGCGGCTCGTGGGGGCGGTCCCATGCCAGTGAGATCAGGCCCGCGGTCTCGATCGGGTAGTCCCAACCGTCGACGATGAGCTCGGGGTGCACGAACGGCGTGTGGTAGTTCTCCGAGAAGTTCTCGAGGAACACCTTCCAGTTGAACTCGCGTTCCCAGGAGTCACTCGCGGCGAGCTCCAGCTCTTTGATGCGGTACGGGTCGATCGCGGTGCCGAGGGGTCCCGGATCGAACGGCGCGGCCTCCGGCGCGACGTTGACCATGATCGTCCGGCAGAAGGTCGTGACCGACACTTCCTTCAGACCGAAGTCCGACGGATCGAACTCGTCGGGCTCGCCCACTCCGGCCGCACGAGCGAGGGTGCCGTCGAGGCGGTAGATCCACGCGTGGTACGGGCAACGCAACGCGCGCGCGGTGCCGCATCCCTCGGCGACGGGGGAGCCGCGGTGGCGGCAGACGTTCAGGAACGCGCGAAGGGTCCCGACCTCGTCACGGACGAGGAGCACCGGCGTCTTCCCACCGACCGCGACCGACCGGTAGGAACCCGGGGCGGCCACGTCGTCGGCCCGGGCCACGGCGACCCATTCCCGGCCGAACACGGCGTCCAGCTCCCGCGCATGGTGCCCGGGATCGGCGTACCAGGAGCCAGGAAGCGTCCGCACACGGAACAGACTACATTGACTGATGAGTCAGTCAATAGGATGATGGGGGCCACACGAGATCGGAACGGGAGTAGGGGAATGCCGACACAGCACGACGCCATCGTCATCGGCGGGGGGCACAACGGGCTGGTCGCCGGGGCCTACCTCGCCCGGGCCGGGCTCGACACCGTCATCCTCGAAGCGCGCGACGCGGTGGGTGGCGCGTCGTCCACGGAGACCCCGTTCGGTCCCGACTTCAAGATCACGACGCTGTCCTACGTGATGAGCCTGATGCCGCCGCAGGTCCTCGAGGACCTGCAGCTCGCGAAGCACGGCTACGAGGTCTACCCGATGGGGCCGGGCTACATCCCGTTCCCGGACGGTCGTTCGCTGACCCACTACGACGACCTCGAGCGCAGCCGGCAGGAGTACGCGAAGTTCTCGAAGGCGGACGCGGACGCGTTGCCGCGTTGGGAAGCGTGGATGGAAGGTGTGGCGGCCGTACTGGGGCCGTTGCTGATGACCACGCCACCGAAGCTCGGGTCGCGCCGGCCCAAGGACCTCCTCGAGCAGCTGCGACTCGCGTGGGGGATGCGCGGTCTCGACGTGCGCGGCGTCGGTGACGTGACCCGGCTGTTCACGATGAGCATCGCGGACCTGCTCGACCGCTGGTTCGAGTCGGACGCGGTGAAGACCGACCTCGCCATCAACGGCATCATCGGCACCTGGGCCGGACCGCAGGAACCCGGCACCGCGTACGTGATGCTGCACCACTCGATCGGGGAGGTCGGCGACGGCCACCTGGGCAGCTGGGGCTACCCCCGCGGGGGAATGGGCGCCGTGGCCGACGCGATCTGCAGCTCGGCGAAATCCTTCGGTGCCTCCGTCCGCACCAGCTCGCCGGTCGAGCGAATCCTGGTGCGGCGCGGCCGCGTCGTCGGTGTCGCACTGGTCGACGGCACCGAGCTCATGGCCGACACGGTCGTCGCCGCGACGCACCCGCAGATCACGTTCCTGCGCCAGCTCGACGACCGTGAGCTGCCCGACGACTTTGTCGAAGACCTCAAGAACTGGCAGAGCCGCAGCGGGACGGTGAAGGTCAACCTCGCGATCTCGGAGCTGCCGAGCTTCTCCGCCGACCCGGGCTCGAACCTGCAGGAGCATCACGGAGGTGCGATCGAGCTGTGCCATTCGGTGGCGTACCTCGAGCAGGCGTTCATCGACGCCCGCGAGGGCCGGCCCGCGGCGCGACCCTTCTCGGACGGTTGCATCCCGAGCGTCTTCGACCGAACGCTCTGCCCCGAGGGCACGCATGTGATGTCGTTGTTCACGCAGTGGGTGCCGCACACCTGGTCCGACGAGCCGCACACCGAGGAGCTCGAGGCGTACGCGGACCGGGTCGTCGACGGCTACAACGAGCTCGCGCCGAACTTCAAGCAGTCGATCCTCCACCGCCAGGTGATCGGCCCGCACCAGATGGAGCACGACTATCACCTCGTCGGGGGCAACATCTTCCACGGCGAGCTCTCGACCGAGCAGCTGTTCCACATGCGCCCCGCGCCCGGGTACGCCGACTACACGACGCCGATCAAGGGCCTGTACCAGTGCTCGTCGGCCACGCATGCGGGGGGTGGTGTCACCGGCATTCCCGCCTACCTGGCCACCAGGCGCATCCTCGCCGACCGCAAGATCAACCGATGGACCCGGAGGAACAACCAGTGAGCATCGACTCGCCGCTGTTCCCCCGTGCCGAGCTCGAGGCGGTGCTCGATCCGTGTGGCTCCGGGCAGATGCTGCCGCGTGGCGCATACCTGGATCCGGCCGTCACGAGCTGGGAGCTCGAGCACTTCTTCGCCGGTTCCTGGGTCTGCGTCGGCCGTGCGGCCAAGGTCGCAGAGCCCGGCGCCCGGATGGCCGTCCGCATCGGCAAGGAAGGTGTCCTGCTCGTCCGGAGCGACTCGGGCGAGCTGCACGCCTTCTCGAACGTCTGCCGCCACCGCGGCCATGAGCTGCTGCCCTGTGGCGAGTCGGACACGCGCTCCACGATCGCGTGCCCGTACCACGCATGGGTCTACGACCTCGACGGATCGCTGCGCACGACCCCGCGCTTCGATCCGCCCGAGGGCTTCGACATCACGGAGTACCAGCTGTTCGGGCTGCCGGTCACCGAGTGGCGTGGCTGGGTGTTCGTGAACGCGTCCGGCGACGCGGGCTCGTTCGAGGACCACATCGGCGGCTTCGACGCGCTCGTCGCGCCGTACCAACCCGAGCGCCTCGTCGTCGGCGCGACCCACGAGTACCGGCTCGAGGCGAATTGGAAGCTCGCGATCGAGAACTACCACGAGTGCTATCACTGCCCGGTCATCCACCCGGAGCTGTGCCGGGTGAGCCCGCCGACCAGCGGGGAGAACTTCTCCGCGCCCGGTCTGGCCATTGGCGGCTCGATGAACCTGATCGACGGCGCGCAGACGATGTCACTGACGGGTGAGAGCCCGTTGCCCCCGCTGCCCGGCCTGTCCGAGAAGCTCCGGCGTGACGTGCTCTACGCCGGGGTGTTCCCGAACATGTTGATCAGCCTGCACCCGGACTTCGTGATGACGCACCGCATCGAGCCCTTGGAGCCGGGCGCGAGCTGGGTCGAGTGCCATTGGCTGTTCGATCCCGACGAGGTCGCGAAGCCCGGCTTCGACCCGTCCTTCGCGGTCGACTTCTGGGACCTCACGAACCGTCAGGACTGGGGCGCGTGCGAAAGCGTGCAGCGCGGCATCGCGTCGCGCGGCTACGACCCCGGCCCGTTCTCGCTCGAAGAAGACGGTGTGCGGGAGTGGGCCGCCACCATTGCGCGGGGCTACCTCGAGGGTGGGGTTCGGCCGTGACCAGCACCGCGGTACCTGGAGATCTGGCGGCGGTCGACACGCTGGTCGCAGCTGAAGAGGAACGGTTCCTCGCGCGCATGCCGCGCTCGCGAGCGCTGCTCGCGGAAGCGCGTGGCTCGCTCGTCGGCGGCGTCGCGTCGAGCTGGCAGTCGGCGCCACCCCAAGCCGTGTGGGTCACGCACGGCAAGGGCTCGCGGGTGTGGGACGCCGACGGCACGGAGTATGTGGACCTGCACGCCGGCTTCGGGGTCATGCTCGTCGGCCATGCCCACCCGGTCATCGTCGAGGCGGTCTCGAAGCGGGTGGCCCTGGGGACGCACTTCGCCCAGCCGGTGCCGGACACCATCGTCGTGGCCGAGGAGCTGGCGCGCCGGTTCGGGCTGCCGCGCTGGCGCTTCGGCAACTCGGGCACCGAAGCCACGATGGACGCCGTGCATCTCATGCGCGCGGCCACCGGCCGCCCGAAGCTCATCAAGGTCGAGGGCTCGTACCACGGCCATCACGATCACGTGCAGTTCTCCGTGTACCCGACGCTGCAGGACGCCGGTCCCGAGGCGCGACCGAACACTGTGCGCACCGGTCCGGCCATCCCGGAGGAGCTGGCCGCGCTCACGGTGATCGTGCCGTTCGGCAACCTCGACGCGGCCGCTCGCGTGCTCGCAGAGAACCCGGGCGAGATCGCCGGGATGCTCCTGGAGCCCGCGATGATGAACATCAGCATCATTGCGCCGCCCGACGGGTATCTCGCGGGATTGCGCGATCTCCTGCATGCCGACGGTGCGCTGCTCGCGTTCGACGAGGTGAAGACCGGGTGCACGACCGGCCCGGGCGGCATGACGCAGCGGAGCGGCGTCACCCCGGACATCGTCTGCCTGGCCAAGGCCATCGGCGGTGGCCTGCCGTGTGGCGCGATCGGCGCGACGGAAGCCGTCATGCAGCTGGTCGAGGACGGGGTGTACGAGCAGGTCGGCACGTTCAACGGCAACCCGCTGACGATGGCGGCCGCGCGTGCGACGCTCACGGAGATCCTCACGCCCGACGCGTACGCGCACCTCGAGCGATTGTCCGCGCGGATGGCCGAAGGTGCGAACCGGATCCTGCGCGAGCGTGGAGTGGAGGGTCACGTCGCCGCGCTCGGCGCGAAGGGCTGTGTCGTCTTCCGGACCGAGCCGCTGCGCGGCTACCGGGACTTCCTCGCCTATGACGACCGTTGGGGCCACGCGCATTGGCTCTACCAGCACAACCGCGGCGTGTTCCTACCGCCGTGGGGGAAGTGCGAGCAATGGACGCTGTCGGTACAGCACACCGAGGCGGACGTGGACCGCTACCTGGAGAACCTGGACGGGTTCACCGCGCAGGTCGGGACGAAGGTGGGATCGTGAGCGGGAGCGGTATCGCGGCGTCGTTGGGCAAGGTCGGGTTGCCGGCGCCCGTCCCCGAGCTGGCGAAGGCGACCTGGGACGCCGTGCTCGTCGGGGGAGGCCACAACGGCCTTGCAGCCGCGGCATACCTCGCACAGGCCGGCAAGTCGGTGCTCGTGCTCGAGCGGCGGGACCAGCTCGGCGGGGCGTGCACGCTCGAGCGCCCGTTTGCCGACGACCGCTACACGGTGAGCCCGTGC
This sequence comes from Acidimicrobiia bacterium, assembly GCA_038252255.1. Classification (GTDB taxonomy): domain Bacteria; phylum Actinomycetota; class Acidimicrobiia; order IMCC26256; family JAENVU01; genus Chersky-806. The sequence goes on along the minus strand of JBBSAM010000001.1, from coordinate 112,540 downwards.
GCGTACGTCGTCGGTCTGCTCGACCAGCGGGTGATCGACGAGCTGGACCTCGTACGGCACGGCTACCGAGTCTTCGTCGCCGACCCGAACCTCTGGTGCCCGTTCGAGGACGGCACCCACCTTGCGCAGTGGGCGGACCCGGATCGCACGGCGGCGAGCATGCGCGAGAACGGCTTCTCCGACCGCGACATCAAAGGGATGTTCGCCTACGAGGACATGTTCGACCGTTTGCGCCGCGCGCTGCGTGAAGGCGTACGGGACACCTGGATCGGCGACTCGCCGGACCGGGCGGAGATCGAGGGGTTGCTCGGTCACGATCCCGAGCTGATCAACGTGCTCTTCGACGCGTCGATCGCCGAGGTCGTGGAGCGGTACATGGATGACGAGCGGTTGCACACCGGCTTGTACGGCCAGGGCGTGATCGGTGCCTGGGCCGGGCCGCGTGATCCCGGCACCGCGTCGATCAAGCTCATGCACTTCGCGGGCAAGCTCGAAGGTGAAGCCGCGGTGTGGGGCTACGTCGAGGGCGGCATGGGCATGGTGTCGTTCGCGATCGCCGAGGCGGCGCGGGAGGCCGGTGCCGTGCTCGCTGCGGGTGTGCCCGTCGCGGAGATCCGGCCCGGCGAAGGTGTCGTGCTGGAGGGCGGTGAGCTCATCCGGGCCCGCACCGTGATCTCGAACGCGGACCCTCGCCGCACGATCGCCCTGTGTGGCGACGCGGTCCCAGGCGAGTTCCGCTCGCGGATCGAGGGGTGGCGCATGACGAGCCCGGTGCTGAAGGTGAACTGCGGCTTGAACCGCCTGCCCCGCTTCTCGAGCGTGCCGGACGCCGACTGGCCCTGCGGTTCGATGGTCTCGATCACGACCGGGATCGACGACGCGCAGGACGCGTTCGACGCGTGCACCCGGGGTGTGCCGAGCCCGGGATTCGCGGAGCTGTACTTCCAGACCGCGTACGACGCGTCGGTCGCACCCCCGGGCAAGCACACGATGAGCGTCTTCGCCCAGTACGCGCCTTACGAGCTGGATCACGGGACGTGGGACTCCCGCCGTGACGAGATCGGGAAGAAGGTGCTCGACGCGATCGCGCGCTTCGCGCCCGAGGCGCACGACTGCGTGGACTTCATGGAGGTGCTCGGCCCACCCGACATCGAGGAGCGCATCGGGCTGACCGGCGGCCACATCTTCCAGGGCGAGTGCATGCCCGACCAGATGTGGCAGGGCCGGCTCGCGCCGCGTACACCGATCCAGGGGGTCTACCTCTGTGGCGCGGCCACCCATCCCGCCGGCAGCGTCATCGCCCTGAACGGTCGCAACGCCGCCATGGCCGTTCTGGACGACCTCACCTGACCCGGGCAGACGGAGTCGGGCCGGAGGAGCCTTCGAGCGCGCGACACTGAGGGCATGGCGTCGTCGTCAAGCTCGCGTTGGTCGTTGTGGTCGGAGAACTCGTTCCTGTCGATCGGCTCGAAGGGCTCCGTGCTCTCGATCGGCTCGGTCGGGTCGTTCCTCTCGGTCGGCTCGCTGGGCTCCGCGTGCTCGATCCTGTCCGCAGGATCGTTCGCGTCGATTGGCTCGGTGCTGTCGTCGATGTCGCGGTGGTCGCTGCTCTCGCACCGCACCCGGCTCGGCGTCCTCCGCGCTCCTTAGACGAGCCAGGCGCGCTGCGGGTTCGCGGTGGTGAGCGCGGCGCGGTCGATCGTGAACGGCTCCAGGTCGTGTGCCGGCGGCGAGCCCAGCGCCAGGTCTCGCATGATCTCGCCGAAGAGCGCGGCGAACTTGAAGCCGTGCGCGGCGCCGAGCGCGACGAACACGTCCGGGTGGCCGGGCACCGCGTCGAGCACGAAGTCGCGGTCGGGGGTGAGGGTGTAGAGGCAGGTCTTCGTGAGGGTCTCGCCGGTTGACGCGCCCGGTAGGGCATCGGCGAGGAACCGCAGGAGCATCGCCTCCGCCACCGGGTCGGGATCGAACGAACGCGTCGCCGGCGTCACCTCGCGACCTCCGCAGTCCTGCGCGGTCTTGACCCGGCCCACCTCCCCGAACTCGGGGAACCCGTACCAGCTGGGCTCGTCCATCCAGATCCACACCGGGAACCGGTCGGCGGTGAACAGCGACGTGTCCGCGGGCCGCGTGTAGGTCAGCTGCTCCTGGGTGACGACGAGGGGTACCTGCCAGTCCAGCCCGGCGAGGAGCTCGTTGGTCCACGCGTCCGCGGCCAGCACGACGCGGTCGGCCCGGATCTCGCCGGCGTCGGTCGCGAGCACGACCCCGAGCGGCCGCTCGTCGCGGATGGAGCGCACCGGGACGCTGCCGCGCATGGTCGCGCCGGACATTGTCGCCGACCGACGCAGTGCCGAAGTGGCCCGCTCGGCCGCCACGATCCCGGTGTCGGCCTGGAACAAGCCGGCGACGTCCGGCGCGAGATGCCACGCGGGCCAGCGGTTCATGATCTGGTCGGAGTCGAGCATCTCGAACGGCACGCGGGCCGCCGTCATGCTGCGCGTGTAGTCGTCCATAGGGATCGCGGCGCCGGCCGGGAACAGGTCGATGCCACCGGTGCGGACCACGAGTGGCTCGTCGGAGCCGATGCGCTCCCAGGCTTCGTACGCGGCGCCGGCCAGCGTCACGTATCCGGGCGTGTGATACGAGCGCCGGATGATCCGCGAGTGGTCGTGAGACGCACCACGCGCGTGGCCGAGCTCGAACTGCTCGAGGCCGAGCACCGACACGCCAGCGCGCGCGAGCGCGCAACAAGTCGCGCTCCCGATCGCACCCAGCCCGACGACGACGACATCGAACCGCTCCACCGTCAGTCGTCCGTCATGCGAGGCTCGTACCAGGCCCGGAGATCGAGGCTGGGGTCCTCCATGGGGGCGAACCAGCCCTGGGTGAAGCCGCGCGACGCCATCCCGCGCTGCACGCTCTCGCAGATGGCCCAGTCCTGGCGGTTCACGAGATCCCAGAAGTCGAAGGCGTCCGAAGGGTCGAAGCCCGGCGACGCGATCGCGTCGGGGTGGAACAGGAGGTCGAACTCGATCGTGGTGTGGCCAGGCCCGCGCGGGGTGAGCAGGAACGACGCGACGTGGTCACACGAGAGGCTGAGCAGGAGGTTCGGGAACGCGAGCTCGCCTTTGTGGCGGACTCTTTCGTCCTCGTCGAGATCCGGGAACGGTGCGCGCGTCGTCGTGCCCGAGCGCGTGAACGTGTACGCACCCTCACGATGCGGTATCCCGCGGTCCCACTCGAGCCCGTCACCTCCGGCGCGCCGGAACGACGGCACCAGATCACAGAGCTCCGGGTGCACGGGCCCGCAGTGGTAGCACTCGTTGTAGTTCTCCGCGAGCACCTTCCAGTTCGCCGCGACTTCGTAAACGACGCGCGCCCCGCGCCGTACCTCGGCGAGTGGGTACCGCACGACGCGACCGCGCAGGTCGCCGAGCTGATCGAGGAGCGGAGGATCAGCACGAGGACCGGAGAGGTTCACGAACACGTATCCGCCCCACGTCTCCACTCCCACCGCGGCGAGCGCGAACTCGGCCGCGTCCCGGTCGCTCACCGGGCCGAGAAACGGCGCGCGGAGCAGGCGGCCGTCGAGGCCGTAGGTCCACGAGTGGTACGGGCATCGGATCGCGCCGCCGAACGTGCCGCACGCCTCGCCGCACGAGTCGACGAGCTCTGCGCCCCGGTGCCGGCAGACGTTGAAGAACGCGTGCAAAGCACCATTCGAATCCCGGGTGACCAGCACGCTCTCGCCGGCAACCTCCACCCGCGCGTAGGCGCCGGGCTCGGCGACATCCTCCTCCCGCCCGACCGCGCACCACGTCTGCCCGAAGACCCGTTCACATTCGCGCGCCCATACGGGTCCGCCGAGGTAGTCCTCGCGGGCGAGCGCCGGCTCCAGGCGATCGCCGAGGTCTTCAGTCACCGGCCGCTCCTACTCCCCGGGTCTGCTCCGACATCCGCACAACGTGTCCGCTCCCGCCCTCCGCTCCTACAGTGCGGCGATGCCGAGCCCGGGAGACGCGCCGTACGTCTGGATTCCGATGTCCGACGGGGTGTGCCTGTCGACCCGGCTCTACCTTCCGGAGGGCGACGACGGGCCGTGGCCGGTCCTCCTCGAGGCGCTTCCGTACCGGAAGGACGACCTTACCGCCTCGTACGCGAGCGAATACCGGCGCCTGCGCGACGAGGGGCGCTTCGCGGTCGCGAGGGTCGATCTGCGCGGCACCGGCGCGTCGGAGGGCTTCGCGGAAGACGAGTACCCGGCGCAGGAGCAGGCTGATCTCAGCGAGGTGATCGCGTGGCTGGCCGCGGCGCCCTGGTCGAACGGCAAGGTCGGGATGTACGGCACGTCGTACTCCGGTTTCAACTCCTTGCAGCTGGCCGCGGAGCGACCGCCCGGACTCGCCGCGGTCATCGCCATCTACGCCTCCGACGACCGGTACACCGACGACGTGCACTACATGGGTGGCGCCCTGAAGGCCGTCGACCTCGTCGACTACGTGCTCTACATGGCCGCCATGGTCGCGTTGCCCCCGACGCCGGCACTCGCGGGCGAGAAGTGGCGCGACGTGTGGGCCGAGCGCGTGGACCGCACCGAGCCGTGGCTGCTGCGCTGGCTGGAGCAGCAGTGGGACGGCCCGTACTGGCGGCATGGCTCCCTGCGGCAACGGGACGAGAACGGTGAGTGGGTCGGGTACGACCGGATCGATGTCCCGACGATGATCGTGGCGGGCTGGGCCGACGGGTACCGGAACAACAGCTTTCGCACCTTCGAGCGACTGCCACGTGGACGCGAGCTGCTCGTCGGGCCGTGGGCGCACATGAGCCCGGGCAGCTCGCTGCCGGGTCCCCACATCGACCTCGTGCCGGAGATGATCCGGTTCTTCGACACCTGGCTGCGCGATTCGCCGCCGGCGGTCGCGCCGTCGCCGGTGCGGGTGTTCCTGCGGCGGCCGACGGATCCCGCGCCGGATCTCGCCCAACACCGGGGAGAGTGGCGGGCCGACGTCACCTGGCCACCGGCCGACGCGCACGAGGTCGTGTTGCACGGTCCACCCGGACGTCAGGACGTGCTCGCGGTGCGCGGCGACGTCGGTAGCACGGCTTGGATCTCCTGCGCCGGCGCGCTCCCCTGGGGCCAGCCCACCGACCAGCGGCCCGACGAGGGGATGTCGCTCGTCTACGACTGGCCCGCGCGCGACGACGAGCTCGTGATCGCCGGTCACCCGCGCCTCACCGTCACACTGCGGTCGGACGTCCCGGTGGCGTTCCTCGCCGCGAAGCTCTGCAACGTGTTCCCGGACGGTAGGTCCCAGCTCGTCACTCGTGGCTTTCTCAACCTGTGCCACCGCAGGTCGTCACTCGCCCCGGAGCCGCTGGTGCCGGGTGAGCCGGTGACAGTCACCGTCGAGCTCGAGGCAACGGCGTGGATCTACGAGGTGGGTCATCGCATCCGGCTGGATCTCGCCGGCGCGGACTGGCCCAACAGCTGGCCGCCGCCCGAGCCGGTCACGCTGACCGTCGACACCGGGTCCTTGGAGCTCGCGCTCCCGACGCTGCACCGCGAAGTGGACCGGGAGAGAGCGGAGCCGGCTCCGGTGTTCACGCCTGCGCGCGCCGAGCGGGACGACCATTCCGCTGGCGCGGTGCCGACGGTCTGGCGGATCGAGCACGACGTCCTCGGTCGGAGGACGAGCGCGGTCATCGACCATGGGTCGCGGTACCCGGGCGAGCACGGCGCCGCGGTCGCCGAGCACTATCACGGCGAAGTGGCGGTCTCGACCACGGATCCCGGCGACGCGAGCGCGCACGCGACCGCCCGCTACGAGATCGCGTGGCCGGAGGCGACGGTGAGCAGTGAAGCGCATCTCGAGCTGCGTTCGGATCGCGACGCGTTCGAGGTGACGGTGGAGCTCGACGTGCACGACGGCGAGGAGCTGCTCCGCTCCCGCCGCTGGTACCGCCACATCCCCCGCCGCCTCCAATGACCCGCCCCGCCCCCACCACACCCTTTCGGTGTCGTTCGCGCACGCTCCAGCGTGTCGCGACGACACCGAATGCCGAGGCCCGCGGTCGATCAGGTCAGTTGGCGGTCTCGGCGGGTTCCGGGCCGGGGGTGGGCCCGGGGCCGGGCACGGCGTCGAGGTCGGCGGCATGGCAGGCGACCGAGTGGCCGGTGCGCATCTGCACGCGCGTCGGGTCCTCGGTCTGGCAGCGCTCCAGGATCCCGAGCTCGGCCGCGACCCCGGACACCACCAACGGGCAGCGCGGATGGAAGCGGCACCCGGGCGGTATCCGGGTGGGGTCCGGTGGCTCACCGGTGAGGATCTGCGGCTCCATCCGCTCGATCTCGGGCACGACGCTCAGCAGCGCGCGCGTGTACGGATGCTTTGGGGCTTCGAGCACGTCTTCGGTGGTTCCGAGCTCGACGATGCGGCCGAGGTACATCACGGCGATCCGGTCGGCGACGTTCCACGCCAGACCGAGGTCGTGGGTGACGACGATCATCGCGACCTGGGTCTGCTGCACGAGCCCCAGCATCAGCCGCAGGATCTCGCCCCGCACCGATGCGTCAAGGCTGGCGACCGGCTCGTCGGCGACGATCAGCGACGGCTCCAACGCGATCGCGCCCGCGATCACGACGCGTTGACGCTGACCACCCGAAACCTCGTGCGGGTAGCGCTGGAAGAACCGCTCCGGCGGTCGGAGCCCGGAGCGGCTGAGCGCGCTCGCGACGAGATCCTTCTCGTTGCCGGGAACCTTGTGGATGCGCAGGCCCTCCGCCACCGACTCGTAGATGGTCTGGCGTGGGTTCAACGCGCCGGTGGGATCCTGGAACACGATCTGCACGTGCCGGCGGTACGTGCGGAGACCCTTGGTCGAGTGGGGGAGCGGGGTGCCGCGGAAGCGGATCTCGCCGCTCGCCGGTCGCTCGAGGCCGAGCAACGTGCGGGCGAGCGTCGTCTTGCCGCAGCCGGACTCGCCGACGAGCGCGACGATCTCGCCGGGCATGATCTCGAGGTCCACGCCATCGACCGCCCGCGCCGGCGCCGCGTGCTTCCGCCGGGCGCGCTTGCTCTCGAACGTCACGTGGACGTCCCGCACCTCGATGATCGGCTCGGCGGTCACCCGTCGGCCTCCACCCTGATGCACGCGGCGCTCCGCATCGGACCGGCGACGCGCAGCGCCGGCTCCGCGTCGCTGCAGGCATCGATGGCCTCGGAGCATCGCGGCACGAACGGGCATCCGGGCGGCAGCTCTCGGGGGTCGGGCGGATCACCGGCCAGGCCGAGCGGCGCGCGCCGGAACCGCATGTCGCCGATGGTCGGGAACGCGGCGGCCAGGGCCTTGGTGTACGGATGCTGTGGGTGGTCGAAGACGGCGTGCGACGGCCCTTCTTCGACCACGCGCCCCGCGTACATGATCGCCAGCCGCCGGCAGCACGAGGTGAGCACCGAGAGGTCGTGGGTGATGAACACCATCGCGAGCCCGAGGTCCTCCTGCAGCTGCTCGAGCAGCGCGAGCACCTGGGCCTGCACCATCACGTCGAGCGCGGTGGTCGGCTCGTCCGCGATCAGCAGGTGCGGTTTGCACGCGAGCGCCATCGCGATCATCACGCGTTGCCGTTGGCCGCCCGAGAGCTGATGCGGGTAGGCGTCCGCACGGCGCCCCGGAAGGCCGACCTGCTCGAGCAGCTCGCCGACGCGCGCCTGGGCCGCCTTGTCGCCGATCGGGTCGTGCAGCTGGATGGCCTCGGCGATCTGGTGCTTCACCTTCCACACCGGGTTCAACGCGTGCATCGCACCCTGGAACACGATGGCGGCTTCGGTCCAGCGGACCGCGCGGAGGCGACCCGGACTCATCGTGAAGACGTTCTCGCCGTCGAGGAGGACCTCGCCCTCCACCTTCGTGCCCTGCGGGAGCAGCTTGAGCACGGCCGCCGCGAGGCTCGACTTCCCGCACCCCGACTCACCCGCGAGCCCGAGCGTCTCGCCCCGGCGCAGCGTGAAGCTCACGCCGCGCACCGCGGGGATCTCTCCCTCGCGGCTGGAATAGGTGACGTGCAGGTCGCGCACGTCGAGCAACGGCCGGTCGGCCACGACCGCCCGCTCGGAGGCCGCAGGATCAGCCGCGCTCGCGGTGCTCATCGTGTCCGCTCCTGGCCGTGCGGGCCGGGCCGCTCTGGCCACGCTCCGCCATGCGAACGACTGGAGCGCGCCGGTGTGACCGCTTCGCTCATCGCTGCCTCAGGTTGGGATTGAGGACCTCTTCCAGCGCCCGGCCGCACAGCGTGAACGCGAGCACCACCGCCACGATCCCGAGACCGGGCGGCAGGTAGTACCACCACGCGCCGATGGACGTCGCGCCGGCCGCGAACGACGCTCCGAGCGTCTGACCCCACGAGACGCGCAAGGGATCGCCGAGGCCCAGGAACGCGAGCGTGGTCTCCGAGAGGATCGCGATCGGCACCGTCAGCGTGAGATTCGCGAAGACGAGCGGGAGGACGCTCGGCAGCACGTGTCGACCGACGATGCGGCCGTGGCCGGCACCAAGGGCGCGTGCTCGTTCCACGAACGTTCGCTCCTTGACCGAGAGCACCTGCGCGCGCAGCAGTCGAGCGGTACCGGGCCAGGACGTGATCCCGATGACGAGGATGATGGTGCTGAGCGACCGAGAGAGCACCGACGCGAGGACGATCGCGAGCGGCAGGAACGGGATCACGAGGAACCACTCGGTGACCCGCATCAGGACTCCCTCGGTCCGTCCACCGGCGTAGCCGGCGATGATCCCGACGAACGACCCGATGAAGATCGCCACGAGCGTGGCCGCGATGCCGACGAACAAGCTGATGCGTGCGCCCCAGACGAAGAGCGTGAGGACGCTCCGCCCGTCGTTGTCGGTGCCGAACGGGAACTCCCAGCTCGGCGGTGCGTTCTGCTTGTTGCCGAGGGCGTTCGTGACCTTGAGCCCCTCGCTCGACGTGATGAGCGGGGCGAGCAGCGCCATCGCGACGAAGACCACCAGGATGATCAGGCCGGCCTTGCCCTGCCCACTCGCCCAGAACTCCCGCCAGACCTCCCCCGCACTCTTGCGCCGCCGGCTCCAGTTGAGCGACCGCCGGCTGCCGGGCGCGGGCGGGTCCGGCGCCATGACCTCCGCGAGCGCGCTGTCCCGAGCGCTCTCGAACGCGCCGCCGGTGGGGTCGGTCACGGTGTGCTCACCCGCGGGTCGAGGTAGCCGTAGACGACATCGGTGACGAGGTTGGTCAGGATGATCGCGGAGCTGAACAACAGGAAGAGACCCTGGAGCATCGGGTAGTCCGGCCCCTTCAGCGCGTCTTGGGTGGCCTGGCCGAGGCCCGGCCACGAGAAGACCGTCTCCACTGCGATGGCGCCCGACAGCACGAAGCCGAGGTTGAGCGCGAAGAGCGTGATGACGGGCAGGATGGCGTTGGGGACGGCATGACGCTTTCGGACGAGCGCGTCGCGCAGTCCCTTCGCCCGCGCCGTGATGAGGTAGTCCTCACCGAGCACCTCGAGCAGCGAGGAGCGCATGATGATCGTGTACTCGCCGAAGTAGGAGATCGCGAGCGCGGCGCACGGCAGGATCAGGTGCTTGCCGGTGTCCACGAATCCGCCGCCGCCCGCCGTCTCCATCCCACCGGTCGGCAGCCAGGCGAGCCAGAACGCGAAGAACGCGAGCAGCAGGATGCCGAGGTAGAAGTCGGGTATCGCGTACGTGAACATGGACGCGCCGGTCGACCCCCGGTCGAACGCGCTGTTTCGTCTCCACGCGGCGCGTATCCCCGCAAACACGCCGATGATCGCCGACAGGATGGTGGCCGAGCCGACGAGCAGAACGGTCGGCCAGATCTTGCTCGCGATCTCGTCGGAGACGGGCTGGCGTGTGGAGTACGAGATGCCCAGGTTGCCTTGCGCGGTCTGCTTCACGTAGGCGATGAACTGCTCAGGCATGGACTTGTCGAGCCCGAACTCGGCCCGGAGCCGGTCCTTGGCGCCTTGCGAGACGTTCCGGCCGCGGAACAGGCTCCCGACCGGATCGGACTTCACCATCCGGAACAGGACGAAGTTGAGTGCGAGGACGAAGATCAGGCTGAGCGACGCGGCGCCCACGCGCCGCAGGACGTAGCGCGTGTTCACACGGTGCCCCGGTTACTCGCGCTCGTCAGCTGTCTGGCGCCGGCGGGCGATGAAGAACCCACCGCCGACGACGATGATGACGCCGGCGATGATCGCGATGATCAGCCCGGTGTTCGAATCACCGCCGCTGTTGCTGCTCGAGGCGGCTTGGGTGCCATTGCCCGACGACGACGATCCGCTCGACGTGGAAACCGGCTTGATCAGCGTGTACGACGGGTCGCTCTGGGTGTAGATGACCGGTCCGGTGTCAGCCGGCTGGCGCACGAACCCGGTGAAGCGGTCGTTGCGGTACGCCTCGACGGTGTCCGGCAGGTACAGCACCACGTACGGCGACTGGTCGTAGAACCGCTGCAGCGCCTGGTGGACGTAGTTGATGCGGGTCGGCTCGTCGAGCTCGGTCTTCTGCAGGTTGAAGAGCCGGTCGTACTCCGGGTCGCAGTAGAAAGCGTCGTTGTAGAGGCCGTCGTCCGGCTTCTTCGGTACCTGGGAACAGGTGAGGTACGACATCATCGCCGTGGGGTCGGCGTACGGCGTCCACGCCCAGATGATGAGGTCGAACTGGCCCTTGTTCTCGATCGGGGTGAGCTCGTCCTCGCTCTTCGGCGTCGCGGTCGTGCTGATGCCGATGTCCTTCAACCACTCCTTGATGAACTGGACGTCGCGTGAGTACGTCTCGTCGTCGGACGGGAAGAAGAAGCGGAAGCCGAGCTTCTTGCCGGACCCGTCGGGCATCGTCCGGATCCCGTCGGAGCCCTTCTTGTAGCCGGCGTTGTCGAGGGTCTGGTTCGCGGCGTCGAGGTTGAACTTCAGCTGCCGGTCTTCGGGAACCTTGAGGTTCCACTTCGGCGCGACGGCGACGTTCATCGACTGGCCGGGTGAGCCGAGCCCCTGGAGCACGCGCTTCACGAGCGTGTCCTTGTCGATCGCCTGCGCGATCGCCTGGCGGACCCGCACGTCCTGCAGCGCCGGGTGCCCGTTGCCGATGGTCCCCGAGCCCGTGTTCATCGTGAGCTGGGTGAAGCTGCCGTCCTGGGCGTTGATCGGTGTGATGTTCGAGTCACCCTTGAGCTGACCGGCGAGGTCCGCCGACAGGTTGTAGACCGCGTCGATCTCCCCGTTCTTCAGCGCCGCGGCCATGGCCTCGTCGTTGCGGAAGATCCGGAACCGCACCTTGTCCACCGCCGGCTTGCCCCCGAAGTAGTTGGGGTTGGCCGTCATCTCGAAGTAGCTGCCCTTGTTCCAGGCGGTGAGGCGGAACGGGCCCGAGGTGACCGGGTTGTTGTTGGAGAAGCTGCCGACCTTCTTCGGCCCGTACTTCTCCCAAACGTGCTTGGGGAGGATGTAGACCGGGAGGCTCGGCAGCCGCGGGTCCGGTTGCTTGGTCGTGACGACGACGGTGGTGGGGTCCGGTGCCGTGACCTTGCTGAAGCCCGAGGTGAACGGCGAGAAGTTGGACCACTCCTCCTTGGCGGTGCGGTTGAACGTGTACGCGACGTCGGCGGAGGTCAAGGGCTTGCCGTCCGACCACTTGATGTCGTCGCGCAGGTGGAACGTCCAGGTGAGGCCGTCCGGGGAGCGCTCCCACGATGTCGCGACCTCGGGAATCGGGCTCATGTCGCCCGCGCTCAGGTTGACGAGCACGTTGTATTCCATGTTCCAGACCTCGTACGCGGAGAGGACCACCCCGGCGTACGGGTTCATGTTGTCGACGTCCTGCTTCGTGCCGACGGTGAAGACCACCTCCTTCTTGCTGGCCGCCGGGGCCGAGGTCGGGGCCAGCGCGGTGGTCAGCAGCGACGCCATCACTCCCATGGCGAGCACCAAGGCGAAACCCCGCTGCGAATTCGGTCGAAGGCCAGTGCGGCTCACGTCGTCACCTTCCCGCTTCCCCGACACGCTCCGGTGTCCAGAGCGTGAACTCGGGGAGAACGTACCTCCTGTTGTCTCAAACCGCTAGGCGCCGTCTTTCCGTCGTTTTGCGCGCCGACGTCGATCGAATGCGAAGTGAAACCCCGGAATCGGCAAGGAAAGCGCGAATGGGCCGGAGGCGGAAACCGCCGGGCTCAGCCCGGGAGGGCCGCGAGGAGCAGGACCGAATCGGCGGTGTAGTCCAGCGCCGGCTCGCTGGTCACGTAGTCCTCGGTCCGGTCCTGGTAAGCCGCCCCGGCGGAGTCGAACTTGCCGCTGACCTTGAAGCCCTGCTCCGCGATGTCGGCCCGCGGCGCCGGCCCGCCCACCACGGCGCCGAGCGGCTTGAGGTTGCCGACGAGCTTGGCCCAGTGGTGCGGCTTCTTGGCCGGCTTCTGGCCGTAGCCCACCACGAAGCTCGAGCCCCACTGGTTCGCTCCGAGCAGGTAGTCGCGCGCCCGGGCGGCGACGGGGGTCGCGCCGATCAGGCCGCCTCGACGGGCCAGTGCGATCACCGCGCCACCACCACCCTGCGCGCCCGTCTGCCCCCAGCCGTAGTAGCCGGGGGTGCACCACGGCGCGTTGATCGCGGCGATGTCGAGTGCTGCGGTCGCCGAGGCTCGGAGCTTCTGGCAGCCGAGAGAGCGAATGGTGAGGTCGGCGACCGCGGGCCGACCGAACACACCACACAGCTCACCGCCGGCGAGCGCCGACGTGTCGTACCAACCGAGGCCCTGTGTATCTGCTCCCGCCCCGGTGAGGTACGCCGACGCGTCCGTGAGGTAGCTCGCGGTGCCGGTCGCGCGGTAGAGCATCACCGCCGCGAGCGCGAGGTCGTCCTTCCACGTGTCGTCCACGTAGAACCCGCCCCGCAACGTCGGTCCGGGGCCCGCGGTCGCGACGCCGGCTGCATACCAGTCCTGCGCGTTGGCGAGGAGTGAGGTGCGGGCGGGCTCGGCCGAGCGGGAGGCCGCGAGCGCGAGTGCCGCGGCAGCTTTGCCGGCCAGGCTCGAGGCCGTCGACGGGTACGCGAGCCGGCGGCCGATGCCCGGTTGGGTGGACGCGTCGTCGGCTTGCGGGAGGCGCCACCCGACGTCGTGGTCGCGCTCGTCGCCCACCTGGCCGATGAACAGGCCCGGCACCGGGTGGGCCTTGGCCAGCCAGCGGACGCCGACGTCCGCCTCCCTGCGCAGCGCGGCGGCATCCGTGGCGTCGAGCGACGCCGCGAGCTGGAGCATGACCGCGGTGTACCCGGTGGTCTCGGTGAAGTGGATCATGTCGCCGGCGTCCATCCACCCACCGGTGAGGTTGCGTTCCTGGCCGGCGTTCGGACCGCTCGCGACCACCGCGTCATGGAGATGAGCGCTCGGGTGATCCAACGAGACCTCGGAGCCGTCGCGGTTCGTGTTGAAGAACCGCAACAGCGTCGGGATCGGGAGCCGCGATGCCCCGGCGCGCACTTCCCAGACCGGCGAGCGCTTCCCGCCCGCCTTGATCCGGTACTTCCCTGGCGCGGTGACCGCGCTCCAGTTGGCGAGCGCCGCGTAGGCCCAGGGCGCCGGGTGCGCGGCGGCCTGCAAGGTGCCGGTGAAGACGACGCGGTTGTGGGCATCCGAGACCGTGAACCGCTGACCGGCGTGATTGGTGCCGCTCCCCAGCACGGCGATCTTCGCGTCACCGGGCGCGCTCGGCCCTCCGGCGCGAAGCACTGTGGGTGGGCCGGCCGCGCCCACTGGATCGACCGCGACCAGCGCGGGTGCAGCGAGGCTCAGGACCGCGAGCAGCCCGAGCACCCTTCTCCCCGCTCTCACGCCGGCAGTCTGGCACCGCTCGGCGTGCCGCGCTCCGGACTCCGCACCTCGGGCCTGCCCCGACGTACGCTCCTGGCATGGCGAAGACGACGGAGACCGGTGCCGGGCGGCAGTCGCTCGGCAAGCGCTGGCTGTACGTGCTCGCGACCACGAACCCGCCCAAGGGCGAGCTCGACCCGGTGTCGAAGTGGCTCTGGCTGACCCGGGCCGGCGTCCTCCCCATGACGCTCGTGGCGGGAGCGTTCGCGGGCCTGTTGGCGATCTACCGCGACGCCGACGTCAACTGGTGGTACTTCGCGCTCGCGGCCGGGGGCATCGTCCTCGCCCACATGGCCAACAACATCATGAACGACCTCTTCGACCTCGAGGTCGGCACCGACACCGCGGACTACCCGCGCAACCTCTACTCGCCCCATCCGGTGATCTCCGGAGTGGTGAGCCGCAAGCGTCTCGCGATGTACGCGCTCGTCGTCAACGCGATGTGCCTCGCGATCATGATCTTCCTCACAGTCGAACGCGGCTGGCCGGTCGTGGCGTTCGCGCTCGGCGGCTTCCTGCTGTCCGCCGCGTACACCGCACCTCCGGTGCGGCTGAAGAAGCACGGCCTCGGGGAGCCGACGGTCATCGCGGTCTGGGGACCGCTGATGGTCGGGGGGGTCTACTACGCGGCAACCGGATCGATCCCGGCCGCCGTGCTGCTCGCGTCACTCCCGTACGCGATCCTCTGCACGACGGTGCTGATGGGCAAGCACATCGACAAGGCGCCTTGGGACGGTCCCGCAGGAACGCACACCCTGCCGGTGATCCTCGGCGACAAGGTCGCGCGCGACGTCACACGCGGCATGTTCGTCACGTTCTACCTGCTCGTCGTCGTGCTCGTGATCGTCGACATCCTGCCGGTCTTCACGCTGCTCGTGCTCGCGTCGTTCACGATGCTGGCCAAGGTCTGGACCGTGTTCGGGCAGCCGAAGCCGGCGGAGTCACCGATGCCGAACCCGGTCTGGCCGCTGTGGTTCGCACCGCACGCATTCCTGCTCACCCGGCGGGCCGGCGGCCTGCTGATCCTCGGGATGATCGCGGGCGCAATCGTCGGCTTCTGATCCCGTCATTCGTCACCGGCCTGCTCCTGCTGGCTGCGCTCCCAGAGCGTCGCGTTGAGGACGGCGGACGCGGACATCGCGCGGCCGACCAGATACAGCGCGAGGAGGATCCCGATCGCCGATCCGATCGCGCCGTAGGTGTCGGACGCGTTCGAGACCTTGCGGGCGAAGTAGAAGACGGTCAGGAGATGCATCGCCCAGATGACCAGGCCGAAGAGCAAGGAGCCGGGTATCAGCGCGGTCCACGGGATGTTCTTCGCGTGGGGCAGGAGCCACGAGATGCCGAGCCACGCGCCACCCCAGACCACGATCAGGGAGAGTCCCAGCAGCAGACCGATGCCCGGTCGCTCGGACCGCACCTTGCCGACCCCGGTGCCCACCAGCGAGACGCCCAAGATGATCGCGATCAGGATTCCCGCGGCCCGGCTGGAGTTGCGCAGCCGGGTCAGTGGCACCCGCCAAGCGAGCGCGTGGACGGCTCGCAGCGTCTTCACGACCGCGCGGGCGGCGAGAAAGAGTGCGAACGCGCCGACGAAGATGCTGAGGACCTTTGTGCCGCTCGTCTGCCGCTGCGCGTCCGCGACGGCTTTGCCGATCAAGCCGGTGAGCCCGGCTGCCCGCGCCGCACTCTGACCGGACTCGTTGCGCAAGTCGGCGGCCGATCCGAAGACGGTGATGACGACGAAGACGTACGGCACCGCGAAGAGGAAGAGCCGGAACGCGAGTGCACCCGCGAGCACGCCACCTCCGGCCCCGAGATCGCGCTCGTAGAAGTGGAACCCGGCGTCGACCATGTGGTTGGTCTCGCGGGCGGCCTGGAGCTGTTCGTATTTCTCCAGCGCTCGGGCCTGGGCCTTCGTGACCCCCGCCCGCGCCCCGGCGACCTTCCCGACGTGCTTCGCGCCGAC
Source organism: Acidimicrobiia bacterium (assembly GCA_038252255.1). Lineage (GTDB taxonomy): Bacteria > Actinomycetota > Acidimicrobiia > IMCC26256 > JAENVU01 > Chersky-806. Next base: position 96,650 of record JBBSAM010000001.1, on the reverse strand, counting down.
GTCCGCAACCTGTGGGGACTCATGCTTCTCGGTCACGGCGTGAGGATAAGACCGCCTCGGCCGGTTGGCGATGACGGTCGGTTGATGGCCGAGGGAGAGCTTCGGAGCCGCCCTCGGCCGGTTGGCGATGACGGTCGGTTGATGGCCGAGGGAGAACTTCGGAGGATAGGACCTAACCTGCGGTCGATCCGTTGGATCAGCGCAGCAACCGGGGGGAACCGATGCTCGAGAGCACGATGCAGGATTTCCCGCTCACCATCGGGATGATCTTTCGCCACGGCCGCACGGTCTACGCCGACAGCGAGGTCGTGACGTTCGAAGGCGAGGGGTCTCGTCGGGCCACGTACGCCGAGGTCGGCGACCGGGTCGATCAGCTGGCTGGCGCGCTCACCCGGCTCGGAGTCGAGCCCGGGACGCGGGTGGCGACGTTCTGCTGGAACAACCAGGAGCACCTCGAGGCCTATCTCGCGATCCCGAGCATGGGCGCCGTGCTCCACACGCTGAACATCCGCCTCTTCCCCGAGCTGCTCACGTACGTCATCAACCACGCAGCCGACGAGATCGTGATCGTCGACGAGTCCCTCACTCCACTGTTGGCCAAGGTCGCGCCCGACCTCACGACGGTGCGGACGTTCGTCGTGACCGGCGGCGGCGACCCCGGCGCGCTCGCCGAAGCGACCGACGCCACGATCGTCGGGTACGAAGACCTGCTCGCGGCCGAGCAGCCCGGATTCGACTGGCCCGAGGTCGACGAGCTCGCGGCGGCGGCGATGTGTTACACGAGCGGCACGACCGGGAACCCGAAGGGTGTCGTCTACTCGCACCGCTCGACCTGGTTGCACTCGTTCGCCGCGACCGCAGCCAACTCGCTGGCGTTGACCGAAGGGGATCGCATCCTGCCGATCGTCCCGATGTTCCATGCGAATGCCTGGGGCCTCCCGTACGCGGGGTGGCTGGTCGGTTCGGACTTCCTGATGCCGGACCGGTTCCTCCAGGCCGAGCCGTTGATGAAGTTCGTCGAGCAGGAGCGACCGACGTTCTCCGGCGCGGTGCCGACGATCTGGGCCGACGTGCTGCGCTACGCGCAAGAGAACCCGATCGACCTGTCGTCGTTCCGCATGATCGTGTGCGGTGGCTCCGCGGTTCCTCGCAGCCTCATGGAGGCGTTCGAGGAGCGCCACGGCGTGCGGATCGTGCAGGCGTGGGGCATGACGGAGACCAGCCCGCTCGCCGCGGTGGCGCACCCGCCCGACGGGGTCGAGCTCGGGACGACCGAAGAGATGGACTGGCGCGCGAAGACGGGGCGCGTGTTCGGTGGAGTCGAGCTCCGGATCGTCGACGACGCGGGTACGCCCCTGCCGTGGGACGACGAGGCCGTCGGTGAGATCGAGGTGCGTGGTCCGTGGATCACCGCGAGCTACTACCTCGATCCGTCGCCCGAGAAGTTCGACGACGGGTGGCTGCGGACGGGCGATGTCGGGCAGGTCAGCCCGAACGGCTACGTGCAGATCACCGACCGCGCGAAGGACGTCATCAAGTCCGGTGGCGAGTGGATCTCGTCGGTCGAGCTCGAAGGCCTGCTCATGGCGCATCCGGACGTCCTCGAGGCGAGCGTGGTCGGCGTGCCCGACGAGAGGTGGGGCGAGCGGCCACTCGCCTGCGTGGTCCGCCGTGAGGGATGCGACGTCGGGCCCGAGGTACTGTGCGAGTTCCTCGCGACGAACGTCGCCAGGTGGCAGCTGCCCGAGCGGTGGAGCTTCATCGCCGAGGTCCCGAAGACCAGCGTGGGCAAGTTCGACAAGAAGGTGCTGCGCGCGCAGCACGCCGGTGGCGAGCTCGACGTCGAGACGATCTAGGTCGAGCCGACCGTCACCGCGGCCTCGTTGCGGGCCGCGGCTCGGGCGAGCACGATGATCGCACCGATAGCGGCGAGCGCCGCCGCGACGACCGCGACCCGCTCGAACGCGCCGGTCGCGGTGATGCTCTCGTCGAGCATCAAGACCCCGAGCAGGGAGCCGACGAACGGCTCGACCACGGTGAGGATCGGGAGTGATGCCTCGAGCTCGCCGGCTTGGAACGCGGACTGGTTGAGCAGGATGCCGAGGACCGCAGTGACGATTCCCACGTACGGCTCCCAGCTCGTGACGAACGCGTCGAGACCCTCGCCGAGCTCGACGACGGCGGACTTCGTGATCACCGCGGTCAGGCTGTAGAGCAGCGCGGTCGCCAGTGCGAGAAGGACCGCCCGGGCGGTGTTGCGGGTGCGCATCGCGGCGACGATGCACACCACCATCGTCGGGCCGATCACCGCGATCGCGAGCAACCAGGCCCGCGTCGAGGCGAAGTCCTTGCCGTCACTCGGGTCGCCGACGATGAGGAAGACCGCGAGCCCGGCGCTGAGTGCGACCGCGGCCACCCACTCCAGCTGCCCGAGCCGCCGTCCCTCCCAAGCCGCGCCGATCGGGAGCGCGAACAGGAGCCCGGTGCAGAGCAGCGGCTGGACGACCAGGATCGAGCCCATGCCCAGGGCAAGGGCCTGGAGCCCGAATCCGCTCCAGTCGGCGGCCGTGCCGGCGAGCCACATCGGGCGCTGGACGAGCCGCAGGAGGAGGCTCGGCCGCATGGCGGTCTCCTCGGGAATGGAGCGGGCAGCCCGCTGTTGCAGGACTGAGGCGGCGGCATATGCAAGTGCTGCGAGCAGCGCGAGAAGGACTGCCATGCGTGGCCGAAGGTACCCGCACGAACCCGTCCGGGGCTCGGGCTTCGAAAACCGGAGTCAAACGTGACTCGGGAGTACGATCATGGGCCGATGCAGCGACGTATTTTGATCGTCTCTGCTTCCATGGGCGCAGGCCACGACGGTGCCGCCCGGGAGCTGGCCCGCCGCCTCGAGTCCGAAGGACACGAGGCGAGCATCGTCGATTTCCTGGACTGCTGCCCATTCGGAATCGGCTGGTTCATCAAGTGGAGCTATTTGCTCCAACTGCGGTTCGCGCCGTGGTCCTACGACCTGACGTACCGGCTCTGGTACAAGCTCCCATCGTCGTGGGGATTCATTGTTCGCCTCGACACGTTCGTCGCCGGGCGGCGGCTGCGGAAGGCGATTCGCGAGAGCGACGCGGACGTGGTCGTCTCCACGTACCCACTGTCGTCACTCGTCCTCGGCAACATGCGCAAGCGCGGATGGCTGAAGGTCCCCGCGGTGACGTTTCTCACCGACTTCGCCGTGCACCCGCTGTGGGTCCACCCGCACATCGACGCGCATGTCGCGACGAGCCCGTTCGCAGCCGAGACCGCAGTCGAGCGCGGCGGCAAGGATGCGCGCGCATCGGGTCCGCTCGTCTCCGAGCGCTTCGTGGACGCGACGGACTCGGGGCGCGAGGCGACCCGGAAGTCGCTCGGTCTCACCCCGGACGACCGCGCGGTGCTCGTCGTGGCGGGCTCCTGGGGTGTCGGCGACGTGGTCGGCACCGTCGAAGCGATCGTCAACGTCGGCTCGTACCACCCCGTCATCATCTGCGGGAACGACACTCACCTGAAGGCCACGCTCGAAGCGCGAGGGGTCGGCACCGTGATCGGCTGGACGGACGAGATGCCGGCACTGATGGGCGCGTGCGACGCGATGGTCGAGAACGCAGGCGGTCTCACCGCCAACGAGGCGTTCGCGGTCGGGCTCCCGGTGGTCACCTTCAAGGCGATCGCGGGTCACGGCAAGGACAACGCCGAGGGGATGGCCGAGATCGGCGTCACCCGCTACGCGCTGAACGAGGAAGAGCTGCGAGACGCGCTGGCCGCGGTCACCGTTCCCGGGCCCGAGCGGGACGCGCAAGTGGCGCGAGCCCGCGCCTTGTTCGCCGGCGATGCGAAGACCGACGTCCTCGAGCTGGCCGAGTACCGCGAGCGGGTCGGTGTGCGCGTGAACGTGCGTGATCCGAAGGTGCAACGGCGGATCACCGGGGTCGCGGCGGCGCTCGCACTCCTGTACGGCGGTCTCACCGTGGGCGCCCAGGGTGTCTCGGCGCTCGGCGTCGGAGTCGCACGTGCACCGAAGAGCGCGAAGAACGAGGTGTTCGTGGGCGTTCGGCTCACCCGCGACCAGCTGCAGAGCCCGATGATCCAGCGGAACCTGGTCGCGATGGACGTCACCGCGATCGTGGACGGTCACACCGCCCGCACTGCGGGCACCGGCGCGTTGCAGCTGCTCGCCGCACACCACGTGGACGTCGGGAACGGCGGATGGGGCAAGGGACGCCCGTTCCGCTTCCTCCGGGCCAAGAACGACGTGGCCAAGACCGGCGACCTGCTCCATAGCGCGACCGGGGAGAAGATCCACGAGTTCGTGCCCGAGCGCCGCCTCGATGCGTTCGACCAGCTCTGGGGCCACCGCCGCGGTCAGCGCCTGGTGGAACCCGACCACGTGTTCCGGCCCGAGACGGTCCCGACATCGGTGAAGAACCGGAAGATCTACGTGCTCGACGGGCGCGCCCGCGACCGTGAGTCGTTGCGGGTCGCACTCGCCGACTTCTCGGCCGTGGTCCACCGCGCGGGGCTCTCCGTCGACTCGCTCGACGAGCTGCGGTGAACGCCCGGCGGCTGGCGCCGCTCGGGATCGGGCTCGGCATCGGCGTGGCCGGTGTCGCGGCCGTTCACGCCGCCCCGTCGCTCGTCGCGCTGTCCTCGATCGGTCGCTACCTCTCTCCGTCGCTAGCCGGAGTGGGCGCGACGGGTCACGTGGCGCTGACGTTCGACGACGGTCCCGACCCGAGCTCGACCCCTGCCTTCCTCGAAGCGCTCGACGAGCTGGGGTGGCGCGCGACGTTCTTCATGCTCGGCGAGATGGTCCGGCGCAGCCCCGGGCTGGCCGCCGAAGTGGCGGCGGCCGGTCACGAGGTCGCGGTCCACGGTGATCGTCATCGCTCCCTGTTGCGGTTGAGCCCGCGGACCACGAGCGACGACATCCGCAGTGCCCGGGACGCGGTGGCCGACGCGACGGGCGTCGACCCGTTGTGGTACCGCCCGCCGTTCGGGACGCTGTCCGTCGGAGGTTGGATCGCGGCCCGAAAGCTCGGCTTGGACGTCGTGCTCTGGACTGCTTGGGGTCGCGACTGGCGGTCCGAGGCGACGGCGGAATCCGTGGTGGAGGATGTGCTCGGTGGGTTTGTCGACGGAGGGACCGTGTTGCTCCACGACTCGGACTGCACCTCCGCACCGGAGTCCTGGCACGCAGCACTCGACGCGCTTCCCCTGCTCGGCAAGGAGCTCGCCGACCGCGGCCTGACCGTCGGCCCCGTCGGCGAGCACGGCATCACCACTTCGCGCTGAGGTCGGCGCCGTCGGGCTCGCGCCGCTCGAGCTACCGGTCGAAGATGCTCACGACCTCGACGTGGTACGTGTGCGGGAAGAGATCGACCGGGGTCGCGTACGAGAGCTGGTAGCCGCGCCGGCGGAGGAGCGCGGCGTCGCGTCCGAGGCTCGTGGCGTCGCAGCTGATGAGGATGACGCGCCGGGCCCGGCTCGCCGCGACGACCTCGACCGCCTGCTTCTCCAGGCCGGCGCGGCTGGGGTCCGCCACGACGAGATCGCTGGACGAAGGCTTCCAGTTCGAGACGTCGGCGCACACCGACGACACGTCGAGCCGCTGCAGGTTGGTGCGCGCGTCGTCAACTGCGGCTCGGTCGTTCTCCACAGCGGTGACGGTCCAGCCCCGGGTCGCGAGCACGCCCGCGAAGACGCCGACGCCGCTGTAGAGATCGAGCGCCTTCCCGGCCGGTTCGATCTCCGCCGCGGCTTCGGCCACCGCGGCCGCGAGCGCGTCGACCCCGTCGGGTCGGGTCTGGAAGAACGAGCGGGCGGAGATGCGCCACTCGAGTCCCGCGGCGAGCTCGTGGACGTGATCGAAGCGAACATCCGCGGGAACATCGAGCTTCGCGCTGCGTGGGGTGGGCATCGCCAGCCGTTCGCCGGTTCTCGCCCCGCAGCGGAGCAACACCTCCTCGGCGACGCCATAGCTCCCGTTGACGATCAGATCGACGAGGAGGGGATGAGCGACCAGGCACTCGTCCACGGGAACGACGCGGTGCGATCGGTAGCGGCGGAATCCGGCGCGGCCCTTGTCGACCGCGGCGTGCACCGTCGTGCGGAACCCGGACGGCGCCAATGCGACGGTCGGTCGCAGGAGCGATGCCTCCGCTCCGCCGGAGAGACCCAGCGCATTCGCCACCTGCTCCCGCTTGTAGGTCTGTTGGGCTTGGAGATCGATGTGCTGCCACTGACACGCGCCACACCCGTTGGCGAGCTCGGGGCACGGCGGGCTGACCCGGTTCGGGGATGGATCGAGCACCTCCACGACTCGGGCATGAACGACCCCGCGCCGGCGCGCCATGGCCTTGACCCGGACGCGCTCACCGGGAACGGCCCCGGGGATGGAGAAGACGTGTCCCTCGGGGTCATGGGCGACGGCATCGCCCCGCGGGCCGAACTCATCCGGCGTCAGCTCGACTTCGGTGGCACGGGTGGTCCCTGGAGCTGACATCAGTTCCGTTCGTGGGGTGAGTGGACCTGCCCGTCTGCGCGAGCCAGGGTACGACACTGGGGAACCTACGAGGCCTTCTCCCAGACCGAGATGTGTTGCCGGCTGTCGCCTGTGAAGGGTGCACGGCTCCAATCGTTCCAGCGCTCGCGCAAGGTGAGCCCGGCGAGTCGCGCCATCAAGTCGAGCTCGGACGGCCAGACGTAGCGATGGGGCGAGGAGAAGGTCTCGAGCTGGCCATCGATCACCCAGTAGTGGTGGGAGAACGCGATCTGTGTCGCGACGTCGTACTCCTCGAACGCGACATGGGTCGGAGTCGCCGCGAAGACGTGGACGGTCTCGCCGGGCGGGAGACGCCGAAGCTCGGGGATGTAGTTCTCGATGACGAAGCAGCCGCCCGGCTCGAGGTGCGCGGCGACGTTGCGGAAGGCCGCGACCTGTTCGTCTTGGCTGGTCAGGTTCGTGATCGTGTTGCGAACGAGGTAGGCGAGCGTGAACGTTCCGTCTACCTCCGCGGTGGCGAAGTCGCCGATGGTCACGCCGACGTCGGAGCCTCCCTGCTGAGCCCGCAGCCGCGCGACCATCGCAGGGGACAGCTCGATCCCGTGCACACGAATGCCCCGCCGGCTGAGCGGCAGGGCGATACGACCGGTGCCGATGCCCAGCTCGAGCGCGGGGCCGGTTCCGGCCAGAGCTGCGAGGAAGCTCACGGCGGGGTCGACCACCGAACGGTCGAACGCCTCCGGCCACAACGTCTCGTATCGCTGCGCTATCCGCTCATCGAAGTGCGTCTCCGCCACGTGATCAGTATGGCCAGCCCCGGTGGAATCCACGACGGGATTTGCTGAAGCGCGCGCCGGTACGGGTCATGACGCCACGTCGAACCCGTTTCGGTGTCATCTCGACACGCTGGGACGTGTTCGATCGACACCGAAACGTGAGAACGGTCGACCAGGCCAGTGTGCGTCAACGACGCCGGCAGTTGCGGCCACCAAGCTCGCGTTTGGTCCGACATCGGGAACACGACCGCGTATGGAACCTTGGCTCGTGAGGCGGTGTAGGAGCAGTAGCGGAAGTGGAGGGTTTCTGTGCGCAGGGTTCTCATCGCGCTGGTGGTGGCGGCGGTCGGGGTGAGTGCATGTACCGGCGCCTCCTCCGCAGAGGAGTCGCCGTCGGCTTCGGGTGCACAGAACACTCTGGGCTCGAAAACGAGCGGGCGGTTAGTCCACCAGGACCGCGCAAATGGATTCTCGATTCGTGCAGCGCCTGGTTGGACCCTCAGCTCAGCCCCGTTGCGCCCATGGCTCGTCTCACCCCACGAACTCCTCTCAGCCGCAACTGTGCCGCTCGCTCCTTCGCGTCGCCCAGGCAACCAAGCCGCCTGTGCGAGCGAAGTTGCGCAGGTTGTCGTGGGTCAGATTGGACGGGACGGTGGGTACTTCTCACTGGATGAGGGGTTTACGGGCGGGCCGCGTCCGGACCACGCGGCTGATCTTGACTGGCGTAGAGGGTGCGCTTTGCCTCAGGGGATGACTGTCGAAATCGCGACCTTCCGCGACGCTGAACGTGACTTCGTCGTCACCACGGTGTTCGGCCCAAACGCTTCGGAAGCGCTACGAGCTGACATCTACGCCATGCTCGACAGCCTTGAGTTTCGGTGAACCGTGAGCGGCGACATTCGCGAGGAGAGCTCACCGATGCAGGCCACGGTTCAGGAATGACGCCAGTAGAGGGCGGCGGAGAAGAGCTGTCGCTGGTGCCACTTGGCTGAGGCGCCGCGTGCCTCAGCCAGATGCCGGCTTCCAGATGTCCGTCTCATCTCCATCGACCCGCCCGGCCAAGATCACAAAATAGGGAGGGTTGGCGAGGTGGGGCAGCAACTCAAGGCAGTGCGGGCATCGTGGGAGGTTCGCGAATCGGAACGACCCGCCGCAGGGGCACGGGCGCAGCGCGCGTTCGACCGCGTGCTTTGCAGGAACGTCGAGCATCCATGGATGGGTGTTGTCGCTGATCGACGAGTAGCGGGGATCGTACGAGTCCCAGGTAAGGACCGTGGCGTCGTTCCCGCAGTACAGGTAGCCCTGATTGCCGAATCTCGCGTGGTACCTCTGAAACTCAAGTACTCGGTCGCAGCGCGGACAGCGGTCCAGTTCGTCGGTCATTCCGCTTCAGTTTGTCGCGCCCACAGCGACCACAATCCGTCGCGGCCCCTCATCGGGGCGTCGTAGCCGCGGACCAGGCCACTGTGCGCCAATGACGCCACGTCGAACCCGTTTCGGTGTCATCTCGACACGCTGGGACGTGTTCGATCGACACCGAAACCTGAGAACGGTCGAGCAGGCCACGGTGATCTCGCCGGTGGGGCTGCGGCGGGGTGGGCTAGTTCTGGAGGGCGAGGAGGCGCTGGGCGATGGGTTCGAGCTCGGCGCGCCAGTCTTCGGGCTCCTGCAACGGGACGAGCACGAGCTTGGAGAAGTCGCGGGCGATGTAGGACTCGAGCTGGTGCTCGAGCGCGTCGAGGGAGCTCGGTACGAGCTCGTCGGGGTCGGCGTCCGGGTTCCTCGACGCGATCAACGCGCGCACCGGCTCGGGCACCTCACCATGGGAGTAGAAGACCATCGCGCCGTAGTGCTCGGGGTCGATCGTGCGGCCCGCGGCCGCGGCAGCTTCTTCGATCGCCGGCCGGCTCGCCGCGCAGGTGTCGGGTGTCGCGAACGACGCGAGCCAGCCGTCGCCGAGCCGACCGACCCGCCGCAGCTCGCCCGGGGCTTTGCCGCCGAGCCAGACGTCGGGCGGCTGCTGCACCGGCTTCGGCAGCACGCGCAGGCCGTCGTAGTGGAACCGCGCGCCGTCGTGGTCGACCGCGTCCTCGAGCCAGAGCCGGCGCACGAGCGGGAGCGCCTCGTCGAACCAGGCGGACCGGTCCTCGCGCGCGACTCCGAACGCCTGCTGCTCGGCCGGGTTCACCACTCCGAGGCCGAAGCCAGGCAGCAGGCGGCCACCTGACAGCACGTCGAGGCTGGCCAGCTCCTTGGCCAGCAGCGCCGGGTTCCGGCCGGGAAGGACTTGGACGCTCGTGCCGAGCTTGAGCTTCTTGGTCCGGCCCGCCGCGACGGACAGGCCGATGATCGGATCCGGCGCATCACCGCTCACCCGTTCCGAGAGCCACAGCGAGTCGAACCGCAGCGCTTCGAGCGTGTCCACCATCTGGTTGAACCGGTCGGCGGTCAGCCCGCGTTGCGCCCCGAGCCCGTACCCGATCCGAACCTTCAACTCGTCGTTCTCAGCGTCTCGTACTTGCGTAGCTCGCGCCGGGCGATCTGCTGCTTGTGCACCTCGTCGGGACCGTCGACGAGCCGGAGGGTGCGCGCGTGCGTGTACATGTCGGCCAGCGGCCAGTCCTGCGAGACGCCCGCGCCCCCGAACACCTGAATGGCGCGGTCGATCACGCTGGTCGCGGTGCGCGCCGCCAGCACCTTGATCGCGGCGATCTCGAAGCGGGCACCCTTGTTGCCGACGGTGTCCATGAGCCAGGCCGCCTTCATGGTCAGGAGGCGAGCCTGCTCGATCTCCATCCGGCTGTCGGCGATGCGCTCCTGCACGACTCCCTGGTCCGCGAGTGGCTTGCCGAACGCGGTGCGGAGCTGCGCGCGCATGCACATCAGCTCGAGTGCCTTCTCGGCCAGACCGATCGCCCGCATGCAGTGGTGGATTCGCCCCGGGCCGAGCCGGGCCTGCGCCATCGCGAACCCGTTCCCCTCACCACCGAGGATGTTGCTCGCCGGCAGGCGCACGTCCTCGAACAGCGTCTCGCAATGCCCGCCGCCCGCGTCGTGGCCGAAGACCGACAGCGTTCGCACGACTCGCGCTCCCGGCGCGTCCATCGGCACGATGATCATCGAGTGCCGGTGGTACGGGTCCGCGTCGGGATCCGATACGCCCATGAGAATCGCCATCTTGCAGCGAGCCGACGCGGCGCCGCTCGTCCACCACTTGTGCGCGTTCACGACGTAGTGGTCACCGTCGCGCTCGATGCGGCTCTGGATGTTCGTCGCGTCGGAGCTCGCGACCCAGGGCTCGGTCATGGCGAAGCACGAACGGATCTCGCCTTCGAGCAACGGGACGAGCCAGCGGTCCTGCTGCTCCTCGGTGCCGAACTCGGCCAGGATCTCCATGTTGCCGGTGTCCGGCGCCGCGCAATTCGTCGCTTCGGCGGTCAGCAGGTTGTGGCCCATGATCTCGCACAGGGGCGCGTAGTCCACGTTGCTCAGGCCGGCGCCGTAACGGTCGTTCGGGAGGAAGAGGTTCCACAGGTCGCGCTTGCGAGCCTCCTGCTTGAGGTCCTCCATCACCGGCGGGTGGAAGTGCGGGTCGCCGGATTCCTTCACCTGCTCGAAGTAGACGGGAGTGGAGGGCTCGACGTGCGCGGTCACGAAGTCGAGCAAACGCTCGCGCAGCTCCTCGGCCTTGGGCGAGATCGCGAAGTCCATGGCGCTCCTTCGAAGTTGACGGCCCGGTCGGCACCCTACCGGTCAGCGAACAAGCGTGGCGCTGCTGTGCCGGCCCGGGGGTGGCTTGGGCGCCGGCACCTGGGCCGGAGGAGCGACGGAGTCCGGGATGCCCCGCACCCGTGCGACCTTGACCGCGTCGGCGTTCGCGGCGGAGGGGTGCGACAGCCCAGCGGGACCGGCGCCGAACACGCGCAGCACGTTCTCGGTGATCGCCGCGACCTCCGGGCCCGTCGGGCACATCCCGCTGGGACACGGGCCGCCGAGCGCGTTGACCCAGTAGTTCGTGCCGGTGGCGAAGACGCCGGCGCCGCTCGGCGCGCTGTAGTACGTGGCGTTCGAGTAGGAGTGCAGCGACCCGCACGTGACCGGAGAGTCCGCGACGATCGCCACGTTGCCGGGGTGCGCCCGTCCGGAGTCGTAGTGGTCGTACTCGGGACCGACGAGTCCCGAGATCTTGCTCCCACCGTTGAGCCCGGTCCCCGTGAACACCCAGCTCGATGCGTCGTAGACGACCATGTCGGCCTTCACCGGGTTGCACTCGTAGGACTCGCCGATGAGCGAGCTCTCGGGTTGGTTGAGCGGTGGGGCGCGCCAGTCGACCGTCGCGTCCTTCGGGTCCGACGCGAGCACCGGGTCGGACCGGTCGTCCTTGTAGTTCACCTCATGACGGAGTGGGCCGAGCGGGGAGTCCTCGAGTCGGATCCTTCGGTACACGGCGTTGGCGCCGAAGAACACCAGGTTGACTCCCCGGTCGCGCGCTGCCTCCACCCCTGCCCGCATCGGACCCGACCAGTACTCGTCGTGCCCGAGACTGAGGAGGACGCGGTGCTGGATCAGGAGATCTGGATGCGCGTGGAGGTCGATGTCGGTCCAGTACGTGACGTCGAGACCCAGCTTCTCCGCGAAGGTGACGAGGCCGAGCTCGTTGCCGATGAAGTCGGCCGACCCGTCACCCGCGTACGGGCGGTCGAACGACACCACCCGGGAGCGCAGAGCTCGCGCGCCGCGACTCCCGCCCTGGTAGAGGTTGCTGCCGCCCCAGAGGTTGTACGCCTGCCACGTCGTGACCGACTGCTGGATGACGTAGGCGGCCCGGCTCGCGTCATCCCGGATCGTTAGTGGCACCTCGTGCTGGCCACCCGTCGACGCGACCAGCTTCAAGAGATAGACGCCCGGGGGCCAGGTCTGGTCGGGGACGATGCTCAGTGAGCTGGTCCAGTGCGCTTCGACCATGTTGGTGACGGGAGTCTGCTGGGCCGGCGGCTGCACCAGGCCGGGAACCTCGGCTGAGATCCAGACCCGTCGACCACCGAGCCCGCCGTACCAACCCATGCGGTACGCCTCGACATGGAAGGTGGGCGCTTTCGTCGACACGTACAGCCCGACGGTCTGGCCGCGTTCGACGCTGACCTGGTCGGCGAAGCCTTCGATCGAGCGAGTCGGGTCGGGAGCGGCCACCCAATCACGAGAGCCAGGCTTCCGATTCTCATCGCGGATCCACCGGGCGGTTGGGCTCGCGGGGAGAGCGTCGACGAGCGCGGCCGGCGCGACGGTCGTGGGTGGGGTGGTGGTCGGCGGAGCCGAGCTCGAGGTGGAGACGCGCGATCGATGCGACGCGGCACGGACGCGAGTGTCGGGTGAGGAGGAGCCGTCCGCGAACATCAGGTACCCGAGGACGAGCAGGCCGACGATGCTGATTGCAGCAAATACCGCGTTCCGGCGCATCGAGGGACAGTAGTAGCCGGAGTATTCGCGGCTCGGCATCGCCGCGGCGGGCTACTCGGCGTTGATCCAATCGGCGACGATGCCGGTGGCGACGTCACGCCCGGCCTCGGCGGGGAAGCCGTAGTGGTCGGCCGCGACCGTGGCCCGGTCGAGCGACTTCGTACCCAGTGAATCGGCGATCAGCTCGTCGTCGGAGGGGAACACGCAGGTGTCACCCGTGTACGACACGAGCAGGCTCGGCAGCGTCATGCGGGAGCCGGTGTCCGAGATCTCGGCCCGTGACGACAACCCGGACCAGGTGGACAGCCAGGCTTCGGGGGTGACGACCCGTCCGAAGCCGACCGCGCCGTAGTTGATCCAGTCGGGACGCGTGCCCCACAGCGAGCCGTAGCCCCGATCGGACGGGTCGAGCGAGAGGTCCACGCAGCGCGGGTCCGCATCGGTCCGGTAGACGCGCAGGAAATCCGTCGCGATCGAAGCGCGCCGGTCCGCGGTCTCATGGGTTTCGGCCCAGCGCCGCCGAGCTTCCCGCCGTCGTGTCACCGCGGCGCGGGCGGCATCATCGATCCGTTGCACTCGCGCGTACTGCGCCGCGCCGTAGGTCTCGAGGAAGTCCGCCTCGTATCTCGGCTGGTCGGGCGGTTCGACGAATCCGTTGGCCGGTTCGTACAGGTCGAGCGCGGGATTGCACGACCGCGGATCGTCCTCGTCGGTGACGGACGGGTCGATGGCGTGCAGGAGGAAGTGCCCTTCGCCCGGGTGACCGGCCAGGTAGACCATCGCGTCGGCCGTCGGCAGCTCGAACCGGTTGAGGTCGAACGGGTCGCCGGCGGCCGTGTCGGTCAGCCGCTCACCCTCTGGTGCGAGCGCCTGGTGCAGGTAGAACGTGAAGAGCGAGGCGCCACCGCTGTTGCCGATGAGCACGACCCGGTCGAAGTGCCGGCGCGCGTAGGCGAGTGCGGCCGCGACGTCGAGCAGCACCTGCTCGTGGATGAGCGTCGCGTCGTTGTTCAGCCACCGGCTGTTGACGTTCAGGACCGCGAGTCCCGATTCGAGCAACCCGGGCGTCACGTAGTGGTGCGAGAAGTTGGCCCGGGGGTGCATGACCACCACGACGGTGCGCTCGCCGCCCCGCGCGTACAGCCACCCTTGCGCGACCGCCTGGTCCGCGGTTTCGAGGATGAGCGGAGTGCAGCGAGTGTCGCCCGGCGGGTCGCGGTGCCACTCGGCGACGAGGTACGGGTTGTCGTAGTGACCGATCCGGGTTGCGGGTCGTGATGGCATCGCATGGCAGGCTACCGGCCGATGCCTGGCGATCACCCGGCCCTCGACGGCATGCGCGTCCTGGAGCTGGGCTCGTTCATCGCCGGTCCCTTCGCGGGCCAGCTCCTCGGTGATCTCGGAGCCGACGTGGTGAAGGTCGAGCCGCCCGGGACGGGTGACCCGATGCGGCGGTGGGGCGTGCTCGACGACGGCCGAAGCCTCTGGTGGCCGTCGATCGCACGCAACAAGCGGTCGGTTGCGGTGAACCTGCGCGACGAGCGAGGCCGTGACGTGGTGCGCCGGCTCGCCGCGCACGTGGACGTCGTGCTCGAGAACTTCAAGCCGGGCACGCTCGAACGCTTCGGTCTCGGCTACGACGCGCTGGCCGCCATGAACCCCGCGGTGGTGCTCGTGCATGTTTCCGGGTACGGCCAGACCGGGCCGCGGGCGCACGAGCCGGGGTTCGGTGCGATCGGTGAAGCGGTCGGCGGCATCCGCTTCACGACCGGCGAGGCGGACCGCCCACCGGCGCGAACCGGGATCTCGCTCGGTGACTCGCTGGCCGCCCTGTTCGCGGTGATCGGCACCTTGACCGCGTTGAACGAGCGGCACCGGAGCGGCCGGGGCCAGGAGGTCGACGTCGCGATCGCCGAGGCCGTCTTCGCGCTCATGGAGTCCACCGTGGCGGACTACGAGCTGGGCGGTGTGGTGCGGACCCGCAGCGGGGGTCTGCTGAAGGGCGTCGCGCCGTCGAATGCATACCCGACCGCGGACGACCGTGACGTCGTGATCGCCGCGAACGCCGACGCGGTCTTCGCCCGCTTGTGTGACGCGATGGGTCGACCGGGGCTGGCAACCGACCCGCGCTACGCCGAGCACGAGGCGCGAGGCGCGCGCCAGATCGAGCTCGACACCGAGATCGCGGCCTGGAGCGCGCAGCTTCCGGCCGACGATCTGCTGGCGATCCTCGAGCGGCATTCGGTGCCGTGCGGGCTCATCCATGCTGCGCCCGACCTCGCGGTGGACCCGCAGCTCGCCGCGCGCGACATGGTCCTGCGGCTCGCGGCGGGCTTCGACCGCCCGGTGCCGATGGCCGGGGTCGTGCCCAAGCTCTCGCGCACTCCGGGCGCGGTGCGCAGCGTCGGCCCCGCGCTCGGCGAGCACACCGACACCGTCCTGCGCGACCTTGCCGGCCTGAGCACCGAAGAGCTCGACACCCTCAGAGCCGCGGGTGTCATCGCCTAGAACACATTTTGGCGTCACCTAGGCCCCTATACGGGTCCTAAACGACGCCAAAACGTTACGCGGGGGCGGGTTCCGTCGTGGGCTCGTGGAAGGTGACGGCGGGGGAGTCTTCGAGCTCGGGCTTCTCGGCCACGAGCATCGCCGCAGCCTCGGCGCGATCCGTGTCGGTGAAGTCGACGGTCGTCGTGCAGAACTCGACCATGATCCCGTTCGGGTCGTTGATGTAGATCGACGTGCACCAGCCGTGATCGATCTCGACGACCTTCTCGCCGTGATCCAACCAGCGGTTGCGCATCTCCGCGAGCCGGTCGAGGTCCGGCGCGTCGAACGCGATGTGGTTCGTCCACGCCGGGAGCCCGAGGCCCTTGCTGATCGACGGGTTGAAGTCCGCCAGGTTCGAGTCGTGGATGTCCCAGAACGCCATGAGGCCGCCCTGGTGCGTGTCGTAGAACGCGTGACGGGCCCAGCCGCCTTCGAGCGTCTCTCCGGCGACGACCTTCACGAGCTCGAAACCCATCACTTCCGTGTAGAAGCGGTGTGTGGCGTCGAGGTCACGCGTGGCAATGGCAACGTGGTGGAAGCTCATCGGCGCGAGGATACCGTGCCGTCATGAGCTCGTCATCCGAACCCTTCGACGAACGCAGCGTCGACCCGGACCCGTACCTGCAGTTCGCGAGCTGGTACGCCGACGCCCGGCTCGCGACCGGGGACAAGGCCGCAGCGATGACGATCGCCACCGCGGGCCGCGACTGCCGCCCGTCTGCCCGGGTCGTGCTCCTGCGGGGTTTCGACGCACGCGGCCTCGTGTTCTACACGAACTACGACAGCCGGAAGGCCGAGCAGCTCGAGTCGAACCCGCACGCGGCCGCACTCTTCTACTGGCCCGAGCTGGACCGCCAGATCCGGGCCGAGGGTCCGGTGACCAGGGTCGAACGCCAGGAGTCCGAGGAGTACTTCGCGGGCCGGCCGCGCGGCCATCAGGTGGCTGCCTGGGCGTCACCGCAGAGCGCGCCGATCGTGGACCGCGCGTTCCTGGAGTCGCTGTTCGACGACGCCGAGACGCGCTTCGCGGACGAGCGCGACGACGTGCCGCGGCCACCGTTCTGGGGTGGCTACCGCCTTGCCCCCGAGCTGTTCGAGTTCTGGGTCAACCGGGCCGATCGCCTCCACGACCGCATCCGCTACCGGCGCTCTCTCGACGCGCGGAGTCCCGGGACCGGCTGGATCATCGAGCGGCTGGCTCCATGACGCCCGCCTGTTGGTGCAGCCAGGTCTCGTGCTCGATCAACGTCACGTAGACGACGACGCGGCCGAGGACGAGGAACCACACGAGCAGCGCGAACACCGTGCCGATCGTTCCGTAGAGCGCCGACGAGCGACTCACGATGCTCGGGATCACGAGCGCGCCGGCCACCTTCAGGATCTCGACGCACACCGCGCCGAACAGCGCGGCCGGGAGCATGATGAGCAGTGGGATCCGGCGAGTCGGTAGCACGAATGCGGTCCACAGGAACAGCAGCGCGTCGATGACCAAGCCGCCGATGATCCCGAGCTCGGGCAGCGCGCCGTTCCCACCGACGAGCGCGAGCATGAACAGAGCCAGAGCGAAGAGGACGAGCCCCCCGAGGAGCCAGACGAAGCCGAGGGCCCGACCGCGGAACCCACCACCGGGGATGCGCCACGTCTGGTTCCACGCCGCGGTCAGCGACGCGGCGAGACCGGTGCCGGTCCAGAGCAACCCGATCACCCCGACCACGCTCGACGCCACCTTCGTGCGCTGCGCGGCCTTCACGGCGTCCGTGATCGTGTGGGCCGCGCTGCCACTGAGCCCGAGGGCGTCCACGATGTCGTTGGCGACCGTCTGCGGATTGCCGCCGACGAACCCGACGACCGCGATCATGAGCACGAGGACGGGAAAGAGCGCAAGGAAGCCGCGCATGCTGATCGCGGCGGCGAGGTTCGCGCCGCGCTCCGCGCCGAACCGGCGCTGCACCTTCACCGCGACTGCGAGCCAAGGATGGCGGGCGCACGCTTCGTCGAGCTTCGCCATCCATCGTCCGGTGCGCTCCACGCGGGTCGACCGTAGTGGCCCGGTCAGGTCGCGAAGAGCACTCCCGGGTTCAAGATGTCGCGCGGATCGAGCGCCTGCTTGAGCGAGCGCATCGCCGCAAGCTCCGCCGGCGGGCGGCTACGGGCCAGCGCGGCGCGCTTGGCGATCCCGATTCCGTGCTCCGCGCTGATGCTGCCGCCGAGCTCGATCACGAGGTTCAGCACCGCGTCGTCGACCGTCCCGTCGCCGGGCGGTGGGCCGAGCACGTTGACGTGAAGGTTCCCGTCGCCGACGTGCCCGAAGAGAATGACGCGTGACCCGGGCACAACCGCTTCGACTCGGGCGCGTACGGCCGGCTCGAACTCCACGAGTCGATCGAACGGCAACGTGACGTCGAGCTTGTGCGGGATGCCCGCGGCGTTGATCGCTTCGGCGTGCCCTTCGCGGTACAGCCAGAACCGCGCGCGGGACCGCTCGTCGGCGGCAACGGCCGACGCCCGGACCTCAGGTGCTGCGTCGACGAGCGCGCCGATCGCATCGACGAGCGCGTCGGTGTTCCCGTCGCGCTGCGCGCACTCGGCGAGGAGGACCACCGGCGCAGGCGGCGTGAACGGTGGCGGGAGCCCGAGGTGCGCGCGGACGAGCTCGATCCCGTCCGCGAGGCAGACCTCGAGTGCCACGAGAGAGTCGAGGGCGTGCCGGAGCCGGGCGCAGACCCGCAGCGCCGCGTCCAGGCTGTCGAGCGCGAGCAGCGCCACGACCCGGTGCGGAAGCTCGGGCACCAGGCGGAGGTGCACCCGGGTGATCACGGCGAGCGTGCCCTCGCTCCCGGCGAGCAGCCCGGGCCAGTGGTAGCCGGTGTTGTCCTTGCGCAGAGCGGGTACCCGCCCGACGACCGTCCCGTCGGCCAGGGCGGCCTCGACCCCGATGATCTGGTCGGCCATCGGGCCGTAGCGCAGCACGTGCTCGCCGCCGGCGTTCGTCGCGACCATCCCGCCGATCGTGCACGAGCCGCGAGACGAGAGATCGACACCGAGCTCCCAACCTTCCGCCCGGGTCGCCCGCTGTACGTCCTCGAGCACCGCGCCGGCGCCGACGACGGCCTCGCCCTGCGCCGCGTCCACCGTGATGTCGCGCAGACGGTGGAGGCTGATCACGACCTCGCCGCCTCGGGGGACGCTGCCGCCGACCAGCCCGGTGTTGCCGCCCTGGGGTACAACGGGAGCTCTCGCCTCGCTGCAGCGCGCGAGCACGGCCGCGACCTGCGCGCCATCGGCCGGGCGCACCACCGCACGGGCGGAGCCGTGAAAGCGACCGGTCCAGTCCGTCTCGTACCCGGCGCGCAGATCCGCGTCGACGAGCACGTGCGCGGTACCGACGATATCGACGAGCGCGGTGAGGAGCGGGTCGGTTCCGGACACGTCACCTATGGTGACACGATGCGCTCCCGAGCCTGGCCGTGACGACTGCTGCGTGGATCTTGCTGGTCGTCGCCGGTCTGTTCGCGGTCGGCGACTGGATCGCGGTTGCCCGCGGCTCCAAGCGGGCGGAGTACGTCTGCAAGCCCGCGACGCTCGCCTTCCTGGTCGCCGTAGCCATCGCGCTCGACCCGGTGCACGCGGACACGCGCGCGTGGTTCGTCGCCGCGCTCGTGCTCTCGATGCTCGGTGACGTGTTCCTCATGTTGCCCACCGATCTGTTCGTGTTCGGGCTGGGAGCGTTCCTGCTCGGGCACGTGGCGTACACGGTGGGCCTGAACCTCCACACCGACGGGATCTGGCTCCTCGCCGTCCCGGTTCCGATCATCGCGGCGCTGCTCGCGGCCAGACTCGTTCGCGGGATCAGGAGCAAGGGCGAAGCCGCGCTCGTCCCTCCGGTGATCGCGTACGTCCTGGTGATCGGCGCGATGGTCTCGAGCGCGGTGGCGAGTGGCAACGCGGTCGCGGCTGCCGGAGCCGGGCTGTTCATGGTCTCGGACGCGGTGATCGGCGAGACCCGCTTCGTGAGGGAGCAGGTCTGGGGCGGCCTCGTGATCATGGTCACCTACCACCTGGGCCAAGCGCTGCTCACGGTCTCGCTCGTCACGTGACGCGTCCTACTGTCTGGTTTCCGGGTCACTTCGGTCTCCGCACCTCGTGCCCGCTCCAACCTACGCTCAGCCCCATGCGACGATCGATCGACGATGCGCTCGACGACCACCCGGCCGATGACGAGTTCCCACCGGTCTCCTGGATGGTCGGCCTCAACGACGACCCTGACGTCTCTACCGACGGTGAGCCACGCGTGAGCCTCACGCTCGAAGAGCGGGGCCAAGCCGCGCGCGGGGTTGTGGCCCACCTCGCTCCCGCGACGGCCCGGCGGTTGCGCGCCGCGGTGGCCGCAGCCTTGCGGGAGATCGGCGAAGAACCCGGCGAATAGAACGCGAGATTCGCCGGGTCGCGGATGGACAGGGTCCGGATGGTCAGCGCGCGGTGCCTGACCCTGCAGATCGTCTACAGGAGCAGACGGGCCGGGGAGTCCGACGACTCACCGAGCGCGGCGCGGTGGTCGGCGATCTGCGCGACCGAGATGATCGCGACACGGTGCTCCTGCGCGAACAGCTCGAGGAAGGGCAGGCGGGCGGGGGAGCCGTCGTCGTGCAGCACCTCGCAGATGACCGCGGCCGGAGCGAGGCCGGCGAGCCGGCACAGGTCGACTGCCGCCTCGGTGTGGCCGCGCCGCTCGAGCACGCCACCGGCACGGGCGCGCAGCGGGAACACGTGTCCGGGCTGCACGAAGTCGCTCGGGCGTGAGCCCGGGTCGATGATCTTCTTGATGGTGTGCGCGCGATCGGCGGCACCGATGCCGCTGCCCGAGCCGACGTGGTCGATCGATACGGAGAACGCGGTGTCGCAACCGGCCCGGCCGGGCGCCACCATCGGGGGCACGTCGAGCCGCTGGAGGTAGGACTCCTCGATCGGCATGCACACGAGACCGCGGGCCCACCGCAGCATGAAGTTGACGGCTTCCGCGGTCACCCACTCGGCCGCGAGGGTGAGGTCACCCTCGTTCTCGCGGTCTTCATCGTCGGCCACGAGCACCATCTCGCCTCGCCGGATGCGCTTCAGGGCTTCGTCGACCGTCGCGAATCGCGTCATTGTGGGAGCTCCTCGGTGATACAGCGTCAGGCCCGGACCACGGAGGGTCGGGCGCCGGGCAGGTTGACGACCATGCGGCAGCCGTGTGGCTCGCATCGCTCGGGGTGGATCTCGCCGCCGTGGAGGTCCACGATCCAACGGGCGATGGCGAGGCCGAGACCCGCGCCACCGTCACTGGCAGCCCGAGCCGAGTCGGCCCGGTAGAACCGTTCGAAGACCCGGTCGACCTCTTGGTCGGGGATGCCGGGACCCTGGTCGATGACTTCGATGACGACCCCCGAGGTGCTCCGCCGCGCGCGGACCTCCACCGCGCCCCCGGCCGGGGAGTGGCGCACCGCGTTCTCGAGCAGGTTCGCGACCACTTGATGCACGCGCTCGGGGTCACCGTCCGCGGCGAGACCGTCTTCATCGACCGTCATGCCGATCGCGACACCCGGCGCATTCAGCTCCTGTTCGCGCACCGCGTGCGCGAGCAGTGGTGCAACCGCAAAGTCCTGCCGGTCGAGCGGCACCGTGCCGGCCTCGAGCCGGGAGAGGTCGAGCAGCTGGGTGACGAGACGGCCGAGCCGCTCGACCTGGGTGAGCATCGTGCTCAACGTCTCCGGATCGGCGATCGCCACCCCGTCGACGATGTTCTCGAGCGTGGCCTGCACCGCGGTGAGGGGCGTGCGCAGCTCATGGCTGACGTTGGCGACGAGGTCGCGGCGCACCCGGTCGGTCTCGGCGAGCTCGGCGGCCATGCGGTTGAAGGACTTGGCCAGGCGACCGATCTCGTCGCGTGACGTCTCGGTGACCCGCCGGGAGTAGTCGCCCTTCGCCATCGCCTGAGTGGCTTCGGCCATCTCGCGCAGCGGTGTGGTGAGACCCCGGGCGAGGAAACGGACGAAGACGAGGGCGACGATCGCGGCGGCAACGCCACTCGCACTCGGCCAGAGCCTGAGGAAGTGGACGCCGAACCAGAACACGAAGACCGTGATGCCAACGGCGCCGACGATCAACAGCGAGAGCTTGATCTTGATCGAGGGCAGAGGATCGAGCGGGCGCTCGGGAACGCGTCTCATGAGGAAGGAGTCTCCTCGAGCGCGTAGCCCACGCCGTGGACGGTGCGGATCAGCTCGTTGCCGAGCTTCCGCCGCACGGCGCGCACATGGGAGTCGACGGCGCGGCCACCGGATACGACGTCGTACCCCCAGACCTCGGCGAGGAGCTCGTCTCGGGTGAAGACGCGGTCCGGCGCGGCGGCGAGGAACGCGAAGAGGTCGAACTCGGTCGGGGTCAGATGCACGACCTCACCATCGCGGGTCACCCGGCGCGTGGCCGGATCGAGCATCACATTTCCGACGTGAATCGGGGCACTCAGCTGCGTGTCCGCGCCCACGGCCAGGTCACGGTCCACCCGGCGGAGCAACGCGTGCACCCGAGCGACGAGCTCACGCGTGCTGAAGGGCTTCGTCATGTAGTCGTCCGCCCCGACGCCGAGGCCGACGACGAGATCCCGCTCGGAGTCCCGGGCGGTGAGCATGAGGACGGGGACCGGGCGGTCGGCCTGGATGCGCTCGCACACCTCCAAGCCGTCGACGCCCGGGAGCATGAGGTCGAGCACGACGAGGTCGGGTCGGAGCCGGGCGCAGTGCTCGATGCCCTCCAGGCCGTCCGCGGCGATCTCCACCGAGAAGCCCTCGGACCGCAGCCGAGCCGCGACGGCGGCAGCGATGGTGGCTTCGTCCTCGATGACGAGGATCGTGCGCGCGGAGGGCGCGATCGCGGCTGCGGAGGCCATCGGGCCAGGATAAGGAAGGGATACGACCCTGTCCCGTCCGGTCTGTGGAGATTCTGTGGAGATGGGTCGTCCGGGCGCCGAATGGCGCAGTTCGGCGGGCGTACGGTGTGAGGCATGGATGACGACCAGGCAGCGACGCTCAGCGACGAGGAGTGGCGGGAGCGGCTCTCGGCCGAGCGGTACGCGGTGCTGCGGAAGAAGGGAACCGAGCCCCCGTTCAGCGGGAAGTACGCGCTGGCGAAGGACGCCGGGATGTACCGGTGCGCCGGTTGCGGGGCCGGCCTCTTCTCGAGCGACACGAAGTTCGACTCGGGCACCGGTTGGCCGTCGTTCACGGAGCCGGCGGTCGCGGATGTGGTCGAGCTGCACACGGACACGAGCCACGGGATGACCCGCACCGAGGTCGTGTGCCGGCGTTGTGGTGGCCATCTCGGCCACGTGTTCGACGACGGACCGAAGCCCACCGGCCAGCGCTACTGCATCAACTCGCTGTCGCTCGAGCTCGACCCGATGGACGGCGAATAGCCGCTCGGGCTCAGCGGGTGTGGCCGCCGCCACTGAGGCGGTGGTCGGGAGCGGCGTGGCTCGCCGGACTCCTTCGGCGTCGAGCGTCACAGGGCCCCCGAGGTACGAACCGGGTCGGCCTACATTGCGTCGATGGACGTGACCGAGTGGATGACCGGGCATGGTCACGAGCAGGTCGTGTTCGTCGCCGACGCGTCGGTCGGACTGCGGGCGATCATCGCGGTGCACTCGACCGCGCTCGGACCGTCGCTCGGTGGGATCCGCTTCTGGCACTACGAGACCGAAGCCGACGCGGTGCGCGACGCGTTGCGGCTGTCCGAGGCGATGACCCTGAAAGCGGCCGCCGCGGGCCTGTACCAGGGCGGCGGCAAGGCAGTGGTGCTCTGGGACGATCCGGCTCGGGCGCGCAGCCCCGCCTTCCTGCACGCGCTCGGGCGGGCGATCCACGAGCTCGGCGGTCGGTACCTGGCCGCGGAGGACGTCGGTGCGACGACTGCGGACATGGACGGGATCGCGACCGTGACACCGTGGGTCACCGGGGTGAGCGAGTCGGCGGGCGGATCCGGCGATCCCTCCCCGGTGACGGCGTACGGGGTGCACCGAGCCATGCGGGCCGCGGCCGAGGAGCGTTGGGGCGCACCCTCGTTGCAGGACCGGCACGTGGTCGTCCAGGGCGCGGGCAAGGTGGGCTCCGCGCTGAGCCGGCTGCTGGTGCGCGACGGTGCGACGGTTGCGGTGGCGGACGTCGACGAGGCACGGGTCCGCGAGCTCGTGCGGACCGTCGGCGTGGACTCGCTTCCCGTCGGGGACGCGCTGACCGAACCGTGCGACGTGCTCGCGCCGTGCGCGCTGGGCGGAGTCGTGAACCCCGAGACGATCGATGGGCTGCGCTGCGAAGTCATCTGCGGAGGCGCGAACAACCAGCTCGCGACCGACGAGATGGACGGCGCGCTGGCCGCCCGTGGAATTCTGTACACCCCGGACTTCGTGGCGAACGCGGGCGGGATCCTGAACATCGCCGAGGAATTCGCGGGCTACTCCCGTGAGCGGGCACTCGTGTCGACGGCGCGGATCGAAGCAAGTACCGCGGCCGTCTTCCGCGCGGCTCGCGAGCAGGGGGTGCCACCGGGCCGGGCAGCCGAGAACCTTGCGCGGGAACGGGTCGAGCGCGAGGTGCTGCCCGGGGGGCGGTGGGAGGCGGGTGACGCGGCGGCATGGACGGGCGGTCGACCACTCACGCGGCTCCGGCCGGAGTCGTGACGGCCCCGCACAACCTGTTCGCTGCGGCCTACGCTCGGCCGATGGGTTCACATCTTTCCGACGTGTGGTTCCAGGTCACCGATCTGCCGGTGGTCTCCGGCTCCGGCTGCATCGTCACGACGGCCGACGGGACCGAGTATCTCGACTTCACTGCGGGCATCGCGGTCGTCAGCACCGGGCACTGCCATCCCCACGTGGTCGCGGCGATCCAGGACCAGGCGGCCCGCTTCATCCACTCGCAGGTGAACTGCTACCGGAACCCGATCGTCGACGAGCTGGCCGAGCGGCTTGCCGGGATCTGTCCCAAGGGCATCGACACGTTCTTCTTCGCCAACTCGGGCGCGGAGGCCACCGAGGCCGCGGTGAAGCTGGCGAAGCAGGTCACCGGGCGTCCCAACGTCATCGTGTTCTCGGGCAGCTTCCACGGCCGCAGCCATCTGACGATGGCCATGACGACCTCGAAGCACGGGTACCGCGCCGGCTACGCGCCGCTCCCGGCCGGGGTGTTCGTGGCACCGTTCCCGCACCCGTGGCGCGAGGGTGCTACTGAAGCGGAGTCCGTCGAGCGCGCGCTGAACGGGCTCCATCACCTGCTCCTCTCGCAGACTGCGCCGGGCGAGACGGCGGCCGTCGTGCTCGAGCCCGTGCTCGGAGAAGGGGGATACGTCCCCGCGCCGGCTGGATTCCTGCGGGGCGTGCAGGCGATCTGTCGCGAGCACGGGATCCTCTTCGTGGCCGACGAGGTCCAGACCGGTTGCGCACGTACCGGCACGATGTTCGCGATCGATCAGGCCGGCGTGGTTCCGGATGTGATCATCATCGCCAAGGGGATCGCGTCGGGCTTCCCGATCTCGGCGATCGGTGCGCCGGCAGAGCTCATGGCCCGATGGCCGAAGGGCTCGCACGGTGGCACGTACGGCGGGAACCCGATCGGCTGTGCCGCGGCGATGGCGACGATCGACGTGCTGACCGAACCCGGATTCCTCGACGCGGTGAACGCGCGTGGGCAGCAGCTGCGCGCCGGGCTCGAGCGGATCGTCGCCGACCACGGGCTGACGGCCGAGGTCCGCGGCCCGGGGCTCATGGTCGGGCTCGAGCTCGGCGACCCGGAACACGGCACGCACGACTCCGCGCGGATCGGCCAGGTCATCGCGCACTGCCGCGACGACGCGCAGGTGCTGCTGATGAACGCGGGGACCTACGGCAACGTCGTGCGCTTCATGCCGCCGCTCGTCGTGAGCGAGCCCGAGGTCGACCGCGCGCTCGCCGCGGTGGCCGCCGCGTTCCAAGCCACTGCCTGAACCTCTCCGTTTGTGCTGCTTGGGTCCCTAGCGGACCCTTCTCGCACAAACGGCGGGAGCTCCGGGGGGCTAGCGGCCGCGGAGGCGGGCGAGGCGGGACCGCAGGTCCTTGCGGTCGTGGCGGATCTGCTCGACGACCTTGAGCCCGGGGATGCCGGTGACCCCGCCGCCGCCGTGCGTCCCCGACGACGCCTGGTACAGGTTGTGGATCGGGGTGCGGTAGTCGGCGTAGCCGGGCGCGGGCCGCATGTGGAACAGCTGCGCGGGTGAGAGCTCACCGTGGAAGATGTTCCCGCCGAGCAGGCCGTAGGTCTGCTCCATGTCGTACGGGCCGATCACCTGGCGATGCAGGATCGAGTCGCGGAAGCCGGGGGCCGCGTTCTCGACCTGGTCGATGACGCGGTCCGCGTACTCGTCGAGCTCGTCGCGGTGCGGCTCGGTCGCCCACTCGTGCGGCACCCATTGGGTGAACATCGACACGACGTGCTTGCCCTCCGGGGCGAGCGTGCGGTCGAAGACGGACGGGATGCAGATGTCTGCGAACGGGGCCGCCGCCGGACGACCGGCGACCGCGTCCTGGAAGGCGTTCTCGATGTGATCGAGTGATGGCGCGAGGACGATCGTGCCGCCGTGGACGTCCGGATCGAAGCCGGGCGCCGCGGTGAATTCCGGGAGCCGGTCGATCGCGAGGTTCACCTTCACGGTGCCGCTGCGCGTCTTCCAGCGACGGAGATCGTCGACGAAGTCGTCCGGGAGCTCGGACGGGTCGAGCTGGCGCAGGAAGGTGATCTGCGGGTGCGTCGCCGCAATCACGACGTCCGCGCGTATCTCCTCGCCGTCCTCGGTGACGACCCCGCGGACCACGCCGTCGTGCACGAGGATCTTCGTGACCTCGACCTCGGTTCGCACCTTCGCGCCGAAGGACTCGGCCGCATCTCGCAGCGCCCGCGTGACCGATCCCATGCCGCCTTCGGGGAAGCCCCAGGCGCCGAGCTTCCCGTCGCCGACGTCGCCGATCTTGTGGTGCGCCATCACGTACGCGGTGCCGGCCGAACGCGGCCCGGCCCAGGTCCCGATCACACCGCTCACGGAAAGCGCGCCGCGCATCGCGTCGGACTCGAACTGGTCTTCGAGCAGGTCCGCGATGCTCGAGGTGAACAGCCGCGTGATGTCCGCCGTGGCGCGCACGTCCCACGAGCGGGCCTGCCAACCGAGCTTCGCCTGCTCGAACAGATCGCCGGGCCTGTGCGAGCCGAGGCGCGGCGGGGTCTCGGTGAGGAGCGGGGCGAGGACCTCGGCCAGGCCACCGAGCCACGACTCCCAGCGGTCATACGCGTCCGCGTCGCGCTTCGAGAACTGCGAGATCTGCTCGCGACGCTGCTTCGGGTGGTCCGAGAGTGCGAGGGCCCGGCCGTCCGGAGCCGGCGCGAAGTACGGACCCTGCGGGTGGATCTTGTAGCCGTGCTTCTCGAGCTCGAGCTCGCGCAGGATGGTGGGCGGCATCAGGCTGACCACGTAGGAGAGCGCGGTCATCTTGTAGTCGGGGCCCCAAGGCTGCTCGGTGATCGCCGCGCCACCGACGACGTCGCGGCGTTCGAGCACCACGACCCGCGCGCCCTGCTTGGCGAGCAGTCCGGCGGCGACGAGGCCGTTGTGCCCGCCTCCGATGACCAGGGCGTCGAACGGTTCGAGCGTGCTTCCGGGTCGGGTCACGGACGAGAGGTTACGAGGCGGGTGAAGCGCCGAGCGCCGCGAGGATCCGGTCCCGCTTCCGGCGGGGCAGTGCGAGGTCGATCCGGCAGCCGTCGGGCAGGGTGACCGGCACGACCGCGAAGCTGGCGGGCACCGAGAGCAGGTGGTCGCGCAGCCCGGGCGCGCGCTCCTCGTCGAGGCGGACCGCCGTCGCCGGGAAGCGGACCGGTGGCGACGGCCAGGCCAGGCGGCGCCAGACGAACGTGTCCATCTCGCGTCCCGCGTAGCCGGCCCGGAACCGCTTGGTCAGCCCGGGAACCTCGCCCTCGGCGATCCGGACCGAGCAGTCGAACCCGCGCGGCCTGGTCGCGTGCAGGTAGAGGTGCCGCCCACCGAGCGCGAACCCGGCGATTGCGGCGAGCGCGATGACTCCGAGGACGACGGATCCCACCCGCGCAGCCTACGTCTGCGCGTTCGCGACCTCCGACCGGAAGGGTCAGCCGATGTACCAGTCCAGGAACCTGTCGAGGCGGTGGTAGAAGTCGAGGAAGGGCGCGCGGCGGAGGAAGCCATGGCTCTCACTCGGGTAGGTGACGTACTCGAACGTGGTGCCGAGCTTGCGCAGCTCCGTCACGAGCTCGACGGACTGCTCGGGGACGACCCGGTCGTCGAGCTCGCCGTGCCCGATGAGCAGCGGGATGTTGATGCCGCTCAACCGGTGGACCGGCGACCCCGCGCGGATCTCGGCCGGCGCGAGGAACGGCGTGCTCATCATCCGCTCCATGTCCTGGCGCCCGTCGCGGTCGCCCATGGCCCAGGACGTCTTGAGGTCGCAGTCGCCGTACTTGCACACCGCCGCCGCGAACCGGTGCAGCGGATCGTCGGTTGCGGCCGCGAGCGCCATGTACGAGCCGTAGGACCCGCCGACGATCGCCACCCGCGCCGGATCGACCCAGCCGAGCGTGGCGAGGTGGTCGTACGCGGCGAGGCAGTCCTTGGTGTCGTCGACCCCCCAGACGCCGTGGTTCTTGCGCTCGAAGTCCCGGCCGTAGCCCGTGCTGCCGCGGAAGTTGGGCGCGAACCAGGCATAGCCGCGGTCCACGAAGTACTGCGCGAGCCCGTCCCACTCGTCGGCGGACGCATCGGTCGGGCCGCCGTGGGGGTAGACGATCGCTGCGACCGGCGCGCCGTCGGATGCCCCCGCGGGGCGGAACAGGAAGCCGTGGATCTCGAGCCCGTCGAATGACCGGTAGGTCACCTCTTCCGGCTCGGCGTGCGGCGCGTGCTCGATGGCAGCGGGAGTGGGGGCGAGGAGCACGGACCGGTTGCCGGTCTTGTCGCCGTCGAGCCGCTCGATGCGCGGGGCGACTGCGTGGTCCTCGTAGGTCGCGACGACCGAACCGTCGGGTAGCCAGTGCGGGAACTGCCAGACCCCGCCCGATGCGAGATGCGTCACGCCGCCGGACCCGGAGTCGACGGTGACGAGATCGCGGTGGCCGCGGCGCGTCCGGGTCGCGACGAGACACGACCCGTCCGGATGCCATTCGAGATCGCCGAAGTCCGCTCCGTCGTGGGTGAGCCGGCGGTCCTCCCCGCGGCTCGCGTCGACGAGATGGATCTCGTACCAGCCACTACGTTCCGAGATGTACGCGATCGTGCTGCCGTCCGGCGACCACGCCGGTCCCTTGTCCTGCATCCGCTCGGTTCCGGTCACCGCGCGCGTCGCGCCGGTGGCGAGATCGAGCACGCGGATCTCGGAGCGGTTGCGGTCCTCGTGGGGCCAGAAGGTGAACGCGATGCGCGTTCGATCGGGCGACACCGTCGCTTGCCCGCAGTCACCGTCGCCGTGGGCGATCGACCGGGGCCACGGGTTCTCGAGCTCGAAGCTCACGAGGTGGGAGCAGCCGTCCCGACCGAGGACTCCGAGGAGGTGCGCATCGTCGAGCCAGCAGGGAGCGCCGGCGCGCACGACGCGGCGGGCCGGCGTGCTGCCGTCGATCGGCGCGACCCACACGAACCCGCCATCGCCGAACGCCACCGTGGATCCGTCCGGTGAGACTGCCGGTGCGGTGTCTTCCCAGTACGGCTCCATGCCGCGCTGCGTCGAGACCCGGCGCGGGTGGGCGCCGCCTTCGTGGTGCGGCAGGTGCCAGACGTCGGAGCTGTCGCGATCGAGGATGAACACCAACCCGCCGGCCGGCGTGACGACGAGATCGCGCGGGCGCTCGACCGCGGCGATCGCCTCGAGGCGCCAGTACGGGGGCGGCTGCAGGTGCGGGCGGCCCGGGTTGGGCAGCCCTCCACTCTCGTCCTTCCCGACGACGAGATCGGTCGGCCGTTGCATCACGCGTGCTCCTCATCTGACGGCGGCGCGGCGGCTTGGGGGAGCTCCGCGTTCTCGAACCCGGCGAGCACCTCGATGACGAGCCCGCCGAGGTGCTCGAGGTCGTAGCCGCCCTCCTGGACGAACACCGCCGGAACGTCGAGCGTCGCGAGCGCCCGCCCGGCGCGAGCGAAGCCCGTCTCGGTGACCTTCAGCGGGCTCTCAGGATCGGCCTCCGCGGCGTCGACGCCGAGCGAGACCACGAGCGCCTCGGGGTTGAACCGTCGTGTCTCCTCGACGAGGTCGTGCACCGCGGCAACCCACTCAACGTCGCCGGTGCCAGGGGGCAGTGGGAGGTTGCGGTTCGCGCCGAGGCCGTCATCGACACCGCGTTCGCCCGCGAAGCCGAGGAAGTGCGGGAACCACCCGTGGCCCGGGTCGACGTGCAACGAGCCGTAGAAGACATCGGCGCGCGCGTAGAAGAGCTCCTGGGTGCCGTTGCCGTGATGCGCGTCGATGTCGATGATCGCGACGCGTTCCGCCCCTCGGTCGCGCAGGTACTGGGCGGCGATCGCCGCGTTGTTGAGGTAGCAGGAGCCGCCGTACAACTTCGCGCCGGCGTGATGTCCCGGCGGGCGGCAGGCCGCGTACGCCGCCTTCAACGAGCCGTCGAGGGCCAGGTCGGCGGCGGTGAGCGCGACGTCCACCGCGCCGCGCGCCGCGTCGTACGTGCCCGGCGAGATGAGCGTCATCGTGTCCATCGCGTACCGGCCGCTGCGCGCCCAGGGGGCCGCGGGCTCGGGGACCGGACGGCCGGAGGTGACCTGGGGCAGCGCGAACACGTACGGCACGACCCGCTTCTGGCCGGGATCCTGGTCGAGCCCCGCCGCTTCCCACTCCGTCCAGGCGCGCGAGAACCAGTCGACGAACTCCGGGTCGTGCACCGCGAGTACGGGGTCGTCGCCGTGCGCGATCGCGACGTGCACCGGCGCACCGGCGCGCTCGAGCGCAGCGCGGAGCACCTCGCCGCGCGGCGGCTCTTCGTCGCCCGGGAGCTCGATCCCGAGCCAGTAGCCGCCGCCCGGCGCGTGGCCGGCATGGCGGGGCGTCCAGACCACGGGCATGCGTACGGTGGGTTCCACGGCCGCGCACGGTACCCGGTCGGTAGCCTGCGCGGTCGTGAACCCGACTCCCGGCCCGCCGCCACCCCGCTCGCGCGCCCGCGCGCTGGGAATCGAGATCGGCACGATGTCGCCGGGGCCGACGAACAGCATCGTCGACGTCGCCGACGTCTCGGTCGGCCACGCCACGGTCTGGTTCGACGAGCCGCCGCCGCCCGCGGGTCGCGGTGTGGCCCGCACCGGAGTCACCGCGATCGTGCCGTTCACGCCGGCCGAGGTCTTCGGCGCGCCGGTCCCGGTGGGTGCCGCGGTGCTCAACGGCGCGGGCGAGCTCACGAGCTTCCTGCAGGCGAGCGAGTGGGGATCGCTCGAGACGCCGGTCCTGCTGACCCGCACGATGGGCGTCGGCCGGGTCTACGACGGCACCGTCGACGTGATGCTCGCGGCCGATCCGCGTGTGGGTTCGGAGGATGTCGTCATCCCGATGGTCGGCGAGTGCGACGACTCCTGGTTGAGCGACGGTCGGTCGGTGCAAGTGGAGGCATCCGATGCAGGACGAGCGGTCGCGGCCGCGCGCGGCGCCGACGGTGGACCCGTGGTGGAGGGCGCGGTCGGGGCCGGGACCGGAATGTGCTGCCTCGGGTTCAAGGGGGGCATCGGGTCCGCGTCACGCGAAGTGTCGCCGGCGTACCGGGTCGGGGCGCTCGTCCTGTCGAACTTCGGCTCGGGTGAGGACCTTCGCGTGGACGGTGTCCCCGTCGGTCGTGAATTCGCGAATGGTGGTTGGCGGTTCGCGCGTGATGAGCCGGCGGGCAGCTGCATCGTCGTGGTCGCGACGGATGCCCCGATGACCTCGCACCAGCTCGAGCGGCTGGCCCGGCGCGCGGGGCTCGGGTTGGCGCGTACCGGTTCGGTCGCGCATCACGGCAGCGGCGAGATCTTCCTCGCCTTCAGCACGGGCACGCGCCTGGCGCGCGGTTCAGACTCGGATGCAGAACGGGTCGCGCCGTTGCGGGACGACGCGCTCAACCCGTTCTTCGCCGCCGTGGTCGAAACGACCGAGGAAGCCGTCATCAACAGCCTGATCGCGGCCGACACCGTCGTGGGGCACGCCGGCCACGAGGCCCGCGCGCTCCCGCTCGACCGCCTGCAAGACGTCCTCCGCGCCCACCACCGCCTCCCCTGACCCCCCCCGCCCACCCCGACTCCACCCCGCCCCCCGGCCAACTCCCCGGCCAACACCCCTTTCGGTGTCGTTTCGACACGCCCCAGCGTGCTCAAACGACACCGAAAGGGAGTCAGCGGGGGGTGTTGGACACCTGGGTGAGGGCTTGGTGGGTGAGGGTGACGATCCCGGCGACGTCGGGGTCGGTGATGGTGAACGGCGGGCCGACGAGGAAGAGGTCGCCGTCGATGCCGTTCGCGCAGCCCGTGCTCGGGTAGAGGAGCAGGCCGAGATCCTTCGCCGCCCGGGTCACCCGTTCGGCCATGCCGGCGGCGCGCGGGAACGGTGCTCTGGTCTCGCGGTCCGACACGAGCTCCACACCGATGAGCAGCCCGCGGCCGCGCACGTCGCCGACGATCGGGACATCGGCGAGCGCGGTGCGGAGGTCGTCGAGCAGGCCTGCGCCGATCACCCGGCTGCGTTCGACGAGGCCGCGCTCGACGATGCGCGCCAGCACGGCGCGCCCGACCGCGGCCCCGGCCGGGTGATGAGACCAGGTGAAGCCGTGCACGAACCCGCCGCCGGCGCGAATCGTGTCGTGGACCTCCCCACTCGCGATCGCCAGACCGAGAGGCCAGTAGCCGCTCGACGCGCCCTTGCCCGCGACGAGCACGTCAGGCCGCAGACTCCAGTGGTCGCACGCGAACCAGGTGCCGGTGCGGCCGAAGCCGGTCATCACCTCGTCCGCGACGAGGAGTACGCCATGGCGACGGCACACCTCGGCCACCGCGGGCCAGTAGTCGTCCGGTGGCACCGACGCGCCCGTCGTCGCCCCACCGATCGGCTCGGCGACGAACGCGGCCACACGCTCGGGCCCCAGATGCTCGATCGTCTCGTCGAGGAGGGCGGCGTGCTCCGACCCGGTCAGCGAGACCCGGTACGGGTAGACGGCCGGCACCCGCTCGGTCAGTCCGAGCCACGGGAGGTACGGCGCGCGCAACGGATCGCGGCCCGAGAGGTCCAGGGCACCGCGGGTGTTGCCGTGATACGAGCCGTGCCGGGCGAGCACGAGATGACGATCGAGCTCACCACGGGCCAGGTGGTAGGCGCGGGCGAGCTTGCACGCGGTCTCGATGGCTTCGCTGCCACCACTCACCGGGTAGACGCGGGCGTCCGCCACGGGCACCAACGGTGCGAGCGCGCGGGCGTAGTCCTCGAGCGTCTCGGTGGTGAACGTCGTCGGGTGGACCGAGTCGACCCGGCGCAGCTGTGCGGCCAACGCCTCGATCACGAACGGGTCGCCGTGCCCGAGGTTCACCGCGATGGCCCCCGAGCACGCGTCGAGGTAGCGGTTCCCGGCCGCGTCGACGATCTCACAGCCGTGCGCCTCGACTGCGACGGGCAAGCCGGCCGCGCGGGCGTAGACGTGCTCGCTCAGGACGCGACCTCGGCGCACGCGTCGGCCAAGATCGAGACTGCCGTCTCCGCCTGGTCGGGCCGCACCGTGAGCGCGGGCGCAAACCGGATCGCCCGCTGACCGCAGGTGAGCACGAGGAGTCCGCGCCGGAAGCATTCCTGCTCGACCGCGGCTGCGACGTCGTGCGTCGGGAAGTCGATGCCGATCATGAGCCCGCGGCCCCGCACGTCGGTGAGCAGTGGCTGCCGGGTGGCCAGCTCCTGCAAGCCGGCGGTCAGCAGCGCGCCGACCGTCGCCGCGTTCTCCGTCAGCGAGCCTTCGACGAGATCGAGCGTGGCGAGCGCGGCGGCACAGCACACCGGATTGCCACCGAACGTCGAGCCGTGCGCGCCCGCGCTCCACTTCATGAGGTCCGACCGGGCGATCAGCGCACCGAGCGGCATGCCGCTGGCGATGCCCTTGCCCGACAGCAGCACGTCCGGCTCGATGCCCTCGTGCTCGACCGCCCAGAGCTTGCCCGTGCGGCCGATTCCGCTCTGGATCTCGTCCGCCACGAACAGGATCCCGTGCTGCGCGCACAGCTCCTGCAGGCGGGCGAGCCATCCTGCCGGAGGGACGATGTAGCCGCCCTCACCCTGGATCGGCTCGACGATCACCGCCGCGACCTCTTCCGGTGAGACGAGGTGGCGGAACAGGACGTCTTCGATGTAGCCGTCGACGCCGTACGGCGCGTGGTGCACACCCGGGAGGAGTGGGCTGAAGCCCTGCCGGTACTTCGCCTTGCTCGCGGTCAGCGCGAGGCTGCCGAGGCTCCGACCATGGAACGCGCCGAGGAACGCGATGACGTACTGCCGTCCGGTCGCGTGGCGCGCGAGCTTGATCGATGCCTCGACGGCCTCCGTGCCGGAGTTGGTGAGGAAGACCTTGGAGTCGCCGGCGACCGGTGCGCGCGCGACCAGGCGCTCGGCGAGCTCTGCGTACACCGGAGGGTAGAAGTCGCTCGAGCAGTAGTGGATGAGCTCGCCGGCCTGCTTCGAGATCGCGTCGACGACCGCGGGATGGCAGTGGCCGGTGGCGGTGACGGCGATGCCGGCGTTGAAGTCGAGGAAGCGGTTGCCGTCGACGTCTTCGATCACGAGGCCGGCGGCACGGGCCGGTACCAGTGGGTACACGCGGCCCATCGACGGGCTGGTGACCCGCTGGTCGCGCTCGATCCACTCCTTGGCGATCGGCCCGGGCAGGTCGGTGACCAGCTCGGGAGAGGCCACGTCCGCCAGCTCGGCCTCGGGCTGCGTCATGCATTCACCACCGTTCGGCTCTGTTCGCGCAGGTACTGCTGGACGTAGTACGGCCCGCCGCCCGCTTTGCCGTTCGTGCCCGAGCCCTTCCAACCACCGAACGGCTGCACCCCGGGCCAGGCGCCGGTCGTCGCGCCGGCGGGCCGGTTGATGTACACGACGCCCGCTTCGATCTGCTCGAGGAACGCGTCCACCTCCTCCGGCTCGGTGCTGAACATCCCCGCGGTCAGGCCGAGGGGCGTCGCGTTCGCGAGGGTGAACGCCTCGTCGAGCGAGTCGACACCTTCGACCGCGATCAACGGCACGAACAGCTCGGTCGTCCAGATCCACGAGTCGCGCGGCACTTCCACGACGGTCGGCGGGAGGTAGGTGCCGCGCGCGAGCGCACCGTCGGTCAGCCTTGTACCACCGCAGTGCACCGTTCCCCGAGCCCGTGCTTCGGCGGCCGCGCGTTCGTACCGGGCCACCGCGGCCTCGTCGACGACCGGACCCATGTACGTCTCGCGAGCCAGTGGGTCACCGACCACGAGTCCCTCGGCCTGCTCGACCAACCGGCGGATGAACTCGGCCGCGACCGGCCGCTCCACGTACGCGCGCGACGCGGCCGAGCACTTCTGGCCGCTCAACCCGAACGCCGACCGCGCGGTGCCCCGCGCGGCGACGTCGAGATCGGCGTGCCGGCTCACGATCACGGGATTCTTCCCACCCATCTCACAGATCGTCGGCTTCGGATGCTCCCGGGTGAAGCTGCGGAAGATCTCCATGCCGACCTCGTAGGAGCCGGTGAAGGTGATCCCGTCGACGTCCGGGTCCGTCACCAGCGCGTGCCCGACCGTCTCGCCGGGTCCGGTCACGACGTGGAGCGCCCCCGCGGGAACCCCGGCCCGCCAGAGGATCTCGCAGGTCATCAACCCCGTGAACACGCCCTGCTCGCTCGGCTTGAGCACCACGGTGTTGCCGGCAACGAGCGCCGCACCCATGGGACCGGCCGCAAGCGCCATCGGGAAGTTGAACGGGCTGATCACCGCCCACACGCCGTAGGGACGCATGACATCCGACGTCTCCTCGGCCGGGTCGAGCCGGCCCATCGGGAGCGCGAACCCGTCGTGCTCCGTCATCTGGTGGCAGTAGTAGCGGATGAGGTCCGCGGACTCCTCGACGTCGCCGAGCGCCTCGAGCCGGTTCTTGCCGACTTCCATCGCCATGAGCGCGGCGAGCTCGTCACGGTGCTCGCTGATCCGGTCGGCCGCCCGTTCGAGAATCGCGACGCGTTCGCGCCACGGAGTCGCCGCCCACGCGCGCGCGGCGGCACGTGCTGCCGCGACTGCGTCGCGCACGTCGGCTTCTGTCGCGGTCGCGAATCGGCCGATCACGATGTCGCGGTCACTGGGTGACCGCTCCTCGAAGTCCCCGCCGGGCGCGCCGCCGCGCCGCTCCCCGTCGACCGTGAAGTGGTGATCCTCGCCGAGCCAGGTCCGAGCCACCTCGATGCCGCGGTCGTACGCCGCGTGGAGCTCTTCGTTGTCGGCCGCGAGGGTGGCGTACGTGACTCGGAATGCCATGGATCACGCTCCTCGGAGGGGCCAGCGCGGCGAGGTGCTGCGGGGCGGGTACAGGGCGGCGCGGACGTGCAACAGATTCGGTGCTCCCGACGCTACGGCTTCGGTGAGGGCGGCTCGGTACCCGTCGCCGGCCCCGTCCACGGTTCGGGCCTCGATCCCGAAACCCCGGGCGACCGCCGCGAAGTCGACGGGCGCGAGCTCGGTGCCGAGGTCCGCTCCCGGGTCGTGGCCGTACCGGAGCATCCCGTACCCGCCGTCGTCGACGACGACCGCGGTGAGCGGGAGCTGCTCCTGCGCGGCTGTGGCGAGCTCGCCGATCGCGAACAGCATGCCGCCGTCGCCGCTCACCGAAACGACGGGCCGGCCCGCGGCTCGGCCCACCGCGGCGCCGATCGCGGCGGGGAACGCAAAGCCGAGCGTGCCCCAACCCATCGGGTAGTGCAGCGACCGCGAGGCGCGGACGCGGTAGTGGCCGGCGAGCCAGTAGCCGGGGATGCACATGTCCGCGAACACGATCGCTTCCGCGGGGAGCGCGGCTTCGGTGTGCTCGAGGAACGCCACCGACTCCGCCGTCTCCGGCGCCGCCCGGAGCTCGTCGCGCAAGGTCTCGACGAGCTTCACAAGGTCGCCGGCCCACGGCTCGCGCGCCGGGACCACGTCGGCGAGCGCACCGGCGATCAGCGCCCCGGCGACCAGGGTCGCGTCCATCGAATAGCTCTTCATGGCGTCGACGGGGTCGATGTTGATCGCCACGCGGCGATCGGGGAGCGGGAGGCGCCACGCCATCGTGTTCATCGCGTCGAGGTCGCTGCCGATCACGATCGCGAGGTCGGACCGCTCGATGAGGTCGATCACGGGCGGCTCGTGGGGCGGGGCACCGACCAGCTGTGGATGGTCCGCGCCGATGACGCCCCGCGCCTGGTAGGTCGTCACGACGGGCGCGCCGAGGCGGGTGGCCAGCGCACCGATCTGTGCCCCGGCGTCCCGCGCGCCGCCACCGATCCAGATCAGCGGCCGTTCCGACGCGGCGATGGCGTCGAGGACGGGTTGGAGATCAGGCTCCGGGAGATCCGGCCGGACGCCCCACGGCGCGTCGATCACCGGCGCCGGCAGGTCGAGCAGGTCGGTCGGTATGCCTACGTAGACCGGCCCGGTGGGCGCGGTGCGAGCGATGGTTGCCGCGGTGACGATCGCCGCACCGATGCCGTCCGCGTCGGCCACGTCGATCGTGGACTTGGTCACGGCGACGAACATCGCGGCCTGGGCGATGCTCTCGTGCAACACGCCGCGATACACGCCGGCACGGCGTTGCGTGGTGGGGATGTCCGTCGCGATCACGACGACCGGTGAGTGTGACGCCCACGCCTCGCCGACCGCGCCGACCGTGTTCGCCGCGCCGGGCCCGGTCGTGGTGAGCGCGACCCCGAGTCCACCGGTGGCGCGGGCGAGCCCGTCTGCGGCATACACCGTTCCTTGCTCGTGACGCGAGCCCACGATGCGGATGCCCGCGTCATGCAGCGCGGGCCAGAGCGCGAGGTTGTGCACGCCCGGCAAGCCGAACGCGGTCTCGACGCCCATCGACCGCAGCGCATGAGCGACGGCCTGCGCGCCGGACGTGGTGCTGTCGCTCACTCGCCCGCCTGGACCGGCGGGCGGTTGTCGATCTGGGCGCGCTGGAGCCGGCCCGAGTAGTCGACGTACACGCTCTTGACCTCGCTGAACTGCTCGATCCCGCGCCGGCCGGCCTCGCGGTACCCGTTACCCGTGTGCTTCGTGCCGCCGAACGGCAGCTGGATCTCCGCGCCGATCGTCGGCGCGTTGACGTAGACGATCCCGGTGTTGATGCGGTCGACGGCCTGGAGCGCGGGAGAGATCTGCTCGGTGTAGATCGCGGCGGAGAGGCCGTACTCGCTCTCGTTGACGACGTCGATGGCCTCGTCCAGGGAATCGACCTCGATGACGGAGAGCACCGGGCCGAACACCTCTTCCCGGGCGATGCGGTGGGTGCGCTGCACGCCGTAGAGGATCGTCGGAGCGTAGAACGAGCCACCGTCGCAGCCGTCGACCCGTACGATCTGACCACCGGTGGCCGCGGTCGCTCCCTCGCTGATCGCGTCCTGCACCATCGCGTCGATGCGCTCGGCCGAGTGCCGGTCGATGACGGGCCCGACGTCGGTGTCCGGCTCGGTCGGATCGCCGAGCTGTAGCGCCGTGGTGCGTTCGATGAGTGTCCCGAGCAGCTCGTCCGCGACCTCTCGGTGCACGATCAGACGCGAGGTCGAGGTGCAGCGCTGGCCCGCCGTACCGAACGCACCGAACAGGGCGCCGTCCGCTGCGAGCTCGAGGTGGGCATCGGGGAGCACGATCATCGCGTTCTTGCCCCCGAGCTCGAGGCTCACGAGGCGCGGACCGGTTGCCATCGCCGCGGCCGCGACCGATCGGCCGGTCGGGACCGATCCGGTGAAGCTCACGGCCCGGATCCCGGGATGGACGACCAGCGCCTGGCCGGGTTCGGCATGGCCGTGCACGACGTTGACGAGCCCGTCCGGCACTCCTGCCTGTCGCAACGCGCCGACGAACTCCTCGGCGCACGCCGGTGCGTGCTCGGAAGGCTTGAGCACGATGCCGTTGCCCGCCAGCAGGGCGGGGAAGCACTTCCACGACGGGATCGCGACCGGGAAGTTCCACGGCGTGATCATCCCGACCACCCCGACCGGTTGGCGCGTCGTCCATCCCATCTTGTTCGGGAGCTCGGACGGCACGGTCTCGCCCCACGCGGC
This sequence comes from Acidimicrobiia bacterium, assembly GCA_038252255.1. Taxonomy (GTDB): domain Bacteria; phylum Actinomycetota; class Acidimicrobiia; order IMCC26256; family JAENVU01; genus Chersky-806. The sequence continues at coordinate 57,966 of JBBSAM010000001.1, read as the reverse complement.
CCGGCCGAGGCCGGCGACGTAGTGGGCCATGTCGATGGCCTCCTGCACGTCGCCGCCTGCCTCGACGAGGATCTTGCCGGCCTCGCGGGAGACGAGGGTCGAGAAGTCCGCCTTGCGACTCGCCAGGATCGCGCCGCAGTGGTCGATCACCTCGGCGCGTGCCGGCGCCGGCACCTTGGCCCACTCGCGCTGCGCAGCCGTCGCGCGCGCCACCGCGTCGTCGACGTCCGCTGCCGTCGACTCCGGGAACGTCCCCAGGATCTCGCCCGGTCGGGCCGGGTTCACGCTCGTGAAGGTCTCGCCCATCACCGTCTCCTCGTCGCGGCCGGGACCGGCTCGCCAGCCTGCATTGTTGCCCACCCCACTGCCCCCGCTGTCTGGGCCCAAGCCCGTCGATATGCCGGGGAACGGCACAAACGGAGGGGCTCTGCGGCGCTACGCGTTGAGGGCGGTCCCGGCCCGGGCGATCAGGTGTTGGAGTCGAAGGCCGCGGGCGGCGTCGCACGGGTGGGGGCCGCCGGTACGGGCGACGGTCGCGAAGTCCCGGCGCAGGTTGGCGAAGACCTCCTCACGACTGTCGGCGCGGCCGTCGACCGAGATCGACCCCTCCGGCCCGAAGAGCTCGATCTCGGTGCGGCTCGGCGTGATGGCCGCCTTGCACGAGATCGAGACCTCGCTGACGGCACCGCTCTCGTGCTCCAGCAGCAACCCGACCCATTCGTTCACGTCGCCGTGCGCTTGGACGCCGACGGTGGGGCCGAGCGCGGCGTCCGCGAGGTCGATGATGTGCGGCCCGACGTCGAGGAGCAGCCCGTGCTCGACGCGCCACTGCGACGACGCGTACGCGCCGCTGAGGAACGCGCCGGAGAAGAAGCACGCCCGGCCGCCGGTGGCGGGGAAGCTCGCGGCCTGGTGGAGAAACTCGCGGACGCGCGGAGCGAAGCGGTACGTGAGCACCATCACCGAGCCCACGCCGGCCTCGGCCACCGCGGCGGCGACGCGTTCGGCTCCTGGGACGTCCAGCCCGAGCGGCTTCTCGAGCATCAAGGCCTTGCCGGCGCGCGCGGCTTGCACCGCGAGATCCGGTTGTACCGCCGGTGGAACCGCGATCGCTACTGCCTCGCAGCGCTCAAGCAGCTCGGCGAAGGAATCGAACGTCGGGACTCCGTGAGCCGCGGCGAGTGACTCGGCCGAGGTGGCCGTTCGGGACCACACTCCCGCGAGCTGTGTCTCCGGTCCGGCGGCGATGGTCGGTGCATGCACCGTGCGCGCCCAGGGTCCCGCTCCCGCCAGCCCGACGACGAGCGGAGCGCTCACGGCAAGGTGACCTCGGCCCGCACCGTGCCCGCCCGCGCGTGACGCGCGGTGACGCTCACGGTGGTGCCGGCCGCACCGCGCACGATCCACTCGGCCTTGGACCGGTCGTCGGTCGCGTCGAAGCCCCCGTCGAACATCGCGAGCATCTGGCGCGCGCGGCCGTGGCCCGCGAGCTGGCCGAGCTCCTGGCGCTCGTCACCCAGGGTGATCGATGCACCGTCCGGGACGGAGAGCTGGACTTCGACGGGACGGACCGCCTTGCGGTCGAGCGCCTTCTTGCTCACGTTCGTGGGCATCCAGCCGGTGTTCTCCACCACGAGCCGCAGGCACCAGACACCGTCGCCGACCGGCTCCGCCGTGAACGACCGCACCGCGAGGCGCGGCGACGCGAGGAGATGCGAGACCGCCCAGGTGCTGTGCGGCGCGATCTCGGCCTCCATCAGCGCGGGCGGTGCGTTGGTCCAGGTGCGGAAGAAGTCCCAGCCGCCGATCTCCACCGGCCCGAGCTGCGGGTGGTCGAAGGGATACCAGTCGACGAAGCCCTCGCCGCCGAGCACGTCGTCGTTCCAGCGGAGGATGCGCAGGTCGTCTTCGACGGGGTGACGGTCGAACCAGTCGATGTACTTGTAGCCCGTGATGCCGGCCGCGCGGATGGGGCTCCAGAACTCGGTGGTCCAGCCGAACACACCGAGGTAGTCGTAGACCCACTCGTCGCTCGCGCCGGTGATGGAGGACTTCGGGTCGTACTTGAAGTCGTGGAACACCGAGACCGCCTCGTAGCCGGTGATCTCCGTGGCGCGCTTCCCGAGCTCCTGGTACGTGCGCAGGTCCACGGTGGGGAAGTGCTCGTCGGCGTGGCCACCGTACGGGCGCAGGATCACCGCGCTGAACGTGTGGTACGCGATGTACGCGCAGACGTTCGGGCGCGCGACGACCGCTTCGACGAGCGCGCGCACCTCCGGCTCGGAGGTCGGGAACGGTCCCGAGCCGTGCTGGTCGCCTTCGGGGAGCCATTCCTGGGGGAAGTTGCGGTTGAGGTCCAGGCTCCGGTGCTCGGGTGCGATCGGCACGAGCACGCCGTCGTACTCGTGCACGATCCCCTCGGGGAGGAGGCGGTAGTACGGTCCCGGACCGACCTCGTCGAGCGCGCGCGGCACCATGAGGCGCGCGTCGTCGGGATGGGCCTTCCACGAGCCGTTCGGGTCCGGCACCCGCATCGTGAGGACGCGGCTGTCACCGTCGATGTCCTGCTCGACCAGGCCGGGCTGCTGGTCCGGCCGCGGATAGATGCGGGTGCTCGACCGGAGGTACGTCGGGGAGTCGGCCAGGGCCATCTCCACGCCATCGGGGTTGAGCCGGGCGATCACGTACGCGGTGCGGGTGTCGAGCGCGTGCGTGACCGCGGCGTCGTTGCCGTAGCCGGTCACGAGGTGGTGGATCAGGTGGAGCGCGGCGGTCGACCCGGTGATCTCGGTCGCGTGGATGTTCGCCTCGACGAACAGCGCCGGCTTCTCGTGGTGGGGCCCGGTCGCGCGGTTGGTGATGGTGACGAGCCAGATCTCCCGGCCTTCGTGCGACTGGCCCGCGCTCTCGATCTCGAGCAGGTCCGGATAGGCCGCCGCGAGGCCATGGAGTGCCTCGGTGAGCTCGGCGTAGGGATAGAGGTGGTCGAACGTCAGCTCCTTCATGGCAACGGAGGTTACGCGTAGAGCGTCACCGCGGCCGTGGGATCCAGCGCGAGGCCGACGATCGCGCCGAGGGTGGGAGGCGTGGTCGCGGCGACCTCGAGGAACCCCAGCTCGGTCTCCACCTGCACGAGGAAGTGGTCGCGCCGGAAGGTCACGGCGGTGACCCGCCCGGGTATCGGCCCCTCGGGATCGAGCCGCACACCGTCCGGGCGCGCCGCGAGCCGGACGGCTCCCGTCGTTGCGCGAACCGCCGCTTCGTCCCGGGCGGGCCCCCGGTGCGGGATCACCCCCCACGCGCTGTGGATCCCGTCCGGCTCGAGCGTGGCGTCCACCACGTTGGCGAACCCGAGAAAGCGGGCGGCGAACTCGGTCGCCGGGTTCCGCCAGACGTCCTCCGGCGCCCCGACCTGCTCGATCTTCCCCGCCCGCATGATCACGATGCGGTCGGCGAGCGCGAACGCCTCGTCCTGGTCGTGCGTCACGAAGAGCGCCGTGACCGCAAGCGTGACGAAGAGCGCGCGCAGCTCGCCGACGAGACGCTCGCGCAGCTCCCGGTCCAGTGAGCCGAGCGGTTCGTCGAGCATGAGCAGGCGGGGCTCGGGCGCCAGCGCGCGAGCGAGCGCGACGCGTTGCTGCTCGCCCCCGGAGAGCTCGCGCACTCGGCGGTGCTCGAACCCGGCGAGGCCGACACGGGCCAGCGCTTCGCGCGCCCGGCTGTCGACCGCGGTGCTCGACAGCCGTTGCATGCGCAAGCCGAACGCGACGTTGCCGAGGACGTCGCGGTGCGGGAACAACGCGTGGTCCTGAAACATCAGGCCGAAACGGCGCCGGTGCGGCGGAAGCTCCGAAAGGTCGTCGCCGTCCCAGCGCACCCGGCCGTGCGTCGGTGGCTCGAGCCCGGCGGTGGCGCGCAGCAACGTGCTCTTCCCGCTGCCACTGGGGCCGAGCACGCACACGATCTCGTGATCGGCGACCGTGACGTCGACCCGGTCGAGCGCGATCGTGTCGCCGTAGCAGACCGTGAGCTGCTCGATCTCGAGCATCAGAATTCGCCCACGTCGCGGACGCGGAGGCGTTCGATCAGCAGTACCGACGCCGCGGTGAGGACCATCAGGATCGTGCTCGCCGCCATCGCCTGGTCGTAGCTGGCCGCGCCGGGGCGGCCGAGCAACCGGTAGATGGCCACCGGCAGCGTGGTCGTCTCGGGCCGGACGATGAACAGCGTCGCGCCGAACTCGCCGAGCGAGATCGCGAACGCGAAGCCGGCGGCGACCAGTGCCGCACGCGCGGCGATCCGCAGGTCCACCTCGAGCCACACCCGTCGTGGTGCCGCGCCGAGCACCGCGGCCGCCTCGCGCAGGCGCGGGTCGATGGACTGCAGCACCGGCAGCATCACCCGCACCACGAACGGGATCGCGATGAGAGCGTGCGCGATGGGGATGATGGCCGGTGACGTCCGCAGGTCCAGCGGTGGGGAGTCGAGCGCGATCAGGAACCCGAAGCCGACCGTGACCGCGGAGACGCCGAGCGGGAGCATGATCAGCGCGTCGAGCAGCCCGCGGCCGCGTCGCCGGCTGCGGTGCGCGCCGGCCAGGGCGAACGCGGCGGCGCCGCCGACGACGAGCGCGATCACCGTCGCGATCGCGGCGTAGCGCAGGGAGGTCCACACCGAGCGGATCGGTGGCTCGAGGAAGCCGCTGCTCGTACGGGTCAGCGCGCGGTAGGCATCGAACCCAAAACCGGCGCCGAACGACCGGATCACGAGCACCGCGAGCGGTGTCCCGAGGAACACCAGCATGAAGCCGAGGTTGGCCGCGAGGAACGCGTGCGCCCGCGCGCCACGCGGGCGCACGCTCGCCTCGCCGGCCGCGCGGAGCCCGAGTGCCTCCGTGCGCCGGCCCCGGGCCCGTCCACCGGCCGCGAGCGCGGCCAGGACCGCGGCCAGCTGGACTACCGCGAGCGCGGCCGCGACGGGCAGGTCGAGCAGCTGCGCGGTCTGGCGGTAGATCTCCGTCTCGAGCGTGGCGTACCGGGGTCCGCCCAGGATGAGGATCACCCCGAAGGACGTGAAGCAGAAGAGAAAGACGATCGACGCCGCGGCGATGATTGCCGGGCGGAGCGCGGGCAGCGTCACACCGACGAACGTGCGCCACCGGTTGGCGCCCAAGACCTGTGCGGCCTCCTCGGGGCGCGGGTCGAGGTGGGACCAGAGCCCGCCGACGGTGCGCACGACGACCGCGTAGTTGAAGAAGACGTGCGCCAGGAGGATCGCGGCGAGCGAGCCGGACACACCGAGCGCGCGGAACGCGGCGCCGACAACCACGGTGGGCAGCACGAAGGGGACGGTGACGAGCGCTCGAACAACCGTGCGGCCGCGGAACCGGTAGCGGCTGAGGACGAAGGCACCCGGGAGCCCGAGCACGACCGTGATGACCGTCGACAGCAGCGCCTGCCACACCGTGAACCAGAAGACGTGGCGGAGCGACGGATCCGTCAGCACCTGCCCGAGAGGATCGAGGTTCAGAGCGCCGTGCGGCACGAGGCCGCGCCCGAGGATCGCGATGACCGGCCACGCGAAGAACACCGCGAGGAAGGCCACGGGCAACGCGACGAGCGCGACGCGGCCGGCGCGGGTCACCGCAACACGGTGGTGGTCCACTGCTTGATCCAGTTGTCGCGCTGCGCGCCGATCACGGCAGGCGCGAGCCAGAGCGGCCGGCGGGGAACGGTGGCGAACTTCGTGAAGACGCTCGGAAGTGGCGTGCCCGCGCGAGCGGGGAACACGAACATCTGGAGCGGGATGTCGGCTTGGAACTTCTCGCTCAACATGAAGTTGATCAGCTGACGGGCCGCCTCGGGGTGCCGGGCGCCGCGCAGGACGCCGGCGAGCTCGACCTGGCGGAAGCACGTGTCGGTGAGGACCCCGGTCGGCGCGGTCGTGGGCTTGGGATCGGCGTAATACACCTCGGCCGGCGGGCTCGACGCGTAGCTCACGACCAGGGGCTGGGCACCGTGGCCGGAGCCGGCCGAGAATTCGGTGTCGTAGGCCTGCTCCCAGCCGTCGACCACCTTGACGTCGTTCGCCCGCAGCCGCTTCCAGTAGTCGGTCCAGCCGTCACGGCCGTAGCGCGCGACGGTGGCGAGCAGGAACGCGAGGCCCGGCGACGACGTAGCCGGGTTCTCCACCACGAGCCGGCCCTTGTACTGCGGATCGGCGAGGTCGTCGAGCGTGCGCGGGACCGCGAGCTTCTGCCGCGCGAACCAGGCCTTGTCGTAGTTGACGCACACGTCCCCGTAGTCGATGGGGGTGAGTCGCCGGCGAGGGTCCAGCCTGAACGCGGCCGGGACGCGGCTCAAGCCTTTGGCGGTGAACGGGACGAAGATGCCCGCGCCGAGCGCGCGCGACAGAAACGTGTTGTCGACGCCGAAGAAGGCGTCACCGAGCGGATCGTCCTTGGTGAGAATGGCCTGGTTCAGCGCCGCGCCGGCGTCGCCCGACTTCAGCACCTTCACGGTGATGCCGGTTCGCTTCGTGAACGCTCGGAGGACCGGCTTCGAGACCGCGAACGAGTCGTGGGTCACGAGCGTGACGGTCCTACCGGCGCCGGACGGGCTGCTCCCACTGCTACACGCGGTGATCGTGAGCGCCGCGAGGATCAACGCGGCGAGCGGGCGGATGCGCATGTCAGATTCCTCCGGAGTCTTCGGGAACAGGCACCGGGAGTGCGTGCGGTTGGATGGCGAGGAGGACGCCTTCGCGCAGCGTCACGGTGGCGGTGGTCGACGTCATCTCGTTGCTCACTCCCCGGGTCGAGCCGGGGCGCAGCTCGTCGTCGACGAGTGGCCAGCGCAGTCCGGCCGTCCGCACCCCGCGGGCGGGACCCGCCGGAGCCAGCAGGCTCACGAGCGACCCCACTGGACCTCGCAGCTCGAGGACGCGGCGCACGACAGCGACGCGTGCCTCGCCGACGAGCGCTTGCAGCTCGAAGCCGGACCAGTCCGGCGCGATGAGGAGGAGCGCGTTGGCAAGGAAGTGGTCCAGCCGCCCGCCACCCGCGCCCACGACCGTCACCCGCGTCGCACCCGCACGCTGGGCCGCCCGGAGCGCGAGCTCGAGATCGGTCGCGTCCTTGTCCGCCGGGTGCTCCTGGATCACGCTGCCTTCGGCTCGGGCGCGCTCGAGTGCGGGCGAGCTCACGGAGTCGAAGTCGCCGACGACCAGATCAGCATGCCGACCGAGCGCGTAGACGCGGTCGAGCCCCGAGTCCGCCGCGATGACGTACGCATCGGCCGGCAGCGTGGCGCGCCAGCCGTCGTCGACTGCGTCGCCTCCCGCGAACACCAAGGCGTCCATCGCCGCTCCCGTCGCTCATGGGTACGCCGACGACGGGAAGGCTCGGAAGGCTCCCTGCGCCGGCATGACCCGGATCAGGTTCTGACGGTCGGGGGCTGCGTGCCCACCCTCTCAGCCCGGCGCACCGGACTCCCGCGTGTTACGTCTCGCGTGGTGCGGACCCGACCATAACCGCCTCGCCCAACTCCCGCCCACTCCTTTCGGCCTGAGCTCGCGTTGCCATCGCCTCCAGCGCTCACGCCGAAACGGGGCGGCCGGCGGGTCGGGTGGGGCGACAATCGCTCGGTCAGGGCGCTCGGTCAGGGCGCTCCGGTCAGGGCGCTCCGGTCAGGGCGGCGAGCGTGGCGCAGACGAGGACGCGGACGCCGACGGCGATCGCGTCCTCGTCGACGTCGAACGTGCTCGCGTGGAGGTCGAGCCGTGAGCCGCCGGACGCGGGGTCGTGCACGCCGAGCCGGACGTAGGAGCTCGGTACCCGCTCGGCGTACCATGCGAAGTCGTCACCACCCGCGCTCTGCTCGGTCGGGAGCACGGCGTCGGGACCGAGTGCCTCCGCCGCCGCGGCCGCGAACAGATCGGTGGCCCGCTCGTCGTTCACCACCGGCGGCACGCCACGATCGTGGTGCAGCTCGAAGGCTGCGCCCGTCGGCTCGATGAGCGCGTGCAGCGCCGACTCGAGCACCGCCGGTGCCGCGTCCCAAGCAGCCCGATCCGGGGTGCGCAACGTGCCGCGCAACACTGCGGTCGCCGGGATCACGTTGGCCGCGTCGCCCGCGTGCAACGAGCCGAAGACCAGGTTCAGTGAAGGATCGATCTGCCGGACCACGCCGGGAAGCTGGTCGGCGAGGCGACCCGATATCGCGACGAGATCGACCGTCCGCTGCGGCCGCGCGGTGTGCCCGCCGGGCCCGTGCAGCCGGATGGTCACGAGGTCCGCGGCCGAGGTGATCGCACCTGCACGCACGCCGACCTGTCCGGCATCGAGCTTGGGATCGCAGTGGAGGCCGAAGACCCAGTCGACGCCGGTGAGACCGCCGGCGTCGATGACGTCGACCGCGCCACCCCGCGCGGACTCCTCGGCCGGTTCGAAGAGGAGCCGGGCGGATCCTGGCGGGCCACCGTCCTCGCCGAGGATCCGCGCGAGTGCCAGCCCGGCGCCGAGGACGACCGTCGTGTGCACGTCATGGCCGCACGCGTGGGCGACGCCCGGCACCTGCGATCGGTACGGCGCCGTGGTCTCGTCGTCCATCGCGAGGGCATCGAGATCGGCCCGCAGCGCGACCCGCGGCCCGGGCGTGCCGGCGGGCACCGCTCCGGGCAGGTCGCACAGGAGGCCGGTGCCGCTCGGGAGGATCCGGGGGGTCAGGCCGGCGACTCGGAGCCGCTCGGCCACGCGCGCGGTCGTCTCGTGCTCCTCGTTGCTCAGCTCGGGATGCGAGTGCAGCTCGCGACGGAAGGCCACGAGCTCCTCGAGGTGCGCGTCGAGGAACGCGTCGAGGAACGCGTCGAGGGGCATTGCGGACGGGACGTCGGTCACCGGACCCCCGGCTCGTCGGTTGCCAGCTCGTTGACGAGCGCGTGGACGACGTCCAGGAGCTGACCGCCACCGGCGATCACGGCGCGCTGCCGGTCGGTGCTCGTCCCGATGCGAAGGATCGTCGCGACATCGGCGAGCTCCTCCACGCAGCCGAGCTCCACCGCGGTCGGCATCAGCACCTCGATCAGACCCAGCACCGCGTCGCGCGCGGTCATCCGGGTTCCCTCGTCGTCGACGATCAGCTTCGCGTCCAGCCCGTACCGGGCCGCGAGCCACTTGTTCTGCCGGATGGTCCACTCCCGCGGGATGTACAGGTGCTCCCCGGCATCCAGTCGCGTGTCGAGCCAATGCACCAGGCACTGCACGAGCGCGCCGACCGCCGCGACCTCGCGCAACGTCGGCATCGCGTCACAGATGCGGAGCTCCACCGTCCCGAAGTTCGGGTGCGGGCGCACGTCCCACCACACTTCGCGGATCGTCTTGATGGCCTCGGCGGCCACGAGGGTGTGCATGAACTGCTCGAAGTCCGCCCAGTCGTCGATGACGGGTGGGATGCCGGCAGTCGGGAGGCCCTCGAAGACCTGGACCCGGCACGACGCGAGCCCGGTGTCGTGGCCTTCCCAGTAGGGGCTCGAGGCCGAGAGCGCGAGGAGGTGCGCAAGGTAGAACTGCAGCGCGTTCGCAATGGCGATCGACTTCTCCGCCGACCGCACCCCGACGTGGTAGTGGATACCGAAGATCTGCAGGCGCCGAGCCGGCCACTGCATCTCCTCGATGAGCGCGGCGTACCGGGGGTCCGGGCTGACGTGCTGCTCGTGCGGGTGCGAGAACGGATGGCTCCCCGCCGACAAGAGGGTCACGCCTCGCGCCGCCGCGACGGCGCGCAGCTCGCTGATCGTCGCCGCGAGGTCCGCCTTGGCCTCCGCGGGCGTCTGGCAGATGCCGGTGATGACCTCGACCGTGCACTCGAACAGCTCGTGCTTGGCCTTGGGGTGCAGCCCGTCCGGATGGCCCCGGCCGAGCTCTTCGAGCAGCTCGGAAGCGGCGCTCACGAGCTCCCCGGTCTCCGGGCTGACGAGGCTCAACTCGACCTCGACGCCCAGGCTGGCGCGCTCGGAGGCCCGGAACTCGATCTGCACCCAGCCAGAGTACCGGCGCGGCGCGCGATGCTCTCGCCCGTGACGCACGGATACAGCACCCGTCCCGGCTGGTTCGTCGACCACGAAGGTCGACCGACGTTGTTGCGGGGAGTCAACCTCGGCGGCAGCACGAAGGTGCCGTACACGCCCGACGGCGCGACGCACCGCGGGGTGGACTTCGACGGCTGGCGCGACGTGAGCTTCGTCGGCCGGCCCGCGCCACTGGACCAGCTCGACCGGCATCTCGACCGCATCGAGCACTGGGGCTTCAACGTCTTGCGCTTCCTCGTGACGTGGGAGGCCGTCGAGCACGCGGGGCCGGGGCAGCACGACGAGGCGTACCTCGACTACGTGCGCGAGTGCGTCCGGCGCGCCGGTGATCGGGGCCTGCTCGTGTTCATCGACCCGCACCAGGACGTCTGGAGCCGCTGGACCGGCGGTGACGGCGCCCCGTACTGGACGCTCGAGCTGGCGGGGATGCGGCCCGACCGCTTCGAGTCGGCCGGGGCCGTCGCGCTGGACGCGCTCGACTGGCCGGGCAACTACATGACCGCGCCGGTCGCCACCATGTGGACGCTCTTCTACGGCGGCGACACGTACGCGCCCGCCCGGCTCCGCGGCGTGCAGGAAGAGCTCCAGAGCCGGTACCTCGCGTCGATCGGTGCGGTGGCCGAACGGATCGCGGACCTCGACAACGTGCTCGGCTACGACACGCTCAACGAGCCGAACGGCGGGTACATCGGGATGCGACCGCGTGAGCTCACCCGCGGCCGGCGGTTCATGGCCCGCGACGCCACCGGGCCCGAGCCGCGCAGCCCGCTCGAGTACCTGGCCGCCGCCGAGGACGGCAACATCTGGACCGACGGCTGCCCGTGGCGGGAAGCCGGCCTCTGGGATCGCGACGCCGACGGCACGCCCGTGCTGGCCGACCCGGATGGTCTCGGGGGCGAGCTCTGGCGCGACCACATGGTGCCGTTCGCCGAACGCTTCCGGGATGTGGTGCGGGCCCGCCACGACGGCTGCTTCATCTTCCTCGAGGGTTCACCGATGGAGCTCGACACCGAATGGCGCGACGCCGATCCGCTCGTCTGCAACGCCCGTCACTGGTACGACGTCATGAGCCTGATCACCCGCGCGTTCGACCCGGACAAGTACCAGTCCCTATCCGGCGAGGTCGTGTCCGGCGTTGCCGCGATCGCGGCGGAGCACGTGAAGATGCTCGGAGGGATGCAGCAGATCTCGCGCGACCGGATGGGTGATCCGCCGATGCTGATCGGGGAATTCGGCATCCCGTACGAGATGAACCGGGGCGAGGCGTTCCGCACCGGCGACTGGTCGAAGCAGGAGGCGGCGCTCGACGCGAGCTACCGGGCCATGGACGAGCTGCTGCTGCACTCGACCCAGTGGAATTACACCGCGGACAACACCCATGACCACGGTGACCAGTGGAACGACGAGGACCTCTCGATCTTCAGTCCCGACGACGTCACCGATCCGAGCGACCTCGACTCCGGTGCACGCGCGCTGCGGGCGTTCTGCCGCCCGTACGTACGGCACTGGGCCGGTGCTCCCGGCCGCATGGCGTTCGACCTCGAGTCCGGCGAGTTCACCGCGGAGCTCGAACGGGAGGCGGGGATCGACGCGCCGACGGTCGTCTTCGTCCCGCGAGTGCACTATCCCGACGGGCCGACGGTCATCGTGTCCACCGGTGAGGCGACGTATCACGCGGCGACGCAGCTGCTCTCCTGGTTCACTCCGCCGGACGCGGGGCGGATCAGGCTCCGCCTCACGCGGTAGGGCCCCGTACCCGTGGATCGCCGGATCACGATGCCGGCGATGCGGTCTCCGGCGGCGGATGGTGACGCGCGTCAGCCGCGGGCTGCCGCGAGCACCACGTCGGCCTGCCAGGGCTGCTCGGGCCAGCCCCGCTTGCCCCGGGTGCGCTGCACCCGGTGGAGCCAGTCCACGACGGTCACCGGATCGTGGCCGAGCCGGACCAGTGCGCAGCCGATGACGTGCCCGTGCGACCGCGTCCCGCGTGGCAGTGGACGACGACGCCTTCACCGGCGACGAGTCGCGCGACGACGAAGTCGACCGCCACCAGGGTCTGCGCGCGTTCCAGCTCGGGGTCGTCGGGCTCGCGGCGGTTGTAGAGGTCTTGGAGCCGGACCGGGGTCACCGACAGGGGGGTCGGGTCGTAGGGCGCTTCGGCATGGGTCAGGCACACCACGTGGCGGAAGCCCGCGTGATGCAGGTCCTCCCAGCTCCGGCCGCGCGGGTATGCCATCCCGGCCAACGGCGCGGGATGACGCACGACCCAGTAGAGGTCGGCGGGCACGGCGAGCGATCCCACGAAGCCCGCGCCGCTACCGGGTGGAAGGAGCCGCGGCGCTGCCGGCTCCACGGGATTCAGGACCGGGCTGACGCGAGCAGCTGCTCGACCGGTGCGAGGTCGTACGGAGCGCCGGTCATGACGATGAGGTGGTCGGCGCCCGCGTCCAGGTACTCCGCCCAGCTCCCGACCTCGTCGGGTTGCAGCGCGGCGGTGCGCTCGATCTCGTTCGGGTTGCGACCGAGCTTGGCGCACCAGTCGTCGAGCACCGCCGACTTGGCGGCGAAGTTCGCCGGTGGGCCGAAGGTGTTCCACGCGTCCGCGTACTCGGCGACGAGCCGGAGAGTCACCTTCTCGCCGCTCCCCCCGATCATGATCGGGAGGTCACCGGCGGGCGGTGGGGTGAGCCGGCCGAGGCGGTCGATGATCAACGGCAGCGAGGTGGCGAGATCGCGCAGGCGCGACGGGCCGGTGCCGAACTCGTAGCCGTATTCGGTGTAGTCCCGCTCGAACCAGCCGGAGCCGATTCCGAGCACGAAGCGACCGTTGCTGATCAGGTCGATCGTGCGCGCCATGTCGGCGAGGAGCTGCGGGTTGCGGTACGAGTTGCAGGTGACGAGCGCGCCGAGCCGGGCGTGATGCGTGTCCGCGGCCATCGCGGCGAGGAGCGTGTACGCCTCGTAGTGGTTGGCGTCCGGGTTGCCGTACAGAGGGAAGAAGTGGTCCCAGACCCAGATGCTGTCGACCTCGAGCGCGTCCGCGGCCTGCCACGCGGCCCGCAGCTCGCCGACGGTTCCGACCTGCGGATGGAGCTGCACTCCGACGCGGAACTTGGCCATGCATCTCTCGCTTCACTGTGCGTACGGTTCGGTGCGGCACACTACCGGGCAGATGTTCATCACCAACCACGTGCTCGCGGGAACGATCGCCGGTACCGCACTCCGTCGCCGGCCGGTGCTCGCCTTCGCGGTGGGGTTCGCTACGCATGTCGCGATGGACATGACCCCACATTGGGGCAACCCGACGCTCGGCCGCGACGGCTTCTACGCGGTCGCCAAGCGCGACGGGATTCTCGGCCTCGGGGTGCTGGCGCTCGTCACCGCGTCCGGGGTGCCGCCGCGCACCGCGCTGCTCGCCGGAATTGCGGGCGCGGCGGTGCTGGACTCCGACAAGCCGGCGGAGTTCCTGTTCGGGTTCAACCCGTTTCCGCGCTGGCTGAACCAGTTCCACAAGAACATCCAGCGGGAGTCACCCGAAGGGATGCGCACGGAAGTCGCGGCCGGTGTCGGGTTGGCCGCGATCGCCGCCGCGGTGCTCGTCCGGCGGCGACGGGCCTACCCCAGCTTGGCCTGAGGCGGCGGCAGCGGGCTGTACAACGCGCTGCCCTGCTGCCACTGGTCGTACGGGAGCTTCCAGTCGACCATCGCGATGTCGTCGTTCGGCGGCCGCGCTGTCCCGGTGACCTCGACGATGTCGCCCCGCTGGCTGAAGCCGAAGAACCACGTCGCATTGTCGACGCTGACGTTGATGCACCCGTGGGACACGTTGCTGCGGCCCTGCGAGCTCACGGACCACGGCGCGGCGTGCACGTACTCGCCGGTCGAGGAGATCTGGACGTCCCAGAAGACGTCTTCGAGGTAGCCGTCGGGTGAGTCGAGCGGGATCCCGTTCGTGCGGGAGTCCATGACGACCTTCTGCGACTTGCCGAGCACGAGGTGCTTCCCGCTCATCGTCGGGTACTTGTCCCGACCCGAGCTGATGGGGATCGTCTTGACCACCGCGCCGTTGCTGGTGACCGTCATCACGTGCGACGCCGCGTTCGCGACGGAGACGTGAGAGTCGCCGATCGTGTAGTGGACCGTGCGGTGCACGTTGCCGACCACACCGTTGCCGGCGTCCACACCGGTCAGGTCCGCATCGAGGAAGACCGACGTGTGCGCGGGCCAGTAGTCGGCCGGGCGCCAGTGGATCTCGCGGTCGTTCATCCAGTGCCAGGAACCGATGACCGGGACCGAGGTCGAGACCTTCAGCCGGCGCTCGACCGCGGGCTTGTTGAGGACGGGCTCGGTGAACCGGACCGAGATCGGCTGGCCGACGCCGACGACCTCGTTGTCTCCCGGGATCACGCGAGCACCGAGGAACGCGCTCGGCGTGACCGTGGTGAACGTCCAGCTCTCGCGGTGCGCCTTGCCGCGGTTGGGAACGACCTGCGCGCTGACTTGATAGGTGGTGGACGGCGCGAGGACTGTCTCGGTCATCCACCACGCGCCGTCGTCGCTCAGGTAGCCCGGGATCTTCGTGCCGTCGGGTGCCGAGACGACCAGATCCTTGATGCGACCGTTCTGCGCGTCGACCTTGATCGTCGTCTCGGGCGGGATGCCGCTGGCGTTCGGCGGCGGCCAGGCCACGAGCTTGAACTGCCCGTTGCCGACCGGCGCGGCCCTGGGAGTGCTCGCCGCGGCGTCTGCCGAGTCGTCGTGCCACGGCACGAGCAGGTACGCGGCCGCGCCGAAGCCCACGACGGTCGCGAGGGCGATCACGACGACTGTGATACGACGAACGAGGCTCAAGATCGTGCTCCTTGGTGCCACACCCAGGCTCGCGCGGCTCCAGAGCGAACAGAAGATTCTCCTGGAATCGGCACCTCCAATGCAAACCTGGAGAAGCTCACGCTCCGCGACCGGTACCGGTTGGGCGGCGGCGGACCGCGATCGGCGAGACTCCCGCCCGTGGACCTGCATTTCTCGGAGGAGGACGAGCACTTCCGTCGCGAGGCGCGCGAATGGCTGTCCGAGCAGCTCGGGGGCGAATTCGCGGTCGTCCGGGGACGGGGCGGCCCCGGCGACGAGCACGCCCTCTTCGAGGAGCGCCTCGCCTGGGAGCGGGCGCTGGGTGCCGCCGGATGGACCTGCCTGTCGTGGCCGCGGGAGTACGGCGGCCGGGACGTGACGCTGCTCCAGCAGGTGATCTTCTACGAGGAGTACGCCCGGGCCGGCGGCCCCGGCCGGGTCGGGATCGTGGGCGAGGGCCTGATCGGGCCGACGATCCTGCACTTCGGGACCGACGAGCAGAAGCAGCGGTTCCTGCCCCGGATCGCGAGCGGGGAGGAGCTGTGGTGCCAGGGCTACTCCGAGCCGAACGCCGGATCCGACCTCGCCAACATCTCGACCCGGGCGGAGCTCGTCGAGACCGTCGCGGGTGAGGAGTGGGTCATCAGCGGCCAGAAGGTCTGGACGTCGCTCGCCCACTGGGCGCAATGGTGCTTCGTGCTCGCGCGCACCGATCGCGACGCGCCGCGCCATCGCGGCATCTCGTACCTCCTCGTGCCGATGGACCAGCCGGGGGTCGAGATCCGGCCCATCGAGCAGATCACGGGTGACTCGGAGTTCAACGAGGTGTTCTTCGACGAAGCGCGCACGCCCGGCGATCACGTCGTGGGGGAGGTGAACGGCGGCTGGCGCGTCGCGATGGGAACGCTCGCGTTCGAGCGCGGTGCACTCACGCTCGGCCAGCAGCTCGCGTTCGCGAACGAATGGCGCGAGATCGTGGCGCGCGTTCGGGACCTCGGCGGTGCAAGCGACGCGGTGTTGCGGCAACGTCTCGCACAAGCATGGATCGAGCTCGAGATCATGCGGTACAACGCGTTGCGCGGTCTCACCGCGATGGCGAAAGGCGAAGTCACGCGCGAGACGTCGATCTCGAAGCTCTTCTGGGGAACGATGCACCGCGCGCTCGGTGAGCTCGCGCTCGACGCGCTCGGTCCATGGGCCGAGATCGCCGACGGCTTGCCGTACGACCTCAGCCCGTTCCAGCGACTCTTCCTCTACAGCCGAGCCGACACGATCTACGGCGGCTCGAACGAGATCCAGCGCAACGTGATCGGTGAGCGGGTCCTCGGCCTGCCGCCCGAGCCAAAGGTGGTCTGATGGCGCCCGACGCCCCTGCATACCCGCCCCCGCACGGACTGCTGGAAGGCCGGACCGCCCTCGTCACGGCGGCCGCCGGGACCGGCATCGGCTTTGCCGTGGCGAAGCGGTGCGCGGAGGAGGGGGCGAGGGTCGTCCTGAGCGACGCGCACGAACGCCGGCTCGGCGAGGCGGCGGAGCAGCTCGGCGACGCGGTCGTTGCCGCGATCCCGTGCAACGTCACCGTGGAAGAGCAGGTACAGGCGCTGTTCGACGGCGCGGTCGCCGCGACCGGCGGGATCGACATCGTGGTGAACAACGCGGGGCTCGGCGGGACGGCCAACCTCGTCGACATGACCGACGAGCAGTGGATGGCCGTTCTCGATGTGACGCTCAACGGGACGTTCCGGTGCATGCGGGCCGCGCTCCGCCACCTCGAACCGCGCGGCGCGGGCGTGATCGTGAACAACGCGTCGGTGCTCGGCTGGCGTGCACAGGCCGGACAGGCGCACTACGCGGCAGCGAAGGCGGGCGTGATGGCGCTCACCCGGTGCGCGGCGATCGAAGCCGCGCCGTTCGGGGTGCGCGTCAACGCCGTCGCGCCGAGCATCGCGATGCACCCGTTCCTGGCCAAGGTCACGAGCGACGAGCTGCTCGAGGAGCTGACGTCACGCGAGGCGTTCGGCCGCGCCGCCGAGCCGTGGGAGGTGGCGAACGTGATCGTCTTCCTCGCCTCGGAATACTCGACCTACATGACCGGCGAAGTCGTCAGCGTCAGCAGCCAACACCCCTAACCCCCCCCTCGTTTTGGCGTCAGTAGGGACCCGCAGAGGTGCCCTACTGACGCCAAAAATCGTTGTTGTCCCAGGGTCGGGCTGGACTTCGTCCCATGAACGTCGACACGGACGCCGACACGATCCTCGCCGCGCACGCGGCTGAGCATCACGGAATCTTTCGCGGCTGCCACGCGCGCATGGCGGGACTCAGCAAGCGCCAGATCGCGAAGCGCATGGCAGACGGGCGCTGGCAGACCCTGCATGCCGACGTGTACCGGGTCAACGGTGCACCGCAGACATGGGACGGGGACCTCCTGGCCGCGTGCTGGGCGGGGGGCTTTCGCGCGGTGGCCTCACACCGGTCGGCCGCGGAGCTTCACGGGATCCCCGGCCGCCGGCGGGACTTCGTCGAGCTGACATGCCCGAGATGGCGCCGGGCTCAGCACGGCGGTGTCGTCGTGCACGAGACGAAGGCGCTGGATCAAACGGACATCACGGTGGTGAGCGGGATAGCGGTGACGACGCCGGCCCGGACGCTCTTCGATCTTGGCGGTGTCTGCCGTTTCGGTCTGGTTGAGCAGGCGCTCGAGAATGCGTTGCGCCGCGGTCTTGCGACCGAAGAGGAGCTGGCTGCACTGGTCAAGCGGCTGAGTCGCTCGGGTCGTCCGGGTGGACCGACGCTCCGCACGTTGCTCGCCGCTCGTTCTCCGGGGCGGCGGGCTACCGAGAGCGAGATGGAGACGAGGCTCGTGCAGGCGTTGCGCGCCAACGGGCTGCCGGAACCGGTCGTCCAATACGAGATCTGGCAGGGCACGACGTTCATCGGTCGCGTCGATGCGGCGTACCCGGACGCCAAGATCGCGCTCGAGTACGACTCCGACGAGTTCCACTCGGGCCGCATCGCAACCGCTCGCGACCGCGCTCGCCGGCACCGCCTCATCGCGGCCGGCTGGTTGCCCGTCGACGTAGGGCCCGCGGATCTTCGCGAAGGAGGAGCCACGGCGTGCGCCGCAATCGCCCAAGCTCTCCGCGACCGCACTCTGCGCCCCGCCTCCTGACGACTTTGGCGTCAGTAGGGACCCGCAGAGGTGCCCTACTGACGCCAAAACGGGGAGGTGGGGGGTGGGGAGGGGGGGGGGGGGGGGTTAGTGGCAGTGGCCGTTGGTGTTCGGGGGGAGGTCGAGCGCGGGGTTGCGGTCGAAGAAGCCGTACGGGGTGAGCAGGAAGCCGGCGTACTCGACGGGCATGACGGGCCAGTCCTCGGGGCGCACGAAGTGGGTGACGCCGAACGTGTACCAGACCACGATGTCGGTATCGACGAGGTTGCGGTCCTGCGCGCTCCACCGCGGGAGGCCGTCGCCACCAGCGTGTTGATTCGGGTGCTCGCCCGCGGCCCGGCGCTCGTCGGGTGAGAACGGGGTGACCCAGAGGTTCTGCCGGGCGAACCCGGCGCGCCGGCCGACGCTCGAGTCCGGATGGGCGAGCAGGGTCGGCGTGCTCATGGTCGGGACGAGCTTGTACGCCACCGGTTGGCCGAGGCCGTTCTTGACGTGCGGGTTCACGACCCTCCAGCTGCGGCTCGTCGCCGAGTTCGTCTTCCGCTGCGCGGCGGTCTCGGTCTCGAGGCGCGTCACGACCGGCCGGAACGCGTTGCCCCACGGGTTCTCCGGTCCGTACGGCACCGTCTCGGCCTCGACCTCGTAGACCTCGTTGTCGGTGCCGTCCAGGTCGAAGTCCAGGCGGACGTTGAACAGGTGCTGGTGGTGTGGCGCGGCGACCCCGGGCGCGATGACGTTGGCGAACTCGGACGTGGTGCCGGGCTCGATCGCCATCGGCGACACGATCCCGGTGAGCTTCACCTCGAGCTGGACGTTCCCGTCGAGGTAGAGGTGCCAGGAGAAGGCGTACTCGTAGTTGCCAACGGTCGATACCGCGTTCACCACGAACCGGCGGCTGCGGCGCACCTCGCTGGTGCCGCTGTAGAGGTCGACGTGCTTCCAGAGGATCCCGTAGTCCTCTTCGTGCAGGCAGATCGCGTTCTCGATCGTGTACGGGTCGCCGGTCTCGCTCGCGAGCACCGCGTCGAGGTAGCGGATCTCACCGAGGCAGTCGCACCCGAGCGTGAGGGGCTGCGTCATCCGACCGAGTCCCCACTCACCGGCGTCGAACGCGTTCTTCCATCCGTGCAACGGACCCGGGTCGCCGTACGGGACCACCATCTCGCTGACGGACGCGCGGTGCAGGATCATCCGCTCGCGTCCGTGGTCGTCGTACGCGACCTGGTGCAGCACCAGGCCCTCGTGCGGGTCGAAGCCGATGCGCAGCGACCACCGGCCCCACCGCACGAGGTTGCCGTCGACCGTGAAGCTCGGGCCCTCGGGCTGGGTGATCTCGAGCGGCTTCAGGTCGGTGCGCAACGGCTCGTGGTCAGCGGGGTAGTAGCGGGCGTGCTGCACCGGGAGCGACACCGGCCCGTGGTCGATCACCTCGATCACCTCGTTTCGCCCGAGATCGAAGTGCACGAGGAGACCTTCGATCGGCCGCGCGTACCCGTTGTCGTCGGGTGTCTCGCGCACGAACGAGATGCAGCGCGCGATGCGACGGTCCGTCTCCGCGTCGAAGCCGAACGATCCGGCCGGCCACGGGTCGATCTGCACGTTGTCCAGATCCGTGATGCCGCGCCGGGCGAGCGCCGCGATGTACTCGGGGTGCTCTTTCGTCGTGAAGATCGCGTTCATCGCCTCGAAGAAGAGCAGCGCCGGCCGCATCCCCTCGATCTCACGCCACTCGCGGACCTCACCCGCGGTCACGGAGACGATGACCTCGTACATGAGCAGCTCGGGCCCGGGGACGACGAGCGCCCGCAGCTCCCGGTCGATCGCGTCGCCGGGCTTCCAGCTCGCCACCGAAGCCTTCGCGGGCTCGTGGAGCACGACATGCGCGAAGCGCGCGGCGTCGGTGAGGCGCCCGGTGCCGCGGATGATCTCCACCGCCCGGGTGATCTCGTCGCTGGTGACCATCGCGAGTGGATGATCACCGGTGACCGTGACGGGACGGACCGGTGCATCAGTCATGGTCGGATCTTCATGACGCCCGTGTCAGATGTCAACACGCCCCGTTCAGCCGCCGCCACCGGCGAGCCCCTTGCGCAGCGCGATCAGGGCGGGCTTCGGTTGGTACGCCGCGTCGAACGGCAGGGCGGCACCGAACCCGGGGATCTCGGCCGGTACCCACGAGTACTTGTCCGTCAACCCCCACGTGACCAGCGTGCGACAGCGCGACACCGCGAGACACGCGTCGAGCACGTCGGTGTAGATCTTCGCCTGCTCCTTCAGCTTCTCGTCCGATGCCGGGAGCTGGACGCGGACGTCGAGCTCCGTGATGGCGACATCGAGACCGAGGTCGGCATATCCCCGCAGCGCGGCTTCGAGCGCGTAGCGCGACGGCGGATCGGCATTGCGCTCGTGGGCCTGGATCCCGACGCCGTCGATCGGGATCCGGCGCGCCTGGAGCCG
This sequence comes from Acidimicrobiia bacterium, assembly GCA_038252255.1. GTDB lineage: Bacteria > Actinomycetota > Acidimicrobiia > IMCC26256 > JAENVU01 > Chersky-806. Next base: position 37,403 of record JBBSAM010000001.1, on the reverse strand, counting down.
GCGCACGAGCGCGTGGACCGCGCTCGCCTTCGGGCCGGGGAACTCGATGTCGTAGTCGTTGTAGTACAGCGCCGCGTTCGGGTCGGCTTCGTGAGCCCAGGTGAACGCCAGATCGATGTAGTCCGGCCCGATCACGCGCAGCCAGACGTTGTCGCGCAGCCTGCCGTCCTTGTCGACGGCTTCGTTCACCACGTCCCACTGCGCCACCTTGCCGCGGTAGTGCCCGACGACGCGGCGGATGTGGTCGTGCAAGACCTGTTCCAGCTCGGGTCGCGTCCACGCGCGGTCCGTGACCCACGACGGCACCTCGCGGTACCAGACGAGGGTGTGCCCGCGCACGGTCATGTCGTGCGCGCGGGCGAAGCGAACGATCGCGTCGGCGGGCGCGAAGTCGTAGCGATTCGGATCGGGATGGATCGTGGCCCACTTCATCGCGTTCTCGGGGGTCACCGCGTTGTACTCGTGCGTGAGCGTCTGCGCGTACTGCTTGTCGTGCTTCAGCGCGTCGTCGGTCACCGCGGCACCAACGAGGAACCGCCGAGAGTCTGCCGACACACGGAGCGGCTGCGTGCTCGACTGCTCCAGCGTCCGGCTCGACGACCGGGGCTGGGACGACTCGTCACCCACACCGGCCACGATCAACACCGCGAAGACCGCGCCGATCGCGAGCAGCACGCCGCCCACCACGAGCAAGAGGATTCCGGCACGCTCCACCAGTCGCGTTCGGGATGGCGGCAAGAGGTGGGTCCTGATCGCCTACGCGCTGGTGTTCTTGGCTGCCGCAAGGAACGCCGGACGCTCGCCGCCACCGTGCACGAGGATGTTCGCGCCACTCACGTACGCGGCGAGCGGGGAGGCAAGGAACAGACAGACGCCGGCGATGTCGCCGGGCGTGCCCATGCGACCGAGTGGAACCGTCGCGCCGACCGCGGCGATCCCCTCGTCGTCCCCGTAGAACAGGTGGGCCTGCTCCGTGACGATGAGGCCGGCCGTCACCGCGTTGACGCGCACGCGCGGCGCGAAGTCCACCGCCAGGGTGGCCGTCAGGTTCAGCAGCCCGGCCTTTGCCGCGCCGTAGGCGGCGCTGCCGGGACTCGGCCGGGTCCCGCTCACGCTCGCGATGTTGACGATCGAGCCCCCGGTCTCCTGCTCCTGCATCACTGCGTTCACCTGCTGGGAGAACACGAGTGGCGCGACGAGGTTCAGCTCGATGATCGCCCGGGAGAATCGGGGCGAAGCCGTCGCCGAGTCGGCCGGCGGTGACCCACCGGCATTGTTGACGAGCACGTCGATGTGGCCCGCGCGGCCGACGGTGGCGGCAACGACGAGCGCGACGTCATCGGGCTCGCGCACGTCCGCGGGAACGAAGGTTGCCGCGCGCCCGTCCACGGTGGGGAGGCTCTCCGGGTCGGAACGCCCGCAGATCGTCACGTCCGCCCCGGCGGCGAGGAACCCCGTTGCGATGCCGCGGCCGATGCCGCGTGCTCCACCGGTCACGATCACGACCTGGCCGGTGAGATCGGGGGCCGCGCTCGCCAAGGAGGGGCCGGACCCCGATTCAGGCATGTGGATTAGTTTGGCATCCGATCTGACGACCCATCAGAAACGGCAGCTCACGCATGGGCATCTCCAGCACAGTCGACGACCAGGGCATCGCCGAGGTCGTCATGGACAACCCGCCGGTCAACGCGCTCACGGTGGGCGGCTGGTTCGACCTGGCCCGGATCGTGCGGGGACTGGGTGAGGACCCGGTCGTTCGGGTCGTGGTCCTCCGGGCCGAGGGCCGGGGCTTCAACGCCGGCGTCGACATCAAGGAGATGCAGACCACCGAGGGGTTCGACGCACTGATCGGCGCGAACCGCGGTTGCTACGCCGCGTTCGCGGCCGTCTACGAGTGCGCGGTCCCCGTGATCGCGGCGGTGAACGGCTTCTGCCTCGGTGGCGGGATCGGGCTCGTCGGCAACGCGGACGTGATCGTGGCGAGCGAGGACGCGACGTTCGGCTTGCCGGAGGTGGACCGCGGCGCGCTCGGTGCCGCGACGCACCTGTCCCGGTTGGTGCCGCAGCACCGGATGCGGGCGATGGTGTACACGTCGGCCACGGCCACCGCGGCTGAGCTGCACGACTACGGGTCGGTGCTGCAGGTCGTGCCGCTGGCCGCGCTGCGCGACACGGCGCTCGAGGTCGCAGCCCAGATCGCGGCGAAGAGTCCCACGGTCATCCGCGCGGCCAAGGAGTCGCTCAACGGGATCGACCCGATCGACGTGAAGCGCTCCTACCGGTTCGAGCAGGGCTTCACGTTCGAGCTGAACCTGTCCGGCGTCGCCGAAGAGCATCGCGACGCCTTCGTCACCAAGCGGGAGACGGATACCAGCACGTGAGTGACAAGCGCATGACCGAAGAGGACGTCGTCGCGGAGCTGCGTGACGGGATGACGATCGGCGTCGGGGGTTGGGGATCGCGGCGCAAGCCGATGAGCCTCATCCGCGCGATCGCCCGGTCGTCCTTGTCCGACCTGACGATCGTCGCCTACGGCGGGCCCGACATCGGCTTGCTCTGCGCGGCGGGCAAGGTGAGCCGGGTCGTCTACCCCTTCTGCTCGCTCGACACCATCGCGCTCGAGCCGCACTTCCGCGTCGCCCGCCAGGCGGGCGCGGTCTCGACGCTCGAGCTCGACGAAGGCATGTTCCTCCTCGGCCTGCAAGCCGCGGCGTGGCGGGTGCCCTTCATCCCCACCCGCGTCGGTCTCGGCTCGGACATCGTCGAGCGCCAGCCCGAGATCCGCTTGGTCACGTCGCCGTACGACGACGGCGAGGAGCTGGTGGCCGCGCCCGCGCTGACCCTCGACGTCGCGCTGATCCACATGCACCGGGGCGACGCCGGCGGCAACGGGCAGTACCTCAACGTGGATCCGTACTTCGACGATCTGATGTGCATGGCGGCGCAGCGGCGGTTCATGAGCGTGGAGCGGGTGCTCGATACGGAGGACCTCCGTTCCGAAGGCGCGGTCCAGTCGCTGAAGATCAACCGGCTGATGACCGACGGAGTGATCGAAGCCCCGTTCGGCGCGCACTTCACCGAGTGCGTGCCCGACTACGGGCGCGACGAGGCCTTCCAGCGCGAGTACGCCGGGAGCGCGAAGACGAAGGAGGCGTGGGACGCCTGGCGGGAGAAGTACCTCGACTGCGGCGGCCACGACGACTACCGGAAGGTCGTGGGTCTGTGAGCGCCGACCAGTCCGGAGACCTCCTCACGCGCGCCGAGTCGTGCGTGATCGCGGTGGCCGAGTGCTTCCGGGGCGATGGCGAGATCATGGCGAACCCGATCGGCACGATCCCGATGATCGGGGGCCGGCTCGCCCGGGCGAGCTTCGAACCTGACCTGGTGATGACGGACGGCGAAGCGCTGCTGATCGCGGGTGCCTACCCGATCAGCGCGACCGATCAGCCCAAGGTCGTCGAGGCCTGGAACCCGTACCGGTCGATGTTCGACGTGGTGTGGTCGGGGCGGCGGCACGTGATGATGGGTGCGTCGCAGATCGACCGCTACGGCAACCAGAACTTCGCGTTCATCGGATCCTGGGAACAGCCCAAGGCCCAGCTGCTCGGGTTCCGCGGCGCGCCGGGCAACACGATCCAGAACACGACGAGCTACTGGATCCCGAACCACTCGACCCGGGTGTTCGTCGAGAAGGTCGACGTGGTGAGTGGCGTCGGCTACGACCGGGCTGCCGCGCTCGGACCGGCCGGCCGGTTCCACAACCTCCGGCATGTCGTCACGAACCTGGGCGTCCTGGACTTCGAGACGCCGGACCACACGATGCGTCTGCGCTCTGTCCATCCCGGGGTGACGGTCGACGAGATCGTGGCCGCGACGGGCTTCGAGCTCGTGGTTCCCGAGTCGGTGCCGGAGACCCGGGCCCCGACGGCCGACGAGTACCGCCTGATCCACGAGGTCCTCGACCCGACGGGCCTCCGCGAGCAGGAAGTCCCCAACCCATGACGCATTCGGTGTTGCGGACCGCGGCGTGCGAGCTCTTCGGGGTGGAGCTGCCGATCGTGCAGACGGGGATGGGGTGGGTGGCCGGGCCGCGGCTGACCTCGGCGACGAGCGCGGCGGGCGGGCTCGGCATCCTGGCCAGCGCCACGATGACGTTCGACGAGCTGGCGAAGGCGATCCACGAGGTCAAGAGCCGCACGGACAATCCGTTCGGGGTGAACCTGCGCTCGGACCAGCCGGACGTCGACGACCGCATAGCGCTGCTCGTGCGCGAAGGCGTGAGGGTGGCGAGCTTCGCCCAGGCCCCGGGCGAACGGCTGGTGAAGATGCTCAAGGACGCGGGCGTGGTGGTGATGCCGACCGTCGGGGCGCGCCGTCACGCGGAGAAGGTCGCGGGGTGGGGCGTCGACGCGGTGATCGCGCAAGGCGCGGAAGGAGGCGGCCACACCGGAACCGTCCCTACGAGCCTGCTCCTCTCCCAGGTGTGCGACGCGGTCGACATCCCGGTACTGGCCGCGGGTGGGTTCCACGACGGCCGCGGGCTGGTCGCGGCGCTCGCGTACGGCGCGGCGGGTGTCGCGATGGGGACCCGGTTCCTGCTCTCGGCCGAGAGCACCGTCCCCGACGCGGTGAAGCGCCGGTATCTCGAGGCGTCGGTCACCGACACCGTCGTCACGACGTCGGTGGACGGCTACCCGCAGCGGGTCATCCGCACCGAGCTGGTCGATCACCTCGAGGGATCGGGCCGCCTCACCGCGCTGCCGCGGTCACTCGTGAACGCGCTGCGGTTCCGGAAGCTGACCGGCCGGTCGTTGGACGACCTCGCCCGTGAGGGCCTGGCAATGAAGAAGAACCAGGGTCTGACGTGGGCGCAGGTCGCGATGGCGGGCAACGCGCCGATGCTCACGAAGGCCGCGCTCGTGGACGGTCGGCTGGACACCGGCGTGCTGCCGACGGGGCAGGTCGTCGGCCTGGTCGATGAGCTGCCGGCGGTGGCGGACATCATCAGGTCCATCATGGAACAGGCAGAGGCCACGTTGACCCGCCTGGAGGGGAAGACGGAATGACCGAAGACGAGGCGAGCAGAGGCGGGAGCGGGCACGAAGTGCGGACGCCGCCGCGACCCAGGACGAGAGTTGCCGCGGCGGAGGGCTGGTTCACGATGGACGACGCCGCGCCGGCATTGCTCGGGCGGCGCGGCACCGAGACCGGGAGCTACTTCTTCCCGCCCACGCTGGCGTTCTCGCGCAACCCGGCCGCGCCGGCCGAGGAGCTCGAAGAGGTCGCGCTGTCACGCCGGGGCCGGGTGTGGTCGTGGACGACGAACCACTACAAGCCGCCGGAGCCGTACGTGTCGCCCGACCCGTTCGTGCCGTACACGGTCGTCGCGGTCGAGCTGGTGGAGGAGCAGATGGTCGTGCTCGGCCCGTTGGCGCAAGGCGTCGACCCTTCGACCCTGGCGGTCGGCCAGGACGTCGAGCTCTCGCTCGGCACGTTGTACGAGGACGACGACCATGAGTACGTCGTGTGGAGCTGGAGGCCGGTATGAGCGAAGCGGGAACGACACGCGGGCTTAGCCGGGAAACGAGCGGAGCGGGGCCCGAGCGGCCCGGCCCGCAGGGCCGAGAGCGGGAAGCATGAGTTCCTCGAATGGGAGTCAGGTGGGGGAGGTCGCGGTCCTCGGGGTGGGAATGCACCCGTGGGGGAAGTGGGGCCGCAACTTCGTCGAGTACGGGGTGGTAGCCGCGCAGGCCGCACTCGCGGATGCGGGCGTGGACTGGAGCGACATCCAGTTCGTGTCGGGCGCGGACACGATGCGCAACGGCTACCCCGGCTACGTCGCCGGGGCGACGTTCGCGCAGGCACTCGGCTGGCAGGGCGCGTCGGTCGCGTCGTCGTACGCGGCGTGTGCGAGCGGGGCGACGGCGCTCAACACGGCCCGGGCGCAGATCCTCGCCGGGCTGTGCGACGTCGCGCTCGTGGTCGGCGCTGACACCACGCCGAAGGGCTTCCTCGCGCCCAACGCGGGGGAGCGCGGGGACGATCCGGACTGGCTCCGGTTCCGGCTTCTCGGCGCGACGAACCCGACCTACTTCGCGCTGTATGCCCGGAGGCGGATGGAGATCTTCGGCGCGACCCCCGACGACTTCGCCAAGGTGAAGGTCAAGAACGCGCGTCACGGGTTGCAGAACCCGTACGCGCGGTACCGCAAGGAAGTGACGCTCGAGGAGATCAACGCCGCGCCGATCGTCGCGGATCCGCTCCGGCTGCTCGAGATCTGCGCGACGTCCGACGGTGCCGCGGCCGTCGTCATCTCGAGCATGGACTACGCCAGGTCGCGCGGGCACGGCGACCCGGTGCGGGTGGCCGCGATCTCCACCGTCACGCCCAGCTACCCGAACACCGTCATCGAGATGCCCGCGTTCGCGACGGACTCCGCCCACGGGGTTGCCGCGCCGGCGCACACGTTCCGCGACTCGATCGCGGCCGCGGCCTACGAGCAGTCCGGCCTCGGGCCGGACGATCTCGACCTGGCCGAGGTGTACGACCTCTCCACCGCGCTCGAGCTCGACTGGTACGAGAACATCGGATTGTGCAAGCCGGGTGAGGCCGAGCGGCTGCTCAACGACGGCGACACCACCATCGGCGGCCGGGTGCCGGTGAACGCCAGCGGTGGCCTGGCGTGCTTCGGTGAGGCCGTGCCCGCGCAGGCGCTCGCGCAGGTGTGCGAGATCACGTGGCACCTGCAGGGCACGGCCGGTGAGCGCCAGGTCGAGGGCGCCCGGGTCGGGCTCACGGTGAACCAGGGTCTCTTCGGTCACGGCAGCTGCGTGATCCTGCGCCGCTAATTGGGAACAGGGGCCAAGCACCTAGTCTCCAACCCGTGACGACACCGACGCAGTGGAACCTCGCCGACCTGTTCGAAGCCGTGGCCGATGCCGTGCCCGACCGCACCGCGATCGTCGTCGGCGACCGCCGCCTCACCTTCCGCGAGGTTGACGAGCGCGCCACACGGCTCGCGCACCACCTCGCCGCGCGGGGTGTGAAGCCGGGCGATCACGTCGGCCTCTACCTCTACAACGGGCCGGAGTACGTCGAGGGGCTCTTCGCGGCATACAAGCTGCGGGCCGTCCCGATCAACGTGAACTACCGCTACGTCGAGGCGGAGCTGCGCTACCTGTTCGACAACGCGGATCTGACCGGGCTGATCCACGGGCGCGAGTTCGTCCCCCGGATCGCGGCGGTGCAGGACGAGTGCCCGAAGCTCGTGGCGTTCGTGGCCGTCGAGGACGGCTCCGACGAAGACCTCTCGACGATCGGCGCGGCCGAGTACGAAGCGGCGCTCGCCGGCGCGTCACCCGAGCGTGACTTCCCGCCGCGTTCCGAGGACGACCTGTACATCCTCTACACCGGCGGCACCACCGGGATGCCCAAGGGCGTCATGTGGACCCAGAAGGACTTCTTCCTCTCGACGGTCGGCCCGCTCCTCGAGCTCGGCGGCGCAAAGCTGAACACCCCGGCCGACGTGGTCGACCTCGCCGTCTCGGGAACCCCCGTCGTCTCGTTCCCGATCCCGCCGCTCATGCACGGCGCCGCGCTGTGGGTCGCGATGATGGCGATGTTCGCCGGCAACACGCTCGTGCTCACGTCGCAGCGCAAGATGGATCCGCACGCGATCTGGGCGACGGTCGAGCGCGAGAAGGTGATGGCGATCACGATCGTCGGCGACGCGATGGCCCGCCCGCTCATCGAGGCACTCGACGAGCCGGGTGCCTCGTACGACCTCTCCGGGCTGTTCGTCATCGGGTCCGGTGGCGCGATGCTCTCGCCCGCGGTCAAGGCGCGGATCGCCGAGCGTCTTCCCCACGTGTACGTGTCCGACAGCATCGGCGCCTCGGAGACGGGTTACCAGGGGACGTTCGCGGGGGCGGACGACCAGGGCCGCCCGCGCTTCGTGATGGGTGAGCACACGACGGTGCTCGACGATGACGGCATGCCGGTCAAGCCGGGCGACGGTGTCGTGGGCCGGCTCGCTCGGGGCGGGTACGTGCCCATCGGCTACTACAAGGATCCGGAGAAGACTGCGGCGGTCTTTGCCGAAGCCGGTGGCCGGCGGTGGGTGCTTCCCGGTGACATGGCGATGGTCGAGGCGGACGGCACGATCACACTGCTCGGGCGCGGCTCGGTGAGCATCAACTCGGGCGGCGAGAAGGTCTTCCCCGAAGAGGTGGAGAACGCGCTGAAGAGCCATCCGGACGTGTTCGACGTCGTGGTGGTCGGGGTGCCCGACGAGCGCTGGGGCGAGCGGGTCACCGCGGTGGTGAAGGCTCGACCGGGCGCGTCGCCGACCGCCGACGACCTCGCGGCCCATGCCCGGGAGCACATCGCGGGCTACAAGGTCCCGCGCGAGGTGCATCTCGTCGACGAGGTCGTTCGTTCCCCTTCTGGCAAGGCCGACTACCGCTGGGCCAAGGAAGTCGCGAGCGGCAAGACCTGATCACCGCCTGAAGGGCCACGCATGGCGCGCCAACGCACGAGGAACGATGACGGCGGCCGGTGGATGGTTGTGTGGCAGGTCGGCCAGTTCACGCTGGCGGGGCTGATTGCCGTCGCGATCGTCGGTGTGGCGACCGCGGTCGCCAGCCAGCGTGTGGGCAAGCGCGAGGCGATCAGCGATGCCAGGACCCAGACACTCGCGAAGGCCCAGGGCTTCATCGAGCCGGCGGTGACGAACGGGCTCAAGGGCGCCGATCCGGCAGCCGTCGCGAAGATCGACGATGTCGTGAAGCGCGATCTGCTCGATGCCTCGCTCGTGCGGGTCAAGATCTGGACCAAGAACGGCACGATCGTGTACTCCGACGAGCCGCGCCTGATCGGGACTCGCTACACCCTCGGCCCCGACGAGCGCGCCGCGCTCAACGACGGGCTGATCGAAGCCGAGGTGAGTGATCTCAGAAAGCCGGAGAACCGATTCGAGCGTTCGCGGGGCAAGCTGCTCGAGGTCTACCTCCCGATCCGCACCCCGGACGGTCAGCGGCTCTTGTTCGAGGCGTACTTCCGCTACGACCTCGTCGTCGAGTCGGGTTCGAACGTGTGGCGGAGCTTCGCTCCCATCACGATCGGCGCCCTCATCGCGCTCGAGCTCGTGCAGATCCCGCTGGCGTACTCGTTGGCTCGGCGTCTGCGGCAGCGCCAGCTCGAACGGGAGGGTCTGCTGCGCGAAGCACTTGATGCGTCCGACGTCGAACGTCGCCGCATCGCCAGCGATCTGCACGATGGTGTGGTCCAGGACCTTGCCGGTGTCGCCTTTGCGCTCGGTGGTGCCGCGCGAAGCTCCGACCTTTCCCCCGGGTCTGCTGAGCTCCTCGACCAATCTGCGTCGGAGGTGCGTGAGAGCATCAAGGCGCTTCGTTCGCTACTCGTCGAGATCTATCCCCCGAATCTGGACGAAGAAGGACTCGAGGTTGCGTTGACCGATCTCCTGGCTCGGGTCAACGCCCGGAGCATCGAGGCGACGCTCGACGCCACCGGTTTGGATCGACAGCTGCCACCTGACGTGTCCGGTCTCCTCTACCGCGTTGCCCAGGAAGCGCTCCGCAACGTCGTGGCCCACGGGCGGGCAACGACGGTGACGATGAAGGTCTCCTCTAGTTCCGAAGCGGCAATGCTCGACGTCCTCGACGATGGCATCGGCTTCGACCCGGAGCTGGCTGAGGCCACGGTCAAGACCGGCCACTTCGGCTTGCGAGCACTCACGGACCGGGTCGCCGATGCGGGAGGCCAGCTGCAGGTGCAGTCCGCGCCGGGCGCCGGGACGCACATCCACGTGGAGGTTCCCCTCACATGATCAGGATCATGATCGTCGACGATCACGCCGTGGTGCGGCGCGGCCTCGAGCAGCTGCTCGGAACCGCGGACGACATGCAGGTCGTGGGCTCCGCGTCGGACGGCGCTGAGGCAATCGAGCTCGCGGTCGAGCTCGTCCCCGACGTCGTGCTCATGGACCTGTCGATGCCGGCCGTCGACGGCATCGAGGCGACACGCCGGATCACGTCCGAGGTCGAGGGCGTCGACGTGATCGTCCTCACCTCGTTTGCCGAGCAACGCAAGGTGCTCGATGCCCTGGACGCGGGAGCGAGTGGCTACATCCTCAAGGACTCGACACCCGACGAGGTGCTCGGGGCGGTTCGCGCCGCGAACGCCGGCGGCGCGCCGCTGGATCCCAATGCCGCGCGGGTGTTGCTGGAATCACAGCGGAGCCGGCAACCGGCGACGCGGCTGAGCGCGCGCGAGACGGAGGTGCTGGAGCTCGTGGCCACGGGTCTGGCCAACAAGCAGATCGCGCGACGGCTCGGGATCACCGAACGCACCGTGAAGGCGCACCTCACCGCGGTGTACCAGCAGCTCGGGGTGAGCGATCGCACGCAGGCTGCGCTCTGGGCGCGGGAGCACCTCCCGCCGCCAGAGTCTCACTAGCGGCGCGCGGCGAAGCGAGAGGTCCGGATGGACCCCTCGCTTCGCAGGGCGGTCGCGCCCGGCGGAGGTGGGCGCGACCCCGATGCGTGAGGCAGTGGCCCTAGTTGCCGCCGCCGGAACCGCTGGTGCCGCCGTGGTCATCGCCCGCGTCGTGGGTGGCCGGGTCGTCGTTGGTGGCCGTTGCGCCGCCGTGGTCGTCGCCGACGTCGTGGGTGGCCGGGTCGTCGGCGCCGGTGGTGCTGCCGGAGCCGCGGTTGCCGCCGTGGTCGTCGCCCACGTCGTGGGTGGCCGGGTCGTCGTTGGTGGCCGTTGTGCCGCCGTGGTCATCGCCCGCGTCGTGGGTGGCCGGGTCGTCGTTGGTGGCCGTTGCGCCGCCGTGGTCGTCGCCGACGTCGTGGGTGGCCGGGTCGTTGCTGGTCGGCAGGGTGGCGAGCCCACCCTTGTCGTCGTTGGCGTCATGGCTCGTCGGGTCGGCGCTTGAATTTCGGGTTCCACCGTGGTCGTCGGCGATGGAACGGGCGGGGATCACGACCTTCGGGCTGGGCTCGCTGCTGACGGACTGGGTCGCCGCGTACGCAACACCGCCGAAGAGAGGCACTGCGACGAGAACGAGGGCGATGCTCAGGGGGCGCTTGAACATGGGGAGCTCCTACGGTCTGGCCGGCGGGTCACCGGCTCGGGTTCGTGGAGCCACCATCCGCGTGTTCCGGTCGCAATGACCATTGGCTGATGGTGCTAGTACCCCCGACGGTGCTCGGACTCGAGGTCGTACGACCATCGGGCTATAGCAACTGGCACCGCGTGGGGCGCACGGTGGTGGGGATGACCCACACCCCGCACCCAAGGAGCACCATCATGTTGCGCAAGCCCCTCACCGCCATCGCCGCTGGGCTGTTGCTCGTCGGCATCGCTGCCGCGCCGGCTGGAGCCAAGGCGGGCGACGTCGTCGTCAAGAGCCGATGCACACTGGGAGCCAAGACCAAGCTCAAGGTTGCTCCCCGCGGCTCGGACCAGCGCACGAAGATCGAGTTCGAGGTCGACTCGAACGTCAACGGTCAGTCCTGGAACGTCCGGATCACCGACAAGGGGGCGACCGTGCTCTCCGGGGTCAAGGTCACCGCGGCACCGAGCGGATCGTTCACCGCCCGGACCAAGGTGTCCGGTGCGTCCGGCCACGCGATCATGGCCACGGCAACGGATCGTGCCTCGGGCCAGACCTGCTCGGTGCGCGCCGCCGTCTGATCTGCTCCGTTCACGAAACGAGGCCCGGGATCGTGGATCCCGGGCCTCGTCGCGCGAGGACTACGCGGAGCGGTCGCGGACGACCAACGCGACGACGCGCATGGTGATGACGGAACCGAGGAAGAGCCCGACATAGCCGATCCCTTCCAGCGTCGCGGCTTCGTTGGTGTCGGCGGCGCCCGACGCGGCCAGCAAGAGGACCGCGGCCGTGAGAATGCCGACGAGACCGACCGCGGCGAGCATGGCCCGGTTCGCGAGGTCACGGACGAACGCCGCCTCGTCGGCATCCGCGAATCTCCGGGTGCGCAGCGTCAGCTGGCCGGACCGGAGCTGGCTCCCGATCGCCTCGGCGTGCCCGGGCAACGTTCGGAGCGACGGCAGCGCTCGTAGCAGCTCCTTCTGCATCTGCTCGTTGACCGCGTCGGTGTCACCCGCGGGCATCACCATCGGTGCGGCGAGCGCCTGGGTCTCCTGCGCGAACGCGAAGCCCGGCGCCATGGTGCGGAGCGTCCCGTCGAGCGTGATGAGCGCCCGGCTCAGCAGCGTGAGCGAGGTCGGGACGGGAAGATGGTTGCGCTGAAGCACTTCGATCATCGCCCGGAGCATGCCGACGTCGAAGCCGGCGCCACCGCTCACGTGCAAGACCATGAACCGGCCGAGATCGGCTTCGAGCGCGGTGAGGTCGGTGCCCGGTGGTGGGGGCGAGATCTCGAGCACCGCCCGTTGCAGCAGCTGCGGATCCTTGAGCGTCGACGCGACCAGCAGGCCGGCCAGCGCCTCGAGCGTGGACGGATCGAGGATGCCGGTGGAGCCGAAGTCGAGCAGGTTCAACGTGCCGTCCTCGGCGACCAGGATGTTGCCCGGATGCGGGTCGGCGTGGAACACCCCGTCCTCGAGGATCTGCGCGAGGAAGCACTCGAGCAGCCGCGAAGCGAGCTCTTGGCGCGGTACGGGACTGGCGTCGAGCGCGGCCTGGTCCGACACCGGTTGGCCCGAGACCTCTTCGAGCACGAGCAGCCGCCGGGTGCAGAGATCGAGGTGGACGGCAGGGATGTGGATGCCCGCGTCGCCGCCGCGGTCGTTGCGGACGCGCTGACCGGCCTGGCCCTCACTCGTGAAGTCGAGCTCGGCGGTCACGGCGTCCGTGAACTCGCGGACGAGCGTGACGACGTCGGTCCGCAGGCCGATCGAGGTGCGGCGTTGTACGAAGCGGGCCAGGCTGAGCATGGCCTGCGTGTCGCGATTCACGACGTCGGCGACGTCGGGCCGCTGCACCTTGACCACGACGCCTTCGCCCGAGACGAGCGTGGCCCGGTGGACCTGGCCGATCGAGGCCGCGGCGAGAGGCGTCCAGTCGAACGTGGCGAACACCTCCTCGACCGGACGCCCGAGCTCCTCCTCGACGACCGTGCGGATCTCGTCGGGCTCGGCGGGCGGGACGGCCGTCTGCAGCTGCGTGAGCTCGGCGATCACCGCGGGAGGGAGGAGGTCGCTGCGGGTGGAGGCGACCTGCCCGAGCTTGATGAACATGCCGCCGCAGTGTTCGAGCGTGGATCGGAGGCAGGGGCCGAACTGCGGATCGGCGATGCCGGCGGCGGACGCGAAGCGACGATGCAACAGGCCGTCTTGGCGCGCGATGCCGAGCACCTCGCGGAACCGCAGCGGCGGCGCGAGCGTGCGCTTCACCCGCTTGACCGGATGCGGGACCTTCGGAAGGCGGCCCAGGCGCTCGTAGGGGTCACGCGCCCCGGGCCGGGCAATGAAGTCGAGCGCGATGGCGACGGCCATCGTCGCGAGCACGCTGAAGGCGACGACGCGGACCGCGAGCTCGGCGCTGTCGGGATGCGCGCCCACCGACACGCCGGCGATCACGACGCCGAGCACCCAGCCCAGGAACCCGGTGAAGAACGTGCGGAACCAGGTCTGGCGCACCCCGAGCATGCGGGCGGCGAACCAGCCGATGAGCAGGATCAGCGGCAGCAGGAGCAGCGCGCCCGCGTCGACCTCGATGTTGATGTCGGCGAGGGTCATGGCGGGCAGGCTTCCCGCCCCGGGCGCCGGGTGTCAACGTGAGCGGACGAGCGCCGCAGCCACCCAGGAGGGCCGGAATGCGCGGGAAAAGGGGCGTCTTGTAGCCTCGGCGACCCGATGGAGCTCACGTGGACGGCCGAGGAGGACGCGTTCCGCGCCGAGGCGCGGGCCTGGCTCGAAGCCAACGTGCCGGCCGAGCCGCTCCCGAGCGGGGACACCCGGGAGGGCTTCGCCCGCCACCTCGAATGGGAGCGGAAGCTCTTCGACGCGCGGTTCGCGGTGGTCGCGTGGCCCGCGGCGTTCGGCGGTCGCGACGCGAGCCTGTGGGAGTGGCTGATCTTCGAGGAGGAGTACTACCGGGCGGCCGCGCCACAGCGCGTCACCCAGAACGGCATCTTCCTGCTGGCACCCACGTTGTTCGACTTCGGGAACCCCGCGCAGCAGCAGCGGTTCCTGCCGGCGATGGCCAGTGGTGAGCAGACCTGGTGCCAGGGATGGTCGGAGCCGGATGCGGGCAGCGACCTTGCCGCGATCAAGTCTCGGGCGGTCCGCGACGACGGTGCCGGAGGCTGGCGGCTGAGCGGCCAGAAGACCTGGACCACGAGGGGCGCGTTCTGCACCCACCTCTTCGGCCTCTTCCGCACCGATCCCGAAGCGCAGCGCCACCACGGCCTCACCTACTTCCTCGTCCCGCTCGATGCGCCCGGCATCGTCGTCCGCGGCTTCGGCCGGCTCGACGGGGACGAGGGCTTCGCCGAGGTGTTCTTCGACGACGTGTTCGTGCCCGACGGCCTCGTCCTCGGTGCGGTGAACGAGGGGTGGCGGGTCGCGATGGCCACGACCGGATCGGAACGCGGTCTCACGTTGCGCAGCCCGGGCCGGTTCCTCGCGTCGGTGGCCCGGCTGCTGGACCTGGCCCGCCTCGGGGTGAATGCAGATCCGGCGTTGCGTCACGACGTCGTCGAGGCGTACATCGATGCCGAGGCGTACCAGCTCCAGACGCTGCAGACGGTGACGCGCATCAGCGACGGTGGGAGCACCGGAGCGGAGTCCAGCCTCACGAAGATCTTCTGGTCCGAGCTCGACGTCCGCCTGCACGAGACCGCGCTGCGCTATCTCGGTCCCGCGGCGGAGCTCGACGACAACGGTTGGATGAAGGGGTACCAGTTCGCGCTGTCCGGACCGATCTACGCGGGCACGAACGAGATCCAGCGCAACGTGGTCGCCGAACGCGTCCTCGGCCTCCCGAGGAAGTAGCAACGTCATGCGCTTCGCGTTCACCGACGACCAGCTCGCGTTCCGCGACGCGGTCCGGGATCTGCTCGAGAAGGAGTGCCCGCCGTCCGTCGTGCGCGACGCGTGGGGGAATGCCGACGGCCGGAGCGGGCGCGCGTGGACCGCGCTGGCCGAGATGGGGGTGCTCGGCGCGCTGGTTCCCGAGGCCGCGGGCGGGCTCGGGCTCACCGTCCTCGACGTCATCCTGATCGCGGAGGAGACCGGGCGCGTCGCGCTCCCGGAGCCGTTCGTCGAGCACGTGCTCGCCGGCGCACCCGTGGTCGCGACGCACGCGGTCGCGGACGGCACCGTCACGATCGCGGCGGGTGATTCCTTCGTGCCGTACGCCGACTCCGCCGACCTCCTGCTGGTCGGTCCGGGCCGGCTCGCGGTCGTCGAGCGGGAGCAGGCGAAGCTGGAGGCGCAGCCCTCGGTCGACGGGAGCCGCCACCTCTCTACCGTGACGGCGGGCGAGCCGCAACGATCGCTCGACCCGGGCGAGTCCGAGCGTGCCGTCGACCGGGCGGCCCTCGGCACCGCGGCCCAGCTGCTCGGACTCGCAGCCTGGCTCCTCGACACCACCGTCGAATACGCGACCCAGCGCCAGCAGTTCGGGGTGCCGATCGGCTCGCAGCAGGCGATCAAGCACAAGCTCGCCGACGTACGGGTGGCGATCGAGTTCGCCCGGCCCCTCGTCTACCGGGCGGCCTACTCCGTCACGCACGGCGACCCGGCGGCGAGCGTCCACGTCTCGATGGGCAAGGCCCGGGCCGGCGACGCGGCCGCGCTCGCCACCCGTCACGCGCTCCAGTGCCATGGGGCGATTGGCTATTCGTTCGAATACGACCTTCATCTGTGGATCAAGCGGGTCTGGGCGCTCGGTGCGTCGTGGGGCGACGCCGCCTGGCACCGTGAGCGCGTGGCACGCGCGATCCTGTAACCGCTACGAGAGCACGAGGAGACCCAACATGCCCGAGGCCTACATCGTCGACGCCGCTCGCACGCCGGTAGGCAAGCGGGGTGGCGGGCTCAGCCAGGTGCACCCCGCCGATCTCGGCGCACACGTCATCAAGACGATCGTCGATCGCACGGGCATCGACCCCATGGCCGTCGAGGACGTCTTCTTCGGTTGCGTCGACGCCATCGGTCCCCAGGCCGGTGACATCGCGCGTACGTGCTGGCTGGCGGCCGGCCTGCCCGAGGAGATTCCCGGCACGACGATCGACCGGCAGTGCGGCTCGAGCCAGCAGGCCGTGCACTTCGCGGCCCAGGCCGTGATGAGCGGGACGAACGACGTGATCATGGCGGGCGGCGTGCAGAACATGAGCATGATCCCGATCTCGTCGGCGATGCTCGTGGCCGAGCAGTTCGGGTTCACGGATCCGTTCTCCACCTCGGATGGATGGGTCGCGCGCTACGGCACGCAAGAGGTGAGCCAGTTCCGCGGCGCGGAGATGATCGCGGAGAAGTGGAGCGTGACGCGAGAGGAGATGGAGGCGTTCGCGGTCGAGTCCCACGAGCGCGCGCTGCGTGCTCAGCGCGAGGGTCGCTTCGAGCTCGAGATCGCACCGTTGGCCGGTGTCACCGCGGACGAGGGCCCGCGCGAGCCGAACCTCGAGAAGATCAAGTCCTTGAAGCCATTGGTGGAAGGTGGCCGGCTCACGGCCGCGCTTGCGAGCCAGATCTCCGACGCGGGTACCGCGATGCTCGTCGTCTCGGAGCGCGCGTTGAGGGAGCACAACCTCACCCCGCGGGCGCGCATCCACCACCTCTCCGTGCGGGGCGCAGACCCCATCTACATGCTCACGGCACCGATCCCGGCGACGGCCTACGCGCTGAAGAAGTCCGGGATGTCGCTCGACGACATGGACGTCATCGAGATCAACGAGGCGTTCGCGTCAGTCGTCCTCGCGTGGCAGCGCGAGACCGGGGCCGACCTGGCCAAGGTGAACGTGAACGGCGGCGCGATCGCGCTGGGCCACCCACTCGGTGCCACCGGCGTTCGGCTCATGACGACGATGCTCCACGAGCTCGAGCGCACCGGCGGTCGCTACGGCCTGCAGACCATGTGCGAGGGCGGCGGCCAGGCGAACGTCACGATCATCGAGCGCCTCTAACGCGTCCCTCTCCCGCTCGCGAGCGTGGTAAGGCGGTTGTCGCGCGTCGGAATTCGTCTTACCTTATGACAATCATCGAAGGGTGAGGACTACGACGTAGCCGACACCCGATCGGAGGCGGACGATGACCCTGACCGAGACGATGGAGAACGCCCTGCGTGCGACGTTCCGGGGACCGCTGGTCGGTCCCGGCGACCCGGAGTACGACGCGGCCCGCGGCGTCTGGAACGGGATGATCGACAAGCGCCCGGCGGTAATCGCGCGCTGCACCGGCCCGGCAGACGTCGTCGCCGCGGTCAATTTCGCTCGCGAGCACGAGCTGGTCACCGCCGTGCGAGGCGGCGCCCACAGCGCGGCGGGCAAGGGAACCTGCGACGACGGCATCGTGATCGATCTTTCGCTGATGAAGGGGGTTCGGGCCGACCCTGCTTCGGGGACGGTGCGGGCGCAGGGCGGCGTGACGTGGGGTGACTACGACCACGAGACCCAGGCCGTCGGACTGGCCACACCGGGCGGGGTCATCTCGACCACCGGCATCGCGGGCCTCACGCTGGGCGGCGGGTTCGGCTGGTTGACCCGCCGCTTCGGGTTGTCTTGCGACAACTTGCTCTCGGTCGACCTCGTCACCGCGTCCGGCGAGTCGCTCGTGTGCAGCGAGGAGGAGAACCCCGACCTGTTCTGGGCGGTGCGTGGCGGCGGCGGGAACTTCGGAGTGGCGACGAGCTTCGAGTTCCGCGCCCATCGCGTCGGTCCGCTCGTGCTCGGTGGACTCATCGGCTGGCCGCTCGCCCAGGCTCCCGAGATCCTGGCGTTCCACCGCGAGCAGACCCGCAGCGCGCCGGACGAGCTCGGCATCTCGGCCGCGTTCGTGACCGCGCCGCCGATGCCGTTCGTGCCCGAGTCTCTTCACTTCCAGCCCGCCGTGGTGGTGATCCTCTGCTGGTCGGGAGACATCGATACCGGCCGCGAAGTCGTACAGCCCTGGCTCGACCTCGCACCGCCTATCCAGATGGTGGACGCGATGCCCTACACCGTGATGCAGTCGATCCAAGACGACCTGGCGCCGCCGGGCCGGCACAGCTATTGGAAGTCGGGCTACCTCACCGAGCTCACCGACGACGCGATCGCGGCTGCGGCCGGAGTCGCGGCGACCGTGCCGTCACCGTTCAGCTTGGCCGAGCTCGTGCTGTGGGGTGGTGCAGCAGGCCGGGTCGGCGCGGACGACACCGCGTTCGGGCAGCGAGATGGTCGCTTCATCTTCAACGCGATCTCGATGTGGGAGGACCCGAGCCAATCGGACCCGAACGTTGCCTGGGCGCGCGCCTTCTTCGATGCGCTGCACCCGTACGCCACCGACGGCGTCTACGTGAACTTCTTGTCCGACGAGGGTGATCAGCGCGTGGTCGAGGCGTACGGAGCTGAGAAGTACGCGCGCTTGGCCCGCATCAAGGCGCAGTACGACCCAGACAACCTGTTCCGCCTCAATCAGAACATCGCGCCCGCTCGCTAGAGGCGTTTCAAGTCTCACCCTGAACCTGTCGACAGTGGTCTGTGCAACGGTGGCAGGCAGGGCAGAAACGGCGTTCGTCGCGGCGTCGCCAGCGCGCCGCGTTGGTCGCGGCGTTCGTGGTCGTGTCCGTGTCGCTGGGGAGCATCTCGGCGGTTGCTGCTCCGAGCGGCACCGGTTCGATCTCCGGTCATGTCGTCGATGGCAGCGGCAACCCGTTGTCGGGGATCTGCGTGAACGTCGACGGTGGTCCCGGTCTCCAAACGGACGGCTCGGGGGCGTACACGATCACCGCACTCGACACCGGCGCGTACAAAGTTGGCTTCAGCGACTGCAACGCATCACCGCAGTACGTGTCGCAGTGGTACCTCGGGCGGCCGAGCTCCGGCGCCGCGGATCCGATCCCGGTGACCGACGGGGTCGACACTCCGCTGGCGGACGTCACGTTGGTGCTCGGCGCGACGGTGAGCGGCACGGTCCGGGGTCCCGGTGGTGGCGGTCTCACCGGCATCTGCGTTGACGCCAACGTGCCGCGCAACGGGAACTTCGACTGGATCGCGGGCACGACGACTGGGCCGGGTGGCACCTACACGCTCGGCCAGCTCCCCGCGACCGACATCCGCATCCACTTCCGCGATTGCGGCGCCGGCCCGTTTCTCGATCAGTGGTACCTCGGGCAGACGGATCCCAACAGCTCGACGCCGATCGTCCTCGCCGCGGGGGCCAGCCAGGCGGGGGTGGACGCGCAGCTGACGCGCGGCATGGTGGTGAGCGGCCGGGTGACCGACGGGAGCGGGCACCCGATCGCCGGCATCAACGTGAACGTCAACCCGACCGATTCCGGCGGATCCGCCTGGGGGCAGACCGACAGCACCGGCCGGTACACGACGAGTCCCATCGCCCCGGGCTCGTATCGCGTGCAGTTCCAGGACTCGAGCTCGAATCCCGTGTGGGCGGCGCAGTTCTGGAACGGGCAGCCGTCGCGGAACCTGGCCACGATCCTCACGCTGTCCGGCAGCGACGGCCCCGTGCGGGGGAACGTCAACGCGACGCTCGCCCCGGCCGCCTCGATCGCGGGCACCGTCACCGCGCCCGGCGGCGGACCCGCGGCGAACGTTTGCGTCACTGCGCTCGTCGACACGCCCGACGGAGCCGATTGGCTCGGCAACGCGACGACGGCGGGCGACGGCACCTACTCGATCGGTGGGATCCCGGCGCTCACGGTGAAGGTCTACTTCCAGGACTGCAACAACGTCGGCCCGTACGTCGACAAGTTCTGGAAGGACGGCAAGGACTACGACGGCGCGACACCACTGACCCTCCGAGCCGGCGTACGGCGGTCCGGGGTCGACGCCCAGCTGACTACCGCGGCCGTCATCACCGGCGTCGTCACCGATAACGGTGGGCACCCCCTGGGGGGCATCTGTGCGCAGGCGACAACGGCGACGTTCTTCGGCGGCATGGCGCGCACCGGTTCGGACGGGCGCTATTCGATCAGCTTGGGCAAGCCCGGGAGCTATCGCGTGCAGTTCGTCGACTGCAACGACACTCCGCACTTCGCCGGCGAGTGGTGGGACAACCAACCCACCGCATCCACCGCGCGCATCGTGACGGTTGGCTCCGGCCAGACCATGTCCCATGTGGACGCGATCTTGGCCAGCGGCGCGACCGGCTCGATCTCTGGGCGGGTCGTCAACGTGAACGGAGCCGCGATGACGACGTCATGCATCGTGGCGTACATCCCGAACAGCTACGCGAAGTTCGCGCCGGTGAGCGCGGATGGTAGCTACGCCGTCACCGGTCTGCCTTCCGGCACCTACGCGCTGGCGTTCCTCGGCTGCGGCCACGACGACCCCTCTCCCGTGGTCCAGGATCCGCGGTCCAGCGTCACGAGCTATCAGGCGGTCTGGTGGAACGGAGCGCCGATCGACCTGCCGCGAGGTGACGGCGGGCCCGATCCGATCGCCCAGGGCGCCCACCTGCTGACGGTGAGCCCCGGGCAGGACCTCACCGGATACGACTGGTGCTTCGGTTGCTCCGCGATCACGATCACCGGGATCACACCGGGCCGCGGGTCCTTGACGGTGGCGTTCACCACGTCGCTGCTGCCCGCGTCAGGGGCCCCCGGCGCCATAGCGCCAACCGCCGCCCGCAGCTACACGGTGACGTGCACCTCGAGTACGGGTGGCGTCACGGGCGTGGCGACCGGGCCGTCCTCGCCGATCACCGTGACCGGACTTACACCCGGTGCCACTTACACGTGCCAGGTCGCGGCGTCGGACGGCTCGGTGACGGTGGCGTCGTCACCCGTCTCCGACGCGGCGGTCTCCGCGTCCTCGAGCGGATCCGACCCGGCGGCGGAGACCGTCTCGTTCCCGGCCGCATCCCCCTCGACCGCATCCCCTTCGACGGGTGGCATGGCCCGGACCGGTGCGAACTCGTCGGACCAGGCGCGCGTGGGGCTCGCGTCGCTGCTCCTCGGCATCATCCTCATCCTGCTCACCCGCGCCCGCCGGTCCCGCGCCATCTCTTAGATCTCCCTCGGCCGATCGTCGGACCCGGAACGCGTGGCGGCCGAGGGCGGCCCTGACCTCGCCAGCTCGGCATACTGGTCGAGGAGGGGGAGCACCGTGTCGGCGCCGGCGGACGGCACCCGCAGCACGATCTCCTCGATGCCCAAGGACGCGTAGTACTCGAGCTTGCCGGCGTCCGGGATCGTCCCGAACGGCACGATCCGCAACGTCGCCGGATCACGCCCCACGGCCTCGTACGCGGCGTGGAGCTCGGGCAGCGCGGCGCGGATCCCCCGACCGCCGATGGGGATCCAACCGTCTGCGTACTCCGCGATGTGGGCGAACATCTTCGGCCCGGCCGCGCCTCCGATCAGCACGGGAGGACCGGCGACACCGGCACGCGCTCCTGGCTTCGGCCATGACCATGACGGCGAGAAGTCGACGTGCTTGCCGTGGTACTCGGCTTCGTCCTCGCGCCAGAGCTGCTGCATCGCGAGCATGTGCTCGCGGGCCACGTCACGCCGCTCCGGCATCGTCACACCGTGGTCCTCGAGCTCGTCGGCGTTCCACCCGAAGCCGATGCCGAAGACGAAGCGCCCACCGGAGAGCTGGTCAAGCGTCGCGACCGCCTTGGCCGTGACGATCGGTTCGCGCTGCGCAACGAGGCAGATGCCTGTGCCCACCAGGATTCGCTCGGTCACGGTCGCGGCGGCTGTGAGCGCCACGAACGGATCGAGCGTCCGCTTGTACTCCTCGGCGAGCTGGGCGTCGCCCGTCGGCGGGGGAGTACGCCGCGAGACCGGGATGTGGGTGTGCTCCGGGATGTAGATCGAATGGAGATCGCGCGCCTCGACCTCACGGGCGAACTCGTCGGGACGCATCGTCCGGTCGGTCATGAAGATGGTCACCCCGTAGTGCATTTCGGTCACCGTATCCGACGATGCGTGCGATCATCCGTGGATGGATCCGATCTCGGGGTCGCCCAAGCGCGTGCCGCGCCTGCTCTACGCGGCGACGGCGTTCGAAGCGCTCGGGTACGGCGCGATCTTCGCCCTGCTGGCGGAGCTGCAGGACCGGTACCACCTCCCCACCTACGGCCTCGGCCTCATCGCGGGAACCAGCTTTCTCGCGGGTCTCGGCGCGCAGATGGGGCTCGCCCGTTACGCCGACCACGGGTACACGCGCCTGCTGCTCCGGGTCGGTCTGGCGGTCGCCGCGGTCGGGATGCTGTGGTTCGGGCTCGCGTCGCAGCTCTGGGAGTTCGTCGGCGCCCGGCTCCTGCTCGGGCTCGGATCGGGGATGTTCGTCCCGGCCGCCCGCCGCGTCGTCGTGGCGCGCTCGGGCGCGAAGGCCGGCGAGGCGCTGGGGCGGCTCGCGAGCGTCGAGGTCGCAGGCTTCATCTCCGGGCCACCGATCGCCGCGCTGCTCGCCGCGCTGTTCGGGCTGCACGCGCCGTTCCTGTTCCTCGCGGCCGCGCTCGCGCTCACCTCGCCCGCAGTCGCGCGGATCGACGAGCCTCCGGTCGGCGCGCCGCCCCCGAAGCGAGCGTTGCGGGTGCTCATCGCGAATCGCGGGGTGCGCTCGGGCCTCGCGCTCGCGGCCGGCCTCTATCTGTCGATCGGGGTCTTCGACGCCACCTGGGCGCGCTACATGACGGACCTCGGCGCGAGCACGACCGTCATCGCGGTGACGCTCGCGCTGTTCGCGCTCCCGCTCGTCGCACTGAGCCCGTTCGGCGGGCGGCTCGCCGACCGGCGCGGGGCGGTCCGCAGCGGGGTGATCGCGCTGACGCTGACCGTCCCGTTGATCGCGGGCTACGGGATCTCGAGCTCCGTGCTGACGGCGTCGTTGATCGCGCTCGTCCACTCGATGTGCGACGCGGTGTCGACGCCGTCGGGCCAGGCTGCGGTGGCCCGCTCGGCGCCCGCATCGTTGACCGCCGCGGGCCAGGGTCTGTGGGCCGCGGCGGCGGCCGCGGCGGCCGGGTTGGCCGCGTTCGGAGCCGCACCGCTCTACGGCGCGGCCGGCGCGGAGGCCATGTGGGGCGCCGCCGCAGGCGGTGTCGCGGTGCTCACCGCGCTGGCGTTCTTCTGGGGTCGCGGCACGCCTGCCGACCGCCCGGCCGAGCCGGAGACCGAACCACTCGCCGGCTGATCGCCGGCAACCGTCTCCCGACCAGGCACTAGGTTCCCCCGCCATGGGAATTTGCGACGGACGGGTGGTCATCGTCACCGGCGCGGGCCGCGGCATCGGCCGTGGGCATGCGCTCGAGTTCGGGCGCCAAGGCGCCAAGGTGGTCGTGAACGACCTCGGCGCCGAGGCCGACGGCACGGGAGGCTCGACCGGCCCGGCCGGTGAGGTCGTGGACCTGATCCGCGCCGCGGGTGGCGAAGCGGTCGCGAATGGCGATGACGTCGCGGACTGGGAGGGTGCGCAGCGGCTGGTGCAGACCGCGGTCGACGCGTTCGGGCGGCTCGACGTGCTCGTGAACAATGCCGGGTTCCTGCGCGACCGGATGATCGTCTCCACGTCCGAGGAAGAGTGGGATGCGGTGATCCGGGTCCACCTCAAGGGCCACTTCGCACCGACCCGGTTCGCCGCCGCGTACTGGCGCGAGCAGCAGAAGGCCGGGGAGGCGGTCGACGCGCGCGTCATCAACACCAGCAGCGGCGCCGGCTTGCTCGGCAGCGTCGGGCAGGGCACCTACAGCGCGGCAAAGGCCGGCATCGCGGCGCTCACGATGGTGGAGAGTGCCGAGCTCGGTCGGTACGGGGTGACCGCGAACGCGATCGCGCCCGCGGCACGGACCCGCATGACCGAGGCCGTCTTTGCCGACACCATGGCCGTGCCGGACGACGACTCGTTCGACGCGATGGCACCCGAGAACGTGGCCCCGCTCGTCGTGTGGCTCGGCAGTGCGGAGTCGCGGGGGATCACCGGCCGGGTGTTCGAGGTCGAAGGTGGGGTCCTCTCGGTGGCCGACGGCTGGCAGCACGGCCCGCGGGTCGACAAGGGCGCCCGCTGGGACCCGGCCGAGATCGGTCCGGTCGTGCGTGACCTCCTCGCCCAGGCGCCCGAACCGGCTCCGGTCTACGGCGCGTAAGCGCTGACTACGCTCGCCGGCGATGTCATCGGCGACCGACACCACGCTCGAGCAGTACGGGGTGGCCGCCCACGCACGGCTGCGGCCGGACAAGGTCGCGATCGTCGCCGGCGACCGCCGGATCACCTACGCCGAGGTGGACGCGGCGATGACGGGAGCCGCGCACGTGCTGCGCGACCGCGGGGTCGGCCCGGAGCGGCGGCTCGGCATCGCGTTGCGCAACCGTCCGGAGTGGATGGAGGCGGCGCTCGGCGCGGCGCGGCTCGGCGCCCAGGTCGTGCCCATCCCGCACGGTGCCACCGCCGAAGAGCGCGACTACTTCTGCACGGATGGCGAAGTCGCGTTCCTGCTCGACGAGCCGGGGCTCGAGCAGTTCCTCGCGGACGTTGCGGACGCGCCCGCCGCGCCCATCCCGGACGCCTACCCGGACTACGTGGTCCTGCGCCCGTACACGTCGGGGACCACCGGTCGGCCCAAGGCGGTGCTGCGGGCCGTACCCTCCGCCGAGGCCGCGATCATGGGGATGGTCCGGTACTACGAGTCGTACGGGATCGCGGAGCCCGACGAGGTCAACCTCACCGCGTCGCCGCTGCACCACCTTGCCGGCTTCAGCGGCCCGCACAGCGCGCTCATCGTCGGCCACACCACGGTGGTGCTCGATCACTTCGACGCCGCCGAGGCGCTGCGCGTCCTCGAAGCGGAACGGGTCACGTACTGGATCTGCGCCCCCGTCCACCTCTACCGCCTGACTCGCCTGCCGGCCGAGGATCGGGCCCGCGCGGACCTCTCGAGCGTGCGGCGAGTGATGCACGGGTCCGCGCCGTGCGCGCCGAGTGTGAAGCGCGAGGTGATGTCGATGTTCCCGCCGGGTGCGGTGTGGGAGACCTACGGCGGCACCGAGACGATGGGCACGGTGATCACGCCGGAGGAGTGGCTCGAGCGACCGGGGAGCGTCGGCCGCCCCGCGCTCGGTTCGACGATCAAGATCATGGACGACGAGGGCAACGAGCTTCCGCCGGGGGAGACCGGCCTCATCTACATCGGCTCGGACTGGGGTCGGGGCTTTCGCTACGCCGGGCCCGACGAGCTCACCGAGTCCATCTACCGCGGCGATCTCGCGACGCTCGGCGACGTCGGGTATCTGGACGAGGACGGCTACCTCTACGTCGTGGACCGGCGCAAGGACCTCGTCATCACCGGCGGCGCGAACGTCTACCCGGCCGAGGTCGAAGCGGTGCTCGTCCGCCACCCGCACGTCGCCGAGGTGGCGGTGATCGGGCTGCCGGACGACGAGTACGGCGAGCTCGTCGCCGCGGTCGTCGTGCCGGACGGCGAGCTGAGCCCCGAGGACGTGATCGCGTTCTGCCGCGAGCACCTCGTGGCGTACAAGTGCGTCCGCCGCGTCGAGGTGGTCGACGCGCTCCCGCGCGATCCCATGGGCAAGATCAGAAAGCGCGACCTCCGCAACCAATACTCCTGACCCCCACCCCGTTTTGGCGTCAGTAGGGACCCGTATCGGGTCCCTACTGACGCCAAAACCGAGGTTTGGGGGCGATTAGGCGAGGCGCTCGACGATCATGGCCATGCCCTGGCCGCCACCGACGCACATGGTCTCGAGCCCGTAGCGACCGCCGCCGTCCTCGAGGCCGTTGAGCAGCGTCGTCATGATGCGCCCGCCGGTGCTCCCGAACGGGTGGCCGAGCGCGATCCCACCACCGTGCACGTTGAGCTTCTCCCACGGGATGCCCAGGTGCTTCGCCGACGGGATGACCTGCGCCGCGAACGCCTCGTTGATCTCGACGAGGTCGATGTCGTCCATCGTCAGCCCCGCGCGGGCGAGAGCCTGGCGCGACGCAGCGATCGGGCCGAGCCCCATGATCTCGGGGTTCAGGGCCGACACTCCGCTGCTGACGATGCGGGCGAGCGGTGTGATGCCGAGCTGCTCGGCCCGCGTGGAGCTCATCACGACGACCGCCGAAGCACCGTCGTTGAGCGGGCACGCGTTGCCGGCGGTGACGGTGCCGTCGGGACGGAAGACCGGCTTGAGCTGCGCGAGCTTCTCGACCGTCGTGCCGTCGCGCGGACCGTCGTCCTTCTCCATGACCGTCCCGTCGGGCAGTGTGATCGGGATGATCTCGCGCTCGAAGAACCCGTTCTGCTGGGACTCGACCGCCCGCTGTTGCGACCGAGCCGCGAACTCGTCCATCTCCTCGCGGGTGACGCCCTCTTGCTCGACGACGTTCTCGGCCGTCTGGCCCATCGCGATGTACACGTCCGGCAGGCCGGTCGGCGGAGTCCAGCTCGGCGCCCCACCTTCGGCACGCGCCTTGCTGCGCGCCCGGGCCTCGGAGAACAGGTCGTTCGTGGTGCCGGGACCGCCGTCCGAGCGACCCTTGTCGAACCGGCTCACGCATTCGACGCCCGCGGCGACGAACACGTCGCCCTCTTCACAGCCGATCGCGTGCCCGGCCATGCGGATCGTCTGCAGGCTCGACGAGCAGTAGCGGTTCACGGTCGTGCCCGGAACGTCCTCCATGCCCGCGAGCAGCGCGACCACGCGGCCGAGGTTGTAACCCTGCTCCCCGGCCGGCTGCGCGCATCCGAGGATCACGTCTTCGACCTCGGCCGGGTCGAGCTGGGGAACCTTGGCCAGCGCGGCGCGCACGATCGTGGCGGCGAGGTCGTCGGGGCGCACGTCGACGAGTGATCCCTTGTTGGCCCGACCGATCGGGCTCCGGGCGGTGGCGACGATGACGGCGTCGGGCATTGGTGCGTCCTCCTGGTGCAGTCGTTGGGAAAGAAGCTCAGCCGGCGAGCGCGGTGAGCTGCTCGGTGAACGTCGTCATGTCGAAGTAGTCGCGCCAGAGTGTGATGCGGCCGTCGATCACCTCGAAGACTCCTGCTACCGGGAGCTCGATCCACTTCCCGTCCTTGCCGAAGCGGTCGGTGCGCTCGTTCAGGACCAGCGAGCCGGCGGCGACCTGGCGATGGATCACCCAGTCGACCTCGTCGAGCATGCCGACCATCTGCGCGAGCACACCCTTGATCCCGTCGGGTCCGAAGACCTTGCCCATCGGCACGTTGTCGTACTCGACGTCGTCACTGACCAGCTCGCACGCGGCGTCGAGGTCCATCCGCACGACCCGCGCTATGAACTCGTTCACGATCTCTTCCGCGCTCAATGTCGACCTCCTCTGCGGCGCCGCATCATGGCACGACCCGGATGAAGGCGGGCCATTGACGCAACCCGCGGGAGTCCGCGAGCGTGATCGCGATGCTCACCTGGGGAGAGTTCCGAGCCGCCCGACCGGACCTGGCCGATACCGGCCGCGCACTGCTCTACCGGGTGGGCCTCGGACTGGGCTTCCTCGCCACCGTGCGCGCCGATGGCGGACCTCGCGTCCATCCGGTGTGCCCCATCCTCACCGACGACGGGATGTACGTCTTCGTCGTGTCGTCGCCGAAGCGGGCCGACCTGCGGCGCGACCCGCGCTACGCCTTGCACGCGTTTCCCAACGACGGGAACGAAGATGCGTTCTACGTGACGGGAACGGCGGTGCCGCGACCGGACCCGGCACTGCGCGCCGAGTTGGAGCATCGCTACCTGGTGGAGGAGAGGAGCATCACCGAGCCACCGCCCGGATTCGCGGACGAACAGCTGTTCGAGCTGCTCGTGGATGCGTGTCTCGCGACGAAGACGACCGGCTACGGGGACTGGGAGCCGCAGCACACGGTCTGGAGGGCCGACGGGTAGGCGCCCCGTCCGGCTTTCCGCTGCCCGTGTGTGGTGTGCGCGGGTCAGTCGGGCGGGGCCAACCGGTCGTCGATGAAGGCCGACACCGCGGCGATCGTCGCCTTGGACGCGGTGGCCCACGGCATGAGGATCTCGTACACGTGAAAGAGGAAGGGCGCTTCGAAGACCGCCACCCCGACGTCGGCGTCCTTCAACATGCCGATGAACTCCACGATCTCGTCACGGAACATCTCCATGTCCCCGTACGCGATGAAGGTCGGAGGAAAGCGGTGCACATCGGCGTAGACCACCGATACCCGCGGGTCGTGGGGGTCGGCCCCGGCGAGGTACTGCAGCACAGGGATCTGGTCGGGCAGCACGTCGTGACGCGCGTTCGCCTTCACGGACGGCTCGCCCATGACCAGGTCCACCTCGGGCGAGAACAGGATCGCGCCGGCGGGCTCGGGCAGGTGCTCCGCGCGCACGTCTTCGAACAGTGACGTCGCGAGGCCGCCTCCACCCGAGTCGCCCGCGACGAACAGCTCGGTCGGGGGTCGGCCGTCATCGAGCAGCGTTTCGAACACGTGGGTCGCGTCGAGCAGCCCGGCGGGGAACGGGAACTCGGGCGCGAGGCGGTAGTCGACGATGAAGAGGTCGCATCCCGTCGCCCGTACGAGCTCGGCGGTGAACAGCGAGTACATCCAGGGTGTCGTCGCGAGGTAGCCGCCACCGTGGAGATAGAGGATGGTCGCCCGGGGGCGATGGGGCGGCCGCACCCAGACGCCGGGGATCCCGCCCACTTCGTCGTCCTCGACGGTCACGCCGTCGCGCGTCGCAACCGGCCGCAACACGCTCCGGCAGAGGTCGTCGAGGAACTTCTCGAGCGAACGCAGTCGCGGGGTGGGCAACGTCAGCGAGAAGGTGAGCAGCGTCTTCAAGATCTCACGCACGCTCTCGTGCACGGTGTTGTCGACGACCGATTCGGGCCCGCGCCAGGGTTGGTGCATCGGCAGCGTGGCGAGCGTCGTGGACATCCGCGCGCCGAGCTCCACCAGCGTGAGCGCAGTCTCCGGTAAGGGTGCCGTCTTCACCCCCGGTCGATCCGCCATCACCATGGGATCAGGCGCCCAAGGTGGTGAGGAAGGCGAGAAGCGCGAACCCGAACACGAACGTGAGCCCGACGGGCTCCTTCCCGTCCTTGTAGGCGGTGGGCATCATCACGGACGCCAGCATGGTCAGGATCGTGCCGGCCGCGAAAGCCTGGATCGCGCCCAGCACGTCCGCGGGCGCGTCGCCGAGGAGCCGGTACCCGAGCGCGGCCGCGATCGCACCGGCCAACGCGATCGCCGACCAGAGTCCGAGGACCCGGGCCTTGGACCAGCCACTCCGCACGAAGCCCGGCGTGGATGCCATGCCTTCGGGAAGGTTGGGAGCAGGACGGCAACCACCATCGCACCACTCACCGTCGCGCCGGAGATCAGTGAGATCGCGATCGCGACGGACTCGGGAATGCCATCGAGCAGCGCGCCCAGCGCGATGCCGGTGGATGCGTGCTCCCCCTTCGGTGCGCGCTGCGATACGAACCGATCGGCCATGAAGAACGTGACGGCTCCCACCGCGATCCAGACGCCCGTCATCTCGGCGCCGGCCTCGTGGTAGGCGGGGACACTGAGCTCGAAGGCGGCGGCCGCGACGAGGGTCCCGGCGCCGAACGCGGTGATCAATCCGATGAGCTGATTGGGTACCGCGAACCGGATCGCGAGGAACGCGCCGAGTATCAGCGACGCCTGGCCGAGCAGCCCCCAGAGTCCGGCCTCGAGCACCGGTTGAGGCTAACGGTTGCCTCCGACGTGGCCGGACGGATTCCACGGGAAGGAGCCGGACATTCCCGCCCTTTCCTCGGAGCTGGTTCGCTTTACCGTCGCTTTACGCGCCTGCCGTACAACTGACGGTGGCGGATCTCCCCCCGATCCGGGTGGCAGGCCCGCCGTGTGGAATGCGGCAACTGAGCCGAGGCGTGTTGGGGCCGTCTCGTCGAGTGACAGGGGTCGCCGCGGTCCGCACGGCGGGCATCGCCACCACGCCGTTCCTCCGGTCCCAGACCCAGACCGGAGGAACGGCGTGTCCCATCTCTCGCCGGCAGGTCCCCCGCGACCGTGGCCTGATCGGAAGGCGGCCAAAACGGCGTGTACCCTCGGCGCAGGTGCTCATGCCGGACAGATTGTTCCGCTGGTGCAGCCAGGATCGGTCGTCGACATGAGCGAGGCCCTGACGAACCACGGGAAGCCGCTGCTGGTCGCGCGGCCGGTCGTGGAGGGTGAAGCGTCGGGTGGGTCCGAGTTCTCGCGCCCCGCGATCCTCGGTGCGGTCGCCCGCCGATCGGTGCCGAGCCTCATCGAGGCAACGATCATCCCGGCGATCATCTTGTACGTGCTCGTGGTCTTCGCGAGCGGCACGGTCGCGATGATCGCCGCATTGGTGTGGGCGTTCGTCGCGGTGGGCCGGCGACTCGCGTTTCACCAGCCGATCCCGTCGATCCTCATGCTCGGGACACTGGGGCTCGTCGTGCGCACCGTCGTCGGGCTGCTGAGCGGAAGCATGTTCGCCTACTTCCTGCAGCCGCTCGCCACCACCGTCGCGCTCGGCGCGGTGTTCCTCGGCTCGGTGATGATCGGGCGGCCGGTGATCAGCCGGCTCGCACACGACTTCTGCCCGATCGCACCCGACGTGGCGAACCGGCCCGAGGTCATCCGCCTGTTCGTCGGCCTCACCTTTCTCTGGGCCGGAGTCCACCTCCTGACCGCGATCACGACCTTCGGGATGTTGGTGAGTCTGCCGGTCGCGACGTTCATCCTGGTGAAGACGATCACGAGCTTGACCATCACGGGCGCGGCGATCATCTTCACGGTCTCGTGGTCGATCCGCATCGCGCGTCGCGAGGGTCTCGTGTTCGCCGGCTCGCCGCTCTGAGCGGAGTCTCCTGCCCGTCATAGGCTGATTTCGATGGCCGGGTCGGGGAGCTCCGAAAGGCTCGAAGCCGCGCTCGACGAGCTCTACGGGGCCGAGCTCTCCGAGTTCGTGGCCACGCGGAAGCGACTCGCCGGCGAGCTGCGCGCGGCGGGTGACAAGGATGCCGCGAAGGCGCTCGTCGCCGCGCGCCGGCCGACCACTGCCGTGTGGGCTTTGAACCAGATGAGCCGGCGCGAGCCCGGGCTCGTCGAGTCCCTTCTCGAGCGGAGCCGCGAGCTGCACGATGCCCAGACGCGCGCGGCGGGCGGGCGCGAGGAGATCCGCGACGTGACTCGGGCGCACCGGGGCGCCCTCGCTGACGCGACCGATGCCGCGCTCGCGGCGCTCGGCCCGCGCGCGACCGATGGGTACCGGGCGCAGATTGCCGCGACCCTGCACGCCGCGAGTGTCGATGACGCGACGGGCGAGCTGCTGCGGAGCGGCCGCCTGATCCGGGAGGTCCAGGGCGTGACGGGGTTCCCCGAGGGCCCGGGTCTGACGCTGGTGCCGGACTTGCCCCCGCCGGCTGCGCCGGTGCCGACGGCGAAGAAGCCGCCGTCGGCGAAGCGCGACACCGAAGGAGAGGAAGCGGCCGCCGGGAAGTCCCGGCAGGCCGAGGCCGACCGGGTTGAACGCGAGCGGGCCGCGGCCGAGGAGCTCGCTCGCCGGCGCGCGGAGGCCGACGCGGCGTGGCAGGTCGCGCGGGACGAGGTTGCGGTGGCAGAGTCCGCCGCGCGGGAGCGCTACGAACAGGTGGATCGTCTCGAAGCGGAGCTGGACCAGGCCCGGCGGGACGCGCACGACGCCGAGGAGCGGGCCGCCGGCGCGCGGCGAGAGGCGGCTCGCCTCGCCCGGGCCGCGATGAAGCTCCAGAGCTGAGCCCGCGTGATCAGCCGGCCGGCAACAGGTGCTGCACTCGCGCGCCGTACCGGTCGGCGAGCCGTGCGGCGACGAGAGACCGGTGACACGCCTCCGGGTCGGCCTCGACGCAGAGCAGTGCTGTAGCCCCCGTCGGCGGCATGGCGGCGACGACTGGAGCGAGATCCACGTGATCGAGGATCTCGTGGACGTAGCGGGTCGCGTATTCGGGTGCGAGCGTGACGCGAGACCGCTTGCCCACGCCCTGCCGTGCGTCCTCCGCGTATTGCAGGTGCCGGAGCTCGGTCGTCGGTGCCAGCTCCGGATGGTGCTGGTACGCGAACCCCGCCCCGGCGAGCGCGGCCTGCAAGCGCAGCGAGTTCGCCCACGCGTACTTCGGTCCCCGGACCCCCCGCCGCTGCCGGACGTCGAACACGGATACGACGCCCGCTCCGGTGAGCGTCGCGAGGAACGAGTCGAGGTCGAATCCATAGATCCCGATGGTGGCGACGTCCCGGGTGCGCTCGCTGCGGGCGTGGGCCAAGGGTTGGGTGGACATGGACGCGGGTACCGATCTCAAGATGACGACTACGACTACTCATACCCGCACGACGCAGTCGCGAAGCCGCCGGCGAGCGGCAGCGAGGAGGCTCACCCCGGCCGCCCGGCAGTGCCGGGAGCGGTTCCTGAGCTTCTTCCCCGACGGCTTCCGCGACGAGATCTACGTCGAGACGGAGCGGGGCTACAAGTGGGATGCCCACCGGGAATGGTTGGCGCTGCTCAACCGCGATACCTACCGCTCGCTGATCGAAGCCGGGGAGTACGAGGAGATTGCGAGCCGGTGCCTGAGGCTGGAGTCGCGCACCAACCTGCTGTTCTCCTTCGAGAAGATGGCGCTGCGCGACGCGCTGCGTACCCGATCGGAGCGCGGACGTTCGCGCTCGGATTGCACGACTGGATCTACGGGTCGGGGAGTGAGCGCGACCGCTTCGAGCGGTGGTGCCGCGAGGTGGCTGCGCTCCCGCGGCGCCAGACGCGGGTATTGACCTGGCCGATCGTCACGGTGTTCGGTTTCATCGCCCGGCCCCGGGTCCACATGCTCCTGAAGCCGAACGTGACCCGGATCGCGGTGGCGGCCTACGAGGTCGACTTCGTCTACCGGTCGACGCCGCAGTGGGAGACGTACGCCGGCTTGCTGGCATTCGCCCGCCGCGTGCGCTTCGACCAGGCCGATCTCGGACCGCGCGACATGATCGACGCGCAGTCGTTCATCTGGGTGCAGGGGTCCGCAGAGTACGACTGACGGCTGTCGTCACGCCGAGGGGCTAGGCGAGCGAGGCCACGAGCAGCGCGGCGTCGTCATGGTTCGAGTGCTCGTCGAGCAGCTGCTTCAGGAGCTCGTCGCAGAGCTCCTCGGGATCACTCGATCCGTCCCGGCAGGCCGACGTCAGGCGTTCGAGCCCGGTGGTGATCGACTCCCCGCGCCGTTCGATCAGACCGTCCGTGTAGAGCACGAGGATCGCACCCGAGTCGACGGGCGTGTCGTAGCGCCGGTACTCCGCCGGCAAGCCGAGCGGAGGTTGTCCACTCGCGGCCAAGAGGGTCGTCGTGCCGTCCGCCATGCGCAGCACGGGCGGGTAGTGGCCCGCACTGCAGTACGACCAGGTCTTCTTCTCCGGGTCGAGCACGCCGTACAGCGCGGTGATCAACGTGTCGCCTTCGAACAGCTCGACGACCTGGTTGAGCCGGGCGAGGACCCGCTCGGGATCCTGTTCGCCGAGGGCGAGCGCGCGCAGGCTGAACCGCACGTCGGCCATGTTCGCGACGGCGCCGAGACCATGGCCGGCGACATCGCCGATCGCGAGCCCGACGCGACCATCGGGTAGCGGTACGGACGCGTACCAGTCTCCGCCGACGACGGTCGGTCCCGCAGTCGCGACGTACCGGGTCGCGACCGTGACCCCGGGGACCGACGGTAGCGAGGACGGGAGGATGGCCTGCTGGAGGCTCTCGACGAGATGGTGCTCCTGCTCGAGCTCCTCGACGACCGCCGCCGCGTGCTGCTCGCGTGAGGTGACGTCGATCGCGACGCCGATGGTCCCGGTCGGAGATCCGTCCTCGTCCACGGTGACCCGCCCCCGGCACTCGATCCAGTGGATGGAGCCGTCAGGCCAGGTGCAGCGGTGGAGGAGGACGTACGGGCCCGGATCCGCGAGGGCCTTCTCCACTCGCCGAAGGCATTCGGCGCGATCGTCGGGGTACAGGGCCTCGACCCAGTGTTCGAAGGTGCCCCCGAAACCACCCGGCGGGAGACCATGGAGCGCTTCGAGGCGGACGTCCCACACCGTCCGGGCCGACGCCATGTCCCAGGTCCACGTCCCCAGCTCGGCGGCTTGCAGCGCCAGCATGAGCCGTTGTTCGGCGACCGAGGTCACAAGTCCCGCCTCTCGTTCCCGTGGTTGTGCCAGGCCGGGTCCGGGTACGACCAGTCTTGGCACCGTGCCGCGTACGGCCGGGGCCGAGATCGTGTCATGTCCGTCGGTGCCCGGGTAATCGAGCACCATTTAGGATGATGTTGTGGTGAGCACGCAAGATCGGGCGAGCGGCGCCGGTGCCCACGTCGTCAAGATCTACGACGACGACGCCGACCTCGTGCGCGGTGTGGGGGAGTTTCTCGCCGAGGGAGTTGCCACCGGCGACCTCGTCATCGTGATCACGACGGCCGCGCACCGTGAGCGCTTCGAGCGCGCGCTTGCTGCGATCGGCGTCGACGTGGCCGCATCCGCATCCGACGGACGGTACGTGGTAGTCGACGCCGCCGAGATGCTGTCGACGTTCCTGGTGGACGGGGTCGCGGACTCCGCTCGGTTCAACGAAGTCGTCGGAGGTCTGCTCGAGCGGGCTGGACCGCGCCCGGTGCGGATCGTCGGCGAGATGGTCTCCTTGCTCTGGGACCAAGGGAACCTGACTGCCGCGATGGCGCTCGAGGACCTCTGGAACGAGTTCGCCACCCGACACGTCTTCTCGCTCTACTGCGTGTACGCGGCGTCATCGTTCGAGAGCGCGTCGGACCTCGCGATCGTGCGCGACGTCTGCCAGCAGCACACGGACATCGTGCCTCCGGATCGATACGAGTCAATGCCGGAAGGGCCATCGGATCCCGGTTTCGAGACGACCACTTCGGAGCTCTTCGTACCGGTCCCGCTCGCAATCCGTGCGGTGCGGCGGTTCGTCGCGTCGACCCTGCAGGCGTGGGGCGAGACGGACCTGCTCGAAGACGCGGCAATCGTCGCCTCGGAGCTGGCGACGAACGCGGTCCGGCACGCCCGTTCCCCGTTCCGCGTCTCGATGTCGCGGATCGACGGGACCGTGAAGCTCATGGTCCGCGACGGCAGCGAGGTTCCGGCTGAGCCGCGGCCGCTGACCACGGACCTGGAAGGCGGGCGCGGGCTCACGCTCGTCGCCGCGCTGTGCCCGAGCTGGGGCACCGAGCGCACGGCCGACGGCAAGGTCGTCTGGGCCGAGCTCGCCACTCGCGCCTGAGAGCGACATCACCCTTTCGTCCGGTATAGGCAGTCGGATAGCGTGAACCCCCCGGCGGCGAT
Organism: Acidimicrobiia bacterium; assembly: GCA_038252255.1. Lineage (GTDB taxonomy): Bacteria > Actinomycetota > Acidimicrobiia > IMCC26256 > JAENVU01 > Chersky-806. The sequence goes on along the minus strand of JBBSAM010000001.1, from coordinate 1,934 downwards.
CCACCGTCCGGACGGGGCAGGGGGGCAGGGGATGCGGGCACGGTTCGTCGTGATCGCACTGGGCGCGTTGCTCGTGGCCGCGTGCGCGCCCGGGACTCCGGATCTCGGGTTCTCACCGAACGGGTCGGTCCCGTACGGCGTCGCGGGCGGCCCAACCGGAGGCCGGACGGCGCTCGTCCCGACGGCGGACGGTGGAGTGATCGCCACCCGCAGCGGAGACCGCCCGCTCACGCGCATCTCGGCCGAAGGTGTGGTCGACCCGACGTGGGGCTCGACGCTGCCGACGGGCTGCCACGACACTTCGGGCGCGATCGCGACGGGAACGAGCGTGCTGTTCACGTGCAGCCATCTCCCGGCGAATGGTCCCCAGGTCTGGCAGGTGTGGCGCGTGACGGCCGCGGGCGTTCTCGACCCGGCCTTCGGTGGTGGGAACGGCATCGTGGACCTGCCGAGCACGATCAACGAGCTCGAGATCGCGGCCCTTCCGAACGGGGGATATCTGGGACTGGGCTACGCGACCCTCCCGCCCAGCCGCACGTCGGTCGCGCCGCTCATCGCGATGGCGCTCTCCTCCGCTGGCGCAATGGTGAGCACCACCCAGATCGACATACCGATTCCCGTGATCGAGTCGCCGATCAATTTCGAATGGCACATCGCCACGCGCTTGGTTTCGGTCCCGGCGGGTGTCGCGGCGCTCGAACGCCGCAGTGCCGTGATCCCGTCGAACGGCCTAGAAGACGTCACCACCCGCGTGCAGCACTTCGACGCCGACGGAGCGGTCGTGGACTCGCCGGTGTTCATCGGTCCGCCGCTCGCCAGTCTCCCGAACGCCGACACCGTCGGCTTCTATCCGATCCCCGGCTTCGTATCGCTGGGCGACGGTCGCACCGCGACGATCGCCACCGTCACCTATGTCCTCTCGCAGGCGCCGGACCCGCGCGTGTCGTTCGTGCAGGTCCTCGGGGCGAACGGTTCGCCCGATCTGCAGTTCGGCAACGGCGGCGTCCTCGTGCTGGTGCTGGCCGACGGGGGACGCCTCGATCCCACCGCGCTCGTGTCGACGAACGGTGGACGGTTCCTGGTCGTCGCCGGTGCGCCCGCGAACGGGGGTGCGCCGCTGGTCGCGCGCTACGACGCGCACACCGGTACCCTCGACCCGACGTATGGCAACGGTGGGCGCGCTGGCGTCGTGCTCGCGCACGTCGACGTTGCCGAAGCGCGAACCGGCATCGACCAGCTGTATCTCGGCGGCACCGACAGCGCGGCCCGGCCGGCCGTCGCCCGCATCTGGAATCACATCAAGCCGTAACGAATCAGGCGGAGCGCCCTCGGCAGGATTCGAACCTGCGACACACGGTTTAGGAAACCGATGCTCTATCCCCTGAGCTACGGGGGCGCGTAGCGCCTGGGCCCGATGGCATCGTAGGCGAAAAGGCGTAGGCCGTGGTCAGGAGTGGTGGTGAACCATCCGGTCGGACCGTCCAGGTGTCTGGCGGTGTCGCTGTGACCGCCGGTCGTGAGACTCTCGACCCGGCACACCTCGGATCGGAGGACGGATGCACGTATCTCCCCTGTATGACGGCATCGCAGACGGGCGTTCTTACTTCAGCGAGGACCGGCCGAGGCTGGGCAACGTCGAGGAGTGCGAACAGGTCGCGGCGTACCTGCGCAGCGGCACCGTGCTGGTCGAGGCGCGGGTGTTGGATACGGACTGGCTGGACCCTGACCGGACCAAGCGGGTCCCTGTCGGGTATGCGACCGACGGGAGCTGGGCGTGGAATCTGGGCCTGGCGTACTACGTGGAGTGTTACGGCATCGCGCCGGAGGCGTCCCTCCGTCGGCATATTGAGGACGGTGGGTACAAGTGCCCGACCCTCTCGGGGGAGGCGCAGGAGATCGCGCTGGCGGACCTGTTCGACGAGCTTCGCCGGCCG